>NZ_JAXBQT020000002.1:0-283004 GCF_047520755.2 Stenotrophomonas sp. FR010 | reverse complement strand
ATGAGGTTGCCGGCCAGCGGCCGGCACTACCGGCCGCAGCCAACCGATGTTCTGTAGCGTCGAGCCATGCTCGACTGCTTTTCGATCAGGCGTCGCGGCGTTGGAGCGAAGTGCAGTCGAGCATGGCTCGACGCTACAGAGACCTCAATCGCTGCAGCCGCCGCCGTCACCGCTGCCACCGTCGCTGCTGCAGTCGGAGCTGCTGTGACTGTGATGGCTGTAGCTGTCGCCGGATTGGCCGCCCGGATGATCGTAGCCACCGCCGAAACTGTTGTCGCCCCGGATCCCGGAGCCATCGGCCGTAGCCACCGCCATGCACAGGATGGCGCCGACCAGGGGAAGCAGCCAGACCATCAGCAACTGCACCGTCCGACCGCCCGTCGACAGCCCATCACGCCTGCCGATCACCACGGTAGCCACCACGTTCAAGCCCAGCACCAGCAGGACCAGCAGAAGGGCAACGATCAGCATTCGGCGACACCATGCCTGGACTGGGGGCATTATGGCCTGCCACCCCGGCAATGGCCCTGCCTGTCATGAAGATGGGACAATGTGGGGGTGTGCCGGCCTGCCCCTGGCCGCCGGCGCCCCTCGCACCACACGGAAGAAGAAGAACAACAACATGCTGAAAGTCATTTTCGATACCGACCCGGGCGTCGACGACGCCCTGGCCCTGCTGTACCTGCACAAGCACGCCCAGATCGACCTGATCGGCGTCACCACCACCTTCGGCAATGCCTCGGTGGAGTCGACCACGCACAACGCGCTGTACCTGAAGCAGGCCTGGGGCTTCGCCGCCCCGGTCGCGCGCGGTGCCGATGGCCCGCTGCAGCCGGAAGCCACCCCGGAAGCCTGGCCGGTGCACATCCACGGCCACAACGGCCTGGGCAACCACCCGGTGCCGGCCAGCCTGGACGTGACCGCCGATGACCGCCCGGCCCACCAGCTGATCATCGATCTGGTCCGCGCCCATCCGGGCGAAGTGACCCTGGTCGCGGTCGGCCGCATGACCAACCTGGCCCTGGCCCTGCAGCAGGCCCCGGACATCGCCGGCCTGGTACGCGGCGTGGTGATCATGGGCGGCGC
This sequence comes from Stenotrophomonas sp. FR010, assembly GCF_047520755.2. Taxonomy (NCBI): domain Bacteria; kingdom Pseudomonadati; phylum Pseudomonadota; class Gammaproteobacteria; order Lysobacterales; family Lysobacteraceae; genus Stenotrophomonas; species Stenotrophomonas sp. FR010. The sequence continues at coordinate 281,918 of NZ_JAXBQT020000002.1, read as the reverse complement.
CTTCCACGTCAACGGCAACATCACCCCGGCCGCCGAGGCCAACATCTGGGGCGATGCCGAAGCGGCCGACGTGGTGTTCACCGCCAGCTGGCCGGTCACCGCGATCGGCCTGGACGTGACCACCCGCGTGGAAATGGACCGTGACGGCCTGGATAAGCTGGCCGCCATCGGCGGTGCCGACGCCGAGCTGGTCCGTGCGCTGTCGCAGGATTACGTCGACTTCTACCTGCAGGCCGGCCACAAGGGCATGGTCGTGCACGACTGCTGCGCATGCATCGCGCTGACCCGCCCGGAACTGTTCCAGTTCGAGCGCGCCAGCGTGCGTGTGGCCACCGACGGCGTCGCCCGCGGCATGACCATTCCCAAGCCGGAAGGCCTGGCATTCGGCCCCAGCGTGTGGGACGGCCACGTGGTGCAGTCGATCGCCATCGGTGTGGATGCGGCCGCGGTACTGGCCGACATCGAGCAGACCCTGACGGTCTGACCGGCTAGCGCTTGGCCCTGCCCGGGACCGTCTCGGGCAGGGTCCACAGCACCGGCAGCACCAGCACCGCCACCAGTGCGATCATCGCGCCCGGCGCCGCCGCCCAGCCGCTGCGCTCCACCCACCATTGCGCCAGCCACGGCGTTGCCCCGCCGAAGAAGGCAGTGGCCATGGTTACCCCCAGTGCGAGACCGCTGACCCGGCCTTCGCCGGGGAACTGCTCAGCCGTGGCCGGGGCGGCCACCGCGCTTACACCGCCGGCCACGCAGGCCAGCAGCACCGCAGCCAGCACGATGCCCAGCGCCGTTGCCTGTGCCATCCACGCAAACAGGGACAGCGGCAGCAGCGCTGCCAGCACGGTCAGGCCCAACAACACCGGCCGTCGTCCGACCCGGTCCGACAATGCGCCACACAGGGGCGTGATCGCAATCACTGCCACCGCCGCGATCGTCGACAGCCACAGTGCGTCACCCTCATCGTGGCCCTGCGCGTGCAGGAATGCAGGCACATAGGTGATGCCCACGTAGTAGGTGATCGATCCCAGCGCCGAAATCGCGAACGTGCGCGCCACCGCCAACGGATGATGCTGCAGCACATGCCGCAGCGGTGTGGCGGGAATGCTGCCTTCGCGGCGCTGGCGCTCGAACTCCGGCGACTCGTGCATGCCCGAACGCGCAATCAGGATCACCAGCGCAAGCGCAGCGCCGACGAGGAACGGAATCCGCCAGCCCCAGCTGTCCAGCTGCGGTGTGGGCAGCAGCGCGACGGTAAGTGCAGAGATCGCCACCGCCAGCAGTGCGCCCACTTCGCTGGCCGCCGAAGCCAATGACGTAACCAGGCCGCGTCGGCGCGCCGGTGCGCTTTCCAGCAGGTACGCCACCACGCCGGTATATTCGCCGCCCACCGAGAACGCCATCACGCAGCGCAGCACCAGCAGCAGCACGCCGGCCGTGGCGCCTGCGGTGGCCGCGGTCGGCAGCAGCGCGGTGGCCAGCATTGCCGCTGCCATCAACGCCATCGACGCAAGCAACATCCATCGCCGGCCGAGCCGGTCACCCAGGTGACCAAAGCACAGCGCGCCCAGCGGACGCATCAGGTAGGACACGGCGAATCCGGCCAAGGTGACCAGCAGCGCCTGCTCGCCACCGCCGAAGAACACCCGCGACAGCACCGTGGCGAAGTACAGGTACAGGGTGAAGTCGTACCACTCCACCACCGTGGACAGGCCGGCCACCCACATAGAGCGCTGTCGCGCCACAGTCATCGCGTATTCGCCTTCAACAGCCTCGATCCCGGTTGGGCAGGTTCGGCGCAGCGTGGCATGGATGGGGTGAAATACCGGTCATCGGCTATCGGTTGCCTGCATGTACTGGGCTTCATGGCCGCTGAAGCGCTCACTGTCAAAGCCGAAGCAGAAGCGTCCTTGCTGGAACACAAGGCCGAGCAACTCAGCCCGGCAGCTGCAGCTCCGCCCGCAGGCCGCCGCCCTCGCGGTTGTGCAACCGCAGCGAGCCACCCAGCGACTGCGCCAGCTGCACCGCGATGGCCAGTCCCAGGCCGGTCCCTCCGGTATCGCGGTTGCGCGAGCTTTCCAGCCGGTGGAACGGCGCCAGCACTGCCTGCAGCTGGTCCTCGGGAATGCCGGGGCCACGGTCGGAAATGCTGATCCACACCCTTCCGGCCTCATCGCGGCCCGCCTCGATCTCGGCAGCGCCGGCGTAGCGCAATGCGTTGTCGACCAGATTGCCGACCACCCGGCGCAGCGGCTGCGGCCAGGTCTGTACGACCTGCCCAGCGGGCGCACCGCCAGTGACCGGCTTGCCCATGTCCTCGTAGTCGCCGACCACACTGGCCAGGAACGCGCCCAGGTCCATCGACACCGGCGCGCCAGCGGCGACGTGGCTGCTGCGCGCATAGGCGACGCCCTCGCGCACCAGTTGCCCGAGGTGATCGAGATCATTCAGCAGGCGCTGCTGGGTAGCGTCTTCCGGCAAGGTCTCCACCCGAAGCTTCATGCGCGTGATGGGGGTCTGCAGGTCATGCGAGATCGCGGCCAGGATCTGCAGGCGTTCACTGACATGGCCACGAATGCGTGCCTGCAGTGCATTGAGTGCGGCCGCCGCGCCGCTTACTTCCGCAGGGCCATCTTCAGGCAGTGCAGGCCCGTCCTTGCCCGGCTGCAGATGCTCCACCGCATGCGACAGCTGCTGCAGCGGGCGCAGGGCCAGGCGCACAGCCAGCCACGCGCACACCAGCAGCAGCGCCAGCTGCGCCAGCAGCACGGCGGGCAGCCAACGTGCCAGCGGCAGGCCCGACGGGGTGACTTCAATGGTCAAGGGTGTGCCGTCGTGCAGGCGCAGTTCCACCTCAAACCGCTCCGGCAGGCGAGCCACCTGGCGCGCCTGCAACCGATAGCGGTGCCGCAGGCTGTCGTCGATGATCGCCGTGACCTGGCGCGCACGATCGGTCTGCAGCCCCGGCCCGGGCGCGGCTGGACGCAACAGGTAGCGGTAAGTGCGTCGTTCCAACCGTGGTACCCAGGCATCGCGCTGGTCTGCGGGCAGGTGCTCCAGCAGTGCGACACTCACCGCCACATCCTCGTCGAGGTTGCGCAGCATCATGCTGCGGGTGGACTGGTAGCGTTCGAAAAAGAGCAAGCCGAAGGACAGCGCGTGGGCCAGGGTGAGTCCGCCCAGCAGGACCAGCAGCAGCCGCGCCGACAGCGTGCGCGGCCAGCGTGGACGGCGTGCGCCGGTGCTCATTCGTCCGGCCCCAGCAACTGCACCGGCACGCTGAACACATAGCCTTCGCTGCGCACGGTCTTGATGTAAGTCGGCTCGCGCGCGTCGTCACCCAGTCGCTGGCGCACGCGGCTGACCAGCAGGTCAATCGAGCGATCGAACAGTTCTGCATCGCGGCCCTGGGTGAGGCTGAGCAGCTGGTCGCGGCTGAGCACCCGATTGGCGTGGTCGAGGAACACGCGCAACAGGCGGAACTCGGCGCCGCTGAGCGGATACGCGGTCCCCTGTGCGTCCAGCAAGTGGCGCGCGGTGGTATCCAGGCGCCACTCGCCGAAGGCGAGCTGGCGCCCGGCCTCGCTCACCTGCAGGTTCGGCGGCAGCATCTGCGTGCGACGGATCACCGCATTGATGCGTGCCAGCAGCTCGCGCGAAGAAAAGGGCTTGGTCACGTAGTCGTCAGCGCCCATTTCCAGGCCGATGATGCGATCGGTTTCGTCATCGCGGGCGGTCAGCAGCACGACCGGCACCGCGCGATGCTTGCCGGCGCGCAGGTTGCGGCACAGGCTCAGGCCGTCCTCGCCTGGCATCATCACGTCCAGCACCACCAGATCCACCGCATGGGTATCCATCAGCGCGCGCATGGCCCGGCCACCGTCGGCCTGGCTGACACGCAAACCGTTGCGCAGCAGGTAGTCGGCCAGCATCTGGCGGATCTCGCTGTCATCGTCGACGACCAGGATGTGCGGTACATGGTTCATTGCGTTCTCGATGAAGACGGAGGTCAGGGCCGCGCTGCGCGGCCATGGTAGCGCGGCTCAAGGGCTGGCCAGCAGGCGCTGGATCTCGCTTTCGGTACGTGCGTAGTCGCCCTCGCCGTAATGGCGGTAGACCACCCGCCCCTGCCGGTCGAGCAGGTACAGTGCGGGCCAGAAGCGGTTGCCCCAGGCGTTCCAGATCCGGTACTGGTTGTCCTGCACCACCGGCCAGGTGATGTCCAACCGTGCGATGGCCTTGCGCACGTTGCCGGGCAGCCCTTCATGGGCGAACTCCGGCGTATGCACGCCGATCACCTTCAGGCCCTGCGACGCGTACCTGGCATTCCACTGGTGGACATACGGCGCCACGTTGAGGCAGTTGCTGCAGGTATAGGTCCAGAACTCGACCAGCACCACCTGCCCCCGCAACTGCTTCAGTGTGAGCGGTGGGCTGTTGTGCCAGGGCCCGACACCGTCGAACCCGGCAGCGGGAAGGGCCTGTGCCGGCTGCGCATCGGCCTCCGGGTTGGGCCAGGCCAGCAACAACGCTGCTCCGCCGAGCAGGCCCAGCAGCAACGGCAGTGCGTACCCTCGCAGTGCGGTCATCGTTCAGCCCCCCTGCTCGGCCAACGGCAGTTCAGCGGGCTTCACCCCTGCCGCCTCCAGGATGCTGTCGGCTACCTGCGCCGGATGCGAAAGCAGCGACACATGGCTGCTCCCGATCGATTGCAGCTGTGCACCGATGCGACGTGCGGTCGCGGCCTGCAGCTGTGGCGACAGCATGCGGTCATCACGGCTGAGCACGTACCAGCTCGGCTTGCTGCGCCAGGCCGCCATGTTCACCACCTCGCCCAGCGCGCTGGCCTTCAACGGGACCTGCGTGCTGTACAGCAGTGCTGCCGACTTTTTCATTACGTCCGGCGCGAAGTCCTGGGCGATGGCATCGGCCGGCAACGTCAGGTAGCCATCCCTCTCCTGCAGCCGGGCCAGGCCCGGCCCGACCGGGAAGCCTTCGCCCTGTTGCGCCGAAGACTGACCTGCATCCGGTGCGAAGGCCGCCACGTACACCAGCGCCTGCACCTTCGGGTCATTGCCCGCTTCGGTGATGACCGTGCCACCCCAGCTGTGGCCGACCAGCACCACCTTGCCGGGCGCGGCGGCAATCGCGCGGCGGGTGGCGGCCACATCGTCGGCCAACGACGTGAGCGGGTTCTGCACCGCCACCGCCGGCAGCTTCCAGTCATGCAGGGTGCTGATGACCTTGCTCCAGCTGGAGCCGTCGGCGAAGGCACCATGCACCAGGATGACGGTGGGCGGTGCAGCGGTATCGGCCTGGGTGGCGAAGGCCGGGGCGGCAGCTCCGGCCAGGGCGAGAGCGGCGGCAAGCGAGGAGATACGGATCATGGGTGACACTCCGGTGTTGGGAGTGGCCATTTCCGCCTGCCGGTGTATCGGCGCTGTTTCTTCGCGGCGCGGAGTTGTAACGGACTGTAGGGCGCAGGCGGGTTTCTACAGTGGGATACATTCGCGCGCCGGTCCTGGCCGGGCGCTTTCGGGTGGATATCGCTGCCCGCACGCGGGCGCGCAACGCCCCGATGCGCATCAGCGCATCGTCTTTGTATCTGACTGTACGAAACCCCGGCCGCGACCACAGTCGCTGACAAAACCCCGGGCAACGGCACACGTTGCCGATACCTGCGCCGCCTGGAATGGCTTCCATCGACCACTGGCCCGCAGGACACCACCATGATCAGCACCGCTTCTTCCGTGTATACGCCCCGCCTGGACGCCGTCGGCCGCTGGCTCTCGCCGTTGGCGCTGCGCACCCTGCTGGCCTGGGAGTTCTTTGAATCCGGCCGCGAGAAGCTGGGCGGCCAGAACTGGTTCGCCGACTTGGAAGGCCGCTTCCCGTTCCCGTTCTCCACACTGCCCGCGTCGCTGAACTGGCAGCTGGCCACGTGGCTGGAACTGGTGGGTGCAGTGATGCTGCTGCTCGGCCTGGCCACGCGCTCGGTGGCCTACGTGTTCTGGGTACTCACCATCGTTGCCATCGCCGCCGTGCACTGGCCCGACCAATGGAACGGCCTGGGTGAACTCTGGCAGGGCTATGCGATCACCGACCAGGGCTACGGCAACTTCAAGCTGCCGTTGCTGTTCCTGGCCATGCTGCTGCCACTGATCCTCAACGGCGGTGGCGCACTCAGCGTGGACCGGCTGCTGGCCGGCCCCGGCCGTGCCACGGCAGGCAATGACGGCCTGGGTTGGGGCGTCAGCCTGATCGCCCTGCTGCTGCCGGTTGCCGCGCTGTTGCCCGGCATCGGCTTCGGCGGTGCCCTGCTCGGCGGTGTGCTGCTGCTGGGCCATCTGCTGCGCTGTCGCCGCGCCGCCTGAGCCGACTCCCCTGTTCCCGCGCGTTTCGCTTTCCGTCGCCTCTTCGGCGGCGTCCATCCCGCACGCCCCGCGTGCTTTCCCAAGGAGTCACCACCATGTCCATCTCGACCAAGAACACATCTTCCTCTCGCCTGCCGCGCATCGGTGCCATCGGCATCGCCCTGGCCGGTGGCCTGCTGCTGGCCGGCCAGGCCGCGGCGATCCAGCCGCTGGCGATCAGCGCGGTGGCCATGAGCGCCGCCGCCGAAGGCAAGTGCGGTGAAGGCAAGTGCGGGGCCAACAAGACCGCCTCCAGCAAGCCCGCCGGCAAGGCCAAGGTGGCCGAGGGCCAGTGTGGCGAAGGCAAGTGCGGTGACGCCTCGTTTGCCCGCACCGACCGCGACCACGACGGCAAGGTCTCGCGTGCCGAGTTCAACGCAGTGGCCGCCAAGCGCGCCGCCGAGTTCGACCGCATCGACACCGACCACGACGGTTACATCAGCGAGCAGGAAGCGCACGACTACCTGCGCAGCGTCTACACCGCCAACGGCAAGCCGATGCCGAAGGGCCTGTTCTCCCGCGTTGCCGATTGATCGACGTTCAACCGGCGCCGCCTCCAGGGCGGCGCCCTCCTTCTGGAGCATCCGCCATGTCCCTGCCCCTGCCCTCCAATGCCGCCGGTCTTGGCCTGCGCCGTGGCCTGATCGACGAACTGCTGGCCATGCCGGCCGGTGCCATCGACTTTCTCGAAGTCTCCCCCGACAACTGGATCGGCGTCGGCGGTGCACACGGCGACGCGCTGCGCCAACTCAGCGAGCGCCACCCCTTGACCTGCCACGGCCTGTCGCTGTCGCTGGGCGGTCCTGATCCGCTGGACCGCACCCTGCTGGCACAGACCCGTGCCTTCCTCGACCTGCACCAGGTGCAGCTGTACAGCGAACACCTGAGCTACTGCGCCGCCGGTGGCCATGTCTACGACCTGCTGCCACTGCCGTTCACCGCCGAGGCCGTTCACCATGTCGCCGGCCGTATCGCCCAGGTGCAGGACATGCTGGGCCGACGCATCGCCGTGGAGAACATTTCCTACTACGCCGTTGCCGGCGCGGACATGAGCGAGATCGACTTCATCAACGCCGTGCTCGCCGAAGCCGACTGCGACCTCCTGCTGGACGTCAACAACGTCTTCGTCAATGCCTGCAACAACGGTTACGACGCCTTCGAATTCCTGGCTCGCGTGCCGTCCCACCGTGTCGCCTCGCTGCATGTGGCGGGCCACTTCGATGAAGACGACGGCTTCAAGATCGATACCCATGGGGCGCCGGTGAAAGGCGTGGTCTGGGCGCTCCTGCGCGAGGCCTATGCGCGGTTGGGCGTGCGCCCCACGCTGCTCGAACGCGACTTCAACTTTCCGCCGCTGGCGGAGTTGCTGGCCGAGGTTGCGCACATCCGCCAGGCGCAGGTTGAGGCACGTTGGCAGGAGGTGGCCCATGGCTGAGTCGCTGGCCATCGTGCAACGGCGCTGGGCCGATCATGTACGGGACCCGTCGATGCCTGCGCCCGATGGCGTCGAGGCACGGCGGATGGCGGTCTACCGCCGCCTGTGCATCGACAGCCTGGACACCCTTTTGGCAGGCAGCCTGCCGCGACTGCTGGAACAGCTGGGCGAAGCGCGCTGGCGCGGTCTGGTCGAGCACTACTACGCACATCACGTCTGCCATACCCCGTTGTTCCCGCAGATCGCCAGCGAGTTCGCTGCGTGGCTGGCTGTGCAGTATGCGTTCGCGCTGCCCGGCTGGGCGGCGGAACTGGCGCACTACGAAAGCACGCAGCAGACGCTGCACATCGTGCCACGTGATGCCGGGCGTTCATTGCAGTCCATGCCGGCGGGCAGCGATGTGCTTGCGCTGTCGCCGCTGGTGCGGGTATTGGGCTACCGGTGGCCGGTGCATGAGGACGCCGCGCTGAACGATGCCGCCGCCAGCGAGCCGACGCTTCTGCTGCTGCGCCGCCTGGCGGACTACCAGCTGCAGGTCGAGGAACTGGCACCACTGGCGTATGCGCTGCTGTCGGCCTTCGCTGATGACGGTACCCACGTGGATGACGCGCTGAACGCACTGGCCGATGCGCATGGCGTGGCCGCCGACGAACTGCGCGTGGTGGCCACGCCCTTGCTGGGCGAACTATGCGCGGCCGGCGTGCTGGTCACGCTGGCCGGGTTCTGCGACTGCCGGCCAGCGGCCGGCACTACCCCTGTCTGATTCGAGGTTTGATCATGGCTGCTTCCAACACTTCCTTCCTGCACGGCTGGCGCCTGTTCGTGGCCATCGCCGTGGTCCTGATCGCATTCGCGCTGGCGGCCTTCGCCCTGTATCCCGATGCAGCCGAAGGCAGCCGTGCGGCGATCCGGATCACTGCACGCACATCGTTCCTGCTGTTCCTGGCGGCGTTCACCGCATCGTCGTTCGCCAGTCTTCTGCCCGGCCCGTTCACCCGGTTCCTGCTGCGCGAACGGCGCACCGTCGGTTTGTCCTTCGCGTTCTCGCACCTGCTGCATGCTATCGCCATCACCAGTTTCGGCATCCTCAACCCGGCGTTCTGGCCAGCACGATCCGCGCTGGCCAATCTTCCGGGCACGGTGGGCTACATCGCCATCCTGGCGCTGGCCATCACCTCGCATCGGGGGATCGCCCGCCGCATGGGCCCCACTGCTTGGCGTCGCCTGCACCTGTCCGGCATGTGGATCATCGCGGCGGTGTTCACCTACTCGTACTTCAAGCGCGTGCCGGGCAACTTCTGGTATGCGGTGCCGTCGGCGCTGCTGTTCACCGCCTTCGTGGTGCGCTGGATCGCCAAGCGGGCGCAGTCACTGCGCCGAAGCGCGCGTGCGCGGCCACCGCTGCGGAGTTCTCAAGGAGGCGGTTACTTGTAGAGCCGAGCCCATGCTCGGCTGCCTCTGGTTCAGCCGAGCATGGGCTCGGCTCTACAGAGGGATCCCAGCACGATCGGCATCGAATCCCCTGCGGAAAGGGATCTGCCCCACTTCAGGTCACGGCGCGCGGCGCAATGTCACCAGGGTGATCTCCGACGGCACGCCGATGCGTGCCGGGAAACCGGCCCAGAGACCCGCACCATTGCTCACGTAAAGGGTCATCCCGTCCACGTCGTAGCGGCCGGAGACGAAGCCACCATTGGCCCGCTTCACCAGTTGGTCCATGCCGATGATCTGCCCACCGTGAGTGTGCCCGGACAATTGCAGCTTCACGCCGCGCGCCGCCGCCTCTCGCGCGTTGCGCGGGCGGTGGTCAAGCAGGATCACCGGCGCAAAGGGATCGGCGCCGGCCAAGGCGGCGTCCAGATCCGGCAGCGGCAGGCCGTAGCGTGCGGCCACCGGATCGGTGACCCCGGCAATGGTCAGCGCTGCATCACCTCGTCGTACCTGCAGGTGGCTGTTCTCCAGCACCTGCATGTGCAGCGCACGGAACGCCTGCATCCATGCCTGGTACTGCGCGTAATACTCGTGGTTGCCGGTAATGGCGACGACACCGTCCGGCGCCCGCAGATCGGCCAGAGGACGCGCGTCGTCACGACGGGCCTCGACACTGCCGTCGATCAGATCGCCGGTGATCACGATCAGATCCGGCGCCAATGCGTTGCTCTCATCCACCACCCTGCGCACCCAGTCGCCGGTCAGCAGGCGGCTGGCATGGATGTCGGTCAGCTGCAGCACGCGATAGCCGTCGAACGCCGCTGGCAGCCCGGCAACGCTCACCTCGATCTGCCGGGGCTGGGGCACTGCCATGCCCTGACTGACACCATAACCACTGACCAGCAGGGCCAGCACGCCGGCCGCCGGCCGCAAGCGCCGCGTGCGCAATGCGGCTACCGCACGTGGCCAGCGCAGCAGGCGGGACGCGAGCAGGCCCACATCCATCGCCAGCATCAGCAACGCCAACAGCAACACCGCCGTGGAGCCGGTGGCCAGCGTGGCGATGGCCAGTTTCGGAATTTCCGGCGACGCCATGGTGCCCCAGAAGGTGGCGACGATACGCAGCTGCACGGCTACGCCCACCAGCAGCAGCGACAGCACGACCTTCAGCCAAGTGGGCATGCGCTGTGGCCAGAACAGGCGCCAGGCCACATACAGGCCCATCAACAAACCGATCGTACTCAGCACTGCAACCATCCTGGAAAGAAAGTGGGCCGCCATGGTGACGGCTGCAGGCGGTGTTGTGTAGCACCGAGCCCATGCCCGGTATTTCAATCTGCAGCCGAGCATGGGCTCGGCGCTACAACAACAGGGGCGTCAAGCCATTCCGTCGAGGCGCTGCACCCGCAGGCGGGCAATGCGGCGCTTCTCCATCGCCAGCACGGTGATGCGCACACCCGCCACCTCCACCGCATCGCCGGTGTCCGGCAGCCGGCCCAGCTGCTCCAGCACCAGCCCGGAGATGGTCATGTAGTCGGCACTGCGTGGCAGCGATACGCCGGTCAGCCGCTGCAGGTCGTCCAGGGTCAGCGCACCGTCGGCCTCCCACTGGTCCTCGCCCTGCGCGACCACGCCATAGCGCTCGTCCTGGGTATCGACCAGATCGCCGGCAATCGCCGCCAGCAGATCGTTGGCGGTCACCAGGCCTTCCACGCTGCCGTACTCATCCACCGCCACCGCCAGCGGTACCGGATGCTGGCGGATCAGTTCCAGCGCCTGCAGCGCACTGGCGCTGGACAGCACGTACTGCGGCTCGCGCAGGTTGCCTTCCAGCTGCAGCGGCCTGCCCTGCAGCAGGTCAGCCAGCAGGTCGCGGCTCTGCACCACGCCACGTAGGCTGTCCAGGTCACCCTCGCCCACCAGCAGCCGGGTGTGTGGCGATGCCACCAGGCGGGCCACCACATCCTCCTGGCCCCGCGCCAGGTCGATCCACTGCACATCGGCGCGCACGGTCATTACGCTCGACACCGGCCGGTCAACCAGGCCCAGCACGCTACGGATCATCTCGTGCTCGGCCGGCTGCAGGCGCTCTTCGGCATCTACCGGCTCGTCCACGCCGTCATCGGCATGGCCGTTGGCCGGGCGCGCCCCGAGCATGCGCAGCACCGCATCAGCGGTGCGCTGCCGGAACGGCTGGCGGCGCTCGTTGCGCTCACGATTGAAACGCACCCACTGGTTGAACGCCTCGACCAGGATCGAGAAGGCGATCGCCGCGTACAGGTAGCCCTTCGGGATCTTGTAGCCCAGGCCCTCGGCCACCAGGCTGAAACCGATCATCAGCAGGAAGCCCAGGCACAGCACCACCACGGTGGGATGCTTGTTGACGAAGCGGGTCAACGGCTTGCTCGCCAGCAGCATCAGCGCCATCGCGATGGTGACGGCGGCATACATCACGCCCAGGTTGTCGACCATGCCGACCGCGGTGATCACCGAGTCCAGCGAGAACACCGCATCGAGCACCACGATCTGCGCCACCACCATGGCGAAGCTGGCGTAGACCTTCTTGCCGTCTTCGTGGTGCGCGCGGCCTTCCAGCCGTTCGTGCAGCTCCATGGTGCCCTTGAACAGCAGGAACAGGCCACCGCCCAGCAGGATCAGGTCACGCCCGGAGAAGCTGTGCTCGAACAGCGTAAGCAGCGGCGCGGTCAGTTTCATGATCCAGGCCAGCGCCGCCAGCAGCACCAGCCGCATCAGCAGGGCCAGTGCCAGGCCGATCACCCGCGCGCGGTCGCGCTGGTGTGGCGGAAGCTTGTCGGCAAGGATCGCGATGAACACCAGGTTGTCGATGCCGAGCACGATCTCAAGCACGACCAGGGTTGCAAGGCCCATCCAAATCGAGGGGTCAGCCAACCATTCCATTTCAGGTCCGTTTCGTCAGTGGGTAAGGGAGAAGAAGAAACACTCAGTCTGCTTCCTGCGCCCGCACCGGGTCGTACCCGAGCAGGTCGCCAGGCGTGCATTGCAGCTCCCGGCAGATCGCATCCAGCGTGGAAAAGCGGATGGCGCGCGCCTTGCCGGTCTTCAGGATCGACAGGTTCGCCAGGGTGATGTCGATGCGACCGGCCAGCTCGGACAGGGTCATGCCCCGTTCCTGCAGCACGCGGTCCAGGGTGATGACGATTGCCATCAGATGACACCGTCGAGGTCATCGCGCATCGCCGCGCCCACGGCGAAGACGCGTGCCAGCACGAACAGCATCAGCACCGCCACCAGCCCGGTGATCGACATGCCGCCGCCCACCTCCATCCAGCTGAAGTCCGGGCCCATCCAGGCCGCGTAGGCGCCGATCAGGATCGACAGCAGCTCCATCGCCAGCATCAGCCACGCCATGCGTTGCAGGCGCTGCGCATTGGCGTGGGTGAACGGCCTTTCACGCGCCGCCGATTTCAGCAGCCGCAGCAGATGGCGCAGGAACAGCAGGCACAGCAGGCACAGCACCAGCAGCGCGACGATCACAGCCAGCCCCAGGCAGAAGTGCAGGAACAGCGCGTTGCCGTGTGCAGCAGCGGCAGCGGCATCGTGGACGCTGTCGAGCAGCCAGCGACGGTCGTGCGCGACCAGCGGCACGGCCAGCAGTGCGGCCAGGATGCCCAGCCAGCACATCGCCCGGACGGCCTGGACGGCGGCCTGGGCCAGGGTGAACAAGCCTCGCGCGGGTCTGGCGCGGGCGGGACGAGCGGTCAAGCGGCCTCCGGCATTGGGGCGGCCTCGCCGCCCCCGGGGTGAATTTATCGATAAACGATATATCACAACCTGCGTGAAAGGCTGAATCGCGGGCCTGGGCAGCCTGCGCGGCGCGGGGCCAGCGTTACCGGCTGGGTGCAGCCTGCTCCAGCATCGCTTCGCCCGGCGTCACCGAGGCCATCGCCTGCACGCCGGCCTCGGCCGCCTGCCGCGTGACCAGCCGGAAACGCACCTGCAGCTTGGCCTGCCCGGGCGTGGCCCAGCCGTACTGGATCGCCACCTGGTCCGCCGACAACGGCCCACGGCCTGGCAGCGAGCGCGCCTGCAACGGCGTCGGCGCCGCCTGCACCAACCGGGCAAAGCCCTTCTGCACGACCGCCGCGTCGGCCTTTTCGGCGTAGACCGTACACGTGCCATCGTCAGCCCAGCTGACCGCATAGCGGCCGCTGGCCAGCGGCACCATCCAGGCCACGCCCGACTGCCCCTGCAGCAACGTTGCCGCCTCGGCAGGCTGCAGGGGTGACAGCCCGTTGGATTCCATCAACGACTGCAACCGCGCCGGTGCGCCGATGTGCTGCATGCAGGCGGTATCGAACAACTCACTGAAAGGGTCCTGCGCCTGTGCGCTGGCCTTCGGTGCACGTGCAGGCTGCGCCGCCGCCAGGGCAGGCAGCAGGGCCAGGATCAGCCAGGAGGCAGGGCGCATTGGAACTCCACGGTACGGAAAACAGCAGGGAGGATGGCAAAGCCCGGGCGCGGCGCGCAACGGCCGCGTTGCCGCCGGCCTCCCCGCGCCGGGATCAGGTTGTGATTTCGCCCTCGTCCTCGCCATCCCAGTAGTGGATACGGCTGGCGCGCACATGGATCAGTACCAGTCCCGGTGTATCCACTCCCTGTTCGAACCACCGCTCCAGGTCCTTCACCCAGTGCTCGCGCATCGTGGCCCGATCGCGCACCAGCGCTGCCCTTCCCTGCACGTGCACGAACAGCGGCGGCTTGCCCAGCAGCGACTTGCTGCCGGAGAAACCCAGTGCGACGGCAGGGTCAGCCTCGATCTCGCGCACCATGTCGGTGTCTTCCATGGTGAAGAACCAGCTGTCACCGTCATAGTCCACGTCACCGTTGTTGCTCATGGGGCGACCGGCAATTTCTCCACCGACGTGGGTCTGCAGCATCGTGAAATCGATGCCGGCCATTTTCTTGGCAAGTTCTGGGAGGGTGAGCTGGGTCACGGCGCGGTCCTTGATCGGAGGGACGCCCAGCGTCTGCGCAGAGCGGTGACCGGAAAGTGGATGAGCACTTGCGGCCTCTTCACGGGAAACGAGATACGGCGCATGGTCCGTGCGTGACGCACTCCACACCACCATACCCACGTTAAAAGCAGATGGAGGAACGCCCCTGCGAAGCACCACAGCCGGCTAACAGGGGGCTGCCGGAGAATCGCGCAACCCCGTGGCACGACCGGCATGGCAGCCGGCGTGCACGCGGCGACTCCTCCCCCAACCGCACGGCCTCCACATGGATCTGTTCGCCTGGCTCGCGTTCGGCTGCTACCTGTTGGCGTTCTTCATTGTCTCGCTGTCTGCTGCGGCCTATCTGAAACGTTCCGACTTCATGCCCTACCACGCGCAGGCCGTGGGCATGTCGTGGGCGGAGATCGAACCGCGCATGCAGGTGCTGCTGATGGCACTCATCCGCGTGGTCGGCGCCGGGTGGATCGCACTGGCCGGTGCCGGCGTGATGCTGGCCTGGTTGATCTTCTTCGGTGGTCACTTCGCGCTGCCACAGCTGCTGGCGTTCCAGTTGTTCTGCCTGGTCGCCACCGCGCCCCCGGTGCTGGTCGCCTCCGGCGTGCGGCGACGCACCGGTGCGCGTACCCCGGTATCCACCGGCGCGGCCGTGGTGCTGCTGTCGCTCCTCGGCCTCGCGCTGGCCGTGCTGTCACTGTCCCGGTGAGTTCCCTTGCCCCCTCCCCACGAGGCTCCGCCATGAACCCCGAATCGATCTTCTACAGCGTGGTCAACGGTGATCTGCCCCCCTCCCAGGCCGGCACCCTGCTCGGCTGGCGCTTCGTTGGCTACGACGATGCATTGCGCCGCATCCAGGTCGAATTCGAAGCCGGCGCCGTGCTCACCAACCCAATGGGCAATGTGCAGGGCGGTTTCCTGTCAGCGATGCTGGACGACTGCATGGGGCCGGCGATCTACGCCACCCTGCCCGCCAACCGCATCGCGGTCACGGTGGAATCCAAGACCAGTTTCGTCAGCCCGGCGCGGCCCGGGCGGATCATCGGCTGGGGCGAAGTCGAGCACAGCAAGGGCAGCATCGCCTTCACCCGTGGCTGGCTGACTGACCCGGCCGGCAAGGTACTGGCCACCGCCAGCGCCACCTTCCGGGTGGGTGCGCTGCGCTGGCGCGGTCTCTCGGTGCCGCGTCCCATCGCGAGGCGGATGATCGCGCGCACGCTGCGGCGCGTGCATGCGCGCATCGGCTGATGCGTGTCCTCAACGTGCGTTGCGGCCGCCGCCGGCCACCCGCACGCGGTCGCGGCCCTGCGCCTTGGCCTGGTACATGGCCGCGTCAGCGGCACGCAGCAGGGTGCGCCAGCCCAGCGCATCGGTGCCCCCCTCGGCTACGCCGAAGCTGGCAGTGACCCGCAGTACGTTGCCTCCGGCCAGTGCGATGTCCAGCTGCCGCATGGCCACGCGCAGCGACTCGGCCAACTGGCGGCCGCCGGCCAGATCGCCGTCGGCGAGCAGCACCAGGAATTCCTCGCCACCGTAGCGGGCGATGCTGTCGCTGCGGCGCAGGTGGCGCTGCAGCAGCTGTGCCACCTGCACCAGCACCTGGTCGCCAGCAGCATGCCCATGGCCATCGTTGATGGCCTTGAAGCGATCGATGTCAAGCAGGATCACCACCGCGCTGGTGCCACCGTCGGCATGGCGCTGCTGCACCCTCTGGTCCAGCGCGCGCCGGTTCAACAACCCGGTCAGTTCATCGGTGCCGGCCAGCTGGCGCAGCTCGCTGGTCAACGCCGAGCGCTCGCGCGACTTCTCGCGCAGCACTTCGATGGCATCGAACAGGCGCTGCATCTCGGCCAGCGGATGGGTCACGTGCTGTTCCGGGCCGGGCGCTTCCGAGGCGATCTGGATCACCTGCTTCTGTGCCTGCAGCAGCGGCCGCAGGATCTGCAGATGGGCAATGCGCAGCGCCACGCCGAGCACCACCAGCGTGCCAAGCACGGTCGCCACCAGCACCACCAGGCGCGTCGCTTCGCGGTTGCGGGTGCGCTCGAAACGGGCGATGGACACGCTCAGGTAACCGTCACGCAGCGCTTCCAGCGACCGCAGGGTCGGTACGTAGCGCGTGGTGAACTCGGCGGCGGTCCACGGCGGGGGCACGCCACGCCGTCCATCTTCGATCAGCTGTTCGATCATCGGCAGCGATTCGCCGAAGAACTGGCGGCGTGCCATGTCCCAATGCCAGGACAGCGTCGGATCGCTGCGGAACACGGCTTCATGGCTGCCTGCCAGCCGCCACAGTTCCAGCAGGCGGCCTTCGGTCTGCAATGCCGCCCGCACCTGTTCGTCACGCCAGGCCCCCGGTACCGCCACCGGCGCCATCACGTTCGAGGCCAGGCGGCCGCCATGCTCGCGCAGGTCGATCAGCACCTGGCCCTGCATCGCCGGGATCGCCGCTTCGCGGTCGGCACTGACCAGCACGCTGATCTGCGCCGAGGTCAGCACGTGCAGGCGATCGACCACGGCGAACATGCTGCTGATCGCGCGCTCCACGTCTTCCACCCGGCGCACTTCGTGCGGCTGTGCCGCCACCTGGTCCACCGCGGCCCGCGCCGACTGCAGGCGACGTTGCGCGTCGGCCAGCAGCCCATGTTCGTCGACCACGCCCGGATCGGCCTTGAACACGGTGTCCAGTTGCAGCAGGGCGGTGTCGACCCGCTTGCGCGCAGCCGCCAGCTGCGCGGCCAGCCGCGCCTGTTCGGCCGCATCGGCCGTATTGACTCCCAGCAGGCTGTTGGCTGGGCCGCGCTCGGCCGACACCCGGTTGGCCAGGTCGAAGGTCTGCTGCAGTCGGCGCAGGCTGACCAGGTTGTCCTCGGCAGCGGTGAAGCGCAGCGTGCCCTGCACCAGTGCGATGGCCATCAGCGGCAGCGTACAGACTACGAACAGCCCGGCCAGGATCCAGACCCAGGTCCGCAATCCGATGGGCGACGCCTTGCGAGCCATGCACATTTCCCCTGTCGTGCGGAACACTGTAGCGGCCGCCTGCACAGGCGCCAAGCCGCTAGCGGGCCAACCGTGGCCGTCGGTACACCGTGCCCGCCGCGAACGCACCGACAAGGCCGCGCGGACACTCGAATCGGGACAAATACGTCATGCCCCGCCGCGTCAGATCCAGCGCTGGTCGACCAGTTCGCGCTTCACGTAGGCATAGAACACCGGCGCGGCGACCAAGCCCGGCAGGCCGAAGGCCGCCTCCATCACCAGCATGGCCAGCAGCAGCTCCCAGGCACGCGCCTGGATTTCGCCACCGACAATGCGCGCGTTGAGGAAGTACTCCAGCTTGTGGATCACGATCAGGTACAGCAGCGCCGCCACCGACACGTAGAACGAGACCGACAGTGCGACGATGGTGATGATCGTGTTGGAGATGATGTTGCCCACCACCGGCAGCAGGCCGGCCAGGAAGGTGATCAGCACCAGGGTCTTGGACAGCGGCAAGTGCACGCCGAACAACGGCAGCACGCCCAGCAGGAAGATCGCGGTGAACACGGTGTTCAGCAGCGAGATCTTCACCTGCGCGAACACCACCTGGCGGAACGCGGTGGCCAGGCGGCTGGTGCGCCCGATCAGCTCCTGCGCCAGCGGACCCATCTTCGGCAGCGGCAGTTCGTCATACAGTGCGATCATCGCACCCAGCACCATGCCGATCAGCACGCGCACACCCACCTGGACCACCGAGGTACCGGCCACGCCCAGCTGGCGCTGATGCTCGGCGGCCCAGTCGTTCAGCGCCGCGCGCAGCGCCGGCATGTCCTCGGGGATGTAGGGTTGCAGCAGCGCCGGTACCTGGTGCCGCGAGGTGTTGAGGATCTCCATCAGGCGCGCCAGCAATGCGTCCGGGCCGCCGGTCTCGTTTCGGAAGAACGAGGCCACGCCGATCCCGGCCAGCACCAGCGCACTGATGATGATCGCCGACAGCACGATCACGGCGATCGCCCGTGCGCGTCCCGGCGGCAGCCTGCCTTCCACGGTGGAAGCCAGCAGGTGGGTCAGCTGGAACACCAGCAGGCCGGACAGAAGGGTGACCACCAGGCCCAGTTTCAGCGCCAGCCACATGCCCAGCAGCATCATCAGCCACGCCGCGATCCTTGGAATGGGGGGCTTGGGCTGGGCAACGAGAGCGTCTTGCATGGGAGCGCGTCCGGGCGGGGTGGCCCATGGTAGAGGATTGGTGTGCTGATTCCGCGTGCAGGATGAATGGGCATTTCATCCTCGTTCGGCGGCAGCCGTGCCGTCCCCACGCGCGCTCACTCGCCGTAGCTGGCGGTGTTCTTGCCCTGGCGCTTGGCGTGGTACAGCGCGCGGTCGGCCAGTGCCAACCAGTCCTCGACACTGCCGCCACGCGGCGTGGCCGCAATGCCGATACTGACGCTGAATTCCACACCCGGCGTGGCCTGCCGCGCGGCCTCGAGCAGGTGCAGGCGCACCCGCTCGGCCACGTGCATCGCGTCAACAGGCGTGCAGTCGCGCAGCAGCACGACGAACTCATCGCCCCCGAGCCGCGCGGGCGTATCACCGGGCCGGGCAACGGTGCGCAATGTCGCCGCGATATGCCGCAGCACCTCGTCACCGGCGCGGTGGCCATGCGAGTCATTGATGCGCTTGAAGTCGTCCACATCGAGCATCAGCAGGCAGGCAAACCCGCCCTGGCCCTGTGCCCGGTCCAGCGCCTGCTGCGCACGCAGGATCAGGAAGCCACGATTGGCCAGTTCGACCAGCGGGTCCATCCGGCTGAGACGTTGCAGCTGGCGGTTCTGCGATTTGACCCGGCGCGCCAGCTGCCAGCTGAGAATGCTCAGGCCGATGCCATACACGAACAGGAACGGGACACTCAGCACGATCGTGCGCTGCGAGGTGACCGGCTGGTAAGGGAAGCCGAGCGCCCACCAGGTGAGCGCGAAGCCCAGCATCAGGGCCAGCGTGGCGCGCATCGCCAGGCGAACGCCACCGGCAGCGATCTTGTCGGCCACCAGCAGTGCGGCGAACAGTGCACTGGGCACCGCGCTCAACGCCATGAAGGCGATCCAGCCACCACCGAAAAAGGAGTCGGCCACCATGCAGCGGAACTGGACGAGCGCGGGCTGGCCGGAGCGCTGGGTCAGCATCAATGCCAGCGCAGGCCACGCCAGCGCGTTGAGCAGCAGCAGGACCCACGCCAGCGGCCCATCGTGGCGCTCGAGGATGATCGAAGCGATGGGGATTGCCCCCAGTCCATTGCCGACGAAACGCATCCAGCCGATGCGACGTGCCGCGCCAATGCCTTCGACCGCGCCTTCCGCCGAATCGGTGAAGAATGGCATTGCCCCCCCCTTGCGCGATCGCACCTGCTGCCACGGCCCTTGCCGGGCTGCCTGCGATGAGTCTGACAGCTTTGCGTCAATTCGGGATCAAGGTCGCGGCACGACGCGCGGGCCGGCCGCCCTGCTCCGACTGCCCTGCCTCGCCTGCGCTACCACCGAGGCGCCGCTGTCGAACCGCGCAGCATGAAGCTGAACTCCAGCGTCTGCTGAAGCGGTACATCGACCTGTTCGATGATGGCGAGCAGCAGGTTGACCGCGCGCTCGCCGATTTCACGCATCGGCTGCCGGATGGTCGTCAGCGGCGGGGTGAGATAACGCGAAGAGGCCAGGTCGTCGAAGCCGACGATGGAGAGCGCTTCCGGAACGCGGATGCCCCGGTCGCGACAGGCCGCCAGTGCCCCCAGTGCCATCTGGTCGCTGAAGCAGAACACCGCGGTCGGCACGGGCGTGCCGTCCAGCAGCGCCATCACCGCCGCATGCCCGGACTCAACGGAAAAGTCCCCGGGCACGATGCTCAGCTGGCGCAGGCGACCCCGCGCCTTGCCGGCGGCCCGGACCCCTTCCAGCCGCTGCTGGTGCAGGGGGTTGTCAGGTGGCCCGCCGACCACGGCGATCCGTTCGTGCCCCAGGCCGTACAGGTGCTCCATCACCGCGCGTGCGGCGGCCGCGTTGTCGATATGGACGCTGGGGATGCCCAGTGCGGGGTCGAACTCACATCCATTGACCACCGGCGCAGCTGCGCCGCGCTGCTCGACGATTTCGCGCGCGGTCGGTGGCAGGCGATGGCCCAGCACGATCATGCCGTCGGCCTCGTTGCGCCGGAGCATCTGTGCGTAGCGCTCCTCACGATCGGGTTGATGCTGGGTATCGCCCAGCAGAACCGCGTAGCCGACCGCCTGCGCGGCCTCCTCCGCACCCTGCAGGATCTGTGCGAAGAACGGATTGGCGATGTCCGGGACGGTGACCAGGATCTTGCCGCTGCGCTGGGTCTTGAGCGTGCGGGCCACCGTGTTGGGCACATAGCCCAATGCGGCGGCGGCCTGCTCGATGCGCGCACGGGTGGCCGGCAGCACCTTGTCCGGCCGGGAAAGCGCCCGTGACACCGTGCCTGCGGAGACGCCGACGTGCCTGGCGATGTCGTAGATGGTGGCCATGGCGTTAGTTCTCCTGTCCGCTGTGCAGTGCACAACAGGTCCTGCGTGCGCCCCTGCTAGGATAATGCAATCGATTGCATCGAGGGCGAATCACGTTGAAGACGCTCAAGGGTCCAGCGCTGTTCCTGGCGCAGTTCATCGGCGACACAGCTCCTTTTGATCGGCTGGACACGCTGGCCGGGTGGGCCGCGGGT
Source organism: Stenotrophomonas sp. FR010 (assembly GCF_047520755.2). NCBI lineage: Bacteria > Pseudomonadati > Pseudomonadota > Gammaproteobacteria > Lysobacterales > Lysobacteraceae > Stenotrophomonas > Stenotrophomonas sp. FR010. The sequence continues at coordinate 260,946 of NZ_JAXBQT020000002.1, read as the reverse complement.
CTGGGCTATTCTGGCGTACAAGTTCCCACCTCCGCGCCCCACCTGTTCGATCTGGCCGAGGCGGCGCGCAGCCAGGCGTACTGCGACGATGTTGCCGGCATGCTGGCCGGGCACGGCCTGCAGATCACCGAACTGTCGACGCATCTGCAGGGGCAGCTGGTCGCGGTCCATCCCGCCTACGACAGCCTGTTCGACGGATTCGCACCCGTAGACGTGCGCGGCAACCCGCCCGCGCGCCAGGCTTGGGCCGTGGAGCAGCTGCGGCTCGCCGCGCAGGCCAGCCAGCGCCTGGGGCTGACCGCGCACGCCACGTTCTCCGGTGCGCTGGCCTGGCCCTACTTCTATCCGTGGCCGCAGCGCCCGCCGGGCCTGGTGGAAGAAGCCTTCGCCGAACTCGGCCGCCGCTGGCGCCCGATCCTGGATGTGTTCGATGCCTGCGGCGTGGACCTGTGCTTCGAGATCCACCCGGGCGAGGACCTGCATGACGGTGCGACATTCGAGCGCTTCCTCGATGAGGTCGACCATCATCCCCGCGCGAAGATCCTGTACGACCCCAGCCACCTGCTGCTGCAGCAGATGGATTACCTCGGTTTCATCGACCGTTACCACGCCCGCATCGGCATCTTCCACGTCAAGGACGCGGAGTATCGCCCCAGCGTGCGCAGCGGCGTGTATGGCGGCTACCAGGACTGGATCGATCGTCCGGGCCGGTTCCGCTCACCCGGTGACGGCCAGATCGACTTCAAGGCGATCTTCTCGAAGTTCGCCCAGTACGACTTCCCCGGCTGGGCGGTGCTGGAGTGGGAGTGCTGCCTGAAACACCCGGAGGACGGCGCGCGCGAGGGTGCCGCCTTCATCCGCGATCACATCATCCATGTAACCGAACGCGCCTTCGACGACTTTGCCGGGAGCGCCACGGACGCTGGATCACTGCGCCGCATGCTGGGAATCTGAGCCACGACCGCCCCGGGAGGGCAAGCCATGACGCACGCCATGTCGCGCCTGGGCGCGATGATGTTTCTGCAGTTCTTCATCTGGGGGGCGTGGTTCGTCACCCTGGGCACCTACCTGGTACAGGGCCCGCTGCAGGCCAGCGCAAGCCAGGTGGCAACGGCGTTTCTCAGCCAGTCCATCGGTGCCATCGTGGCACCGTTCCTGGTCGGCCTGATCGCAGACCGCTATTTCGCGGCGCAGCGCATCCTGGCGGTGCTGCACCTGGCCGGCGCGGTGCTGATGTGGCTGGCGTCCACCGCCACCAGTTTCAGCGTGTTTTCCGCGTGCGTCATGGGCTACATGCTCCTGTTCATGCCGACGCTGGCACTGGCCAACAGCGTCGCCATGCGGCACATGCAATCGCCGGAGAAGCAGTTCCCGCTGGTACGCGTGGCCGGCAGCGTCGGCTGGATCGTTGCAGGCGTGCTGATCGGCTGGCTGGGCTGGGAACAGGCGCATCGGCTTGAACTGACCTTCCGCATGGCCGCATTGGCATCGCTGGTGCTGGGCCTGTATGCGTTCACCCTGCCGCACACGCCGCCACTGGCGCAGCAGCGCGATGCCGGGCTGGGACAGATCCTGGGGCTGGATTCACTGCGGTTGCTGAAGTCGCGCGCCTACCTGGTGTTCTTCCTGGCTTCCATCGCCATCTGCATCCCACTGTCGTTCTACTACAACTTCACCAATCCGTATCTCAACGACCTGGGCGTGCAGGGCGCGGCCGGCCTGCAGTCGCTGGGCCAGGTGTCCGAAGTGCTGCTGATGCTGGCCATGCCGTTCCTGTTCGTGCGGCTGGGGGTGAAGACCATGCTGGCGGTCGGCATGGCAGCCTGGGTCGTGCGCTACGCGCTGTTCGCCTTCGGCGATGCGGGCAGTGGCTTCTCCCTGCTTGTGATCGGCATCGTACTGCATGGCATCTGCTACGACTTCTTCTTCGTCACCGGCCAGATCTACACCGATGCCCACGCCGGCCCCGCCGCGCGCAGCAGCGCGCAGGGCTTCATCACCCTGGCCACCTATGGCGTGGGCATGCTGATCGGCACCTTCCTGTCCGGCGCGGTAGTGGAGCACTTCACCACTGCAGCGGGCCCGGACTGGCAGCAGATCTGGTTGTTCCCGGCCGGCGTCGCACTGGTGGTGCTGATCGCCTTCCTGCTGCTGTTCCGCGACCGCCCGGTAGCGGCGGCCGCGTCGTCCACACCCTGAGGAGACCAGCCGATGCCCCCGCTTGGAATCGCCATCATTGGTACCGGCATGATCGGTGCGGTGCATCGCCGCGCGGCACTGCTGGCTGGCGCCGAGGTGCGCGGCGTGGCCGCCTCGTCACCGCAGCGCGCGCGCGAGGTGGCGCACGCGTGGAATGTCCCGCGCGCCTATCGCGATATCGAGGACCTCGTCGCTGATCCCCAGGTACAGGTCGTGCACATCTGCACGCCCAATCATCTGCACCGCACGATGGCGCAGGCCGCACTGGACGCCGGCAAGCACGTGATCTGCGAGAAACCGTTGGCGACGACGCTGGACGATGCGCAGGCGCTGGCGGCGCTGGCCGCCTCGACCGGACTGGTCGCCACCGTCCCCTTCGTCTACCGCTACCACCCGGTGGTCCGCGAGGCACGCGCACGCATCGCGCAGGGCGACCTGGGGCCACTGCACCTGATCCATGGCAGCTACCTGCAGGACTGGCTGCTGGACCCGGCCAGCAACAACTGGCGGGTTGACCCGGCACTGGGTGGCACATCGCGCGTGTTCGCTGACATCGGGTCGCACTGGTGCGACCTGGTTGAATGGGTCAGCGGCGAGTGCTTCGCCGAAGTGAACGCGGCGTTTGCCACGGTGATCCCCGAGCGCAGCGCAACCACCTCCCAGAGTTTCAGCACGCCGGCGACAGACGGCGCAAAGCAAGCGGTCGAGAGCGAGGACGTGGCCGCAGCGATGTTCAGGACCGGCGCGGGCACGCTGGCGTCATTGACGGTCAGCCAGGTCTCGGCCGGACGCCACAACCGGCTCTGGTTCGAGATCGACGGCGCCAACGCCAGCGTGGCGTTCAACCAGGAGGATGCCGAGCGGCTGTGGATCGGCCTGCCCGAGCAGCGCGAGGAAATCTTCGTGCGCGGCCCGGGCGCCGGCAGTGCCGAACAACGCCGGTTGTCGCCGCTGCCAGCGGGGCACGCACAGGGCTACGGGCAGTGCTTCGAAGCGTTCGTGGCCGACACCTATCGCGCCATTGAAGGCGAGCGGCCGCAGGGCCTGCCCACCTTCGAAGACGGCCTGCGCTCGGCGCGGATCGTTGATCGTGTCATTGCATCGGCCAGGTCACGCACCTGGACCACCATCGGTTGAATCCCGGGAGGATCTGTTGATGAACATCCCTGTCCGTAGAACTGCAACCCTCGTCCTGCTGCTGCTCGCAGTCCTGCCCGCCTTCGCAGGAAACACAGCCGGTGCGCAGAAGCCCATCGCCGTGCAGATGTACACGCTGCGCAACGCCGGCCCGCTTGACCAACAGCTGAAGATCGTCCACGACGCGGGCGTGCGTGCGGTGGAGACCGTCGGTACGCAGAATGCAAGCGCTGCGGAGCTGAAACAGTTGCTGGACCGTTACTCGATCAAAGCGGTTTCGTCGCACGTTCAGCTGGTCGAGCTGCGCGACAACCTGGATGCCGTGGTGGCCTTCAACCGCTCGATTGGCAACAGCACGCTGGTGGTGCCCTATCTGGACCAGAAGGACCGTCCGCGCGATGCCGCCGGCTGGACCGCGTTGGGCCGGGAGCTGGGCCGGATTGCCAGGCAGGTGCGCGGCAAGGGGATGCAGCTGGCCTATCACAACCACGACTTCGAGCTGGTCGACTTCAATGGCAGGACCGGACTGGAGCTGCTGTTCGACGCCGCCGGCCCCGAGCTGCAGACCGAACTGGACCTGGCCTGGGTCGCGCGCGCGGGCCTGGACCCGGCCGTGATGCTTGGCAAGTTCCGCGGCCACATATTTGCGGTACACGCCAAGGACAATGCGCCCAAGGGCGAGGCCGAAGACGAAGGTGGATTCGCTGCGGTCGGCCAGGGCGTGCTGGACTGGGACGCGATCCTGCCGGCCGCCGCCACCGCTGGCGTGCAGTGGTACATCGTCGAACACGACCAGCCACGCGACCCGGCCAAGGTCATCCAGGCCGGCGCGGACTACCTGCGTGAACACCTGACCACCAACCTGCCCACCCGTGCCCACCGCTGACGCATCAAGGAGCCCCACATGAAAATGATCCTGGCAGTGGCCGTGGCCCTGGGCGGCATGAACGTTGCGACGGCAGCGTGGGCCAAGGACGACCCGGCCGCCGGCGCGAAACTCTACGCCCAGCACTGCACCGCCTGCCACGGTGCTGAACGCACCGGTGTACCGCCGACGTTCCCGGCGCTCACCGATGTCGGCAAGCGGCTGCAGCCCGCCCAGGTCAAGGACAGGATCAGGAAGGGCGGCGGTCTGATGCCCCCCTTCCCGCAGCTGTCACAGCAGGAGATCGATGACATCGCCAGCTACCTGGCGAAGTAGCGGGTGGGCGCTACAGCTCGCGCACCCAGATGTTGCGGTAGCTGACCTTGGAGTCATGTTCCTGCAGATACAGCGGCGCGCACCCATGCGGTGCGTACGAAGGCGCACCGATGTATTCGGTCCTGCCCGCCAGCACGGTGTCGTCCTGTACCAGCACGCCGTTGTGCAGCACGGTGATCCGTGCGGGCGACGTCAGGCCGCCGCCCGGCGAGAAGCGCGGGGCCTTCCAGAGGATGTCGTAGACCTGCCACTGGCCCGGTGCGCGCGAGGCGTTCACCCGTGGCATGGCCTGCTTGTAGATCGAACCCGCCTGGCCATTGGCGTAGGTCGGGTTGTGATAGCTGTCGAGTACCTGCAACTCATACAGTCCCTGCAGGAAGATCCCGCTGTTGCCCCGGTTCTGGCCGTCGAAGCCCTTCGTTTCGGTGGGCGTACGCCATTCGACATGCAGCTGGACATCGCAGAAGGGTTGCCGGGTACGGATGCCCTTGCTGCCCGGAACAACCGTCATGGCGCCTCCGGCAACCTTCCAGGGCACGCGGCCACCCTGCTCCGATTCCCACGCGGAGAGATCCTTGCCATCGAACAGCACGATCGCATCGGACGGTGCCTTGCCGGGTGGCGTTGCCACGGTCGCGGGCACAGGGGTCCACACTTCCGTCTTCTTCGGGTCACGCACAGCGTCGGCACTGTCCTGTGCGAACGCAGATGCAGCGGCCAGCAGGCCGGCGGTGATCAACGCAGGGCGGATCATCAGGTTGGTGTCCATCAGCTGGTCCCCCAGGCAGGTGTGCCGGGGACATAGGCGAGGTCACCGTCGTAGCGCCCCGGCACGGCGACGTACTGCAGCACCCCGGTCGCACCGACCTTGGAGGTGAAGAAGCCGAAGATGGCCAGCTGCTTGATCATCGTGAAGTAATGCGGCATGGCTTCGCCCTCTTCGGGCGTTCCAGTTTCGGTCACGTCTGCATTGCGCGCCTTGGCTTCGGCATCCAGTGTACGCAGCAATCCGGTGCGCGCCTCCGCCGTGAGCGACACGAAGCGGCCACCGGCGCGCTTGTCGATGTCCGCCAGCCCGGCGCGGAACACCGCCTGCTGCCTGGCGGTGTAGCAGTCGCTGACGAACGTCGCCATGAACGCACCGGCGCCCGCGTCCTTCGCCCCGGGTGTCCGGGTCCGCGGCAGGATGGTCTCGGCGATCTCGTCCAGCGTGCTGATTTCGGCATCGGAGAACGCGGCCATCGCCCCGGCCGCTGGCGCTTTGCCCTGCACCAGCACAGGCAGGCCGACCATGGCCGCACCGGTGGCGGCGACGATCATCTTCAGCAGTTCGCGGCGATCCATCACAGGTTCCCCGCTTTCAGTTCGCGTACCGCGTGGTCGGCCGCGCGCGCGGTCAGCGCCATGTAGGTCAGCGACGGATTCACGCAGGCGCTGGAGGTCATGCAGGCACCGTCGGTGACGTACACATTGGGGGCATCCCAGACCTGGTTGTGCGCGTTCAATACCGAGCTCTTCCGGTCCCGTCCCATACGCGCAGTCCCCATCTCATGGATGCCCTTGCCCGGGGCGTAGTCGTTGTCGTGCATCTTCACGTCCTTGACCCCGGCCGCCTCCAGCATTTCGGCAGCATCGGCGGCCATGTCCTTGCGCATCGCCAGTTCGTTGGCGCGCATGGACACGTCCATCGCCAGCACCGGCAGCCCCCACTTGTCCTTGCGCTCGCGGTCCAGGCGGATCGTGTTGTCGTGGTGCGGCAGCATCTCACCGAGCCCGGTCATGCCGATGCGCCAGTCACCGGGCACGGTCAGCGCTTCCTTCAGGTCGGCACCGATGTTCAGCTCGGCGATCTCGCGCGACCAGCCGGTGCGGCTGGCACCACCCTGGTAGCCGAATCCGCGCAGGTAGCCACGCTTGTCGGCGGCGACATTGCGGAACCGCGGAATGTAGAAGCCGCACGGACGGCGGCCGAAGTAGTACTTGTCTTCGTAGCCCTCGACCCGGCCCGAGGCGCCCGCACCGAAATGATGGTCCATCACGTTGTGCCCCAGCTCGCCCGACGAAGACCCCAGCCCCCCCTCCCAGACATCGGTGGCCGAGTTCATCAGCAGCCAGGTCGAGTTGAAGGACGATGCGTTGAGGAAGATGACCTTGGCCGTGTACTGGTAGGTCTGCCCGGTCTCGGCGTCGATCACCTCCACGCCACGCGCGCGCTTGCGATCCTTGTCGTAGAGCACTTCCTTGACGATCGAGAACGGCCGCAGGGTCAGGTTGCCGGTCTTCATCGCCGCTGGCAGCGTCGCCGCCTGGGTCGAGAAGTAGGCTCCGAAGGGACAGCCCAGAATGCACTTGTTGCGATACTGGCAGTTCACGCGCCCCTGCTCGGGCATCGGCTGGGTGATGTTGGCCGTGCGCGAGTGGATCATGTGCCGCGTGCCGCCAAAGGCCTTCTTGATCCGCGCGGCCACGTCCTTCTCGACGATGTTCAACGGGATAGGCGGCAGGAACTCACCATCCGGCAGCACGTCCAGTCCCTCGCGCGTGCCGGCGATGCCGGCGAACTTTTCCACATGGTCGTACCACGGCGCGATGTCGGCATAGCGGATCGGCCAATCGGTGGCGATGCCCTCCATGAGGTTCGCCTCGAAATCCAGGTCGGAGAAGCGGTAGCTCTGACGGCCCCACAACAGCGAACGGCCACCGACGTGGTAGCCGCGGAACCAGTCGAAACGCTTGGTTTCGATGTAGGGTGAGTCCTGCTCGTTGGCCCACATTCCTTCCAGGTTCTCGGCGAGGCCGTAGTCGCGCATCAGCACCGGAAAAGCGGCCTTCATCGCCTGCGTCGGCCGGTTGCGATGCGGGAAGTCCCACGCTTCCTTCATCGCATTGACGTAGTCCTTGACGTGCTCGATGTTGCGCCCGCGTTCCAGCATCAGGACCTTCAGGCCCTTCTCGGTCAGCTCCTTCGCTGCCCAGCCGCCACTGATTCCCGAGCCAACAACAATGGCGTCGTAGTGATTATCTGCCATGGGTCTCTCACCTGGGTGGATATCGTTTCAGACGTCGCAGAGGCGGATCGCCTCGCGCAATGAAGCAACGGGATCGGGCGCGGCAGGCATGAACTCCTGCGCCAGATACCCCTTGAAACCGGTGTCGCGGATCGCGCGGCAGATGGCCGGATAGTTGAGCTCCTGCTGGTCTCCGATCTCGTTCCGGCCGGGCACGCCTGCGGTGTGGTAATGCTTGAAGCAGGCGTGGTGCTTGCCAATGGTGGCGATGATGTCGCCCTCCATGATCTGCATGTGGTAGATGTCGTAGAGCAGGCCGAAATTGTCCGAGCCGAGCCGCTGGCACAGCTCCACACCCCATGCGGAGTGGTCGCACAGGTAGTCGCGATGATCGACCTTGGAGTTGAGCAGCTCCATCACCAGCACCACGCCGCGCTTCTCGGCATGCCCGAGGATGCGCTTGAGGCCGGCTTCGGCATTGGCCATGCCATCCTGCGGGTCCATACCGTTGCGGTTGCCGGAGAAGCAGATGAGGTTGCGGTAGCCGGCATCGGCGACCAGGTCGATGTGCCGCGTGTAGCGCTCCACCAGCTGGTCGTGGAACTCGCGGCCGGCGAAACCCTTGGTCAGGCTCAGCTCCGCGCCGTTGCACATCGAGCTGTAGACGCCGTGGGCCTTCAGCGTGGGCCAGTCTTCGGGACCGACCAGGTCGATCGCGGCGAAACCGATGTCCTTCACCGTCGTGCAGAGCTGGGCGACCGACAGCTGCGGGAAGGTCCAGCGGGCGACGGCGTGCTTCAGGTTTCCTTTGAGGGGGGCATCGGCGGCGAATGCAGGGAGCACACCTGCAGCCCCCAGGCCAATGCCGCCGGCAACCGCAAGGCGTAGCGCGTCGCGTCGCGTGATGCCCATCGCCGGGGCCGGTCTGATCGAATGGATGGACATCCACCTGCCGGCCTCCCAACCGACATCAAACACTGAGGATTCACTGCAATGCAATCGATTGCACCATAGGGGAGGAATTTGTGTGTTTGCAAGTCGCAGTGCACGAAAATCAATGCTGCGAGGCACAACTCCGCAGCCGACCTGGAAAACAAAAGCCCCGCGTGAGCGAGGCTTTCCTTCTGGCGGTGGGAGCAGGACGACGCCTGTTGGCTACAGCGTCGAAATCGTGCCGCCGTCGATCCGATACTCCGTTCCGGCAATCGACACCGACCGGGGAGACGCCAGGAACACAATCAGATCGGCCACCTCCTGCGGTGCCGCGGGCCGTCCCACCGGGATCCCGCCGAGCCAGTCCATGACCAGCCTCTTGCCACCTTCATAATCGGTTCCCGCTTCTGCCGCGATCCGCTCTGCAAATTCCCGGGATGCTTCTGTCTCGATCCAGCCCGGCGCTACGCTCAACACCCGCACGCCCTTGGGAGTGACCTCTCGTGAAAGTGACTTGCTGTAGGTCGTGAGTGCCGCTTTGGCGGCGGCATACGCGGTGGTAGACTCCGGCAGAGGCAGCATGCGCTGGATCGAACTGACGTGGATGATCACGCCAGCGCGCTGCGCGAGCATGGATGGCAGCAAGGCACGATCCAGACGGACCGCCGGCATCAGATTCAGGTTCAGCTCGGCAAGCCAGTGCGCATCACTGATCGCTGCGAAGCCGCCGCCAGGTGTCTTTGATCCCCCCAGCACATTGACCAGGATGTCTGCGCCGCCCCATGCCTGAAGCACGGCGTGGGCGAAAATGCCGGTGCCCTCGGCCGTCGACAGATCGGCGGCTACGTAGGCGACTCCTTCCACCGGGCGTGCCGGCAGGCTGCGCGCCGACGTCATCACCCTGGCCCCGGCCTCGGCAAGGGTCCTGACCACGGCCGCCCCCACACCGGCCGTGCCGCCGGTCACCACGGCCCGCAGGCCACCGAGTTGAAGATCGAAGCTCATGCGGTGATCTCCAGCGATGCGATCAGGCCCCGTTCCAGTTCGAAACGGTAGCTCAGCAGAATCGGACTGCCGGGGAAGTTGCCGCTCACGATGGCACGGACAACGTGGTGTTTCCCCTGCCGTTCGATGGCGCTCGGCACGCTGGTGGCGCTGTATTTGGCCGATGCCTCGGCCAGGAAGGCTTTGATGGCGTCGACGCCGACGAGGGTGTGCCCGTCGTCCTTCAGCACAGCCTGGGCGGCAAAACAACGCGCCAGCACTTCGGGGTCATGTTCGGCCGCGAAGTACGCGGCGATGGGTTCTGGGAGAGTCAACGCATTCATTCCTGGCTCCTGCAGTGGTGAGGCGCTCAGGATGTGCACGCAGGTCGGTTAAGTGAATGCCCTATAATCCGAATGGGTTATGTCAAGAATCTTACATAATGCGCGGATCCGAGTTCGCTGAACTGAAGGCCTTCGTGGCGGTAGTGGAACGTCAGAGCTTCGCGCGGGCGGCGGAACATCTGGGGGTATCGCCCTCGGCCCTGAGCCAGACCATCCGTCAACTGGAAGGCCGTCTCGGCACCCGCCTTCTGAATCGCACAACACGAAGCGTGGCACCCTCAGCAAGTGGCGGACGACTGTACGCGCGCATCGCGCCGCTGTTCCAGGAGTTGGCGGTAGCAGTCGCTGAAACCAGCGAAGCGAGCGGACGGATCAACGGGACCCTGCGCATCAATACGCTGGGCATCGCCGCAAGAACACTGATTGCCCCGCGGCTTGCCCGCTTCCACCAGGCCTACCCTGATGTCGTTGTCGACATCGTGGTCGACGACGCGCTCAGCGACATCGTCAGTGGCCGGTTTGATGCGGGCATCCGTGTGGGTGGGCAGCTCGAGAAGGATATGGTGGCCATCCGCCTCACTCCCGACCTGAACATGGTGGCCGTGGCGTCACCGGATTACCTCGCACGCCGTGGAACGCCGCGAACTCCGGCGGACCTGCAGGATCACGCCTGCATCAACTGGCGGCTGCAGAGTGACGGCAGGCAGTACCGATGGGAGTTCAAGAAGCGAGGCCGCCACCTGGAGGTCGCCGTGGACGGTCCTGTCGTCACCAATCACGCTGACGTCGGGATTGCGGCGGCACTGGCCGGCCTCGGAATCGCCTATCACTTCGAGCAGGATCGCGTGGGGGAACTGCTGGCCCAGGGATTGCTGGTGCGGGTACTGGCGGATTGGTCGGTCTCGCGCCCCGGGCTTTTTCTCTACTACCCGAACAGGCGGCACCGCCCCGCCCTGCTGGGTGCGTTCATTGATTGCCTGCTGGACCAGGGCGTGTTCGGTAATCGGTGACAACATCGAGGAACGTCCGCATCGGCCGCCGCCGGACAACAGGATCCCGGCGGTGCCTCAAGAACGACATGGGCCCCAGGCAGGCATGCCAGGAGCCCTTGTCGGGATGCACCGAAGATGCGCTTAGAACGGAATATCGTCGTCAGCGAAGTCGTCCATCGGCGGCGCCTGCTGCGGCTGCGGACGCTGGTTGCCACCCTGGTTGCCGTAGCCGCCGCCCTGGTTGCCGCCCTGGTTGCCATAGCCACCGCCCTGGCCACCACGCTGGCCGCCGCCACCGCCGCCGTACTCCTGGCGCGGCGCCTGCTGGCGCTGCGGACGATCGCCGCCGTAGTTGCCGCCACCACCGCCGCCGCCTTCACCGCGGCCGCCCAGCATCTGCATTTCATCGGCGATGATATCGGTGGAGTACTTCTCCACGCCGTCTTGGCCGGTGTACTTGTCGTAACGCAGGCTGCCTTCGACGTAGACCGAGCTGCCCTTGCGCAGGTACTCGCCGGCGATCTCGCCGAGCTTGCCGAAGAACACCACACGGTGCCATTCGGTGCGCTCCTGCTGGTTGCCATCCTTGTCCTTGCGGACGCTGGTGGTGGCCAGGCTGATGCGGGTGATCGCCATGCCGCCCTGGGTGTACTTCACGTCCGGGTCGTTGCCGAGATTGCCGACCAGGATGACTTTGTTGATGCCGCGCGCCATAGGTACCTTCGTCCGTTGTCCAGGGGCAGACCGCCAGTGATAGCACAGCCCCGGGCGGGGTGCAGTACGCTGGGCCGCCCCTGGTGAAATTTGGGGGAATGCGAGAACGACGCATCTTACCATTGCCGCCGCCGTCCGCCCGGTCAGGAGACCCCGACCGCACCGAAGGATCAGGCTGATTTCCTTGTCCGGCAATGACTTACCTTCGCCCCGACCGACGTCCAGAGAGGCATTCGCGTCTGCGCATGGCATCATGCCTGGGCACCTTCCACCTGCCCGCTCCGCCCGCCAATGACGATCAAAGGCAAAGCCACCTCCCTCGACATCGCCCACCTGGCCGGGGTCTCCCAGCCGACCGTGTCGCGGGCCCTGCGCGGCAGCCCGATGGTCAACGTCGAGACCCGCGAGCGCATCCTGCGCATCGCCCGCGAGCTGAACTACAAGGTCGACAAGAACGCCTCCAGCCTGCGCCTGCGCAATGCCGGCACGCTGGCCCTGCTGTTCTTCGAGGACCCGACCAACGACGACTCGTTGATCAACCCGTTCTTCCATTCGATGCTGGGCTCGATCACCCGCGCCTGCGCCCTACACGGGCAGGACCTGCTGGTGTCGTTCCAGCAGCTGTCCACCGACTGGCAGGCCGATTACGAAGACAGCAACAAGGCCGACGGCATCATCCTGCTCGGCTACGGTGACTACCACGAATCGCGCGACCGCCTGCAGCGGCTGGTCGAACAGGGCACGCACTTCGTGCGCTGGGGCGCCGCCCTGCCCGGCCAGCCCGGTGTCTCGATCGGCAGCGACAACTTCCAGGGCGGGCATGACATCACCACCCATCTGCTGCTGCAGGGCTGCCGCCGCATCGCCTTCCTTGGCCATGCCTCCAGCCACTACCCCGAATTCCAGGAGCGCTACCGCGGCCATGTCGCGGCCCTGCAGGACCACGGCCTGGCCGCCGAACCGGCGCTGCAGCACGATGCGATCACCACCGAGGCCTCCGGCCAGGAGGCCTGCCAGGCCCTGCTGGCGCGCGGCGAGCCGATCGATGCGATCTGCGCGGCCAGCGACCTGATCGCCATCGGTGCGATGCGCGCCCTGCGCGAGGCTGGACTGCGGGTGCCGCAGGACGTGGCGGTGACCGGCTTCGACGACATCCCGCTGGCCGCTTCGGTGTCCCCGGCGCTGACCACGGTGCAGCAGGACACCAAGCAGGCCGGGCAGCTGCTGGTGGAACGCCTGCTGGCGCTGATCGGGCGGCAGCCGGTGGACAGCCAGAGCATCCCGGTGAAGCTGGTCGTGCGCGAATCATCCCTGCGCGGGTAGGCGCCGCAGGGCGGGATCGCTCTTGGCCTCGCCCTTGTTGTTTGGCTTGGTCTTACCCTAGTGCCAGTGCCGAGCCGTGCTCGGCAAACTACCCGCGACAGGCGCGCAGGTTCAGCGTGCCCCGGCCTTCGGCCCCAGCAACGCCAACAGCACATAGACCACGATCGAGGCGACGGTACCGAGCACCGCCGGCAATCCGTAGGCCCACGCCGAACGGCCCTGCTCGCGTGCCCACTGGGCCAGATACCAGGCCGAACCCAGGTTGATCAGCCAGGCAATGGCGAAGGCCGGCCACTGCACCATGCCCACCGCGCGCAGCAGGGGCACGGACACCAGCGCGGCAACGATGGCTGCGATCAGGAAGATCAGTGCGGAGCGGGAATGGCGTGATCGTGCCGGTGAGCCGACAGGTAATTCCTTCAATTCCACAGCAGAGCCTCGATCCTGGTGTTATCCCAAAGGAACCACGTACTGCACCCGAAGGGAAGCGTTCTGTAGGGTCGGGCCGTGCTCGACTGATCCGGCATGGCGCGAACGGCAGCCGAGCATGGGCTCGGCTCTACATGACAATCAACCCTGGGCGAAGTCCTTCAGGATCTCGCCGACGCCGCTGGGCGAGATCTCGAAGCCCAGCGCGGTGCCGGGGTTGATCACCACGCCGTAGCCACCCGGCACGCGACGCAGCACGTCCAGCATCAGCCAGCGGATCTGGTGTTCGGCCTGCTGGCTGTAGATGCCCACCCGCGATGGGTCGGTAAACACGGCCACGTGCAGGGTGCCCTGCTTGTCGAACAGCAGCGGGTCGAAGCCGCTGCCGTCGGGTGTCACCAGGCTGCCGGTCTGCAGCACCACCTCGGAGGCGACGAAGGCTTCCATGAAGGCGCGGATCGGCACCGCCCCGTCCATCGCCGCCTTCAGCAGGGTTTCGATCGGGGTCTGCGGGGCGAGGTCGGTCATGGCGATACGGCGGGGCGTGAGGGGTGCCTATTGTGCCGGATGTGGTCCCCCCGGTAGTGCCGGCCGCTGGCCGGCACCTGAAGGGACCATGGATTCATGAGTTGCCGGCCAGCGACCGGCACTACCGCCCCAGGCGCTGGTCCCGTGCCCGCTGGTCGGCCATCGCCTTGTCCAGTTCGGCCTGCAGTGCCGGCTGCTGCACGGTGGCGTCCAGCACATAGACCTTTACCCCATGCGCCGGCACGTTAGTCTTCAGCTGCCGCTCGACCCTCACCGTGCCGCCATCCAGCGCGTCACGCCACGTGCCGGCCTGCAGGTAGCGATCCACCTCGAAGGTGCGCGCCACATCGCCCTTGTTCAGCAGCACCAGCGCGGTCTGCGCCAGATCTTCCTGCTGCAGCACGCGCAGGAACACCGCTTCGTCGCCGTGCAGGCGCTCGTTCACCTGCAGCCCGCGCTGCAGCGCCGGCGTGGCTTGGCGCAGTTTGGCGATACGCTGCAGCGGCGCGAAGATCGGGCTCTGCGGCGCAGCGTCCACACGCGGCTGGCCGAAGTAGGCACGGTTGCCTGCATGCTCGGCGCGGCCACGCATGAAGCCGGTCTCCGAGCCGTAATAGACCACCGGAATGCCGCGCGCGGTGAACAGCCAGTTGTGCGCGTCGATGAAGCCACTGTCGCTGGCCTGCAGGCGCGGCATGTCGTGGTTGTCGTAGAAGCTCATCAGCTCGTACGGATTGGCATACGGGCCACCGCTCAGGTGCAGCGGCTCGGCCAGGGTCTCGAAGCCCTTGCCGGCGGTGCCGAAGGTCTGCTCCAGAGCACCGCGCAACGGGAAGTCGAGCACGCTGACATTGGCGTTGACCGGCCAAGTGTGCTCGGCAATGGTCGCCGCGTTGTAGTCGAAGGCTTCGCCGAACATGAACATGCCCGGGTGCTCGGCGCGGATGCGCTTGACGAATTCATGCCACCACGGGTGCGGCAGCCAACCGATGGTGTCGATGCGCAATGCGTCCACGCCCTGCGCGGTCCACTGCAGGTAAGCGCCGACCAGGTAATCCATCACCGCCGGATTGTCCTGGTTGAAGTCGGACAGTTCGGCCAGGTTGCCGTCGAAGATCGAGCCGTCCTTGCTGTCGACCGGACCGATGTTGTTGTAGAACGCGTGCAGCGGGTTGTGCTTCGGGTCCAGCTTCTGCGGCGGCAGGTTCTGGTGGTCGGCGATCAACTTTCCATCCTTGTCGAAGATCTGACCGAACTGCGGTTGCCGTGTCGGCATGGTCCAGGCCGGCGAACCGTGGTTGCCGACGATGTCCAGCACCACCTTCAAGCCGGCACCGTGCAGGCCCTTGGTCAGTCCGGCGAAGTCCAGGTCCCTGCTGGGCAGGTGCTCATCGAGTCTGTAGAAGTTGATGCCCCAGTAGCCGTGGTAGCCGGTCTTGCCGCGGTCGGTCAGCGTGCTGGTGCAGCTGATCGGCTTGCTGCCGGTGAAAGCTTGGTCGGGGTTGTCGATGATCGGCGTGATCCACACCGCGCCGAAACCCAGGTTGCGGATGTACTGCGCATTGTCGAGCACGCCACGGAAGTCGCCGCCGAGGTAGCCAATGTTGCCGTCCACCTTGTCCGGGCATGGCACCGGGATGTCGAAGGTGCGGTGCGCGCCACCCTGGTCGCGATGGTCATTGGATGGATCACCGTTGACGAAGCGGTCGGTGACCACGAAGTACACCGCATCGCTGGCGAACGGTTCGGTGGTGCCGACGTAGTCCGGGCGCGGCGTGGCCACGGCCTGGCCGGCGAACAGGGCAAGGGAAACGGCAACAGCCAGGACACCACGCATCACACCACCTCCGGACGGGACGGAACCCGCAGCACGCACAGGCCGGCGACGAACAGGCTGCAGCCGCCCAGCACCAGCACATGCATCGGCTGGCCACCCAGCCATGCGCGCAGGGCAAAGCCAAGCGCACTGGCCGCCACCAGCTGCGGGATCACGATGAAGAAATTGAAGATGCCCATGTACACACCCATCTTCGACGCAGGCACGCTGTCGGACAGCAGTGCATACGGCAACGACAGGATCGATGCCCAGGCAAAACCCACACCCACCATCGACAGCAGCAGCCAGTGCGGGTCGCGGATGAACATCAGCGAGACCAGGCCGGCAGCGCCCAGCCACAGGTTGACCAGGTGGCTCCAGCGCAGGCCGATCGCACGCACCATCGGTGGAATCAGCACCGCCGCCAACGCAGCGAAGCCGTTGTAGGCGCCAAACAGCACGCCCACCCAGTTGGCACCTTCGTTGTAGGCCGCCGACTGTGGATCGGTCGAACCGAAGTGGGTACCGGCCACCGCAGCAGTGGTGTAGATCCACATGGCGAAAAGCGCGAACCATGAGAAGAACTGCACCCACGCCAGGCGGCGCATGGTCACCGGCATCGCGCGCAGGTCGCCGACGATGGCGGCCAGCATATGCGTGGCCGGCAACGCGCGCGCGACCGCCAGCAGCAGGCCGTAGCCGGCGCACAGGCCTGCCAGCACGTACAGCATCCTGTCGCCTTGCCGCCAGGTGATCAGCAGCGCCAACAGCACACCCAGCCCTAGCCACAGGGCCACCCGCGTCCATGGCGCCGGGCCGTTGATCACCGCTCCCGCATGATGCGCCGGCGGCTCGGCATCATCGAAGGCAGCCAGTTCTGCTGGTGAATATTCGCGGGTGCTGACCACCGTCCAGGTGATCGCCGCCAGCAGCACCGCCGCGCCGAAGTAGAACGCATAGCGCACGGTGTCCGGCACCTCACCGGCGGCGGCCGTATTGGCAACGCCGAAGTGAGCCAGGATGAACGGCAGGAAGCTGGCGACGATGGCGCCCACACCGATGAAGAAGCTCTGCATCGCATAGCCGGCCGGACGCTGGCGTGGCGCCAGCTGGTCGCCGACGAAGGCTCGGAACGGCTCCATCGATACGTTGATCGAGGCATCGAGCACCCACAGCGTGCCGGCCGCGATCCACAGCGTCGGTGAATTCGGCATCACCAGCAGGGCCAGCGTGGTCAGCACCGCACCGATCATGAAGAACGGACGGCGCCGCCCCCAGCGCGTCCAGGTGCGATCGGACAGGTAACCGATCACCGGCTGCACCAGCAGGCCGGTCAGCGGCGCGGCGATCCACAGCCCCGGTACCGCGTCGATGTCCGCGCCCAGCGTCTCGAAAATTCGGCTGGCGTTGGCATTCTGCAGGGCGAAGCCGAACTGGATGCCGAGAAAACCGAAACACATGTTCCAGATCTGCCAGAACGACAGCTGGGGTTTGGCGGGGCGATTCATCGCGCGCCCTCTACGGCCACGGGCGCCACCGTCAGCGCCTGCACCTGCGCCTGGTTGAGCACGCCGTCGCGCCCGCCCTTGCCCCCGGTGTAGTGCGCGAAGTGCTGCAGTGTGCTCATGTTGAAGCCCTCTTCAAGCGTGACCGCGCATCGGCCCTTCGGCACCGGGAACGTCGCCGAGGTCGAGTCCTGCACGGCCACGCTGTGCGGCAGGGTGACGGTGTGCCGCTGCAACGGCTGGCCCGGGCACTGCAGCACCAGCTGCTTCACCGCGGCGGTCACGCCCGTGTTGATCGGCCCATTCGCGTTGCTGTACTGCAGGCGCAGGCGCACCTGCCCCGCCTTGGCCGAGGTGAACTGCCAGCGCTCGGCACCCTTCAATCGCTGCTGCGGACCGACGCAGACCATCGGACTGTGCAGCGATTCCAATGCGCCGTCGCGCCGGGTCAGGCTCAGGCAATGCTGCAGGCCATCGTCACCGATGCGTGCCAGGCCATTGCTGGCGGTGAGCGCCCGGCCGTCCTGCCACAGCACCTGGCCGGCAGCGACCTCGACATTCCAGCCCCTGCCCTTGCGTCGCGCCTGCGGTGCGGCCGGCGTGGCCGGTGCGCGCGCATTGGCGTCGGCCGTCGTCGCCACGCTGCGCGGTGCCGCTGCGGTGGCCACCAGCTGCACGGTGGTGGTGGCACCACGCGTCTTTACCTCGCCCGCCACCAGCAGGCCATCACCCACCTGCTTCGGCCGCTCCAGCACATAGCGCTTGCCATCGGCCTCCAGGGAGATGCGGCGCTGCTTGCCGAACAGTTCGGGGACCAGCGCGGCTGGCAGCTTGGGCTGCACGCGGCCATCGTCCTGCACGCCGAACACGCCCTCGACCACCATCGACAGATACCCAGCCACCGACCACAGCTGGCGCTCCGAATTGACCACCGGCCCGCTGAGCGCGCCTTCCTCGACATGCACGGCCTGGCTGACCAGCTCGTAGTTCTCCATGTTGGAGCCGGCCAGCGCGGCACCCTGCATCAGCGAGCGGATCTCGGCGGCAATGCGCGGCGCATCGTCCAGCTGCCGCGCCGCACGCAGCGAATAGGCACTGACGAACGGCCAGATCGCCCGGTTGTGATAGATCGGCTGTTGTACTTCCTGCGGCCAGACCACCGGGCTGCCAGCCGGGCCCATCGGATACGCCGCCAGCGCACGCCGCGCGCGCTCGGGCGGCAGCACCTCGGCGAGGATGCCCAGCGAGAGGCCGAGCAGATCGACCTTGGCGTACGGCACCGGGTGCGCGGCTTCGCCGATGTAGCTCATGTACTGGCCGATATCCTCGCGCCAGAAGCGCGCATCGATCTGCTGGGCCAATGCTTCGGCCCAGGCCTTGTAGTCGGCCGCGCGGGCATCGCCGTGCTGCCCGGCCAGGCGTTCGGCCAGGCGCAGTGCCTGGTAGTGCAGCACGTTGGTGGACAGTGCGTAGGAATCACCGATGAAACGCACATCCTCGCGGGTCCAGTCTGGATAGGTCTGCTCACGCCAGTCCAGGAAGGAGGTCTCGCCGCGGTACAGGCCCATCTGCGCGTCGAACACCATCGCGCGGTCCTGCGCCAGCGTGCCCTGCAGCGCCTGCCAGACCTGGTCTGCAAACGCGCGATCCTGCAGCAGGTGACGCGCGGCCAGGAACCACACCACGCGGTCGCTGCTGATCGGCCAGCTGCCGCCGGAGCCGGTGTCCTGCGCAACGAACAGGCCGGGCGTATGGCCATCGCGCGCCGCCGACAGCTTGAACTGCAGCGACTGCCGGGTGCGCTTCGGATTCAGGCGTGCGAGCGCCAGATCGGCGGCAAAGCTGACATCGCGCGTCCACACATAGGGCCAGCGCGCGCCGGTCTGGAAGCACTCGCAGGGCACCGGCCGGCCTTCGTCGAAGGCGGGATCACGGATCGCATCCACGCGGTCCTGGTCCATCTCCTGCTGGGCCAGTGCGAACAGGGCATCCAACATCACGCTGCCGGTCTGGCTGCGCATCGGCATCGGCGCGATGCGCACCTCGCGCTTCGGCGCATGCAGCACGAAGCTGCCCTTGGCAGCGGCTTCGGCGCGCGCATGGCGGCCGTCGAATTGCAGGTCGGCCGCCTGCGCGGTCGTCCCCAGCGCTGCCCCCAGGGCAGCGGTCAGGCAAATGATCTTCAGCATCGAAGCGGCGGACCGGCTCGCGCCCGTCGGCCTCCCTCCCTCTCTGCACGCGTTGTAGGTCCGCACCGTCGTTGCCGGCGGGCGGGCGCGGCCCCTCCCTCAAGGTGCCCTGGCGCCATGGTAGACGCGGGGCTGTCGGCTGCGTCCAGTTGCATACGTATTCATGGCGTCGCGCGGTAGCGCACCCGCCGCGCTGGCTTATGGTCCGGGTCTGCCAACGGCGCCTTGGGAGGGGAATTGCCGATGTCACCCACTGCTGTACGCGCGGTATTCGCGCACATGCTGGGCCTGGCCCTGATCGGGTGGGCCACGCTGGTACAGGCCGCGCCCCAGGTGGCCAGCGTCGAATCGCCGGGCAAGGTGTTGAAGGTCAGCCTGGTGCTGGACGGCGGCACGGCCCGCTACCGGGTCGAGCGCCTGGGCGATACTGTGGTGGAGGATTCGAAGCTCGGCTTCGCCCTGCGCGACGGTCGCCTGGACCGCGATTTCACTCTGCTGGGCCAGCAGCGGCGCAGCGTCGATGACACCTGGGACCAGCCGTGGGGCGAACGCCGGCTCACCCGCAACCATTTCAACGAGCTGATCGTGCAGCTGGCCGAAACCACCGGCAGCAAGCGCCGGCTGGATATAGTGTTCCGCGTCTACGACGATGGCCTTGGCTTCCGCTACGTATTCCCCGAACAGCCGAATCTGCACGAGGCCATCATCGATGACGAGCTGACCGAGTTCGCCATCGCACAGGACTCCACCGCCTGGTGGATCCCCGCCGGCGAGCCGATCCACTACGAGTACCTGTACCAGCGCACCCCGCTGCGCGAAGTACCGCTGGTGCATACGCCGATGACCCTGCGCAGCCGCGATGGCCTGCATGTGGCCATTCACGAGGCCGCGCTGGTGGACTACGCCGGCATGTGGCTGCGCCACAGCGAGGGGCAGCGCCTGCGCGCGCAGCTGTCGCCCTCGGCCGAAGGCTGGAAGGTGCGCCGCACCCTGCCCTTCGCCACGCCGTGGCGCACGCTGCAGATCGCCGACCGTGCCGGCGGCCTGGTCGAATCGGACCTGATCCTCAACCTCAACGAACCCAACGCGCTGGGCGATGTCAGCTGGGTGAAGCCAGCCAAGTACCTGGGCGTGTGGTGGTCGATGCACCTGGACAACGAGAGCTGGGCGATCGGGCCGAAGCACGCGGCCACCACCGCCAAGACGAAAAAAGTCATCGACTTCGCCGCGGCGCACGGCTTCCGCGGCGTGCTGGTGGAGGGCTGGAACCCAGGCTGGGACGGCATGTGGGTGGGCAATGGCTACGACTTCGATTTCACCCGCGCCACGCCCGATTTCGACATCGAAGCGCTGTCGGCGTATGGCCTGAAGAAAGGCGTGCACCTGATCGGCCACCATGAAACCGGCTGCGCCATCGAACATTACGAGGCCCAGCTGGACGCCGCGCTGGACCTGTACGCACGGCTGGGCGTGGACCAGTTCAAGACCGGCTACGTCTGCGACGACGGCCAGGTCGACCGCCGCAATCCCACGGGGGGCCCACTGTGGCGCGAGTGGCATGACGGGCAGTTCATGGCCCGCCACCATCTGAAGGTGGTGCAGGAAGCCGCGCGCCGGCACCTGTCGGTGAACCCGCATGAGCCGATCAAGGACACCGGCCTGCGCCGCACCTATCCCAACTGGATCTCGCGCGAAGGCGCTCGCGGCATGGAGTACAACGCCTGGGGCCAGCCACCGAACCCGCCGGAGCACGAGGTCAACCTGGTGTTCACCCGCATGCTGGCCGGGCCGATGGACTACACCCCCGGCATCCTCAGCCTGAAGGGCCGCCACGGCCAGGCCATCCCCAGTACGTTGGCCCGCCAACTGGCGCTGTACGTGGTGCTGTACAGCCCGATCCAGATGGCCGCCGACCTGCCCGAACACTACCTGCAGCATCGCGAGGCGTTCCGTTTCATCGAGGACGTGGCGGTGGACTGGGAGCAGAGCCGCGTGCTCGATGGCGAAGTGGGTGACTACGTGACGATCGTGCGCCGCGACCGCAACAGCCGCGACTGGTTCCTCGGCAGCATCACCGATGAACACGGCCGCGTGCTGCCGGTGTCACTGGGCTTCCTGGAACCTGGCGTGCGCTACCGCGCCGAGATCTACCGTGATGGTGAAGGCGCAGATTTCCGCAGCAACCCGTTCGCGTTCGTTCGCGAAACCCGCGAAGTGACCAGCGCCGATGCACTGACGCTGGTGCTGGCACCCGGCGGTGGCCAGGCCATTCGCTTCACGCCGATCCGCTGAACGTTTTCCTGCCTGCGCCCCCGTAGCGCCCGAGCCCACGCTCGGGCGGCGGTGCGTAGCACCGAAATGCAGCCGAGCATGGGCTCGGCTCTACAGAACGAGACACTTGAAAGCGATTACATCCCTGCAGACGCCATTGAATACGTATGCAGGGTGATTCCCGCGAAGAACGCGCTGCCTACCATAGCGGCGACGACAGCGGCCACCGCGTCGCACGTTCACGGCCCCGCCGGAACGCTCACAAATCGATCTGCAACATTGCCTGGGAGGGGAAAATGTTGAACCACAAGCGCAGCGCGCTGAGCATCGCGCTGGCCGTTGTCCTGGCGCCGACACTGGCGTCGGCACAGTCCACGCAGAACACCACCACACCGGCCGGCACCGGCGCCACCAACCTCGATACGGTACAGGTCACCGGCATTCGCCGCGGCATCGAGAGCGCGATCGCGGTCAAGCAGGACGCCACCTCGGTGGTCGAAGCGATCTCCGCCGAAGACATCGGCAAGCTGCCCGACGTCAGCATCGCCGAGTCCATTTCGCGCCTGCCCGGCCTGGCCGCCCAGCGCGTGGCGGGCCGCGCGCAGGTGATCAGCGTTCGCGGCCTGTCGCCGGACTTCGCCACCACCCTGCTCAATGGCCGCGAAGTGGTTAGCACCGGCGACAACCGTGGCGTCGAGTTCGACCAGTACCCGTCCGAACTGGTCAACGGCGTGACCGTGTACAAGACCCCTGACGCGGCACTGGTCGGCCAGGGCCTGTCCGGCACCATCGACATGCAGACCGCGCGCCCGCTCAGCTTCGGCGAGCGCGTGATCGCGGTCAGTGGCCGCTACCAGAAGAGCTCGCTGGGCCGCGCCGCCAACACCGATCCGTACGGCAACCGCTTCAGCGCCAGCTACATCGACCAGTTCCTGGACAAGACCCTGGGCATCGCCATCGGCTATGCGCACAGCGACATGCCGATCCAGGAGAACCAGGTCGGCCTGTACGAACCGTGGACCACCGAGCACACCGACAAGGGCGACCGTCCGGGCGTGGGTGCCGGCACCTACTTCTCCGATGGCATCAAGGCGCTGCGCCGCACCGGCAACAACAAGCGCGACGGCGTGATGGCCACGATCCAGTTCCGGCCGAACAACAGCTGGACCAGCACCTTCGATGCGTTCCACACCGAAGCCGAGCAGATCGACACCGCCAACCAGTTCGAGCTGAACCTCAGCAACTACAACGGCAACTACACCCCGGGCCTGCTGGTCAGCAACCCGCAGGTCAACGCCAATGGTTCGTTCACTGGCGGCACCGCCAGCGGCGTGTACCCGCTGGTACGCGGCATGTACAACAAGCGCAAGGACAAGATCGACGCGTTCGGCTGGAACAACGAGTTCAACTTCAGTGGCGTCAAGCTGGTCGCCGACCTGAACTACTCCAAGGCCACGCGCGACGAGCTGAACCTGGAAAACAACCTGCAGCTGACGCCGATGCCGCAGCTGGATACGGTCGGCGTGTCGATCCGCCAGGACGGCTTCTCGCAGATCAGCCCGGGCCTGAACTACTCCAACCCGGATGCGTTGTTCCTGACCAACACCATCTATGGTTCCGGCTACGGCAAGGTGCCGAAGGTGGAAGACCGCCTGAAGGGTGGCAAGCTGGCCGCCACCATCGCCCTGCCCGACGCCGTCGCGTCGTGGGCGCCGGACATCGACATCGGCGTGAACTACGCCGACCGCCGCAAGGTGAAGACCCAGTCCGAAGGCAACATCCTGCTGGGTGCGCAGGGCGACGCCAACATCGCCTCGGACCTGCAGTACCGCCCGGTCAACCTGGGCTTCGCCGGCCTCGGCACCATCCCGGCCTGGAACGTACCGGCCGCGGTGGGCCGCTACATGACCTTCAACCCGGTCGACAACCTGGACTACCTGATTCCCAAGTCGTGGACGGTACAGGAGAAGATCACCACCGCCTGGGCGCGCCTGAACATCAACGCCGACATCGGCGACGTCGGCGTGCGCGGCAACATCGGCGTGCAGATGCAGCACACCGACCAGAGTTCGGATTCGCGCTACTGGGACAGCTCGCAGTCGGCCGGCAACAACGTGCAGCCGTACTCGAACGGCCGCACCTACAACGATTGGCTGCCGAGCCTGAACCTGGCCTTCCTGTTCCCGCACCAGCAGACGCTGCGCTTCGCCGCTGCAAAGCAGGTCGCACGCCCGCGCGTGGACCAGATGCGCGCCGGCCTGGAGTTCGGCGTGGACACCGGCACCGGCCGCCCCGGCGGCAGCGGCGGCAATCCGCTGCTGGACCCGTGGCGTGCCACCGCGCTGGACCTGTCCTACGAGAAGTACTTCGGCGAGAAGGCCTACGTGGCCGCCGCGATCTTCTACAAGGACCTGAAGAGCTACGTCTACACCCAATCGGTCGACAACTACGACTTCACCGCGCTGCTGGGCAGCTACGTGCCGCCGCCGGGCATGACGGCACCGGTGCTGACCACCGGCACCTTCTCCGCCCCGCAGAACGGCAAGGGCGGCACGCTGAAGGGCCTGGAACTGACCGCATCGTTCCCGCTGGAGATGCTGACCGACAGCCTGCGTGGCTTCGGCGTGCAGGCCAGCGCGACCTTCAACAAGAGCGACATCACCATCCTGGACCCGGAGAGCGCCTCCAGCGTGGGCAGTGATCCGATCAGCCTGCCGGGCCTGTCCAAGCGCGTGTACAACTTCACCGCCTATTACGAGCGCAGCGGCTTTGAAGCACGCGTCAGCCAGCGCCGGCGTTCGGACTTCATCGGCGAGATCGGCAACTTCAACGGCAACCGCAGCCTGCGCTACGTGGTCGGCGAGAACGTGACCGATGCGCAGGTCAGCTACACCTTCAGCGACAGCAGTGCCCTGCGTGGCCTGACCCTGCTTCTGCAGGGCAGCAACCTGACCAACGAGCCGTACCGCACCTACGCCGGCAGCAAGGACCGCCCGCTGGAGTACATCGAGTGGGGCCGCACCTACATGCTGGGCGTGAACTACAAGTTCTGATCACGGCCGGGTCGTGCCGGCCGCTGGCTGGCACCCCGAACCCGGTAGCGCCGGCCGCTGGCCGGCAACACAAAGGGAGCAGGACCGGAAACCCGCTGCGCAGGCAGCGGGTTTTCTTATGCGCGGATGCCAGCACGTGATCGGCAAGGCCCATGCAGCGACGTTCCAACCCGTAGATCCACGCCATGCGTGGATGCCGTTCTCTGGAATCCCACCCACAAAAAAGGGACGGGGCGCTTCGGCCCCGTCCCCGCAAGTACCGCCACCGGAGAAAACGGTCAGCTGCGTCGGGCGCAATACACCGCGCGCGGCGGCAGCTGGAGTTCGTTGCCCTGCACCGTGCCCGCATCCGGGCCCGGTACCGCCACCTGCTGCCAGTTGCCCGGCGGCAGCGGATGGGTCACCGCCTCGGCCGACAGGTTGAAGGCCAGCAGGAGGGTTTCATCTGCAAGCATACGCTCGAACAGCAGCACAGGCTCGGCGCTTTCAAGGAATCTGATGCTGCCATGCAGAAGCGCCGGCTGGGTATGCCGCCAGGCCAGGAACGCGCGGAACGCCGCCAGCACCGAGTGCGGGTCGCGTTCCTGCACGGCCACCGCCGCCGCCCGGTGCTCGGCCGGAATCGGCAGCCAGGGCTGGCCGCTGGTGAAACCTGCTAACGGCGCATCGGTCCATGGCAGCGGGGTGCGGCAGCCATCACGGCCCTTGAAGTTCGGCCAGAAGGTGATGCCGTAGGGGTCCTGCAGTGCCTCGAACGGTACCTCGGCCTCGGCCAGGCCCAGCTCCTCGCCCTGGTACAGGCAGACCGAGCCGCGCAGCGAGCACAGCATCGCCACCAGCATCCGCGCCAGGCGCGGGTCAGCCGGGTGGCCGCCCCAACGGCTGACCGCCCGCTCCACGTCGTGATTGGACACCGCCCAGCACGGCCAGCCTTCGGTCATCGCCGCTTCCAGCCGCGAGACCGTGTCGCGGATATAGGCCGCGCTGTAGTCATCCACCAGCAGCTCGAAGCTGTAACCCATGTGCAGGCGGCCATCGCGGGTGTACTCGGCGGTGGTCGCCAGCGAATCCTCCGAAGAGATCTCGCCCAGGCTGACCGCGCCCGGGTACTGATCCAGCAGCGCGCGCAGGCGCTCCAGGAACGGCAGGTTCTCCGGCTGGGTGTTGTTGTAGTAGTGGTACTGGTAGGCGTACGGGTTGTCCGGGCTGAAGCCGCGCCCCACCCGCTTCTCCGCCGGCTTGGGCGGGTTGTCACGCAGCTGCGCATCGTGGAAGCAGAAGTTGATCGCATCCAGGCGGAAGCCATCCACGCCGCGATCGAGCCAGAAACGGACATTGTCCAGGGTGGCCTGCTGCACGTCCGGGTGGTGGAAGTTCAGGTCCGGCTGGTCGACCAGGAAGTTGTGCAGGTAGTACTGCTCACGGCGCGGCTCCCATTGCCAGGCGCAGCCGCCGAACAGTGACAGCCAGTTGTTGGGCGGGGTGCCGTCCTCGCGCGGGTCGGCCCAGACGTACCAGTCCGCCTTCGGATTGCTGCGGTCCTGGCGGCTCTCACGGAACCAGGCATGCTCGATCGAGGTATGGCTCAGCACCTGGTCGATCATCACCTTCAGGCCCAGGCCGTGGGCCTTGGCCAGCAAGCGGTCGAAGTCGTCCAGGCTGCCGAACAGCGGGTCGACGTCGCGGTAGTCGGCGATGTCGTAGCCGAAGTCGGCCATGGGGGACTTGAAGAACGGCGAGATCCAGATTGCGTCCACGCCCAGCGCGGCGATGTGGTCCAGGCGCTGGATGATGCCCGGCAGGTCGCCTACTCCATCACCGTTGGCATCGAGGTAGCTGCGCGGGTAGATCTGGTAGATGACGGCTCCGCGCCACCATGGATAGTGCGACATCGACAGCCCCCCTCCGGGCATGCGGGACCCGCCAGAAGCGGGCCGAAATCCTGTTCCGGCAAGCTTAGCGGCGGCCCCGCAGGCATGGCGCAACCTGCATACGTATTCACGCAGGCGGCAGCGTTTGCGGGGCCGGGAACGCCGGCCCGCCCGGTTTGCGCCCGAATTCACGGCCAGCGCCTATAATCGATGGTGAGCCTGAAAGCCTGATCGCATGACCATCACCGAAGACACCCGTCCCGCCCTGGGCCTGCCCCAGATCCAGTCGCTTGCCGCGGCCGACATGGCCGCCGTCGACGCCCTGATCCGGCGCCGGCTGTCCTCGGACGTCGTGCTGATCAACCAGATCGCCGACCACATCATTTCCGCCGGCGGCAAACGCCTGCGCCCGATGCTGGTGATGCTGGCCGGCCATGCGGTCGGCCAGGCCGGCCCGGAGCACCACCAGCTGGCCGCGATCATCGAGTTCATCCACACCTCTACCCTGCTGCACGACGACGTGGTGGACGAATCCAGCCTGCGCCGCGGCCGCAGCACCGCCAACGCGCTGTGGGGCAACGCGCCCAGCGTGCTGGTGGGCGACTTCCTGTACTCGCGCAGCTTCCAGCTGATGGTCGAGCTTGAGCGCATGCCGGTGATGCAGATCCTGGCCGACGCCACCAACCGCATCGCCGAGGGTGAAGTGCTGCAGCTGCTGCACGTGCACAACCCGGACACCGACGAAGCCGCCTACCTGCGCGTGATCGAGCGCAAGACCGCGGTGCTGTTCGCCGCCGGCACCCGCCTGGGCGCGCTGGCCAGCGGCGTGGATGAAGCCACCCAGCAGGCCCTGTTCGACTACGGCATGCACCTGGGCTACGCCTTCCAGATCGCCGACGACGTGCTGGACTACTCGGCCAACGCCGAGGAGCTGGGCAAGAACCTGGGCGACGACCTCGCCGAGGGCAAGGCCACGTTGCCGCTGATCCACGCGATGGCCCACTCTGATGACGCTACCCGCGAGCGCCTGCGCACCATCGTGCAGGACGGCGATGCCTCGGCGATGCCGGAAGTGCTGGCCGCGATCCGTGCTACCGGCGGCCTGGAGTACAGCCGCGCGCGTGCCGAGGAATATGCCGAAGCCGCCGAGCGCGCCCTGGATGGCCTGGGCGACAACGATGCCGTGGCCGCCCTGCGTGGCCTGGCCCGCTACGCGGTGCAGCGCTCGCATTGACCGGTAGTGCCGACCAACGGTCGGCACCTACCAAACCGGCATTCCGGTGGGTGCCGACCGTAGGTCGGCACTGAAACGGTCGCATTGACCGCATCCGGTAGTGCCGGCCGCTGGCCGGCATTCCCGATGACATCCGCAGCATCATGAGGTTGCCGGCCAGCGGCCGGCACTACCACTGCACGGCTTAACGCTTCTCGAAGCGTTCCTCGAAGAATTCATCCAGCGCCTTCCACGCGCGCTTGGCCGCCCGCTCGTTGTACTGGCAGCCCGGTGGGCTGTTGGCGTCGCGCTCGGCGAAGCAGTGCACGGTACCGCTGTAGTTGGTGAACTCCCAATCGACCTTGGCCGCATCCATTTCCTTCTGGAAAGCGGCGATGTCCTCGGCGGTCACGCTCCTGTCATCGGCCCCGTTGAGCACCAGCACGGACGGATGGGCGCCACCGGCCTGCGCCGGCAGCGGCGAACCCAACCCACCGTGCAGGCTGACCACAGCGGCCAGCGGCGCACCGGCGCGGGCCAGCTCCAGCACCGTGGTGCCACCGAAACAGAAACCGACCGCACCGATCCGGCTGGCATCCAGCGGTACCTTGCCGGCCTGCGCCTTGAGCACGTTCACCGCTTCCAGTGCACGCGCACGCAGCAGCGGCCGGTCGTTGCGCAACTTGCTGGCCACCGGCCCCGCCTCCGCATCGCTCTTCGGCCGCACGTCTTTGCCGTAGACATCGGCCACCAGCACCACGTAGTCATCACCGGCCAGCTGCTTGGCCTTCTCGACCGCCGACTCGTTTACACCTTTCCAGTTCGGCACCATCACCAGGCCGGGGCGCTTGTCATGCTCGCCATCGTCATAGACCAGCACACCACTGAAGGTCGTGCCCTGGTGCTTCCACTCCACCGGCTGCATCTTCATCGCCGCCCACGCCGGCATCGCCGCCAGCCCCAGCATCATCGCCACACCGCATCGCCAACGATTCATGCGCCTGCTCCGCAAGAAAAAGGGGACGGAGGGGATTAAGCCGTTTTCGCCCCTCCCGCGTCGCATTCTGCATTGGCGGCGTGACGCAGGTGTGGTTGGATACGACTTAATCCCCTCCGTCCCCTTTTTTCGCATGAATCTTGCTGATCGCTTTCTGTCTGGCCTGACCCCGCGTTTGCCTGCCGAGGATGCCCCGCAGTGGGCACATGTCCAGGGCGCCAGCGCCGAGGACCTGCAGCGCCTGCGTGCGCAGTGGCCGCAGGTGCCGGACAGCCTGGTGGAACTCCTATCGCGCGTGGATGGCACCCACTACCGGGAGTACCCCGGCGGCAAGGTCTGCGTACTGATGCTGGGCTCGGACGTGGAGGACGGTGGCTACCCGTACTACCTGCGCTCGGTCGCGCAGATCTTCGAGGACCAGCAGCAGTGGGACGACAGCATCCGTTCCATCTACGAAGAGTGGCTAGATGAGGAGCCGGAGATCCTGGGTGAAGGCATCGACGGTGATCTGCCGATGAGCAGGCGCCTGTGCTTCTCGCACTGCATGAACAACGGCGGCACCTCGATGCTGTACCTGGATTTCGATCCGGCACCGGGTGGCACCGTCGGCCAGGTGGTGCGCTACCTGCACGATCCGGACAGCTACGCAGTCATCGCGCCAAGCTTCGATGCGTACCTGCAGCAGCTCATTGACGGCGGTTACGCGTTCATCGACGAAGACGAATGAAGGCCGCCGAGCGTGGGCTCGGCGCTACAGTAGAGCCACGCCATGCGTGGATGAATTTCCCCACAGGTTGCCGGCCAGCGGCCGGCACTACCCGCGTTCGATCCAGTGCAACGTGCCCGGCTTGAATGCCAGCAGATCCGACGCCGCCAGATGCGCGCGCGGCCAGTGGCGTTCCGGCGGCTTCGGCTGCCGGGCACCCACCGAACCGTCGTAGTCGCGCACCAGCAGGCCGATGCGCGCGGCCCCAGCCTGCAACAGCGCGTCGATACGCTGCAACCACTGGCCGGCATCGTCCAGGGCTTCATCGCGGCGTGCCTGCTGATCCTGTTCATGCCGCGCCAACTGCGCCGCCAACGCGCGCGCGATCTTCGCTTCGCTCCAGCCCTTCCTGCGCCAGCGTTCGGCATCGCCGTTCCACGCACGAACCGCCTGCGCCGAGGCCAGCCACGTGCCGCAATCGCAGTGCACGGCACTCAACCACGGCTGCCAACCGGGCCCGACCGCTGACTGCAGGCTGGGCGAATCCTGCGCAAACAGGCGCCGGCCACTACTCTGCATGATCGCGGCGGCTTCAATGTGCGATAAGGATGCGGGCAGGAACAGGGTAATGAAGGTGCACACGCGGCTATCCGGGTCCGCCCGGGGATGCGCCCATGGTAACTCGCCGGGGTCAGAGCCCCTTCCTGAGGAAAGGGATCCGACCCCGATCCGGCGGATCAAGCGATGCCCAACCCCGGAATCGCGCTGATGCTGTCCGGATCGAATCCGGCCAGTTCGGCGAAATGGCGGCCACGCGCCACGTAGTCGCGGTAAGCACCAAAGCTCGGCGCACCCGGCGACAGCAGCACCACCCCGCCCTGCGTGCCCAGAGCCGTGCGCGCCAACGCCATCGCCTCGGCAAGATCGCCCGCAGCGTGCAGGCCGAAGCGGCCGGCGTCGGCCAGCGGCTGCAGCATCGCGTGGATGCGCGGGCCGTTGCTGCCCATGGTCACGATCTCCACCGGCGGCACATCGTGCGCCATGTGCTGCATGAAGTCGGTCCAGTCCAGGCCACGGTCGTGCCCGCCCACCAGCAGCGCAATGCGCTGCCCAGCAAAGCACTCCAGCGCGGCCAGGCTGGCATGCGGCGTGGTGCTGATCGAATCATTGACGTAAGTCAGGCCATCGGCCACGCCGATGCGCTGCAGGCGGTTCGGCAGCGGGCGGAAATCCTGCACCGCCGGTGCCAGCGCCACCGCGTCCAGCCCCAGTGCCTCCAGCGCGGCCAGCACCGCGCACAGGTTGCCGCGGTTGTGGCGCCCCGGCAGCGGTGTGTTGCGGGTATCGAACACCGCCTGTTCGCCGCGATGCACGATGTCGCCCCGCATATGCCAGCCCTGCGGCTGGTTGAACCAGACCACCTCACTATCGGGCAGCGACAGTGCCGCCAGGTGCGGATCGGCGGCATTGAGCACGGCAATGCGCGGTGCGGCTTCCGTCACCAGCCGCAGCTTGTCCTCGATGTAACGCTGTTCGCTGCCGTGCCAGTCCAGGTGTTCCGGGAACAGGTTCAGCACCACTGCCACCTGCGGGTGGGCGCCACTGCGCGCCACTTCACCGGTCTGGTAGCTGGACAGCTCGACGGCCCAGTACTCGGGCGCCGGCTGCGGGTCCAGCACCTCCAGCAGCGGCAGGCCGATGTTGCCGACCAGTCCGGTGCGATGCCCGGCCGCGCGCAACAGGTGCGCGACCAGCGCGGTGGTGGTGCTCTTGCCCTTGGTGCCGGTCACGCACACGGTGTCGTGCACGATGCCATCGTCGGCCGCGTGTTCGGCGAACCACAGCGCGGTGCCGCCGATGAAGGTGGTGCCCTGCGCTGCCGCCGCCAGCGCGATCGGCTGATAGGGACTGATCCCGGGCGATTTGATCACCACGTCGAACGCGGCCAGCGCTTCAGCAGAAGGCTCGCCACGCACGTCCAGCGCGCCCTGTGTTTCCACGCGCGCGGCCCCGACTTCGGCCGCCGGGCAGAACAGGCTCAGCGGCAGCGTGGGCAGGCGCTCACGCAGCACCGCAAACGCGGCGCGGCCCTCGCGGCCCCAGCCCCACAGCGCGACGCGCTTTCCTTCAAGCTTCGAAATCTTCACGCACCCGTTCCCACAGCGCAGCCGGAACGCGGTGCTCGCCCTGCAGTTGCAGCAGCGGTGCCAGTTCCAGTTCGGCGGCATCCAGCTGCGGCTGGATCTCGTTGCAGAAGCGCTTCACCAGCACGTCTTCCTTCCACTCCGGGCGCTGCGCCAGGGTCGCCATCGCCGCACGCGATTCGCGGCCTTCACCCACGCACTCGAACGGCTTGTGGTCCTGGAATTCCAGCAGCGCATCGAAGCCACCGGCCTGCTCGGCATCGTCCAGCAGGTTGCGGCCGAAGATGCGCACCAGGCGCGTCTTGGGCATGAACGGGGCCAGCGCCAGGAACACGAAATGGCACTTCGGGCAGACGCCACACCAGCGGTTCACCGGGCGCTCGCCGAGGATGTGGAAATTGCGGTTGCAGCTGGAGAAGTGCGCGTCGTAGAAATCAGTCTTGGCGAACTGGCGGGCCACCGCCAGCTCGGACATCGGTCGCAGCAGCGAGTAGTACTGCAGATCCGCCGCCACGTACTTCCGCACATGGCTGCCGAACGCCTGCTCGCAGGCCCAGCCCTTGGACCACTGGTGATTCACTTCGCCGGTGCCCGGAATCTGGCTGCCGTAGCTGGCCGAACGCTCGTTGGAGAACACGACCTGGTCCACGCCGTGCAGCAGGGCGGCCAGCACCATGATTGCCGAGTTCACCACCGTCACCGGGATATGGCCGTTCCAGGCGCCCTGGCGGTTCAACTCGAACAGTTCCGGTGCCAGCGTGCGGCCCAGGTTCAATGTCGGCAGGCCGGTGCGCTCGGCGCACGCACGGATCAGCTGCGAGCCACCGATCCAGGTCACCGTCTCGTCCACGCCGGCACGGCGCAGCGCTTCGATGCTGACCAGCGAATCCTTGCCGCCGCCGATGGCCACCAGCGCGTGCGGCCGCAGGCCCAGCGCCGGCGCCTGCACGGCCTCGCCCTGCACCGGCAACCGGAAGCGGCCGCGCAGGTTCAGGCCGTTGCGGTAGGCGAATTCGCCCAGGCCGTTGAGGTAAATGGTCTCCACCAGTGCGGCGGTATCGGCATCGATGCTGTAACTGTCGATGCTGACCGTATCCGGTACGCCGGCCTTGTAGTAGCTGACGCCGGCGATCAGGTGCAGCAGCTGCAGCGCACGCTGCACGGCGGCGGCGCGCGCCTCGTCCAGCACGAACGGGGCGCCGGGCACGGTGATGGTTTCCACCATCTCCGGGCCGTCGTCGAAGGCGTAGACCAGCCGGGCCACGCCGGTATCCGCTGCGAAGTCGCAGCGGACGAAGCGGAAGCGGGAAACCTGGTGTTTGTCGAAAGCAGTCATGGTGTATCCGGTCAGGCACGGGCCCGCGCGAAGGCGCGGGGCGTGTCGGTGGGCGGGTGCAGGGCGCGCGCGGTGGTCATTCGATCACGTCTTCGCGCGGCAGCTTCCGCTGGTTGTAGGTGTTGGCCATCACATAGCCGTAGGCACCGGCATCGGCGATCAGCATCACGTCGTCCGGCGCAGTGGACACCGGCAGCTTGCGGCGCTTGCCGAACACATCGCTGGATTCACAGATCGGCCCGACCACATCGAACGCCGCTTCGGCATACCCCCCCTGCCGGCTGAGGTTCTCGATGTCATGCCAGGCGTCGTACAGCGCCGGGCGCATCAGTGCGTTCATGCCGGCGTCCAGGCCGACACGGCGCACGCCGTCCTTCTCCACCACCTGGGTGGCATGGGTCAGCAGCACGCCCGATTCGGCCACCAGGTAGCGACCCGGCTCGATCGCCAGGCGGAATGCCGGGTGCAGCGCCTTTACTTCGGCCAGGCCCTCGGCCCAGGCGTCCAGGTCGAAGGGTTCGTCTTCATCGCTGTACGGAATCGGCAGGCCGCCACCGATATCGATGGTCTGCACGCTGCCGATGCGGCGGGCGAAACCGGCCAGCTCATCGCACATCAGGCGCCAGTGCTGCGCGGTTTCCACGCCGCTGCCCAGGTGCGCATGCAGGCCCACCACGCGGCTGCCCAGTTCGGTGGCCGCGCGCACGAACTCGTCGACGCGGGCGATCGGCAGGCCGAACTTGGACTCCTTGCCACCGGTACGGACCTTGGCGTGGTGGCCCTCACCCCGGCCCAGATCGACGCGCAGCCACAGCTCGCGGTTACGGAACAGGTCCGGCCAGCGCTGCAGCGCTTCCACGTTGTCGACGGTCACGGTCACGCCCAGCGCAAACGCCGCCTCGTACTCGCTGCGCGGGCAGAAGCTGGGGGTGAACAGCACGCGCTTGGGCGACAGTTCCGGCAGGTGCTGGAACACATGCTTCAGCTCGCCGTGCGACACGCACTCCAGGCCGAAGCCTTCGGCTACCAGCAGCTGCAGGATGGCCGGGTGGCTGTTGGCCTTGATCGCGTAGTAGCGCTGGTCGATCGGCTTGATTGCGGCCAGTGCACGGGCGCGCGCGCGTACCGTCGGCAGGTGGTAGACGTAGCGCGGCGTACCGGCATCGGCCAGCTGCAGCAGGTGCGCACGCTGGCCGCGCCACCACGGCGTGCCGCGCGGGCGCACGGTGCCGGCAATCTCGCGCCAGCGCGGGCCGAACACTTCGGTCTCTTCCACCGGCATCGCGCCGCTGTCGATCAGCTCTGCGTGCAGGATCGGCAGCAGGCCATCGGCATCGGCCTCGTCGATGACGAAGGTCAGGTTCAGGTCGTTGGACGACTGCGAGATCATGTGCACGCGCTCGCGGCCGAAGGTGGCCCACACGTCCGACAGCTTGTGCAGCAGCGACCGCATGCCGCGGCCCACCAGGGTGATCGCCGCGCACGGCACGATTACCTTCACCTTGCAGATCTGCGACAGGTCGGCCGACAGCGCGGCCAGCACATCGGTGTTGACCAGGTTCTCGGACGGGTCCAGCGACACGGTGACGTTGGTCTCGGCCGAACCGATCAGGTCCACCGACAGGCCGTGCTTCTTGAACAGGTTGAACACATCGGCCAGGAAGCCGACCTGCTGCCACATGCCGATGCCTTCCATCGACACCAGCACGATGCCATTGCGGCGGCTGATCGCCTTCACCCCCGGCACCGGTGCGGCGCTGCCATCGATGCTGGTGCCCGGCAGTTCCGGGCGCTCGGTATCGAGGATGGCCATCGGCACGCCGGCATCGCGGCACGGCTTGATCGAGCGCGGGTGAAGCACCTTGGCGCCGGTGGTGGCGATTTCCTGCGCTTCGTAATAGTCCAGGCGGGTCAGCAGGCGCGCGTCCGGCACGTCCTTCGGATTGGCGCTGAACATGCCCGGCACATCGGTCCAGATCTCCACCCGGCTGGCGCCGAGCAGCGCACCGAAGTACGCCGCCGAGGTATCCGAGCCACCACGGCCGAGGATGGCGGTACCACCATCGGCATGCCGCGAAATGAAGCCCTGGGTGATCAGCAGGCGGGTCGGCTGCGCGCGGAAGCGCTGCATCCACTCCGCGTCGGCGCGCCACTGGCAGTTCACCGACAGCCGCTGCGACCAGTCGCTCTGGTTCGGCTGCGGCGGCATCGCGTCCAGCCACTGGCGGGCATCCATCCAGCCCATGTCCAGGCCCGAGGCGCGCAGATAGGCCGCGCCCAGGGTAGAGGACAGCAGCTCGCCCTGGCCCAGCACTTCGGCCTGCCAATCCAGCGGACGGGTGGCCGCCCGCGCATCGTCGAGCAGGCCCTGCAGTGCCGCCAGCCGTTCGGCCAGCACCTCGCGGCCCAGGCCGAGTTCGGCCAGGAAGCCCTCATGCCGCTCGACAAGCGCTGCCACGCGATCACCGCTGTCCGGCGCGCCGTCGGCAATCGCGGTCAGTTCGTTGGTGACCCCGGACAGCGCCGATACCACCACCAGCACGCGCGATCCGGTCTCTTCCGCGCGTTTTTTCGCCAGCTTCCCGATCGTGTCCCAGCGGTGACGACGCGACACCGAGGTGCCGCCGAACTTCAGTACGATCCAACGATCGACAAGGGGGGAAGCTGACATGGATTGGCTATGTAGAATGTGGGGAAGCCGCCCTCGGGGGCGGAACCTTCGATTCTAAGCGCAATATCCCCGTAGATGGCCGTCCTCCGCTACCTGCAGCTCGATGTCTTCGGCCCCCGCCCCGGAACCGGCAATCCACTGGGCGTCATCCTGGACGCCGACGCGCTCTCCAGCAGCCAGATGCAGGCCCTGGCCGCCTGGCTGAACCTGTCCGAGACGGTGTTCTTCCTGCGCCCCACCGCGCCCGGCGCCGACTACCACATCCGCATCTTCACCCCGACCCGTGAGCTGGCCTTCGCCGGCCACCCCAGCGTCGGCGCCGCCTGGGCGGCAGTGACCTGCGGCCTGGCCCAACCGCGTGACGGCGCCCTGCTGCAGCAATGCGCGGCAGGGGTGCTGCCAGTACGGGCGAGCGGTCCGGCCGAGGCACTGGAGATCCAGCTGGCCAGCCCGCCGGCACGGCAACTGGACACGGAGGCAGGCGGAGCGCCCGCCGCGCTGTTGGCGCTCGCTGCCGACGGGCAGGTGCCCGAACTCTGGGACAACGGCGCACGCTGGTGGCTGCTGCCACTGCGCGATGCCGCCGCCGTTCGCGAGCTGGCACCGGACATGGCCGCGCTGGCCGACTGGAGCCTCGCCACCGACGCTACAGGCCTGGCCGTCTTCGCCGATGAAGCCGGCACCGGCCACACCCGCGTGGTGCGTGCCTTCTGCCCCGCTGATGCGCCCGCCGTGCCCGAGGATCCCGTGACCGGCAGTGCCAATGCACTGATCGGCGCCTGGCTGCGGCAGCGCAATGCCCTGCCCGGCCGCGAGGGCCGCTACGTGGCCAGCCAGGGCCGCGAAGTCGGTCGCGATGGTCGCGTGCAGGTACAGGTCGATGCGCAGGGCACGGTGTGGATCGGCGGCCAGGTGCAGCCGGTCATCGACGGCCAGATCCGTTGGCTGTAGAGCCGAGCGTAGGCTCGGCTGCTTCTTCTCACACCCCGACACAGCCGAGCATGGGCTCGGCTCTACAACCGCGCGTTAAGCTGCGCGCCACCCGATCCTGGAGTTTCGCCCCGATGACCACCCGCCGTTTCCTGCAGCTGGATGTGTTCTCCCCGCGCGCCGGCGCTGGCAACCCGCTGGCCGTGGTACTCGATGCCGACGGCCTGGACGATGCCAGCATGCAGGCCATCGCGCGCTGGACGCGCCTGCCCGAGACCACCTTCGTGTTTCCGCCCCAGGCCGCCGGTGCCAGCTACCGGCTGCGCATGTTCAGCCCGCAGAAGGAAGTGCCGTTCGCCGGCCACCCCAGCGTCGGCACGGCGCATGCGGTGCTGCAGGCTGGCCTGGCCACACCGATCGACGGCGTGCTGGTGCAGGACGGCATTGCCGGTGTCCTGCCGCTGCGCGTCAGCGGTGAGGGCGCGCAGCAGCGCATCGCCATCCGCACACCGCGCGCGCAGTTGGCGGAGACCGCTGAAGCCTTCGACCCGCGCCTGCAGGCAGCGCTGAAGGACTGGCCACTGGGCTCGCTGCCGCCGGCGCGCATGCAGGGCGGACGCAGCTGGTGGGTGGTGCAGGTGGCCGATGAAGCCGCATTGCGCGCCCTGCATCCGGACTGGGACGCGGTGGCTGCGCTGGCCGAGTCCACCAACAGCATGGGCGTGTTCGCCTATGCCTTCAGCGATGGCAGTGAGGGATTCGATCTGGCCGTGCGCGCTTTCGTCGGCAATGGTCGGCGCTTCGAGGACGCCGCCTCCGGGGCCGCCAATGCAGTGCTGGCCGCGTGGCTGGACCTGCGCGACGCGCTGCCACGTGGCCGTGCACCGTTCGAAGTCAGCCAGGGCCGCGAAGTCGGCCACGATGCGCGTCTGACCCTGCGGGTCGATGAGGACGGCGAGGTCTGGTCCGGGGGACAGGTGCAGACCGTCATCACCGGCACCCTTGATTGGTAAAGGGGTACTGTAGAGCCGAGCCCACGCTCGGCTGCTCCTCGGCCAGATCACGGGACCTGCAGAAGCCGAGCATGGGCTCGGCTCTACAGATGCGCCGGCTCAGCCCAGCTCGGCTTCCAGGCTGATCGGCACCGCGCTCAGCGCCTTGGATACCGGGCAGTTCTGCTTGGCATCATCGGCAATGGCACGGAACTGCGTCGCATCGATGCCGGGCACCACCGCCCTGACCTTCAGGCGGATCTGCGACAACTGCGGACCGCCTTCCAGCGACAGGTCGACCTTGGCTTCGGTGTCCAGCGAGGTCGGGGTGAAGCCTGCTTCGCCGAGCTTGGCTGACAACGCCATGGTGAAACAACCCGCGTGCGCGGCGGCAATCAGCTCTTCCGGATTGGTGCCCTTTTCGTCGCCGAAGCGGCTGTTGAAACCGTAGCGGGTCTTGTCCAGCAGCCCACTCTGCGGCGTGCTCAACTGCCCCTTGCCCGTCTTCAGATCGCCGTCCCAGTGCGCGGTGGCGTGTCGCGAGATTCCCATTGTGCTGCTCCTGCGTGGCGGTGATGAACGGCTACCCTCGCACGCCACGCGTTAGCCCTGCGTCGCTCCGCCGCACGCCGGACGTCGCCCCCGAGTCCGGCGCGTGGACACTTCCTCGCCAGACCGGAACGCATTTTCCTCTTGTTTTCAGTGGTTTCGCGCACCCCACCGATCGGCGGGCGCCGGCGATCGAACACGCTGGCGTGCCCCCATCCCCGACCGCCGACCATGTACTGAATCGGCCTGGATATGAAAAAACATGCACTTTCCGCGCTTCGGGCTATTGGCGGCGCCCAAGAGTTGCCCTACATTGCGCTTGCCGACGGGGTTCGGCGCCGACCAAACAACCAACCGTTCACGGAACAGGAAACCATGGCAAAGACCGCTAAGAAGGCTGCCCCGAAGAAGGCAGCGAAGAAAGTCGCGACGAAGGCAGCCGCCAAGCCGGCCGCTCCGAAGCCGATCAAGGAAGTGCTGACCAAGTCCGGCCTGGTTGCACACATCGCTGAAGCCTCCGGCGTCGTCGCCAAGGACGTCCGCGCTGTGCTGGCCTCGCTGGAAAGCGCCGTCGCCTCCTCGGTGCACAAGAAGGGCGCTGGCTCCTTCACCCTGCCGGGCCTGCTGAAGATCACCACCGTCAATGTGCCGGCCAAGCCGAAGCGCAAGGGCATCAACCCGTTCACCAAGGAAGAGCAGTGGTTCGCCGCCAAGCCGGCCACCACCAAGCTGAAGGTGCGTCCGCTGAAGAAGCTGAAGGACGCCGCGCTGTAAGCGCGCGCCCCAACGTGGATTCCGACGGGACGGCTCTGGCCGTCCCGTTTTTTTTGCGTGCCCGGCGGTAGATCCACGCCATGCGTGGATGCGTCGCGCTGTGGCAATCCGCAACACAGCGTTGCCGCCTCCCCGGGAATGCCCGTACAGGCCCGTCGCCACTGGCCGAGCGCGGCCTGGGCAGGTGCTGGAACGTACCGGGTGGAACACTGCGTGCAGCGCCGGCCGTCGCCTCAGGCCGTGGCCTTGCCTATGGTGGGCACATCCTCCACAGCTACGGCGAGCACACCCTCATGGCCAGCCCCTCCACCCGCTACCGGATCTCGGTGACCCCCATCGAAAAGGACGGGCTGCAGTGCACAGGGCGCTGCACCATCGAACTGGAGCATCGCGCCAGCCGCGACCTGATGCGCCTGCTGGAGGCGGCCCCGCGTACCGCCGGGATCAGCGGCGACGAGCGTGCGACCCTGGTGATCGCCACCCAGCTGCTGCGCGATATCGTGCAGCGCCATGCCGAGACCGGCGGCCACGCATTGGCGGCCATCGCCGGTCAGGTCCTGCCAGCGCTGGACGCTCTGGATCAGCTGCCCTCCTCCCGCTGATCCCGGCGCAATCGCTACACTGCCGCCCTCCAGGTTGCCTCGGGGAGGAGGCAGACATGCGCAGGATCCCGTTGCTGATCGCACCCCTGGTGCTGCTGGGCTGTTCACGCCCGGCAGCACAGACGACCGGCGACATCGCGGCAGCGTCCGCTCCCGTCGCTGCTACCGCAGCCGTGGACACCCGCACCGGCCCCGATCCCGCAGCAATGCAGGCAAGTGAAATGCCGGTGCTGTCCGCTGTCGCCGACGATGCCGAGCCGCCATCGACGATGCTCAACCGCTACGTAGCGGCGTTGCTCAACCGCGACCGCGCCGCCAGCGATGCCGCCTGGACGATCCCGCCCAGCGACCCGCAGCATGCAGACGACGCCGCGCTGCGGCAACTGCAGGATCTGCGCACCCTGCGCCTGCACAGCGATCCCCCGCTCGCCCGCGACGACCGGCAGCCACCGCGGCTGCTTGAAGTGCCGGTGCAGATCCGCGCGGTCACCGCCAACGGTACGTTCCGCTTCGGTGGCTGGTACCGCGTGCAACCCAGCAGCGATGGCAGCGCCTGGCAGATCCAGTCGGCGCAACTGCGTCCAATGCTGGACTGAACCGTTACAGCCGCATGCACGCGCGATTCAGCCTGCGCGGCTACTCTTTGATCCATCCATTCCCTGCCATCGGTCACCGCCATGCGCCTGCGTTCCCTGATGACCCGCCTCGCTGCCTCCACCGTACTGATCGCCGCTGCGATCGGCGCGCAGGCGGCTCCCTCCATTTCCGGCCGCGAACTGTCGGTGGGTGCCAGCGACGTCCAGCAGTACCTCGATGGCAGCTTCCCGCGCACCCAGGACGCCCTTGGCGGCCTGATCTCCCTGACCATGAGCCATCCTCAGCTGAGCCTTCAGGCCGGCGAGCGCTTGAACCTTGGCATGGACGTGGCACTGGCCACCGCCGGCGGCAACCCGGCCAAACTGGGTACGGTGAAGCTCAGCAGCGGCCTGCGCTACGACGCGCAGACCCAGGGCTTCCACCTGCAGCAGCCCAGCGTGGATGACTTCACCCCGGCCAACCAGGGCGGCCGCCTCGACTCACGCACCCGCGGTCTGCTCAATGCCTGGCTGAGCGACTACGCCCAGCGCGAACCGATCTACAAGCTGGACCCGGCCGTGGCCGGGGTGCTCGGCGCGCTGCAGGTGCAGGCGGCACAGGTCAAGAACGGCAAGCTGGTGGTCACCTTCAACCAGAACCTGGGCAACCTGGTGCCGGCAGGCCTGCTGGGCAAATAAGGTAGTGCCGGCCGGCGGCCGGCACTACCGGCAAGGCATCACGCGGCGAGTGCCTTGACCACCGCCTCGCTGAAAGCAGGAATGTCATCCGGCTTGCGGCTGGTGATCACGTTGCCGTCGACCACGACCTCGGCATCGCGCCAGTTCGCGCCCGCGTTGGCCAGGTCCTGCTGAAGGGAGGGCCAGGAGGTCAGCTCGCGGCCATCTGCCAGCCCGCTGTTGATCAGCAGCCACGGACCATGGCAGATCGCCGCGACGGGCTTGCCGGCTTCATCCACTGAGCGGATGAAGCTGAGCACCGCGTCGTCGGTGCGCAGTGTGTCCGGATTGATGACGCCCCCTGGCAGCACCAGGGCATCAAAGCCCGCCGGATCCGCCTCGTCCAGCGGAATGTCGACCGCGACGGCGTCGCCCCAGTTCTTCTCTTTCCAGCCCTTGATGGTCGCCTCCTTTGCGGGCGACACCACGCTGACCCGCGCACCTTCCGCTTCCAGCAGCCGTTTGGGCTCGGTCAATTCGGACTGTTCAAAGCCGTGGGTCGCGAGGATTGCGATCTGTTTGCCCTTCAATCGCTCTGCCATGGGTGCACTCCAGTTGGGGGAGTGCACAGCGTGGACGAACGGCCCTTGCACGGCGGTGACCCTGCTGTGCACGGCAGGTGGAGAGGACCCGTGCCGGCCAGCGGCCGGCACTACCGGAAGGATCAACGCTTGGGCTGCAGCATGGTGCCGGTGCACTTGGGCGAGCCGCAGCGGCATTCCCAGATCTTCTTCAGCTTGGCGGTGTGGCGCTCGGCCAGCGTGATGCCGTAGTTGTAGGTCAGCTCTTCGCCAGCCTTGATATCGCGCAGCGCCTCGATGAACACCTTGTCGCCACGGCTGTCGCCGTCCTCATCCTCCTCGATCACCGCCTCGCAGTTCGGGTCGCAGCTGTGGTTGATCCAGCGCGCATCGTTGCCCTTGTAGTTGGCATCGATCACCCAGTCGTCATTGAGGGTGAACAGGAAGGTATGGCCGCTTTCGACGTCGCCGCTGTCATCGGCATCAACGTCGCCATGGCTGCGCAGCAGGCCCTTGTACTGGATCACGCGCTCGCCCTGCTTGATCGGGGCGACGGCGAACACCCCGTTGCCATGGATGGCGGACTTGCGGGCTTGGATCTTCTTCGGCATCGGCACGGGCTGTTTGCAGCGGATGGAACAGGGATTCTCGCCCATTCCGGGTGATTGCGAAAATCACCCGGTTGGCGCAGCATGGCGCCCCCGGCAGCGCCCGCTGGCAAAGCCTCCCGGCCCGGCCCCAGCGCCGGCTGAATGCCCGGGTTGGATGGTGGCGAATAAAAGCGTACAATTTCAGTCCGCTTTAAGAACCACTCGCATCCCCATGTTGCGCGTCACCAAGCTCACCGATTACGCCACCGTCGTGCTGACCGTGCTCGCCGCCCGTCCGGGCGAGGTGCTCAGTGCCACCGAACTGGCCGAATTCACCGGCCTGGAGCCGCCCACCGTCAGCAAGGTACTCAAGCCGCTGGCCCAGGCCGGCCTGGTCGAAGGCCTGCGCGGCGTGCGTGGCGGCTACCGGCTGACCCGCCCGGCCATCGAGATCTCGCTGTTCGAAGTGGTCGAAGCGATGGAAGGGCCGCTTGCCCTGACCGAATGCAGCCACGACCACCACCAGTGCGGCATGGCACCCAAGTGCGGCGCGCGCAGCAGCTGGCGGTTGATCAACGACGTGGTCTCCGAGGCCCTGCGCGACGTCAGTCTTGCGCAGATCCTGCCCCCCCTTCCCCTTGCCGATGACGAACAGCGCCGCACCATCGCTGTTGACGTCGTCTCCTGATCCACAGGCAGCCCCCCCATGGCCACCGAAACCATCGAAAACGTCGCCCACGACGACACCCCCAACCGCGAGATCCACGAGCAGCTCGGCCGCAAGTATTCGGCTGGCTTCATCACCGAGATCGAGTCGGACTCCCTGCCGCCGGGCCTGGACGAGGACACCATCCGTGCCCTGTCGGCCAAGAAGGACGAGCCGGAGTGGATGACGCAGTGGCGCCTGGACGCCTACCGCCACTTCCTGACCATGCCGATGCCGGACTGGGCCAAGCTGGAGATCGCCCCGATCGACCTGCAGGCGCTCAGCTACTACTCGGCGCCGAAGGGCCCGAAGTACGCCTCGCTGGACGACGTGCCGAAGGAACTGCTCGACACCTACGACAAGCTGGGCGTGCCGCTGCACGAGCGCGCCAAGCTGGCCGGCGTGGCGGTGGATGCGGTGTTCGACTCGGTCTCCGTCGGTACCACCTTCCGCAAGGAACTGGCTGAGAAGGGCATCATCTTCTGCTCGATGTCCGAGGCCATCAAGGAACACCCGGAGCTGGTGCGCCAGTACCTGGGCACCGTGGTGCCGGTGGGTGACAACTACTTCGCCGCGCTCAACTCGGCGGTGTTCTCCGATGGCAGCTTCGTGTTCATTCCCAAAGGCGTGCGCTGCCCGATGGAACTGAGCACCTACTTCCGCATCAACGCCGGCCACACCGGCCAGTTCGAGCGCACCCTGATCGTGTGCGAGGACAAGGCCTACGTCTCCTACCTGGAAGGCTGCACCGCGCCGATGCGCGATGAGAACCAGCTGCACGCTGCGGTGGTCGAACTGGTGGCACTGGAAGATGCGGAGATCAAGTACTCCACCGTGCAGAACTGGTATCCGGGCGACGAGAACGGCGTCGGCGGCATCTACAACTTCGTCACCAAGCGTGCCGAGTGCCGCGGCGCGCGCAGCAAGGTCACCTGGACCCAGGTCGAGACCGGCTCGGCGATCACCTGGAAGTACCCGTCCTGCGTGCTGCTGGGCGACGACTCGGTCGGTGAGTTCCACTCCGTGGCGCTGACCCATCACCGCCAGCAGGCCGACACCGGCACCAAGATGATCCACGTCGGCAAGCGCACCAAGAGCAAGATCGTCAGCAAGGGCATCAGCGCCGGCCGCGGCCAGAACACCTACCGCGGCCTGGTGCGCGTGGACCGCAATGCCGACGGCGCGCGCAACTACACCCAGTGCGATTCGCTGCTGATCGGCAAGCAGTGCGGCGCCCACACCTTCCCCTACATCGAGGTGAAGAACCCGGGCGCCACCGTCGAGCACGAGGCCACCACCTCCAAGATTTCCGACGACCAGCTGTTCTACTGCCGCGCCCGTGGCATCAGCCAGGAAGACG
Organism: Stenotrophomonas sp. FR010; assembly: GCF_047520755.2. Classification (NCBI taxonomy): domain Bacteria; kingdom Pseudomonadati; phylum Pseudomonadota; class Gammaproteobacteria; order Lysobacterales; family Lysobacteraceae; genus Stenotrophomonas; species Stenotrophomonas sp. FR010. Next base: position 217,045 of record NZ_JAXBQT020000002.1, on the reverse strand, counting down.
CGGTGTCGATGATCGTCGACGGCTTCTGCAAGCAGGTGTTCCGCGAACTGCCGATGGAGTTCGCAGTGGAAGCCAAGAAGCTGCTGGAAGTCTCGCTGGAAGGTTCGGTGGGCTGACCGCCCGCCCCTGCCCCTCGCAAACGCATTCTCTTTACCGGCGGGCCCAGGCCCGCCCCACGGAAACCCCCACCATGCTGAAGATCGAAAATCTCCACGCCCGCATCGGCGACAAGGAAATCCTCAAGGGCCTGTCGCTGGATGTGAAGCCCGGCCAGGTACACGCCATCATGGGCCCGAACGGCGCCGGCAAGTCCACCCTGGGCAATGTCCTGGCCGGCCGCGACGGCTACGAAGTGACCGAAGGCAGCGTGCAGTTCGACGGTGTCGACCTGCTGGAGCAGGACCCGGAAGCGCGTGCCGCTGCCGGCCTGTTCCTGGCATTCCAGTACCCGGTGGAGATCCCGGGCGTGAACAACACCTACTTCCTGCGCGCGGCGCTGAACGCCCAGCGCAAGGCACGCGGCGAGGACGAACTCGACTCCATGCAGTTCCTCAAGCTGGTGCGGCAGAAGCTGGCCGTGCTGCACCTGAAGGACGAGCTGCTGCATCGTGGCGTCAACGAAGGCTTCTCCGGCGGCGAGAAGAAGCGCAACGAGATCTTCCAGCTGGCCGTGCTGGAACCGAAGCTGGCGATCCTCGACGAGACCGACTCGGGCCTGGACATCGACGCACTGAAGAGCGTGGCCGACGGCGTCAATGCGCTGCGCGCCGCCGACCGTTCGTTCCTGGTCATCACCCATTACCAGCGCCTGCTGGACTACATCAAGCCGGACGTGGTGCACGTGCTGGCCGATGGCCGCATCGTCAAGAGCGGCGGCCCCGAGCTGGCGCTGGAACTGGAAGCGCACGGCTATGATTTCCTGAAGGACCGGGTCGTGCCCGAGGCGGCGGTCTGATGAGCGCCCTGCTCGACTCGATGGCCCAGGCCTTCTGCGGCAGCGATGCGCGCCGCGAAGTGCTGGATGCGGCCCTGCGCGATGGCCTGCCGGCCGCCCGCAATGAAGCCTGGAAGTACACCTCGCTGCGCCAGCTGGAACGCCGTGCGTTTGCTGCGGCACCGCTGCAGGGCCCGGCGCTGGACGCCGCGCTGCTGGACGACATCCCGGCGCCGCGCCTGGTGTTCGTCAACGGCCGCCTCGATGCCACGCTGAGCGACGTGCAGGCCCTGCCGGCCGGCGTGCAGCTGCAGCCGCTGTCGGCCGCACTGGCCTCCGGCGAAGACGCCGTGCGTTTCCTTGGCCGCCGCTACGAGCGCAGCGAAGAGATCTTCGCCCGCCTCAACGCCGCACTGGCCGATGAAGGCGTGGTGCTGCGCGTGGACGAAGGCGTGCAGGTCGAAGCGCCGCTGCAGCTGGTATTCGCCAGTGTGGCGGGCGAGACCGACCTGGCCTGGCATCACCGCCACCTGATCGAACTGCGTGCCGGCGCCAGCCTCGGCGTGGTCGAGCACCGCTTCAGCGTGGGTGACTCCGCCCACCTGGACAACACCGTGCTGCATGCCCACGTCGCGCGCGACGCCGTGCTCAAGCACGCCCGCGTGCAGGCCGGCAGCGCACGCCAGACCAGCTTCCTGCGCACCGACGCGGTGTTGGCCCGCGACGCGCAGTACCACCGCGTCGACCTGGAACTGGGCGCCGCGCTCAGCCGCCATGAACTGAACGTGCGCCTGGAAGGCGACAATGCCCGGCTGACCGCCAACGGCGTGCTGCTCGGCAATGGCCGCCGCCACGTCGAAACCCGCCTCGGCATCGACCATATCGCCCGCGATACCGCCTGCGAGCTGCTGTGGCGCGGCGTAGCCGCCAACCGCAGCCGCGTGGTGTTCCATGGTGGCATCCAGATCCGCGAAGGCGCCGATGGCACCGACGCGAACCTGTCCAACAAGAACCTGCTGCTGTCGGCGGACGCCGAGATCGACACCCAGCCGACGCTGGTGATCGACGCCGATGAAGTGAAGGCCGCGCACGGCGCGACCGTTGGCCAGCTCGATGCCAATGCGCTGTTCTACCTGCGCTCGCGCGGCCTGCCGCAGGCCCAGGCGCAGGCGCTGCTGAGCGCTGCGTTCTGCCATGAACCGCTGAAGATCCTGCCGGACGCGCTGCGCGCGCAGCTGGCACGCCGCCTGGACAAGGCCCTGGCCGAGGCGGGTGCGGCATGAACCTGTCCACGCCGCGCCCGATCGAAGAACGCACCGGCGCCCCCGACTGGGACCGCGTCCGCCTCGACTTCCCGCTGCTGATGCGCGAAGTACACGGCAAGCCGCTGGTCTATTTCGACAATGCCAACACCGGCCAGAAGCCGGTGCAGGTGATCGGCGCGGTGGACGAGTTCTACCGCCGTTACAACGCCAACGTCAGCCGCGCGGTGCATGCACTGGGCAGCGAAGCCACCGATGCCTACGAAGGTGCGCGCAACACGCTGGCGCGCTTCCTCAACGTGCGCCCCAGCGAGCTGGTGCTGTGCAGCGGCACCACCTTCGCCATCAACCTGGTGGCGTATTCGTGGGCGCTGCCGCGGCTGAAGGCCGGCGACGTGATCCTGGTGTCGCGCATGGAGCACCATGCCAACATCGTGCCGTGGCAGCTGGTCGCGCAGCGTACCGGTGCCACCATCCGCGTGGCCGAGATCACTCCCGATGGTGCGCTGGACCTGGATGCGCTGCGCGCGGCGATGACCCCGGAGGTCAAGCTGCTGGCGGTCACCCATGTCTCCAACGTGCTGGGCACGGTCAACCCGGTGCGCGAGATCTGCCGCGAAGCGCGCAAGCGCGGCATCATCACCGTGGTCGATGGCTCGCAGGCCGTGCCACACCGCAAGGTCGACGTCGCCGCGATCGGCTGCGATTTCTACGCCATCACCGGCCACAAGATGTGCGGTCCAACCGGTACCGGCGCGCTGTGGGCGCGTCGCGAGCACCTGGACGCGATGCCACCGTTCCTCGGCGGCGGCGAGATGATCAAGGAAGTCAGCTTCGACGGCACCGTGTTCAACGATGCCCCGCACAAGTTCGAAGCCGGCACCCCGAACATCGCCGGTTTCATCGGCCTGGGCGTGGCCGCCGACTACCTGCAGCAGCTTGGCCAGGACAACGTGGAGGCGCGCGAAGCCGAACTGCTGGCGCACTTCACCGAAGAGCTGCGCCGCGTCGATGGCCTGCGCATCATCGGCCAGGCACCGGAGAAGGCCGCCGTGGTCTCGTTCCTGATCGATGGCGCGCATGCCCACGACCTGGCCACCCTGCTCGACCTGGAAGGCGTGGCCGTGCGCTCGGGCCAGCACTGCGCACACCCGCTGCTGCAGTACTTCGGCGTCGCCGCCACCTGCCGTGCCTCGCTGGCGTTCTACAACACGCACGCCGAGATCGAGCGGTTCATGACCGCGCTGACCAAGGTACGCAAGCTGCTGGGGTAACCCCGGCAGACGGGGTCAGATCCCTTTCGCATCGCGAAAGGGATCTGACCCCGCTAGCGAACCGGCCAACCGTCGCTGCGACCGCAATGCTCGCCGGATCGCCGCCACATCCGCGGCAGGAATTCCCTCCTCGATGAACGCCGCATAGCGCCTGCGCCGTTCATCCAGATCCAGGGCAATCAGTTCGAATGCCGAATGCGGGTTGAGCAGCGCATTCGGCCTGCCGTGCGCATTCGCCCGATAGCTCGACCAGCGACAGTCCCCTGGGCGCGCCACCCTTCCCGCACGGACAGGGTTGAGCTCGATGTAGCGCTGGCAGGCCAGCAGATAGCGATCCGTATCGACCAGCGTCGAGTAGAAACGCCCCTCCCACAGGGTTCCCGTGCGGCCCTGCCGATCATTCACCCGCCGCACGTAGGTCCGGCTCACGGCCTGCATCATCCGTGACAGCCCGCCGGAGACATCAGGTGTCACCAGCAGATGAACGTGATTGTCCATCAGCACGTACGCGTGGACCCGGCAGTGCTGCTGGTCCGCGTGCTGGCACAGCAGGCGCAGGTAGGCCACACGGTCGCCATCGGTGAAGAACACGGGCTGGCGATTGTTGCCACGTTGAACGACATGTTGCGGGTAACCGGGCGCATCGATGCGTGGTGGCCTTGGCATGGGCTTCTCCTGGGAACAGAGGTCAGAGCCCTTCGCTGCGCAAAGGGATCTGACCCCGAGCATCTGCCGATTCCGGGCCCGCGCCAGTCGGTCCATGGCCTGCCGTTGAGTCAGTAGATACCGGGGTCAGATCCCTTTCGCGTTGCGAAAGGGATCTGACCCCACTCCCCCATTTGCGCCCGCCCACTGCCCACCTAAAATGCCCCCATGAGCACCCTGACCTTCCGCGCCGCCACGCCGGCCGACATCCCCGCCCTGATCGCCCTCGTCACCTCGGCCTACCGTGGCGACGCCAGCCGCGTGGGCTGGACTACCGAAGCCGACCTGCTGGATGGCGCCCGCATCGACGCCGAAGGCATCCAGGCCGACCTGGACCGCCCCCGCTCCACCATCCTGCTGGCCGAGCGCGAAGGCGTTCTTGTGGCCTGCGCCCACGTTGCCGACGTTGAGGGCAAGGGCTACTTCGGCATGTTCTCGGTCGACCCCGCACAGCAGGGCGGCGGCGTCGGCAAGCAGCTGATGGACGCCGCCGAAGCCCACGCCGCACGCGAATGGAACGTGCCGGTGATGCAGATGACGGTGATCGACGTACGCGACGAACTGATCGCCTTCTACGAGCGTCGTGGCTACCAGCGGACCGGCATCAAGAAACCCTTCCCATATGGCGACGAACGCTTCGGCATCCCCAAGCGTGACGACCTGCGCTTCGAGATCCTGGAAAAACCGCTGGCCGGAGCGGCCGCGTGAGCGATACCTGGACCTTCGTGTGCGCCAGCAACGAGCTGCTGCCCGGTGAAATGAAGAGCGTGTTCGACGAGGTGACCGGCACCCCGATCGTGGTGTTCAACCTCGACGGCGAGCTGTACGCGCTGGAAGACCAGTGCACGCACGAGGAATTCGAGCTGTCCTCGGGCGAGTTCAACACCGCCGAAGGCAGCGTGGAGTGCGTGCTGCACGGCGCGCGCTTCGACGTACGCGATGGCCGCGCCCTGTGCGCACCGGCCTATACCCCGGTGCCCAAGTTCCCGGTGAAGCGCGAACACGACGCCGTCTGGACGCGCGACGACCGGGATTGAGGCGGCGCCCCGACCTGGGGGTATCCTCCCTGGGCTGGATCTGCAGGAGACCCCGCAAGGGCCTTCGCAGGGCGTTCCCCGGCCGCCCCGGCGTCCCGCAGCGCCCCGTACATGCGAATCATTATCGTTGATGTTATTCTACGTAACATCTTCGTAACGACTTCGCCCTCGCGCCATGGCTTCGCCCGCGCCCACTGCCACGTTGTGCCAGCTCGCCCGCCAGGGGTGGCCACTGGCCGTGGCCGTGCTGCTGACGCTGCTGCTGGGCTGGTCGGCGCTGCACGAAGGACGCAGCAACGCCCCGACTACCCAAGGGTGGCAGGCACATGCCGAAGGGTTGCGCCAGGTCATGCCATTGCCGGCGCCGTCGGCAGACGAATGCCCGCAACATGCTGCACCTGCACCGGAGCCGCCGCTTGAGGGTGAGGGCAACACGCCCTGCACCGGAGTGGCACCCCTGCGCGCGCCCCTGGTCGCACATATCCCGCTATGGCGCTCCGATGCCCTGCGCCGGCAACTGCACGATCCCGCACTGCGCTTGAACCCCGGCCACGCACCGCCCGCACCGCACGCCAGCTGAGGCGCCCTGCGGCGGTTGCCGTGCGCCTGAAGTCGTTCGCCGCATCGCCGGGCATCAGCTCGGCTCTACAGAAGACGCTCCCTCCCTGTCGTCGCGCTGTCTGCGCTTCGGCCTTCGCCGTTTCCCGATCCACGCCACTACCCAAAGCCATGACCCACATCACGTCCCGCAAGCACGCCCCGCGCGTTTCCCTGCTCGCCACCGCCACCCTGGCCGCAGGCTTCGCGCCGCTGGCCGCGCAGGCTGCCGACAGCGCTGATGCCGCATCCAGCAAGGCCACCGACCTGGACAAGGTGCAGGTGCGCGGCAGCTGGTTCAATCCGTCCTCGCCGAAGTTCACCGCCGAACTGCTGGACACCCCCAAGTCAGTGTCGATTGTGTCGGAGAAGCTGATCGCCGAAACCGGTGCGACCAACCTGCAGGATGCGCTGCGCATGGTGCCGGGCATCACCTTCGGTGCCGGCGAAGGCGGCAACCCGACCGGCGACCGCCCCTTCATCCGTGGCTTCGATTCGCAGAGCAACGTCTTCGTCGACGGCCTGCGCGACGTCGGCTCGCAGACCCGCGAGATCTTCGATCTGGAGCAGGTGGAAGTGGTCAAGGGCCCGAGCTCGGCCTACGGTGGCCGTGATTCCGGTGGTGGCAGCCTGAACCTGGTGAGCAAGACGCCTAAGCTGAAGAACGAGACCAACGCCAGCATGGGCATCGGTACCGACAGCTACGCACGCGGCACCGTGGACGCCAACTACGTTCTGGGCGATGGCATCGCCGCGCGCCTGAACCTGATGAAGCACGAATCGGACATCGCTGGCCGCGACGCCGCCAATGTCAGCCGCTGGGGCATCGCGCCGTCGATCGCGTTCGGCCTGAACGGCCCGGCGCAGCTGATTGCCAGCCACTACCACATGCAGAGCGATGACCTGCCGGACGCCGGTGGTTTCCCCTACGGCAACCCGAACGGTGCGCCGGCCTCGAAGTGGGTCGACGGCCGCCCGATGGTGCCGGACCGCAACAACTACTACGGCCTGGTCGACCGTGACTTCCAGCGCACCCGTGCCGACATCAGCACGCTGGATGCCAGCTACGATTTCGGCGGCCACAAGCTGCGCAACATCGCGCGCCTGGGCGACACCAGCAACGATTACCTGTGGACCCAGCCGGACGACAGCCAGGGCAACCCGAACAACTACGGCACCTTGTGGCGCCGTACCAACGCCCGCGCCGTCGACGTCAAGAGCTTCGCCGACCAGCTGGGCCTGACCGGTGCCTTCCAGACCGGCGCGCTCAAGCACAGCTACAGCGCTGGCGTGGAGTACAGCGACGAGAAGATGACCCGCGGCAGCTATCTGATGACCCCGGGCACCAGCAACCCGCTCACCGGCAACAGCAAGTGCCCGACCACCGGCGCGGCCACCGGCTACAACTGCACCGATTTCGCCAATCCGGATCCGCGCGATCCGTGGGCAGCCACCCATTCGGTGTACCGCAGCGACAAGGCACTGGACGTCGAGCAGCGCACCAGGACCACCTCGGCCTACGTGTTCGACACCATCGAGCTCAATGAGCAGTGGATGATCAACCTCGGCCTGCGCTACGACGACTTCCGCACCACCCTGACCACCCCGGTGGCCGGCAAGGCACCGACCCGCGTGCGCAACAGCAATGACTTCCTGAACTACCAGGCCGGTGTGGTGTTCAAGCCGGCCGCCAACGGCAGCATCTACCTGTCGTGGGGCACCTCCTCGACCCCGCCGGGCATGGACGGTGGTGACGGTTCGGACGGCCTGAGCGCCGCCGTGGCCGACCTCAAGCCGCAGGACACGAAGAACCTCGAACTGGGCACCAAGTGGGACCTGTTCGACCAGCGCCTGAACCTGACCGCAGCGATCTTCCACACCGTGATGAACAACGCACGCGTGACGGTCGACAACGGCACCAGCCAGAACGCCGGCAAGAAGGAGATCAACGGCTTCGAACTGGGTTTCACCGGCCAGCTGACCGACGCCTGGAGCCTGTACGGCGGCTACACCTACCTGGACTCGGAACTGAAGGACAACGGTTTCGTCTGTGGCGCACCAGTGGGCCGCACCTGCCCGTCCAACGTGTACGTGCCGTCGCCGTACAACGGTAACGTGTTCCCGAACACTGCCAAGCACAGCGCCAACCTGTGGACCACCTACCGCTTCCCGATCGGCCTGACCCTCGGCGCCGGCGCGTTCTACTCGGACAAGCAGTACGGTGATGTCGCCAACACCAAGTGGATCCCGAGCTACACCCGCTTCGACGCGATGGCCAGCTACGCGATCCAGGACAACATCAGCCTGCAGCTCAACGTGCAGAACCTGACCGACAAGACCTACTTCACCAAGGCCTATGCCTCGCACTACGCGAGCATCGCCCCGGGTCGCTCGGCCACTCTGGCACTGAACGTCAAGTTCTGATGTAACGGCGCTCCACCACGGCGGCAGGCGCTCTCCTGCCGCCGTTTTTGTTTCCGGCGATACTCACCCCATGGCAACCCGTACCCCCATCGACAGCGACGCCCTGGCCGAGCTGCTCCAGCACGATCCACAGGCTGCGTTCGCACGCGTGCGCGACGCCGCACAGGCCGGGCAGGTCGAGGCGCAGCTGCTGCTCGCGCAGATGCACATGGAAGGTAAAGGCACCGCGCAGGACGCCTCGGCTGCGCTGCTCTGGTACGAAACCGCCGCCAACAACGGCGCGCCGATGGCGATGAACATGCTCGGCCGCTGCCATGAGCTGGGCCAGGGCACCACGCCCGATCCCACGCTGGCCGCGGTGTGGTACCGGCGCGCGGCCGACACCGGCCTGGACTGGGGCCTGTACAACCTGGCCAACCTTCTGGCCACCGGCCGCGGCGTGCCCCAGGACCGCGCGCAGGCACTGGCCCTGTACACCCGCGCCGCGCATCTGGGCCATGCCAAATCGATGAACCTGCTGGCCCGCCACCTCGAGGACGGGCTGGACACCGCAGCCGATCCGCAGGCAGCGCTGGCCTGGTACCAGCGCGCGGCCGAGGCCGGTGATTTCCGCGGCCAGGCCAACTACGCCTCGATCCTGCTGCAGGCCGGCCAGGTCGAGCAGGCCGTGCACTGGCTGCAGCTTGCACTGGCGCACGGCAGCCCGGCGTTCATGGCGCACATCGTGCCGGAGCTGGCCGCATCGCCGCATCCACAGGTGCGCGCCCTGGTCGCACCGCCGTCGCTCTGAGGAGTTCCGCATGCTGCTGCACATCCCCGATATTCTCAGCGCCGACCAGGTGGCCGACTTCCGCCGCCGCCTCGATGCTGCCGACTGGACCGATGGCCGCGAAACCGTCGGCCATCTGGGCGCGCAGGCCAAGCACAACCAGCAGCTGCCCGAGGCGTCGCCGCTGCGCCGCGAGCTGGGCGAGATCATCCTCGTCGCGCTGGCCCGGCATCCGCTGTTCTTCAGCGCCGCGCTGCCACTGAAGTACCTGCCACCGCGCTTCAACCGCTACAGCGGCGGCGGCACCTACGGCTTCCATGTCGATGGCGCGGTGATGAACCTGGCCAACGGCGAACAGCTGCGTTCGGACATCTCCTGCACCCTGTTCCTGTCCGCGCCCGAGGAGTACGAAGGCGGCGAGCTGATCATCAGCGACACCTACGGCGAGCACGAAGTGAAGCTGCCGGCTGGCGACCTGATCGTCTACCCGTCCAGCAGCCTGCATCAAGTGCGCCCCGTCACCCGCGGCGCACGCGTGGCTTCGTTCTTCTGGGTGCAGAGCATGATCCGCGACGACGTGCAGCGCCGCCTGTTGTGGGAAATGGATGGCTCGATCGAGCGCCTGCGGCAGACCGGCGGCGACGCCGAGGCGATCCTGCAGCTGACCGGCGTGTACCACAACCTTTTGCGGCGCTGGAGCGAAGTCTGAGCCTTGCCGGGCCGGCCTACGGCATTTTGGCAATCATTCTCATTTGCAACAGCTAACGGCTCTCATTACAATCACGCCCCGTTGATGCCGGCCGCTGCCGGCAGACCCTTGGGGACCCCTGCTTGCTGCGTCCGCTTCGCCCTCGCCCACTCATCCATCGCAAGATGGGCACCGCCATGCGCGGCCAGCGTCCGGCGCTGGCCAGCCTGCTGGCATGGGTGGCGATGCTGGCGTTGCTGCTGGGCACCCTGCCACTGCTGCCACAGGCCCAGGCCGGAATGGCCATGCAGATGCCGCTGGAAGAGCGCGGCGGCGAAAGCCCCCTGCAGGAAGAGGCGCCGGCCAAGCTGCGCCGCTGTGCCGCCCCCCCGGTGAAAGCGGCCGAGCAGGCACACCCGCCGTTGCTGCTGGCCAGCCACTGGCTGCGCACTGAACTCGAACTCGTACCCGCCACGCCGGCCATGCCCGGCGTGCGCCCGGACTGGCCGCTGGCCGCTCCGGACACGCCCTGGGCCGATGCGCCCGGGCGCCGCCAGCAACGCGGCCAGGCGCCGCCGCTCGCCTGATCCACGGCCTGGCGTGACCGCCTGCGCGGTCGCGCCTGCACGCCGCTGTCTGCTTCATCCCTGCCGCCCCTGACCGGGCCTTCCGTGCCTGCCGCGCCCTTCGCGCACGGCATCGCGCCACCCTGCATCCTTCGAGGTAACTGCCATGGCCCAGCGCCATCGTGTCCGTTCGTCCCTGTCCCGTACCCTGCTGACCAGCGCCGTGCTGGCGGCTTTCGCCAGCCCCGCCTTCGCCCACGGTGACGCCGCCGGCGCACCGCAGACGCTGGACAAGGTGGTGGTCACCGCCTCCGGCTTCGAACAGAAGGTGATCGATGCCCCGGCCAGCATCAGCGTGGTCAGCCGCGAGGAACTGAGCAAGCGCCCGTATACCAGCCTGGTCGACGCCCTGCGCGACGTCGAAGGCATCGACGTGGGCCTGGAAGCGACCGACAAGAACGGCCGCGCCACCGTGTCGATGCGCGGCCTGCCGTCCGAGTACACCCTGGTGCTGATCGACGGCCGTCGCCAGAGCAATGTCGGCCAGATCTACCCGAACAACTTCGGTGGCGGCCAGTTCGCCTACCTGCCGCCACTGGAGGCGATCGAACGCATCGAAGTCGTGCGCGGGCCGATGTCCACGCTGTACGGCTCGGACGCGATGGGCGGCGTCATCAACATCATCACCCGCCGCAACCAGGACAGCTGGCACGGCTCGGTGACCCAAGGCTTCACCGTGCAGCAGGACGACCAGTTCGGCGATGCGCGCACCACCGACCTCTACCTCAGCGGCCCACTGCTGAAGGATCGCCTCAGCCTGGCGGTACGCGGCAGCTACTACGATGCCAAGGCATCGAACCCGGAATGGGATGCACTGACCCTTCCCGACGGTACGCCGTGGGAGCGCAGCATCGGCTTCGGCGGTGGCGGCAAGTCGGTCGCCAACACCAACTGGAACACCGGTGTGCGCCTGGACTTCCGCATCAACGACGATCACGAACTGTGGCTGGACTACGACGTGTCGCGGCAGAAATACGACAACAGCGAAGGCCAGACCGGCACCCTCGACAGCCTGGTCAGCCTGTGGCGCGTCGGCAATGCGATCATTCCCAACCCGAACGGCAGCGGCACCGTCACCCGTCGCGTGGTGCAGCCGCGCGTGGGCTACACCGCCTACCAGCGCTACGAGCGCGATCAGCTGTCGCTGACCCACCAGGGCCGCTACGGCTTCGGCACCTGGCAGACCTCACTGACCCACAGCAAGAGCAACAACCTGGGTCGTTCGCTGCCGCTGACCCTGGACGAGCGTGCCAACCTGCAGACGCTGTGGAATGACGTCTGCCGCCGCACTGGCGCCGCCAACCACTGTGCGGCCAGCCGAGGCAACGCCCTGGCCGCCCTCAACCCGAGTGAGACGGCGCGCCTGCAGGCGTTCCTGCCGCGCCCGCTGCGCAGCATGGAACTGGAAGGCTACGTGCTCGACACGATGCTCGACCTGGACTTCGGCGCGCACACGCTGACGGTGGGTGGCCAGTACAACAACACTGACATGGTCGACGGTGTGTTTGGCATGGATGGCGCCGGCTACCGCAGCAACGTCAAGCAGAAACACCGCATGTGGGCGCTGTTTGCCGAGGACAACTGGGCGCTGACCGACACCCTCACCGCCACCTTCGGCCTGCGCTACGACGACCACAACGTGTTCGGCAGCCACGTCAGCCCGCGTGGCTACCTGGTGTGGAACGCCAGCGATGCGTGGACCTTCAAGGGCGGCGTCAGCACCGGCTACAAGACCCCGCGACCGGACCAGCTGTTCCCGGGCATCACCGGCTTCGGTGGCCAGGGCGTGCTGCCATTGGTCGGTTCGCCGAACCTGAAGCCTGAAACCAGCACCAACTACGAGCTGGCCGCCTACTACGAGGGCCAGCGCTGGGGCTTCAACGTCACCGGCTTCTTCAACACGTTCGAAGACAAGATCGCCAGCGGCGGCACCTTCCCCAACTGCGAAGTGGCGCGCGCCGGCAGCGGCTACTGCGTGGACATCGGCCCGGGCTGGGCCGCACTGGGCTACAGCACCTTCACCCAGAGCGTGAACATCGACAAGGCTAAAACGCGGGGTGCCGAACTGGCCGCCCACGTCGACCTGCTCGACACCCTGCAGCTGCGCGGCAACTACACCTGGACCAGGAGCGAGCAGACCAGTGGCGCACAGAAGGGGCTGCCGATCAGCGGCACCATGCCGGCAAAACACATGGCCAACGCCAGCCTCAACTGGCAGATCAATGAAGCGGTCAGCCTGTCGCTGATCGGCGAGGGCCGCTACGACCGCTACCGCGACACGCTGCTGGACGCCAACGGCGCCAGCCACACCCGCTACTACGAGGACTACACGATCTTCCATCTCGGTGGCAGCTGGAAGGCCACGCCCTGGCTGACGGTGAACGCACGGGTCAACAACCTGCTCGACAAGGATTTCGTCTCGCAGTCGTGCCTGTTGATCAGCCAGAGCGAATTCAACTGCGTGGACGACTATGCGACCAAGGACCAGCGGCGCAGCTACTGGATTTCGCTGAACGCGAAGTTCTGATCGCCGCGCCCTGCTCCTGCTCCACGCATGGCGTGGATCTACCGATCGGTAGTGCCGGCCGCTGGCCGGCATCCCGAAATAGCTCCGGGATACAGAACGACACGCAATTGCGAGCTATTCTCATCAATGATGTAATGGGCAGTCCCCGTCCGCCTCGAACCGTGCCGTGAGCCGTCCCGCCCTTTCCACCGTGCAGCAGCAACAGAACCGTGGCTTCTGGCTGCGGACGCTGCACCAGTGGCACTGGATCAGCTCGGCGGTGTGCCTGATCGGCATGCTGCTGTTCGCGGTGACCGGCCTGACTCTCAACCATGCCGCGAAGATCGAGGCCAAACCCCAGGTGCAGAACCAGCATCTGGAACTGCCGGCCGAGCTGCTGGGCCAGCTGGGCACGCGCGAGGACGGCAACGCGCCGATTCCGCGCCCGGCCCGGCACTGGCTGGACACGCAGCTGGGCATCGCCATCGGCGGCCGCCCGGCCGAGTGGTCGGCCGAGGAGATCTACCTGTCGCTGCCGCGCCCCGGTGGCGACGCCTGGCTGAGCATCGACCGCGAAACCGGCGCGGTGGAGTACGAATCGACCTCGCGCGGCGTGGTCTCCTACCTCAACGACCTGCACAAGGGCCGCAACGCAGGCCCCGCATGGGGCTGGTTCCTGGACCTGTTCGCCGTGGCCTGCCTGGTGTTCTGCATCACCGGCCTGTTCCTGCTGCACCTGCATGCGCGGCAACGGCGCATGACCTGGCCGCTGGTCGGCCTCGGCCTGATGATCCCGCTGTTGATCGCCCTGCTGCTGATCCACTGACTTCCACCGTGAATTCCATCCGTTCCTCCGGAGCCGCCCCATGCGCGTCACCCTGACCATCGCCCTCAGCGGCCTGCTGGCCACCTCGCCGGCCTATGCCACCACCCTCGACATCAACGTCGAAGTGCCCAAGCTCAACGTGGCCGAGTACCACCGCCCGTATGTGGCGGTGTGGCTGGAAGGCGCCGACCAGAAGGTCGCGGCCAACCTGTCGGTCTGGTACCAGCAGACCAGCAACAGCGAGGGCCACGGCACCAAGTGGCTGCCCGACCTGCGCCAGTGGTGGCGCAAGAGTGGCCGTACCCTGCAGGTGCCGGTGGACGGCGTGACCGGCCCGACCCGCCCGGCCGGCAAGCACACACTGTCGTTCAGCGACAGGCAGCCGGCACTGAAGCAGCTGGCCCCGGGCAACTACACCCTGGTGGTGGAGGCGGTGCGCGAAGTCGGCGGCCGCGAACTGCTGAAGATCCCCTTCACCTGGCCGGCCACCGCCGCGCAGAACGGCAAGGCGCAGGGCGCCACCGAACTGGGTCAGGTCACCCTGTCCGTCAAACCCTGAAAAGGGGACGGAGGGGATTAAGTCGTAATCCCCTTCTCCTTGCCGCATCACCCCGCATCCACTGGAGTCTTCCGCATGAAGCGCACGCTCGTCCTCGCCGCCGCCCTGGCCGCTGCCCTTCCCTTCTCCGCCCTGGCCCACAAGGCCTGGCTGCTGCCCTCGCAGACCGTGATCGCCGGCAACGCACCGTGGATCACCGTCGACGGTGCGGTCTCCAACGACCTGTTCTACTTCAACCATGTGCCGCTGCGACTGGAATCGCTGGTGATCACCGCGCCGGACGGCAGCACCGTGCAGCCGCAGAACGCGACCACCGGCAAGTACCGCAGCGTGTTCGACATCGAACTGATGCAGCCAGGCACCTACCGCATCGCGTCGGTCAATGACGGCCTGTTCGCCACCTATGAGCAGAATGGCGAGCGCAAGCGCTGGCGCGGCAGCGTGGCGACCCTTGGCGAACTGCCCAAGGACGCGAAGAAGCTGGAACTGAGCCAGTCGATCGGCCGCGTGGAGACCTTCGTCACCAACGGTGCACCGAACGATACCGCGCTGAAGCCGACCAACCGGGGTATCGAGCTGGTCGCTGTTGGTCACCCGAACGACCTGTTCGCCGGCGAGGAAGCCACCTTCCGCGTGCTGGTCGATGGCAAGCCGACCGCTGGCCTGGAGTTCGAGATCGTGCGGGGCGCCACCCGCTACCGCAACGCACAGGACGAACTGAAGCTCACCAGCGACGCCAAGGGCGAGATCAAGGTGACCTGGCCGGAAGCCGGCATGTACTGGCTGGAAACCGGCACCGAAGACAACAAGACCTCGGTGAAGCAGGCCGCCAAGCGCCGCCTGAGCTACGTCGCCACGCTGGAAGTGCTGCCGCAGTGATGTGGACCACGATGCCGGGCACACCCCGGCATCGCCGCCACGACGCATCACCATGACTGATCCCCAGCTCGACATCGCCCGCCTCGGCGGCACCACCATGGGCACCACCTGGAGCGTGTCGCTGGTCGCGCCGCACCAGCGCGACCTGCACCCGCTGCATGCCGGCATCCAGGCGCGGCTGGACGAGGTGGTGGCGCAGATGAGCACATGGGAGCCCGGCTCGAACCTGAGCCGCTACAACCGCGCCAACGCGGGCCAATGGTGCGTGCTGCCGGCCGAGACCCGCCACGTTCTGGCCTGCGCACACGCCATCGCTGCCGCCAGTGACGGCGCCTTTGACCCCACCATCGGTCCGCTGGTTGCACTGTGGGGCTTCGGTGCACACGCCGGCGAACGCCGCCCGCCCGACGACGCTATCCTGCAGGCCACGCGTGAGCGTTGCGGTTGGCGGCGCCTGCAATGGCAGGGCGATGCGCTGCTGCAACCGGGTGGACTGGAACTGGATCTCTCTGCGATCGCCAAGGGCTTCGGCGTCGATCACGTCGCCGCGTGGCTGCGCGGACAAGGCATCGCTGCCGCGCTGATCGAGGTCGGTGGCGAACTGGCCGGCTACGGCCGCAAACCGGATGGCCATCCCTGGCGCGTGCTGGTGGAATCCGCACCCGAAGAAGACGCGCACAGCGAAACACCACTGCGGGTGCTGGCGTTGGATGGCAAGGCGGTGGCCACCTCCGGCGATCGCTGGCATCAGTACCAGGCCGATGGCGAGGCCTACAGCCACAGCCTCGACCCGCGCAGCGGCAGGCCGGTTCGCCAGGTTGCAGCGGCGGTGACGGTGGTCGCCGACGACGCGATGCATGCTGATGCCTGGGCCACCGCACTGACCGTACTCGGCCGCGAGCACGGCATGGTGCTGGCCGAACGCGAAGGACTGGCCGCGCGCTACCTGCAGCGTGCAGCGGATGGCCCACTCGAATTCCTCAGCAGCGCCTTCCAGCGCCTGCTCGACGAGCAGGATGCATGAGCACCCGGCCGTCACGCGCCTGGCTCGGCAACGCCCTGGTCCTGCTTCTGCTGGCGCTGATCGGTTCGGCGTTGCTGCGCCTGCATCTCGGCGAAGCGTGGTGGCAGGGCGCGCCACCGGCGCGGCAGTCGCAGATCGCGGTGCTCGCTACGGCGTTGTATGCGCTGGCCTGCGCCGCACTGTGGTGGCGTGGGCGCCCGCGCGATGATGCGGCGTCCGGTGATACCGCACCGATCCTGCTGGTCTGGTCCAGCCAGACCGGCTTCGCCCGCGAACTGGCCGAACGCAGTGCCGAGGCCCTGCGTGGTGCCGGCGTGCCGGTGCGCGTGCGCGGCCTGCATGAGGTCGACGCCACCTTGCTGGCCGGCAGCCAGCGTGCATTGTTCATCGCCAGCACCACCGGCGAAGGCGATCCGCCCGACCACGCCCTGCCGTTCCTGCGCGGGGTGATGGCCACGCCGCCTTCACTGCAGCACCTGCACTACGGCGTGCTCGCACTGGGCGACCGCAGCTATGGCCACTTCTGCGGATTCGGCCACCAGCTTGACCAATGGCTGCGCCAGCACGGCGCGCATCCGCTGTTCGATGCGATCGAGGTCGACAACGCCGATCCGGCAGCGCTTCGTCATTGGCAACAGCTGCTGGGACAACTCGGCGGCGGCGCCAGTGAACTGCCCGACTGGAGCCCGGCCGAATACCAGCCGTGGACGCTGCTGCAGCGCGAATATCTGAACCCGGGCAGCCCCGGCGGTCCAGTGTATTGGTTGCGCCTGCGGCCACCGGCCGGCGCAGATGTGCAGTGGCAGGCCGGCGACATCGCCGAGATCGGCCCGCAGCATGCGTCGCACACCGTGCGTGCCTGGCTGGACGCACAGCGCTTCGATGCGGACAGGGTACTGGATGACGGACAGACGTTGCTGGCACGCGTCGCGCGCTCGCACCTGCCTTCATTGGTTCCCCCGGGTGATCTGCCCGCATTGCTGGCGACCCTGCAGCCGCTGCCGCATCGCGAGTACTCCATCGCCTCGGTGATGGCCGACGGCGCGGTGGAGCTGCTGCTGCGTCGCCAGCTGCGCGCGGACGGCACGCCTGGCATCGGCAGCGGCTGGCTGTGCGACCACGCGGTCATCGGCGAGCCGGTGCAGCTGCGCCTGCGCCGCAACGACAATTTCCACGGCGTCGCCGCCGAGGTGCCGCTGCTGCTGATCGGCAACGGCACCGGCATCGCCGGCCTGCGCGCGCACCTGCACGAACGCGTACGCAGTGGCGCGCGCCGTACCTGGCTGCTGTTCGGTGAGCGCACTGCCGCGCATGACTTCCACTTCGGTGAAGAACTGCAGGCGATGCTGGAAGACGGCACGCTGGCGCGGCTGGATGCAGTGTTCAGCCGCGATGGCGGTGTGCATCGCTATGTGCAGGACCGCCTGCTGGCCGAAGCAGCAACACTGCGGCAGTGGGTGGATGAAGGCGCGACGATCCTGGTCTGCGGCAGCCTGCAGGGCATGGCCCCGGCGGTGGATGCGGTGATCGAGCAGGTGCTGGGGACTGCGGACAAGGAAGCGCTACTGCTGGCCGGTCGTTACCGGCGCGATGTGTATTGAGCTCACCGCATCCACGCATGGCGTGGATCTACTGAACGGCGTGTCCGGGCAGCGTGGCAATCGCACACCCGTAGATCCACGCCATGCGTGGATAGCGCCCACCGGCGCCGAGGAATCATCCCGCCGCCGCACTGACCCGGATCGCCAGCAACTCGCCCCCGCCCTGCAACGCATGCCTTTGCCGTTCACCGGCCGCCAACCACGCGGTATCGCCAGCGTGCATCGGCGGCTGACCGCTGTCAGCCCCAAATTCGGCATGACCGGCCAACAGGTAAAGCGCCCAGGCCACGCCTGGTTCGCAGAAGAAGAACATCGAGCCCACCAGCGGCCGATGCAGGAGTTCGGCCTGCAGCAGGTCGCGCTTCCACATCAGGTTGAAGTCGTGGGTGGTGCCGTCGACCAGTTCGCCGTGCAGCGTTTCCTCGCCCGCAAAGCGCACGCGCCCATGCGGCGGCAGGACTTCGGCCACGCGGCCATCCTCGAAGCGCAGGCGCACGCCATTGCCCTGCAGCAGCACCAGCTCGCGCTCCACGCCGGGAAACGCGGAGAACGCGGCGTCCAGCTCGATCTCGGCCACCGACAGGCGCAGCGCCCAGTCGTCGCCCTGCGCAGGCAGGCGCAGGATCTCGCGCGTCCAGCCCAGGCCGTTGCGCCAGCGTTCGCGGCGGTAGTCCAGGCGGGAGATGACCTGGCTCGGAGTGTGCAGCAGGGAGTCGATGTTCATCGGCGCATTGCATCACGCCGCGCGCCATCGTGCATCACCGCGTGGCCAGCGTGCCCTGGCCGCCGCACCCGCCGGCCAGCAGCTGCGAGTGTTTCAACCAGTCCTGGTCGGGGTAATAGGCGAACACCATCGTGCCGCCACGCAACGCATCGATCAGTGGCTTGGCCACCGACAGGCGCACCGCCGGACAGCCCAGGCTGCGGCCCAGCCGCCCCTGCAGCTGCGCGGTGGCCGGGTTCACATATGGCGCGCCGTGGATGACGATCGCGCGTTCGCGCGCGCGGTCATTGAAGCCCGGTTCCAGCCCGGCCAGGCGCAGCGAATACCCGTTGCCGCCCATGTAGGTCTCCTGCGCGGTGAACGCGCCGAGGCTGGACATGAAACTGCCATCGCGGTTGGAGAAGTGCTCGGTGCGGTTCTCGCCGCTGTTGCGGCCATGCGCCACCCATTCCTCGAACAGCAGGCGCTGGTGGGCCAGGTCGAACACCCACAGGCGCGGCTCGGTGGACGGCCGCGAGTAATCGATAACGCTCAGTCGATCACCGTTGATGCCAAGCTCCGGCCGCTGCAACGCACAGCGCATGGCGTGCGCCGCCAGCTGCAACACGTGGCGGTCGGCCTTGGGCGCACTGCGCGACAGCAAGGCAGCCAGATCATCGGCACTGGTGGCGAGGGCGGGCGTCTGTGCCAGCGCCGGGGCGCTGGCCGAGGTCGCCAGCAAGCCGAACGCGGCCAGCCGGCACAGGCGGGATGCAGTCATGGGCACAACGAAGGGACTCAGTTGCCCTTGAGGGTGGACCCTGGCGGCTCGGATTCCAAGACCGGCTGCATTCCGGATTCAGCCGGGCTTGGGCGGACCGCCGGCAGCGAGGTCACCAGCAGGGTCGTGCCTGGCACCAGCACCCGGTACAGCTGGCGGGCGAACTCGGCCGGCAGCGCCATCGGCAGCGAGGGCGTGGCCAGCAGGTCCGGCGTGGCCTGGGCACGGTCCTGGCCCAGCAATGGGTAGGCCGTCCACTGGTGCAGGCGCTGGTTCGCGTCCAGGGGGCTGGGCGTATCGCTGTAACCCTGCCCCATCACGAACAGGGTGGTGCCCTGGAAGGCCGGCAGCGCGTCGGCCTTCAGCGGCGACTCGCCGATCATCACGCCATCGCGCAGCACGTACAGGCGCTGGTCGTGCAGGCTGACCAGGATGCCGACCTGCCCGGCCGGCGCCGCGCTGTCGTTCCACCAGGCCTGTGCCGACGCCCCACCCTCCGTCTCCGGCAGGGCCTGGCCGCGTGCATTGACCGGCGCCAGCACTGACGGATAGGCCAGGGTCATCGGCGAGCTTTTGGCATCGGCCACCACCACCGTGTCGCCGCGCTGGGTTTCGCGGAACAGCTTCTGCGCGAAGGCCTGCGGCAGGCGTACGCAGCCGTGCGAGGCCGGATGCCCGGGCAGGCTGCCGCCATGCAGGGCGATGCCATCCCAGGTCAGCCGCTGCATGTACGGCATCGGCGCGCTGTTGTAGAGGTTGGACCTGTGGTCCTTGTCCTTCTGCAGGATGGTGAACACGCCGGTCGGTGTCTCGTGCCCGGCCTTGCCCGAGCTGATCGTGGTCAGGCCGATGGCAATACCGTTGCGGTAGACGTAGGCACGCTGCTCATCGAGGCTGACCACCAGCACGATCGGGCCGGTCGGCGAGATTTCCGGATGCCACAGGTATTCGCCCGGCTTCAGGTCGGTCGGCCCGCGCACCTCGGCGGTGCCGGCGGTGGCAGCTGCGGGCTTGGCAGCCGGTGTCGTCGCAGCGGCATGGGCCAGCAGCGGCAGGGCCAGTGCAAGGGCGAGCATCAGGGTCGTGGGGCGGTGCGGAAGCATCCAGCGGGGGTCCTTTCCATGCAGAGCGGCCACCGTACACCATCGGCCCGTGGTGGCCGCGGCAAAACCAGGCGCCGGAAATGAAACTGCCCGGCGACACAGCCATGTGTCGTACCGGGCAATCGTTACGTCCTTGTCGGCCTGCTGCCGCCCCCTCGCATCCTGCGCTGTGGGGGTAGCGTTGCATCCTGCACGCGGCCGCGTCTGTCCTGTTTGTATCTCAGCCCCTTCCACAGGTCTGTGATGCCACCATCCTGGTGATTGGTGCCGCGTCCTGCGGCGGTCGGTGGTCACGGCCTTCCTGTCCGCGACCGGTGAACCAGCCTCCTGCCGGTTCCGACGATTCCTGCTGTCAGCGCCTGGGTACGGTCCGCACCGGTACCGATCCGGGTACCGGATCCGCCGGCAACAACCTGTTGCCTACGGTGATCCGCTGTCGATTCCGTTCGACGATCGCTTTCCCTATCCCCTTCACCTGCGCCAGGTCCTCGACGCGATGAAACGGGCCGTGTCTGCGCCGGTGCTCGACGATCGCCTCGGCCTTGGCGGCCCCGACCATCGTCAATCCCTGCTGCAGCGCCTGGGCATCGGCGCGGTTGATGTCGATCGGTTCGGCGGCATGCGCCCCAGCGATCCCCACTACCAGCACCAGTGCCCTCAACACGACACTCCAAGGCACGACGTGTATCTCCCTGTGATTCTGGCCGCCCCGACCGGCAATCCCGTCGGCAGGAACAGTGTCCGTCACCACATGTGCACAGCCTATCGGTTTCCCGGATTTCCGTAAGCCAGCCAAATACCCGACGTGATGTAGGAAAAACCCTACCCGTGGCACAGGCGTAGAATGGCCGGATCAGCCCATGCAACCGGAGTTTCAGATGGACAGCGCCAAGCTCGGCCAATTCGTCAATGACAAGTGGGACAGCGAAATCGTCCCGCAGTTGGTCGACTACATCCGCATTCCCAACAAGTCGCCGATGTTCGACGCCAATTGGGTGCAGAACGGCTATATGGAACAGGCGGTCACCCTGATGGAGAACTGGGCCAGGGCCCAGCAGCTGCCCGGCCTGAAGGTTGAAGTGGTGCGCCTGGAAGGCCGTACGCCGCTGATCTTCCTGGAAATTCCAGCGACCGGCGCCGAAACCGGCGACGACACCATCCTGCTCTACGGCCATCTGGACAAGCAGCCGGAAATGACTGGCTGGGATGACGATCTCGGCCCGTGGACGCCGGTCCTTCGCGGCGACAAGCTGTATGGCCGCGGCGGTGCGGACGACGGCTACGCCATCTTCGGCTCGCTGGCCGCCGTGCTGGCGCTGCAGGCCCAAGGCCTGCCGCACGCCCGCTGCGTGGTGCTGATCGAGGCCTGCGAAGAGTCCGGCAGCTACGACCTGCCGGCCTACGTCGACCACCTGGCCGAGCGGATCGGCAAGCCCTCGCTGGTGGTCTGCCTGGATTCGGGCTGCGCCAACTACGACCAGCTGTGGTGCACCACCTCGCTGCGCGGCCTGACCGGCGGCAACTTCACTGTGAAGGTGCTCAACGAAGGCGTGCACTCCGGCGATGCCTCCGGCGTGGTGCCGTCCAGCTTCCGCCTGCTGCGCCAGCTGCTGTCGCGCATCGAGGACCAGGACACCGGCCGCATCCTGATCGACGGCATGAACGTGGAAATTCCGGCCGAACGGCTGGAACAGGCCAGGCGCGCGGCCGAAGTGGTGGATACCGAGATCTTCGAGAAGTTCCCCATGGTCGACGGCCTGCGTCCGATGAACGAGGACCTGACCGAGCTGGTGCTCAACCGCACCTGGCGCCCGGCGCTGTCGGTCACCGGCGTGGGCGGCATGCCGCCGCTGGAATCGGCCGGCAACGTGCTGCGCCCGCAGACCTCGGTGAAGCTGTCGCTGCGCCTGCCGCCGACCGCCGATGGCAAGGCCTGCGGCGAGCTGCTGAAGGAAGCGCTGCTGCGCGACCCGCCGAACGGCGCGCAGGTCACCCTGGACCTGGAAAAGGCCTCCACTGGCTGGAACGCCCCGGCCATGGCGCCGTGGCTGACCCAGGCCATCGACGATGCCAGCCAGGCCTTCTTCGGCAAGCCGGCAATGTACATGGGCGAAGGCGGCTCGATCCCGTTCATGGGCATGCTCGGTGAGAAGTTCCCGGGTGCGCAGTTCATGATCACCGGCGTGCTCGGCCCGCACTCCAATGCGCACGGCCCGAACGAGTTCCTGCACATCCCGATGGGCAAGAAGGTCACCGCCTGCGTGTCCAAGGTGATCAGCGAGCACTACGCCGCCAGCCTGCGTGGCGAGACCAGCGGTTCGCCGGTGGCTGCCGACAGCGGCACCCGCCACGGCGACCACGGCTGCTGCTGATCCGGCACCGGTGACGGACGCAGCCTGGCCTTGCTAGGCTGCGTCCACACTCAAGCGGAATCCGCGCGCATGAATGGTCTGTTCGGCAGCAGCAGCTGGTTGTACATCCTGCTGGTCGGCTTCTTCGTCGGCCTGCTCGGGCGTTTCTTCATGCCCGGCAACAACCGCATGGGCTGCCTGCTGACCATCGTGCTGGGCATCCTCGGTGCACTGCTGGCCGGTTGGTTCGGCCAGTACATGGGCTGGTACGCCCCCGGCGAACCGGCCGGTTTCCTCGGTGCGGTGGTGGGCGCGGTGGCCGTGCTGGCCGTCCTGCGCCTGTTCAGCGGCCGCCGCTGACCCCGTCCCTCCTTCCCCTCCTGTTCCCGACGTTGGCGCGCCCAGCGCCCCCGGATATGCCCGCATGACCGAACCCGCCTCCGATCCCCAGCGCAGCGCGCGGCGCCTGCAGTGGGCCCGTACCCAGCTCGACGATGCCAGCGCGGTGGTCGAGCGCGCTTCGGTCGATGCCGGCATGCGCAGCTACTGGCGTACCACCAGCACCCGTGGCAGCCACATCGTGATGGACGCCCCACCGGGGCTGGAAGATCCGCGGCCGTGGCTGCGCATGCGCGGCCTGCTGCACGACCACGGCCTGCGCGTGCCCGCACTGTTGGCGCAGGACCTGGAGGCCGGCTTCCTGCTGCTGGAAGATCTCGGCGGCCCGACCCTGGCCAGGATCCTCGACGAGCGCAATGCCGATGAATGGTTTGGCCGCTCGATCGAACAGCTGCTGCGCCTGCAGGCGATTCCGGTACCGGCCGACTTCGGCCAGTTCGGCGAAGCGCTGCTGCAGCGCGATGCCGGCCTGTTCGACGAATGGTTCCTGCAGCGTCACCTGAACCTGGAACTGGACTGCGGTGAGCTCGAGGGGCTGCAGCTGGTGCATCGCCGGTTGATGGACAACGCGCTGGGCCAGGCCCAGCTGATGACCCACCGCGATTACATGCCGCGCAACCTGATGCCGGTCGACGACGGCCCCGCGGTGCTGGATTTCCAGGACCTGGTGCGTGGCCCGATCGCCTACGACGCGGTGAGCCTGTTCAAGGACGCCTTCCTGAGCTGGCCGCTGCAGCGCGTTGACGCGTGGCTGGCGCAGTACCACGAACGCGCGCGCGACGCCGGCCTGCCGGTGCCCGACCGCGCCACCTTCCTGCGCGATGCCGACTGGATGGGCATCCAGCGCCACGTGAAGATCCTCGGCCTGTTCTGCCGCCTGCGCTACCGCGACAACAAGGGCCATTACCTGGACGACGCACCGCGCTTCATCGGCTATCTGGATGAAGTGCTGCCACGCTATCGCGAGCTGGCGCCTCTGCAGCAGCTGCTGGAAAACCGCATCAAGCCGGCGCTGGCCGAACTGGGCGCACCGATGCGCGTGGCCCGATGAAGGCGTTGGTCTTTGCCGCCGGGCTCGGCGAGCGCATGCGCCCGCTGACCCTGCACACACCCAAGCCGCTGCTGGAAGTGGCCGGCAAGCCACTGATCGTCTGGCACCTGGAGCGCCTGGCAGCGCTCGGCGTGCGCGAGGTGGTGGTCAACACCGCGTGGCTGGCCGAGCAGTTCCCGGCGACGCTGGGTGATGGCAGCCAGTGGGGCCTGCGCCTGCATTTCCTTTACGAAGGGCAGACCCCACTGGAAACCGGCGGCGGCATCCTCAATGCACTGCCGGTGCTGGGCGATGCCCCGTTCCTGGTGGTGAACGGCGATATCTGGACCGATTTCAATTTCGCCACGCTGCCGCGCGAGCCGCAGGGCCAGGCACACCTGGTGCTGGTCGACAATCCGGTTCAGCACCCGAACGGTGACTATCGGCTGGATGCACAGGGCCTGCTGCACCACGACCGCGCAGGGCCATGCCTGACCTATGCCGGCATCGGCGTGTACCGCCCCTCGATCGTGGCCGACTGGCGCGCGGTGATCGGCGATGCGCCGGGCAGCGAGCGGCTGCCGCCGAGGTTCTCGGTGGTGCCGCTGCAGAAGCGTTTCATGGCGCAGGGGTTGATGACGGGGCAGCACCATCGGGGGCGTTGGACCGATGTCGGGACCGTGGATCGCCTGCGCGCGCTGAATGTGGAGCTGGCGGCGAACGGCTGAGCCCCTCGTGGCTGGACTCATTGAAAGCAGAAGCCGTGCTTGGCCGGTCGGGGTGGGCTGCGCAGGGGACGCTGCAAGTCCCCCTCCGGGGCCCGGCCCAGCCGCTGGCGGCTGTGCGTTCGGGCGCTTGCGAAGCAGTGCTTCGCAAGCAAAGCGCCCTCACCCCTGTAAGCTCGATGGCGCCATCCATGGCGCCAACGCCCCTGCATGGCCCACCCGCCCGGCCTCTGACAGTTTCCGTGGGCGTCCAGCCACGGAAGAAAGGAAAGAAAAGAAAAAGCGGGTCGCTTCGCTGCGCTTGCTCCGGTGACGACCAACGGTCGTCACCCACCACAAGCAAGACACGTGTCGACCAAGGTCGACACCCACCAACAGCAGTGCAGTACGCAGTCCCGGCAGATCGCGGGAATCTGTCGAAGGCGGGGTGGCTCAGGTTGCGGGGGCGTGAGCGCCATGGATGGCGCGATCGAGGCTACATGGACGTACTTGCGCCGTCCCCCGCAACCTGAGCCACCCCGCCTCCCCTCAGGAAGCCAGCCTTTGACGTTGACGTTGCTTCGGCTTCGGCGGGTGCAGGGCGCAGCCCTGCCAACAAACCCCACCCTCAGTAACGAGGCCGGCCTTCTTCCAGCACCTGGCGCAGGAACGGCACGGTGATCCGCCGCTTCGCCGCCAGCGATTCGCGGTCCAGCCAGTCCAGCAGGGTGATCAATCCACCCAGCTCACGGCCGGTGTGCGACAGCAGCCATTCGATGGCCGCTTCGTCGATGGCCAGGCCGCGTCGCAGTGCACGCTCGCGCAGCACCGCAGCACGACCTTCCTCATCCAGCGGCTGCAGCAGCACGCGCACGCACTGGCCCAGGCGCGAACGCAGGTCCGGCAGCACCAGGCCCAGCTCGCCCGGCGCCTTCTGCGCCGTGTACAGCACGGTTACACCTGCAGCGCGCGCGCGGTTGTGGAAATCAAACAGCGCGATCTCGTCCTCGCGATTGCCGGCAACCTCGTCCAGCCCGTCCAGCGCCACCAGTTCGCGTGCGTCCAGCCCATCCAGCGCTGCACGAACGCGGCCGGTGGCGCTGGCCAGTGGCACGTACGTCGGCAGGCGCCCGGCCTGCTCGGCGCTGGAGCACATCGCCAGCGCCTGGTGGGTCTTGCCGGTTCCCGCCGCACCTTCCAGGTAGACCCAGTCGTGGCTGGCGCCAACCGCGATCGCGCGCAGCTGCGCCAGCGCGCCATCCGGCGCGCCGATGAAGGTCTCCAGGCGCTGGTCCCGCGGGTAATGCAGGGCCAGCGGCAGTTGCGGCACACCCATCACTTCAGGTCGGGGCCCTTGTCGTTCGGAACGATGATATGGGGGGCGTCCACTACGCCATCAAGCACGATCGCCGGCTTCTCGCCCACGTACAGCTCGCTCTGCCGGTAGCGCTGATGCGCATAGCGCAGCAGAACATTGGTCACCGCCGCCACCGGCAGCGCCAGCAGCATGCCGAGGAAGCCGAACAGCTGGCCGCCGGCCATCACCGCAAAGATCACTGCCACCGGGTGCAGGCCGATCTTGTCGCCGACGATACGCGGGGTCAGCACGTAGCTTTCCAGCAGCTGGCCGACGGTGAACACCACGCCCACCAGGATCAGCAGCTTCAGGTCGAAGCCCTGCGCCTGCACCAGTGCCGCGATCACCGCCATCAGCACGCCAGTGGTCGCGCCCAGGTACGGTATGAAACTGATCAGGCCGGCAATCAGGCCGATCAGCAAGCCCAGCTTGAGGCCGACCAGCGACAGGCCGCCGGCATAGATCACGCCCAATGCCAGCATCACCAGGAACTGTCCGCGGATGAACGCGCCCAGCACCTCGTTGGACTCGCGCGCCAACGCGCTGATGGTACCGATCTGGTTGCGCGGAATGACCGACGCCACCCGCTCGACCAGCTTGTCCCAGTCGCGCAGGAAATAGAACGCCAGGATCGGCAGCAGCAGGATGTTGACCACCCAGGTCACCATCGCAAAGCCCGAACGCGAGACGTAGCCCATGAATGTGGTGGCGAAGCCGCCGGCCTGCTGCCAGTGGCTGCGCACCCATTCGATCAGGCGGTCCGGATCCAGCCACTGCATCACTTCCAGGCCGGTCTTCTGCTCGAACCAGGGGATCCCCTTCTCCATCAGCCACGCCTGTGCCTGCGGCGCGACCGCGATCAGGGTGGTGATCTGGCGCTCGATCATCGGCACCAGCACCAGCAGCAGCGCCACGATCACCAGCACCATCGCCGCGAACACCAGCACCACGCCGGTCATGCGCGAACGGCCGGTGGCCTCGATGCGGTCCACCAGCGGGTCGCCCAGCCACGCCAGCGCCAGCGCCAGCACGAACGGGGTCAGGATCGGTGCCAGCAGCCACACCACCCAGCCGACCAGGCCGGCGAACAGGATGTACTTCAGGCGGCGCAGGAACTGCGCGATTTCGGCTTCCGGGGTCAGGGTCATCGCAAACGGTACTCGTTGCTGACCGGCACGGCCACCGGGGCACCGGTGGTGTCATCGATCGGGGTCGGCAGGGCCGGCAGCGTCGCGCTGGGCACCAGCACGCCGTTGTCGCCCAGCATGCGGTTGAAGCCGGCCAGGCCGGTGGTCATCTCCAGGCTCAGCTCCAGCTGGCCGGCCGAGGCGTGCAGCGGGGTGACATTGCGCACCACCGGCACCTCGCGCAGCCCGGCGGCAAGGCGCAGGTAGTCGTCGGCACTGTTGATGCCGGTGACCACCACGCGGTAGGTCCCGGCCTGGCCGACGGCGGCACCCGCCTTGGCATAGCGCCTGACCAGCGCGTCGGCGGCGCCGTCGGCACCGGCGGCCATCGCGCGCATGGCGTTGGCGTCCTTGCTGGTCCACTTGTTCAGCTCACGGCCGTTGTCGACGAACACCCAGTCCGCCTGCCAGCCGCCGTTGGCGCGGTAGAGCTTGCCGATCAGCTGCATCGGCGGCGCGTAGCGCGACGAGGCGCGGGCCACGGCGGCACTGTCCTGGCGCCAGATGGCACCGGCCAGCGCCTGTTCGGCGGCACCGCCGCTGGGCAGGCCGAGCTTGTAACCCCGCTCGATGGCGCGGTTCAGCAGCGGGCGGGCGGCGTTGGCCTGCTGCACGCTGACCAGGCGCGGGCCACTGCCGTCGTCGACGGCCAACCACACCACCGGCTTCGGCCGCGGCTGCGGCCACAGCGGCAGACCCAGCGCCGAGACCAGCGAGTCAACGTCATCCTCGCGGAAGCGGGCCACCAGCAGGGTCCTGAAGCTCGGCGCGCCGCTGGCGCCCACGCTCTGGTCCTGCTTGTAGTCGTAGCTGGCCACGTAGTCCTTGGCGTTGCGCAGCGCCTGCACCACGCCGGGGCGGGACATCACGTTGCGGTCGCCCGACAGTTTGCCCAGCACCACGCTCAGGGCACGGGCCAGGGCGCCGTTGCGATCGGCTTCGGCCTGGCTGTTGACGGGCACTTCGGCCTCGTACGCACCCGAGGCGGTGGCAACATCTCCCTCGGTGCGCAGGCCGCTCTGGGCCATCGTGGCCACCGGCAGGCTCAGTGCAAGGAGCAGGGTCAGAATCAGGCTGCGGCGCATCAGGACATCCATTGGCTCGACGAATCCGGGGGAATTGTTGCCCGAATACGGCCTTTGCGCCAATGCGGCCTGTTAAAATCGCTCGTTCAACCCCTGCCAGCGCCGACGCCCGTGACCAACACCCCGTCTTCCGCCCCCTCCCCCCTCACCTACCGTGACGCGGGT
This sequence comes from Stenotrophomonas sp. FR010, assembly GCF_047520755.2. Lineage (NCBI taxonomy): Bacteria > Pseudomonadati > Pseudomonadota > Gammaproteobacteria > Lysobacterales > Lysobacteraceae > Stenotrophomonas > Stenotrophomonas sp. FR010. Next base: position 188,469 of record NZ_JAXBQT020000002.1, on the reverse strand, counting down.
GTCGACATCGACGCCGGCAACGCGCTGGTCGAGCGGATCAAGCCCCTGGTCAAGCGCAGCTTCCGCCCGGAAGTGATGGGCGGCCTGGGCGGCTTCGGCGCCCTGTTCGACCTGTCCAACAAATACCGCGAGCCGGTGCTGGTGTCGGGTACCGACGGCGTGGGCACCAAGCTGAAGCTGGCCCACCAGCTGAACCGCCACGATACGATCGGCATCGACCTGGTCGCGATGTGCGTGAACGACGTGCTGGTGCAGGGCGCCGAGCCGCTGTTCTTCCTGGACTACTTCGCCACCGGCAAGCTGGACATCGACACCGCCGCAGCGGTGGTGGGCGGCATCGCCAACGGCTGCACCGAGGCCGGCTGCGCGCTGATCGGCGGTGAAACCGCTGAAATGCCCGACATGTACGCCCCGGGCGAGTACGACCTGGCCGGCTTCACGGTGGCTGCGGTCGAGAAAAGCGAGCTGAAGGACGGCGCCAGCGTGGCCGCCGGCGACGTGCTGATCGGCATCGCCTCGTCCGGCCCGCATTCCAATGGCTACTCGCTGGTGCGCCGCATCTACGACCGCGCCGGCCGCCCGGCCGACCTGGAACTGGAAGGTGGCGTGAAGCTGGTCGATGCGCTGATGGCACCGACCCGCCTGTACGTGAAGCCGATCCTGTCGCTGCTGAAGTCGCACGGCGACGCCATCCACGGCATGGCCCACATCACTGGTGGCGGCCTGACCGAGAACATCATCCGCGTGGTGCCCGACGGCCTCGGCCTGGACATCCAGGCCTCTTCCTGGACCCTGCCGCCGGTATTCCAGTGGCTGCAGAAGGAAGGCGCGGTGGCCGACAGCGAGATGTGGCGCACCTTCAACTGCGGCATCGGCTTCGTGCTGATCGTCGCGCCGGACCAGGTGGATGCGGTGTCCGAGGCGGTCAAGGCGCAGGGCCTGGAGCACTGGACCATCGGCCAGGTGGTCACCGCCGAAGGCGCCGAGCGCGTCCGCATCGGCTGAACCCGACCCCGAGGAGCCCGCATGGACGCAACGCCCCCCCTGGCACCCACCCCGGTACCGCCGCCGTTGGCGGCCGTGCCGGTCTTCAGCAGGCAGGACGCTGACCACCTGCGCGCGCTGTCCATCGCGCACTACGTGTTCGGCGGCCTGATCGCGCTGCTCTCGCTGTTTTTCATTCTGTACATCGTGCTCGGCATCAGTGCGCTGAGCGGCCATCTGCCGATGAACTCCGGGGGCCAGCCCTCGTCGCCGGCCGAACAGCGCCTGTTCGGCTGGGTGTTCACGGTGCTGGGGACCGTGTTCGTCGCCGGTGGCCTGGGCATGGCCGCATTCGTCATCCAGGCCGGACGCTGCCTGGCCCAGCGTCGTCGCCACCTGCTGTGCCTGATCGTGGCCGGCCTGCTCTGCCTGTGCGCGCCGCTGGGCACCGTTCTGGGGGTATTCACCCTGGTTACGCTGCTGCGCCCGCAGGTCAAGGCCGCCTTCGATGCAAGGGGTGCAACGACATGACGACACCCGGCGCACCACCGCCGCTGCCGCAGCAGACCCTGGCGCAGCTGCAGCTGGCCAGCCACCTGCAGACGCTGAAGGTGCTGTTCTACGCGCTGGCGGTTTTCCACTGGATGGCCGCGCTGGCGTTCCTCGGTTTCATCGGCCTGGTCGCCAGCTCGCGCGGGCTGGGCGATGGCGCGGTACTGGCCACGGTCTACGGGGTCATTTCGCTGTTGGCGGCCGCGCTTGGCGTCGTACAGCTGCACACCGCACGCCTGCTGTCGCGCCGCACCGGGCTGGCCTGGTGCCAGCGCGCGGCCTGGCTGGCGGTACTGGCTGGCCCGCTGGGCATGGCCCTGACCGCCTATGCCTGGGTGTTCCTGTCCAAGCCTGACATGGCCGCACTGTTCGACCGTGGCGACCATCTCAGCGTCTGAGCTTGCCGGCAGACGCCCCCCTCCCCTGATCGACTCCCCATGTCCGCGCCTGCCCTCTCCACGACCGCCTCGCCTGCCGCTTCCCGTTTCACCGGCCCCAAGAAGCTGGCCTTCGCCGCCGTGCTGGCGGTATTCGCGATCAGCTGGATCCACCCGCTGTGGCCCATCGAGCAGGCCCTGCACAGCACCCTGACCGTGATCGGGCTGGCCGCACTGCTATGGGTCGACCGCCGGGGTGGCTGGCTGGGCAACGGTGCCTTCATCGCGATCTGCGGCTTCATTGCACTGCACTGCGTGGCTGCGCGTTGGCTGTACTCGAACGTGCCCTACGACGCATGGGCGCAGGCGCTGACCGGCTGGTCGCCGAATGCGGCGTTTGGCTGGCAGCGTAATCATTTCGACCGGCTTATCCACTTCCTGTTCGGCGTCTGCTTCACGCCTGCGCTGCTGCAGCTGGCACGCCATGCCTGGCCGGCGCTGCACCGCGGCCAGGCTTTCACCCTGGCGGTGATGGCAGTGATGTGCGCCAGCCTGGTCTACGAGTGGTTCGAGTGGGCCATCGCGCTGGCCCTGTCGCCGGACGCCGCCGAGGCCTACAACGGGCAGCAGGGCGACATGTGGGACGCCCATGCCGACATGCTGCTGGCGACCGTGGGCAGCCTGCTGAGCTGGCCGTTGATCCGCCGGAGTGCCGCGCAATGACCGCGCCCACCCGCATCGCGGTGCTCGCCTCTGGGCGCGGCAGCAACCTGCAGGCCATCCTCGATGCCATCGCGGCCGGGCGCCTGCCCGCCGAGGTCGTCGGCGTGTTCTCGGACCGCCCGGCCGCCGCCGCGCTGCAACGGGTCGGCGCCAGCCTGCGCTGGGCACATGCGCCGAAGGAATTCGACGACCGCGCCGCCTACGAGCAGGCCTTGGGCGATGCACTGGCCGCGGCCGCGCCGGACTGGATCGTCTGCGCCGGCTACATGCGCATTCTCGGCGCCGCCTTCGTGCAGCGCTTCAATGGCCGCCTGGTCAACATCCACCCCTCCCTGCTGCCACTGCACAAAGGGTTGGATACGCATGCGCGGGCTTTGGACGCCGGCGATGCCGAGCACGGGGCCAGCGTGCATCTGGTCGTTCCCGAACTGGATGCCGGCGCCGTGCTGGCCCAGGTACGGGTACCGGTGATGCCCGGCGATGACGCCGACAGCCTGGCCGCGCGCGTGCTGGCGGTGGAGCATCCCCTGTTGATCGCCACCCTCCAGCTGCTGTGCGCCGGCCTCCTGACTGAACGGGAGGGGCAGCCGCACCTGGACGGTCACCCCCTGTTTAGCCCACTGGCCCTAGATTCCGCCGGGAACCTGAACCGGTAACGCCCACGCACACGCCCCGCTGACTGCGGGGCTGGCATCCTGCCCCCCTCCTGCAGCTCCTGTCCTCCATGAAGACCACGACCCTGCTGTCCACTTCATTGCTGCTGTCGCTTGTCGTGCTTCCCGGCGTGGGTTGGGGCCAGGTGCAAGCGCCTGCGGCCCCTGCGCAGCCGGCGCCCGTAGTACAGCCGCCCGCAGAACCGGCCGTGCCGATGCCCCCGGCGCTGGCTTGGGAGCCGCCGCCGCTGCAGCCGTTCACCGCGACCTACCAGGCCTTCTACAAAGGCAAGGAGGCCGGCGACGCCAGCATGCAGGTCACCCACACCGGCGGCAACCAGTGGCGGGTGGACATGCAGGTGGTCGGCCGCCGCGGCTTCGCCAGCGTGCTGGGCCTGAACATCGAGCAGAGCACGGTGTTCGAAGAGCGCAGCGGCGTCTATGCGCCACTCAGCCAGAGCACGGTGCGCAAGGGCCTGTTCCTGGGCAAGAAAGCGGTCGGCACGTACAACTGGCAGGCCGGCACCGCGCAGTGGAGCGGCGACGTCAAGAAGGAACGTGCGCAACCGATCGCGCTGCAGCCGGGCGACCAGAGCGCGCTGCTGATCAATCTGGCGATCATGCGTGATGCCCGCCCGGGCGCCACCATGCATTACCGCTACGTGGACATGGGCAAGGTCCGCCAGCACGACTACCAGGCCGCGCCGCAGACCGAGAATGTCGAGGTCGGCGACCTGTCCTACAACGCGCTGCGGGTGTACCGGACCAACGGCGGCAACAACGAAACCATCCTCTGGATCGCCAACGGTGTCCCCACCCCGGTGCGCATCCTGCAACGCGAAGACGGCGAAGACCGCGTCGATCTGCGCCTGATCGAGTACCAAGGAGTCTGAGCATGAGCACCCTGACCCGCCCCCTCACCTGGATCGCTGCAGCCGCACTGTCGGTGGCCAGCCTGCCGGCCATGGCCCTGCAGCCATTCAAGGCCGATTACCTGGCCAGCTACATGGGCATGCAGGCCAATGGCAGCATGACGCTGAGCAGCGAGGGAGCCAACAAGTGGCGCTACACGCTGCAGGTGAAGAACCAGCTGGCCGACCTGAGCCAGAGCACCGTGTTCGAAGAGGTGCGCGGCCAGCTGCGCCCGCTCAGCAGCCAGGACCGTTCGGCACTGCTGGTGAAGAAGCGCAATGTGCAGGCCAACTACAACTGGACCAGCAACCAGGCCACCTGGACCGGCGACATCAAGCCGGACCGTGCGGGCCCCATCGCGTTGAAGACGGGCGACATGGACGCGCTGCTGATCAACCTGGCAATCGCCCGCGACCTGGCCGCCGGCAAGCCGCTGACTTATCGCATGGTCGACGAAGGCCGCATCAAGAACATGACCTACCGCGTGATCGGCAAGGAATCGATCACCGTGGGCGGCAAGAGCTACGAAGCCACCAAGGTCTCGCGTGCCGACGGCAACAAGGAGCTGATCGCCTGGATCGTGCCGGAATTCCCGGTGCCGGCGCGCATGCTGCAGCGTGAGAGCGGCCGCGATGCGCTGGACCTGACCATCAAGGCGATGAACTGAGCGCCCGGGGTCGGATCCCTTCCCAACGGGAAGGGCTCTGACCCCGACAGCGACCCGGCGCCTTCATCCACGCATGGCGTGGATCTACCGTAAAAAAACGCCCGCTTTCGCGGGCGTTGTTCTTACTTCTTTTGCTCGGCCGCGGCCGGCTTGAACTCGGTGCGGCAGTCCACGCGGATCTGCTCGCCGGTGCTGCGCCAGATGAAGGTGCGGCAATGGCGGTTGCCGTCCTGGCTGTCGTTCACCGCGACCGCGTAGAACGATTCGATGATCTCGTCACGCGAGACCGTGCCGTCGCCGTTCCAGTCCATGTCCTTCTGCTCGATGCCCTGGGTGATGGCGATGTTGGCGTACCAGGCATAGCCCAGCCACGCCAGCACGATCAGCACCAGGGCCAGCAGCGCCTTGCGGCGCGGGCTGAACTTGCCGCGCAGGATCATGGCACGCGCCGGATGGTGGCGCCGAGCGAAGACAGCTTCTCTTCGATGTTCTCGTAGCCACGATCAAGGTGATAGATGCGGTCGATGGTGGTCTCGCCGCTGGCCATCAGGCCGGCCAGGATCAGCGAGGCCGAGGCACGCAGGTCGGTGGCCATTACCGGCGCACCGCTCAGGGTCTCGCTGCCACGCACGATGGCGGTGTGGCCTTCGACCTGGATGTCCGCGCCCAGGCGCAGCAGTTCGTTGACGTGCATGAAACGGTTCTCGAAGATCGTTTCGTTGATCACGCCGACGCCGTCGGCCACGCAGTTGAGCGCCATGAACTGCGCCTGCATGTCGGTCGGGAATGCGGGGTACGGCGCGGTGGTCAGGTTGACCGCCTTCGGTCGCTTGCCCTGCATGTCCAGGGTGATGGTGTCTTCGGTGGTCTCGATCTTCGCGCCGGCCTCGACCAGCTTGGACAACACCGCGTCCATGGTGTTCGGGCGCGCACGGTTGACCGTGACCTTGCCGCCGGTCATCGCCGCAGCGACCAGGAAGGTACCGGTTTCGATGCGGTCGGGCAGCACTTCGTGGCGGCCGCCGGACAGGCGCTCGACGCCTTCAATGACCAGGCGGGCAGTGCCCAGGCCTTCGATCTTCGCGCCCAGCGCGATCAGGCAATGCGCCAGATCGGTCACTTCCGGTTCCATCGCGCAGTTGTCGAGGACAGTGGTTCCTTCGGCCAGCACCGCGCCCATCAGCACGTTCTCGGTGCCGGTGACGCTGACCATGTCGAAGGTGAAATGGCCGCCCTTCAGCCGCTTGGCAGTGGCCTTGATGAAGCCGTTCTCGACCACGATCTCGGCACCCAGCGCCTGCAGGCCCTTGATGTGCTGGTCGACCGGACGCGAACCGATCGCGCAGCCGCCGGGCAGCGACACTTCCGCCGCGCCGAAGCGGGCCAGCAGCGGGCCCAGCACCAGGATCGAGGCGCGCATGGTCTTGACCAGCTCGTACGGCGCAACGTGCTGGTTGACCGAACGCGGGTCGACCACGATCGCACTGCCACGCGACAGCGTGCCCTGGTCGATGGTGACCTTGGCACCCAGTTCGCCCAGCAGCTTGACCGTGGTGACCACGTCGTGCAGGTGCGGCACGTTGGTGATCTCCACCGGCTCATCGGCCAGCAGGGTCGCGCAGAGGATGGGGAGGACGGCGTTCTTGGCGCCGGAGATGCTCACTTCACCGTGCAGCGCAGCGCCGCCGGTCACAACGATCTTGGCCATGTATTCGGGATCTTCTGCGGTTCAGCCGGCTTCGGCCGGGGTCACGGTTTTCAGCGCCAGCGCGTGGATCGCGCCGCCCATCAGGTCGCCCAGCGTGGCATAGACCATGCGGTGGCGGGCCAGCGGCATCTTGCCGGCGAAGGCCTCGCAGACCACGGTCGCTTCGAAATGCACGCCATCATCGCCCTGCACATCGGCGCGGGCGCCAGGCAGGCCGGTTTCGATCAGATTGCGGATGGTGTCGGCGTCCAACGGGCTTTCCTAATAAAATGTGCCTCCATTCTACTTCCGCTGCGTGGCGTCCGCATGGCCGAATCCCTGTTGCCCCCCCGTTCCGTCGACCCTGCCGGCCTGGTCGCCAGTGGCCGCCGCGTGTTCGAGATCGAGCGGCAGGCGCTGGATGCCGTCGCCGACCGCCTTGGCGAGGCCTTCCAGCAGGCCTGCGAGGCGATCCTGGCCAGCCGCGGCCGGGTGGTCGCCACCGGCATGGGCAAATCCGGCCACATTGCCCGCAAGATCGCCGCCACCCTGGCCTCCACCGGCACACCGGCGTTCTACGTGCATCCCGGCGAAGCCGGCCACGGCGACCTGGGCATGATCACCGAAGCCGACGTGGTACTGGCCCTTTCCTATTCGGGCGAGTCCGATGAGGTGCTGATGCTGCTGCCTGTGCTCAAGCGCCAGGGCAACGTGCTGATTTCCATGACCGGCCGCCCGCAGTCGAGCCTGGCCACGGCCGCCAACATCCACCTGGATGTGAGCGTGCCGGCCGAGGCCTGCCCGCTGGCGCTGGCGCCGACCTCCAGCACCACCGCCTCGCTGGCGATGGGCGATGCGCTGGCCGTAGCCCTGCTTGATGCGCGCGGCTTCACCGCCGACGACTTCGCCCGCTCGCACCCGGCCGGCAGCCTCGGCCGTCGCCTGCTGCTGCACATCACCGATGTCATGCACACCGGCGAGGACCTGCCCAGCGTGGGCGCCGATGCCAGCCTCAGCGAGGCGCTGGTGGAAATGAGCCGCAAGCGCCTCGGCATGACCGCCGTGGTCGACGCCGATGGCGTGCTGATCGGCCTGTTCACCGACGGCGACCTGCGCCGGGCGCTGGACAGCGCGCTGGACGTGCGCACCGCGAAGATCGCCGATGTGATGACCCGCAACCCGCGCACCATCGGTGCCGACCAGCTGGCCGTAGAGGCCGCGCGGCAGATGGAGACCCAGAAAATCAACGGCCTGATCGTGGTCGATGGCCAGGGCCGTGCGGTCGGCGCCCTGAACATTCATGACCTGTTGCGGGCCCGGGTGGTTTAACCGACAGTCCGTAGACCCCATTCAGTCTGTAATGCCCCACCCGCCCCCACCGAGCCTGATCGCCTGATGCCCTGGTCCCCGCTGCCCGCGTTCCCCGCCCACCTGCATGCCGCTGCGGCCCGCGTCCGCCTGGCCTGCTTCGACGTGGACGGTACCCTCACCGACGGTCGGCTGTACTACGACAAGGACGGCAACGAGAGCAAGGCGTACTTCGTGCAGGACGGTCTGGGCCTGAAACTGCTGCAGCAGCACGGCATCCACCCCGTGCTGATCACCGCGCGCAACAGCCAGTCCGCGCTCAAGCGCGGCGCCGACCTCGGCATCGACACCCAGATCGCCGTGGGCGACAAGCTGGCCAGCGTGCAGACGCTGTGCGCACAGCATGGCATCGGCCTGGAGCAGGTGGCCTTCATGGGCGACGACCTGCCGGACCTGGCGCCGCTGGGCGCGGTCGGCCTGGCGGTGGCGCCAGCCAACGCCCACCCGTGGATCGCCGAGCGCGTGCACTGGCAGACCCGCGCCGATGGCGGACGTGGCGCCGCCCGTGAACTGTGCGACATCCTGCTGGCCGCCCAGGGCCATGTGGACGCGGTGCTGGCGAGGTTCGGCGCATGAACCTGCCCACCCTGAACTGGCGCACCGTGCTCGGCATCGGCCTGCTGCTGGCGGCCCTGCTCAGCAGCTGGGCGGCCCTGCGCAACCGCGACAAGGGCCCGGCCACTGCCGGCCAGGACGCCGGCGTGGACTACATCCTGCACGACTTCCAGATCGTCGCGCTGGATGAGCAGGGCAAGGAATCGACCACCCTGCGCGCACCGCGGCTGGAACGCCAGCGTGGCGACCAGACCATCAACATCGCCACCCCACTGTTCGAGATGCCGGACAAGGATGGCAAGCACTGGACCCTGCGCGCCGAGACCGGCTGGCTCAGTGCCAAGGGCGACGAGATGAAGCTGCGCGGCAATGTCGCTGGCGACAGTCCGGCCGATCCGGGCGTGGTGCCGACCACGTTCCGCACCGACCACCTGGATGTGTTCCCGAAGGAAAACCGTGCCCGCACCGATGCGCGGGTCACCATGACCCGTCCCGGCATGGAACAGTCCGGCGTCGGCTTCGAGGTGGATTCGAAGAACAACACGTATCATTTCCTCAGCCAGTCCAAGGGCCGTTACACGCCCCGACGCTGATTCCGCCACCCTCCTGCGACGTCCCCGGACCGGCGCAAGGAAGGCAGCCCCCCCCCACTCGCCCCCGGTTTCCCGGCGGCCCCACCGGTAGAACGGACCCCGATGAAGATCCCCTTTGCAGCCGTACTCGCGCTCGGTCTCCTGGTTCCCAGCGCTGGCTTTGCCAAGTCCACTGATCGCAACGAGAACATGAACATCGAGTCCGGCGCCCAGTCGGGCGTGCTCACCGGCGATGGCAAGACCGTGCTCTCGCAGGGCGTGACCGTTACCCAGGGCACGCTGGACATCCGCGCGTCCGAAGCGGAGATCTACCTCAAGGACGGCGAGGCCGTGCGTGCGGTATTCACCGGCAAGCAGGCCACGATGAAGCAGCAGCTCGACGATGGCACCTGGATGGATGCGGTGGCCGATCGCATCGACTACGACATCAAGACCGAGATCATCACCCTGACCGGCAACTACAAGGTCACCAGCGCGCGCGGCACCAATGCCGGCCAGCGCATGGTCTACAACACCCGCACCGGGGAGATGAACTCCGGTGGTGATGGCAGCCGTGTGCGCACCGTCATTCCGCCGAAGAACAAGAACGGGGCAGCACAGCCGGCCGCCGCACCCAAGGCAGCGGCTCCGGCCAGCACGCCGGCCAGGCCGGCGGGGAGCAAGAAGTAATGCTCGTCGCCAAGGGCCTGCGCAAGCGCTACAAGCAGCGCGAAGTCGTCAAGGACTTCGGGCTGACCCTCGACGCCGGTGAAGTGGTCGGTTTGCTCGGCCCCAACGGTGCCGGCAAGACCACCTGTTTCTACATGATCGTCGGCCTGGTCGCCGCCGATGCAGGCAGCATCGTGCTCGACGGCAAGGACATCACCAGCGACCCGATGTACACCCGTGCCAAGCAGGGCGTGGGCTACCTGCCGCAGGAGCCGTCGGTGTTCCGCAAGCTGACCGTGGCCGACAACCTCCGCCTGGTGCTTGAACTGCGCGAAGACCTGGATTCGGCCGGCCGCGAACGCGAATTGAACAGCCTGCTCGACGAGCTGCAGCTGGGCCATGTCGCCGACCAGCTCGGTGCCAGCCTGTCCGGTGGCGAACGTCGTCGCTGCGAGATCGCCCGCGCACTGGCCGCGCAGCCGCGCCTGATCCTGCTCGACGAACCGTTTGCCGGTGTCGACCCGATCTCGGTGGGCGAAATCCAGCGCATCGTCACCCATCTCAAGCAGCGTGGCATCGGCGTGCTGATCACCGACCACAACGTGCGCGAGACCTTGGGAATCTGCGACCGCGCGTATATCCTCGCCGAGGGTACCGTGCTGGCCCAGGGCTCGCCGGAGGCGATCCTGGACAACGCTGACGTACGTCGCGTCTACCTTGGGGATTCCTTCAAGCTGTGACCGCAGGTGCTGGGTCCCTTTCCTTCCATTCGGCACAGGCATGAAGACTCGGCTGCAGACATCGTTGGGACAGCAGCTGGTGCTCACCCCCCAGCTGCAGCAGGCGATCAAGCTGCTGCAGATGTCCACGACCGAGCTGGAGCTTGAAATTGCCCAGGCCGTGGAAAGCAATCCGCTGCTGGACTGGGCCGACAGCAACGACAGCAGTGCCGCCAATGAAGGCGGCGACAACACGGACGCCGACACGCCGGCCGAACGCACCGACAATGGCGACGACTGGGCACCGGCCGAGCTCGACTGGAGCGCTGCCGGCAGTGGCGGCAGCTTCGACGATGATGATGACGCCGGCAGCGCCGCCGAGCGCGTGGCCGAAACCGAGACGCTGGCCGACCACCTGCTGTGGCAGCTGCACCTGTCGCATCTTTCCATGCACGACCGCAGCATCGGCGCTGCGCTGATCGATGCGTTGGACGACGACGGTTACCTGCGCGAACCGCTGGCCACCATCGCCGAAACCCTGCTGCCGTCGGTCCATGCCGATGAGGATGAAATCCTTGCGGTGCTGCATCGCATCCAGCGCTTCGACCCGGTCGGCGTTGCCGCGCGCACGCTCGGCGAATGCCTGCAGCTGCAGCTGGATCTGTTGCCTGGCGACACCGCGGGCCTGGCGCTGGCGCGGCAGATTGCCGCAGGCCCGCTGGAACGACTGCCACGCAGTGGCGTCGCCGGTCTGGCCCATGAACTGAAACAGCCGCTGGACGAGGTCGAGACAGCGGTCGCCCTGCTGCGCTCGCTGGACCCGCGTCCGGGGACCCAGATCGCGCCGCTTTCGCAGGATACCTACGTGGTGCCCGACGTGGTGGTGTGGCGGCAGAACGGCATCTGGCGCGCGGCGCTGGCCGCCCATGCCGGGCCGAAGGTGGTGATCCACCGTGGCTACGAACAGCTGATCCGCCGCTGTGGCGAGGCCGACGCCGGCTACCTGCGTGGCCAGCTGCAGGAGGCGCGCTGGCTGCTGAAGGGCCTGCAGCAGCGCGGTGAAACCCTGCTGCGGGTGGTGCGCAGCCTGATCCTGCAGCAGGCCGGTTTCCTCGAGTTCGGCGAACAGGCGCTGCGTCCGCTGACCCTGCGCGAGATCGCCGCCGAACTGGGCCTGCACGAGTCGACGGTGTCGCGCGCGATCGCCCGCAAGCATGTGCGCACACCGCGCGGCACGTTGCCGCTGCGTGCCTTCTTCGCCTCGGGCATCGATACCGAAGGCGGTGGCGAGGCGTCCAGCACCGCCATCCAGGCGATGATCCGGCGCCTGATCGACGACGAAAACCCGCGCAAGCCGCTTTCTGACGCCAAGCTGGCTGACCTGCTCAAATCGTCGGGAATTCCAGTAGCGCGACGCACCGTGGCGAAGTATCGTGAAGCCATGAACATCTCCGCCTCGCACGAAAGGGTCAGAATCGCTTGACGCACCGCCGCGCCCGGCGGAGAGGTTCATTGGCACATCCGAACACAGGAGAAACCCGATGCGCATCGAAACGTTTGGCAAAGACGTCGAAGTCACCCCGGCCCTGCAGTCCTATGTGGAGGAGAAGCTGGCCCGGATCGGAAAACACTTCGACCAGCACTGCGAAGCGCGGGTGACCCTCAAGCTGCAGAAGACCGAACACCACGTCGACGCCAGCCTCAACATCCCGGGGCAGACCCTGCACGCCGAGGCCGGCGGCCAGACCATGTATGCCGCGATCGACCTGCTTGCGGACAAGCTTGACCGCCTGGTCATCAAGCACAAGGAGAAAAAACAGCAGCACGCACCGCTGCCGGTGGGTGACAATGGTGGCTGATCGCCACCGTTCCCCGCAGACATGCCCCTGACTGACCTCCTGGCGGCCGTGCAGACCCAGCTCTGCGCGGCCACCGACCGCGACAGCGTCCTGCAGGCCGCCGCCGGGTTGCTGGCCTGCCGCCAGGCCAATGCCGAACAGATCTATCTGAACCTGTGCCAGCGCGAAGCCCTGGGCAGCACCGCGATCGGCCACGGTATCGCCATCCCCCACGGCCGCGCGCCGACCCTGGACCGCCCCCGTGGCGCCCTGCTGCGTCTGGCGAGCCCGGTCGACTTCGGCGGCGATGAGCCGGTGGACCTGGTGTTCGCGATGGCCGTCCCCGCCCACTACACCCACCAGCATCTGATGCTGCTGTCCGAGCTGGCCGAGCTGTTTTCCGCGCCGGATATCCGCCAGGCCCTGCGTGAAGCCGGCGATGCCCGGGCCCTGCGCGAGGCGCTGGACATGACCCCACCTGCGAGCGCCGCATGAATACCAGCATCACCGCCCGTGAACTGTTCGAACAGCAGCGCGAGCGGCTGGGGCTGCGCTGGGCCGCAGGCAAATCCGGTGAGAAGCGTGAGCTGGAGGCCGGCAATACCGTCTCCCGGCGCCCCTCGCTGGCCGGCTACCTCAACGCCATCTATCCCAACAAGGTGCAGATCCTGGGCACCGAGGAACTGTCCTGGCTGGATGCGCTGGAACCGCGCCAGCGTTGGGAGACCATCGAAAAGATCATGCAGTCGCACCCGCTTGCACTGGTGCTGACCCGCAACCAGGCCTGCCCGGAAGACCTGCGCGCCGCCGCCGATGAATCCGGCACGCCGCTGTGGTTGTCGCCCAAGCGCGGCCACGAACTGCTCAACCACCTGTCCTACCACCTGGCGCGCACGCTCGCACCGAGGGTGATCCTGCACGGCGTGTTCATGGAGATCTATTCCATTGGCGTGCTGATCACCGGCGAGGCCGGGTCGGGCAAGAGCGAGCTGGCGCTGGAGCTGCTCAGCCGTGGTCACCGCCTGGTCGCCGACGACGCCCCCGAGTTCACCCAGATCGCCCCGGATGTACTCGACGGCACCTGCCCCGAACTGCTGCAGGACCTGCTGGAAGTGCGCGGCCTGGGCGTGCTGAACGTGCGCGAGATGTTCGGCGACACGGCTGTAAAGAAGAACAAGTACCTTCGGCTGATCGTCCACCTGACCAAGCCTATGACCGAACCCACCCCGCATGGCTACGAGCGCCTGACCGGCGACTCGGGTACCCGCCATGTGCTGGACCTGGACGTTCCGCTGATCACCCTGCCGGTGATGCCCGGCCGAAACCTGGCCGTGCTGACCGAAGCCGCCACCCGCCTGCACATCCTGCGCACCAAGGGCATTGACCCGGCGGCCATGTTCATCGCCCGCCACAGCAACCTGCTGGAACGGCGAACACCCTGATCCTCCTGCCCCTCGAAGAGCCTGTCCATGAGCACCGCAATCCCCACCGCCCCGACCCTGATCATCGTCAGCGGCCTGTCCGGCTCGGGTAAATCCGTCGCCCTGAAGACCTTCGAGGATCAGGACTACTACTGCTCGGACAACCTGCCGATCCACCTGCTGCCGGACTTCGTGCGCAGCCTGCTGGCCAACCATGACGGCAGCGCACCGCGCCGCCTGGCCGTAGGCATCGATGTCCGCGGCCAGGCCGACCTGAGCCAGCTGGGCGACTGGCGGCAGCTGGCCACCGACGCCGGCGTGGAAGTGAAGGTACTGTTCTTCGAGGCCAGCGACGAAACGGTGCTCAAGCGCTACGCCGACACCCGCCGTCGCCATCCGCTGAGCCAGCTGGGCCTGTCGCTGCCCGAAGCGATCGCCCGCGAGCGCGAACTGACCGCACCGTTGCGCCGCGAGGCCGATGCGGTGATCGATACCAGCACCCTCAACGTGCACCAGCTGCGGCGGCGGATCATCACCGAGTTCGCGATGGACCATGCCACCGGCCTGTCGCTGCTGTTCGAGTCATTCGCCTACAAGCGCGGCGTACCGGCCGAGGCGGACTTCGTGTTCGATGCGCGGGTGCTGCCCAATCCACACTGGGACCCGGACCTGCGCGCGCTGAGCGGGCGCGAGCCGGGCGTGCGCGACTATCTGGAAGCACAGCCCGACGTGCAGCGTTACCTGGCCCAGCTGATGGATTTCCTGGATACCTGGCTGCCGAAACTGGGGGATGGCACCCGCAGCTACGTGACCGTGGCGTTCGGCTGCACCGGCGGCAAGCACCGCTCGGTGTTCCTGGCCGAGCGCATGGCCCGGCACGCCCGCGAGATGGGCTGGCAGGACGTGGCCACCTACCACCGCGAACAGGATTGAGGGTGGTCGGCCGGGCTGCGCCCGGCACCCGTTGGTAGTGCCGGCCGCTGGCCGGCAACAGCAACAGCAACAGCAAAAGCGGCATTCCGTGGGATGGCGGGGCGGTGTGGGTAGGCAGGACACGCCGTGAACCCGTCCATGGGGGCTCGATGGCGCCATCCATGGCGCCAACGGTCCTGCCTACCCACACCGCCCCGCCTCTGACAGATTCCGTGCGCTGTTGGTAGGTGTCGACCTTGGTCGACACGGTAGATCCACGCCATGCGTGGATGAATCGCTGCCAGGCATCGAAAAACGCATGGGGTCGGATCCCTTTTTCAATGAAAAAGGGATCCGACCCGAGCAACACTGAATACGGGACACAGTACCCCTCATCTGCTGCTATCGCCGATTCACCTTGACCTGTTAACGTGCAGTAATGACCTGTGGCATTCTCCTCGTAACACATCCCGGGGTCGGGACCGCCCTGCTTGACGTGGCGACCCGGCTCCTGCGGCAGTTGCCGCTGAAAACCGAAGCTTTCGAAGTACCGTTCGACGCAGACCTGGACGCCCTGCTCCCGCTCGCCTCGGCCGCTTTGCGCCGGGTCGACGGAGGTGACGGCGTGCTGATCCTGACCGACCTGTACGGCGCCAGCCCCGCCAACCTTGCCGGGCAGCTGGCCCGGCTGGGGACCCCGGTTCGCCGAGTGTCAGCGCTGAGCCTGCCGATGTTGCTGCGGGTGATGAATTATCCGGAACAGGGACTGGATCAACTGCCCGCCACAGCCGCGGCGGGCACCCGTAATGGAGCGATAGTCGACGATGCTTGAACGAGAACTCACCGTGAGCAACCGCCTGGGCCTGCACGCCCGGGCCACCGCCAAGCTGGTGCAGACCCTGGCGCCGTTCCGCTGCAACGTGACCATGGCCGCCAAGGGCCGTGAGATCAACGCCAAGAGCATCATGGGGGTGATGCTGCTGGCCGCCGGCCAGGGCACCCCCGTCACCGTGCGCATCAACGGCGAGGACGAAGCCGCCGCGATGGAAGCGGTGGTCGGTCTGTTCGAGCGCCGCTTCGACGAGGACAGCTGAGCGTGCCGCGCGCGCGCGCCGGCCAGGTTCCTTCCGGCCAGCGGCCGGTCCAGCTGCTGGCTGGGCACGGTGCTGCCCGTGGCGCGGCGATGGGCCGCGCACGGGTACGCCTGCCGCATGCGCTGGAGGTGGCCGAGCAACGCATCGGCGCCCACCAGGTCGAGGCCGAGCTGGCCCGCCTGCATCGTGCGGTGGATGCCGCGCGCACGGAAATGCACGAACTGCGCCAGCGCCTGCATGGCGCATTGAACCAGGAAGTGGGCGAGTTCCTCGACCTGCACGCGCTGCTGCTGGACGACCCCGAGCTGCTGCACGGCCTGGACGAGCTGATCCGCAGCGGCCCGTACAGCGCCGGCTATGCCTTGCGCCTGCAGCGCGACCGCCTGGCCAAGGTCTTCGATGGCATGGACGATGCCTATCTGAAGAGCCGCATGGACGATCTCGACCATGTGATCGGGCGCATCCACGCCTTCCTGCAACCCGAACGGCCGTCGGCGGTGAAAGGCCTGGCCGGCGAGATCCTGGTCTGCGACAACATCGCCCCCTCCGAGCTGGCGCAGCTGCAGGCACAGGGCGTGGTCGGCATCGTCACGGCCGCCGGCAGCGCGCTGTCGCACAGCGCGATCCTGGCGCGCAGCCTGCACCTGCCCCTGATCGTCAACGTGCCGCAGCTGCTCAGCCGCATCGCCGATGGCGATGTGCTGATCATCGATGGCGCCGACGGCAGCATCACCGTCAACCCGCAGGCCGACAACCTGCGGGACTACCGCGTCCGGCTGAAGGAGCACGCGCGCGAGCAGCGCGAGCTCGGCCGCCTGCGCAGCAAGCCCAGCCGTACCCGCGACCAGGTCGACATTGCCCTGCTGGCCAATGCCGAATCACTGGAAGACGTGACCCAGGCACATGCACTGGGCGCGCAGGGGCTCGGCCTGTACCGCACCGAATTCCTGTTCCTGCAGCGCAATGAGCTGCCGGACGAAGAAGAGCAGTTCCAGACCTACCGCGATGCCGCGCTGGGCATGAGCGGGCGGCCGGTCACCATACGCACGCTGGACCTGGGCGCGGACAAGGCCGACCGTACCGGCCTGACCCTGAGCAACGAAGAGAACCCTGCACTCGGCCTGCGCGGAGTGCGCCTGTCGCTGGCACGGCCGAAGGTGGCCGACACCCAGCTGCGCGCGATACTGCGCGCGTCTGCGTACGGCAAGCTGCGCGTGCTGGTGCCGATGGTCAGCACCCGCGAGGAGCTGCTGGCCGTGCGCCGGCGCATGCTCAAACTGACCGAACAGCTGCGCGGCGAAGGCCACATGGTGTCCGACCACGTACCGCTGGGCGCGATGATCGAAGTCCCCGCCGCTGCGCTGGCGCTGGAGAGCTTCATCGACCTGGTCGATTTTCTGTCGATCGGCACCAACGATCTGGTGCAGTACCTGCTGGCTGCCGACCGGAACAACGAGGCACTGGGCGAGTTGTATTCACCGCTGCACCCGGCCGTGCTGCGGCTGCTGCAGATGGTGATCGAGACCGGCGCGCGTCACCGCGTCCCGGTGGCGGTCTGCGGCGAGATGGCCGGTGATGCCCGGATGACCCCGCTGCTGCTGGCGCTGGGCCTGAGCGAGTTCAGCCTGCACCCCGGTACGTTGCTGGAGGTACGCCGCGCGATACGCGACGCTGACCTGGGCGCACTGCGCGCCCGTGCACCGAAACTGCTGGCCGCGCGCGACCGCCGCGCCATCGAACGCTGGCTGGCGCTGGTGGCGGAAACGGCCTGAGCGCCAAGGGTGGTGCCATCCGGCGGCTATGCGCTGAAACATCGCCTTGCGATAATGACGCGCTGAACACCCCTGTTGCCGCATCCTTGCCGGGATCGCGGCTTTTCTTATCCCGCGGGAGCTGCGATGGCTGAAGCTGTACGCCACGACAAGACTGCGCGCCAACTGCGGATGCTGTCCGATGCACTGGACAGCGGCCGGCTGGGCCCGGTACGTCGCCTGGTCAACACCCTGGCCCCGGCCGAGATCGGCAACCTGCTTGAATCGCTGCCGCCGGGCAAGCGCGAGGTGGTGTGGGGCCTGGTCGATCCTGAAGACGACGGCGAGGTGCTGGTCCACGTCGGCGAGGACGTGCGCGAAAGCCTGCTCGCGGACATGGACCCGGACGAGATCATCGCCGCGGTCGAAGACCTGGACATCGACGATCTGGCCGACCTGGTCGAAGACCTGCCGGATACGGTCATCGATGAAGTCCTCAAGTCGATGGACCGCGAGAACCGCGAGCGGCTGGAACAGGTGCTGTCCTATCCCGAGGACAGCGCCGGCCGCCTGATGAACCCGGACGTGGTGACCGTGCGCGCCGACGTCAACGTCGACGTGGTGCTGCGCTACCTGCGCCTGCGCGGCGAATTGCCGGACCACACCGACCACCTGTTCGTGGTCAGCCGGCGGCACCAGTATCTCGGCCGGGTGTCGCTGGCGGCACTGGTGACCCACGAGGACACCACCCCGATCAACCGCCTGATCGACGACGAGCAGCCGGCCATCGACGTCGGCGAGAGCGACCAGGAAGTGGCACGGCAGTTCTCCGACCATGACTGGATCTCCGCACCGGTAGTGGACGAGAACAACATCCTCGTTGGCCGCATCACCATCGATGACGTGGTCGACATCATCCGCGGCCAGGCCGAGCACCAGGCGCTGGGCGCCGCCGGCCTGGACGAGGACGAGGACCTGTTCAGCCCGGTCTGGCGCGCCATGCGCCGCCGCCTGATGTGGCTGTCGATCAATCTGTGCACGGCCTTCCTGGCCTCCAGCGTGGTCGGCCACTTCGAGGGCACGATCGACAAGCTGGTGGCGCTGGCGGTGCTGATGCCGATCGTGGCCGGCCTGGGCGGCAATGCCGGCACCCAGGTGCTGGCGCTGATGGTGCGTGGCCTGGCGTTGGGCCAGGTGGGCGCCTCCAACGCGCGCACGCTGCTTTGGAAGGAAGTGCGGGTGGCCGCGCTCAACGGCCTGCTGCTCGGCTCGATCCTGGGGCTGATCGTGCTGGTCTGGTTCCACTCGCCCGGACTGTCGGCGGTGATCGCCATCGCGCTGACCTGCAACCTGCTGTTCGCGGCACTGGCCGGCGTGCTGGTGCCGCTGACCCTGAAACGCTTCGGCTTCGACCCGGCGCTGGCCAGTGGCATCTTCCTGACTGCCGTGACCGACTCGATGGGCTTCTTCACCTTCCTCGGCCTGGCCACGCTGGTGCTGCTGCACTGATCCCTGCCGGGCCGGATCCCCGCAACGCGGAGCTCCGACCCACACCAAGACCCAGGGTCGGATCCCCGCGACGCGGGGCTCTGACCCGATTCCAACTGGACCCTCATGGCCACCACGATCGAAAACTATTTCCAGCCCGGCTGGCGCGACCAGCAGCACACCTGCCCGGCCTGCGAATGGAAGGGCAGCTCGCGCGCCATGGTGATGGAACTGGACGAGGACGCCACCGAGTACGACTGCCCGGTCTGCGAAAACCCGTTGCTGGTGGTGCTGCACCCGGACATAGCGCAGGTGCAGGCCGCCGCCGCCAGCGGCAATGCCGAAGCCCAGGAACAGCTGGACATCATCGCCAGCTTCCCGCGCCCGCAGTGATGCGGCGCATGATGCCGCGTTGACCTGCGGCGGACTAGGATGCGGCTGAACCCACCGCTCCGGGAACGTCGATGGTCCGTACGATGATGCGCTGGCTGCCGATGCTGGCGATCCTGATGATGGCCGGCTGCGCCTCGCACCCGGACAGCGCACGTGGCCGCTTCGAATCGCGTGCGGTGAAAGTGGATGGCCGTACCGCCTATTACCAGGTGTTCATTCCGGCAACCGCGGCGCGCACGCCTGGCGCGCTGCCGGTGGTGCTGTTCCTGCATGGATCCGGCGAGCGTGGCGGCGACGGCGTCAAGCAGACCCATGCCGGGCTGGGGCCGCACCTGCGCAGGCACGCGGCCGACTTCCCCGCGTTGGCCGTATTCCCGCAGGTGCCGGGCCGCCAGGAATGGAGCGGGCGCAACAACCGCGTTGCGCTGGCCGCCCTGGACGCCACCATCGCCGAGTTCGGTGCCGATCCCTCGCGGCAGTACCTGACCGGGATGTCGATGGGCGGCTATGGCAGCTGGAACATCGCGCTGGATCAACCCGGGCGCTTCGCCGCGATCGTGCCAGTATGCGGCGCAGTGCTGGCGCCGCGCGCGGTGCGTCCGACCTTGTTCGTCGAACAGGTGGCCCAGGAATCCGATCCTTATGCCGTGATCGCCAAGCGGCTTCGGCACACACCGATCTGGATCTTCCATGGTGCGCTGGATGACGTGGTGCCGCCGGATGACGACCGCCGGCTGCACGCCGCATTCCAGAACGCCAACGCGCGTGACGTGCGCTACACCGAGTACCCCGAAGGCAACCACAATGCCTGGGACGCCACCTACGCGGACCCGGCAATGTGGGCATGGCTGTTCGCGCAGAAGCGCTGAACCGCGGCTTCTGCTGGGAAACATCTGTTGGTGGATACCTACCGTTGGTCGGCTTGGGTATTGGTGGGTGCCGACCGTTGGTCGGCACTATCTCTCCGCTTCGGGGTAATCCATTGCTTGGTACCTCCCATCAATCTCCCATCGGCACCAGGCATACGGGTACTCTCCCACGCAGCTCGCCAAGTTCGCCCTGACCGGGTTGGCGACGATGTACATCGCATGGCGAAACAGTGATTCTTCAGAACGAATGGCGTGATCGTGATAGCTCGATTGCCAAAATGGTCCTGTCTTGCCCAGCATGCGGTTGATCCGCAATGCACTGCTCGATTTGAAGCGTTGCATGATGTAGTCCAGCGAGAACGCACGGATCTCAACAAGCCAATGGATGTGGTCCGGCATGACCACATAGGCAAGTGAGTGCGTCAGGCCATCATCATCAATGCGACGGAACACATCCATCACCTCCTGTGCCGCAGTGGCATCATCGAAGTAGCGTCGACGTTCCTGGGTGACGGTGGTCAGGATGTAGGATTGCCCGATCCGGGAATGGAGGCCAAGGCGTAGGCGTGCGCGGTTCATGGGCCCAAGCGTGCGCCTGCCGGTATCTCTCTTCTATCGGGCAACACGTCAATACAGGTAGGCCCGAAACCATTCAATGGCCAGGCCCGCACTTCACCGCACTGATGGTCCAGTGCCGACCAACGGTCGGCACCCACCGGATCGGCTGAGAACAGATCAGCCGTGCCGACCAACGGTCGGCACCCACCAAAGTGGTCAGCCCAGCAAGGTTTCCAGCACGGCCATGCGCACGGCGACCCCGTTGGCGACCTGGCGCAGCACCCACGATTGCGGGCCATCGGCCACGTCGTCGGTCACTTCCACGCCGCGGTTGATCGGGCCCGGGTGCAGTACCGCAGCGTCCTTGCCGGCACGCGCCAGGCGCGCGCGGGTCAGGCCGTACTGCGCGTGGTACTGCTCCAGCGACGGCACCAGGCCTTCTTCCATGCGCTCGCGCTGCAGGCGCAGCATCATCAGCGCGTCGACGCCTTCCAGCATCGCGTCGAAATCATCACCGACCACGCAGCCCTTCAGGGTCTCGTCATCCGGCAGCAGCGACTGCGGGCCACACACGCGGATCTCGCCCACGCCCAGCGTGCGCAGCGCGTGCAGGTCGGTGCGCGCCACGCGCGAGTGCTTCACGTCGCCGACGATCACCACCTTCAGCTTCGAGAAATCCGGGCCCTTGGCCTGGCGCAGGGTCAGCATGTCCAGCAGGCCCTGGGTCGGGTGCGCGCTGCGGCCGTCGCCGGCGTTGATCAGTGCGGTGCCCTCGCCCGCCGCCTCGGCCAGCGCGGCCACGGCGCCGTCATCGGGGTGTCGCACCACGAAGCCGCGCACGCCCATCGCTTCCAGGTTGCGCAGCGTGTCGCAGGCGGTTTCGCCCTTGCGCGTGGACGAGGTCGAGGCATCGAAGTTCAGCACATCGGCCCCGAGGCGCTGCGCGGCCAGCTGGAACGAGCTGCGGGTGCGCGTGGACGGCTCGAAGAACAGCGTGCACACCGCCGAACCGGCCAGCACGTGGCGCTTGTTGCCGACACGGCCGACTGCGGCGTCGCGGATCTGCCCTGCCCGATCGAGCAGCTGCAGCAGGGTTTCGCGCGGCAGGCCCTCCAGGGTCAGCAGGTGGCGCAGGCGTCCGGAGGCATCGATTTGCTGGGCAGTCATGGCGGGAGTCGTGCAGTCAGGGAATGGGGGTGGCGTCGTCGGGGGACGACAGCCAGCGGTCGATGATCACCGCCGCGGCCACAGCGTCGAGGGCGGCCGCATCACGGCGACGCTTGCGCCCTTCGGCGCGCTCGACGGCGAAACGGCGGGCCGCCTCGACCGAGCTGGAACGCTCGTCGATCATCACCACCGGCAGCTTGAAGCGTTCCCGCAGCTGGCGGGCAAAGCCCTGCGCACGCTTGCGGTTGGGCTGGTCCTGGCCGTCCAGGGTCAGCGGGTCGCCGACCACCAGGCCGTCGGGCTTCCATTCCTTGAGCAGGCGTTCGATCGCGGTCCAGTCCGGGCCGTTGCCGTGAACATCGACCACCGCCACCGCGCGCGCATGCGCGGCGAAGGCACTGCCGATGGCCACGCCGATGCGTCGCGAGCCGACATCAAAACCCAGGACCGTGCCGTCGCGACGGATGGCCGGCGCAGCAGGAATCGGGGCGGGCGAGATGGGCTCAGACATGGCCGCTGTAGTCGGTCAGCCGGAACAGGTCCACGCCGATGCGCGAAGCCGCTCCCTGCCAGCGCTGCTCAAGCGGCAGCTGGAACACCAGCTCGGCATCGGCCGGCACGGTCAGCCAGCTGTTCTCGGACAGCTCGCTTTCCAGCTGCCCTGCGCCCCAACCGGCACAGCCGAGGGTGACCACCGCATTGGCCGGGCCTTCGCCACGCGCCATCGCTTCGAGGATGTCGCGCGAGGTGGTCAGGTACAGGCCGTCGCCCACGGTCAGGCTGGAATCCCACGCGCGCGCGTCGTCATGGATGACGAAGCCGCGTTCGGGATGCACCGGACCGCCATTGAGCACCATGCGCGCCTGCAGCTCGCCATCACCGGTGGTGATGTCCATCTGCGCGAGCACTTCACCCAGCGTGTATTCGGAAGGCTGGTTGACCAGCACGCCCATCGCCCCGTTCTCGTCGTGCTGGCAGATCAGCGCGACGCTGCGGGCAAAGGTCGCGTCGAGCAGCGACGGCAGCGCGACGAGCAGGTGATCGGCAAGGGAGGTCGGTATTACAGGCATGGGACCATTCTACCTGCTGGGGGCGGGATGGTCGCGCGATGGCGCCGAACCGCGATGGGCTAGGATGGTGCTTTGCCACGGAAGGTCATTGATGCCATCTTCATCGCCCCTGACCCTGCCGGCACGCAGCGCCATCGTCCTGATCGCCCTGCTGCAGGGCCTGATGCTGTACGCCGCGCAGGAGCTGTCCGATGCCTGGCCGTTCCGCGATATCGGCTGGCGCTACTGCTGGTACGCCTGGGTGCTGGCCATTCCCAGCGCGGTGGCGCTGAGCCTGGTCGAGCTGGGCCAGCGCCGCCTGTGGCTGCAGGCCGTGCTTGGCTCGACGGTGGTGCTGGCGCTGGCCGCCTGGATCGGCTGGAACCTCAATGGCGAAACCGCACTGGAATCGGGCGCGCTGCAGTTTCCGTTGACCCTGGGCATGGGCGTGGCGGTGTTCGTGGCCCTGCCCTGGTGGCAGTTCCAACTGCAGCATGGGCACTGGCGCGCCAGCTACCCCGAGTTGTTCGAGCGCGCCTGGCAGAACGGTTTGACCCTTGCCCTGGCGGCGCTGTTCACCGGCCTGACCTGGCTGCTGCTGTGGCTGTGGGCAGCGCTGTTCCAACTGCTGGACGTGAATGTCTTCCGCGACCTGTTCCGGCAGGACGCTTTCATCGCACTGGCCACCGGCAGCCTGGCCGGGTTCGGCGTGCTGATCGGGCGCACCCAGCACCGCGCGATCCAGATCACCCGCCAGGTGCTGTTCGCGATCTGCCGTGGGCTGCTGCCGCTGCTGTCGTTCATCGCCGTATTGTTCGTGCTGAGCCTGCCGCTTACCGGGCTGGAACCGCTGTGGAAGACCCGTTCGGCCGCCAGCCTGCTGGTGGTGGTGTCGCTGCTGCTGGTGACGTTCACCAATGCGGTCTACCAGCAGGGGGAAGACAGTGTCTCCTACCCTCTGGTGCTGCGCAGGCTGGTCGAAGCCAGCCTGCTGACACTGCCGGTTTACGCCGCGCTGGCACTGTATGCATTGGGCCTGCGCGTGGCGCAGTACGGCTGGACCCTGGATCGCTTCTGGGCGGTACTCGTCGCATTGGCCACGGCCGGCTATGCCGTGGGCTACGCGCTGGCGGTGCTGCGCCGGCAGCGCCGCTGGCTGCAGATGCTGGAGCCGGTCAACCGCTGGATGTGCTGGGCGGTGCTGGCACTGGCCCTGCTGGGCAACTCGCCCCTGCTGGACCCGGTGCGGCTGACCCTGTCCAGCCAACTGGAGCGGCTGCGCGCGGACCCGCCGGCGATCACCAGCAGCGACGTCAACGTGCTGCGCTTCGATCTGGGGCGCCGTGGCGTGCAGGCGCTGCGCGAACTGCAG
The DNA here is from genome assembly GCF_047520755.2 of Stenotrophomonas sp. FR010. NCBI lineage: Bacteria > Pseudomonadati > Pseudomonadota > Gammaproteobacteria > Lysobacterales > Lysobacteraceae > Stenotrophomonas > Stenotrophomonas sp. FR010. The sequence continues at coordinate 164,119 of NZ_JAXBQT020000002.1, read as the reverse complement.
CGCGATCCGGCCATCACCGCTGATGCCAACGCGCCACAGGTGATCGCTGCAGCACTGGCACGCACCTCACGCTGGGACGACGGCCATCGCCTCGACAAGGGGCCGCAGGACGTCGCCGCGCTTCAGCGCGCGCTGAAGCTGGCCAAGGGATCCAGTTCGCCACCGGACGACTGGTGGAAAGCTCTGGCCACCCGATCGATCAATGGCGAATCCTGCGCCCAGAGCGAGCGCGACTGCCTGATCGTGCATCGCGACCTGGACGGCGATGGTACCGGCGAGGTGCTGCTGTGCGAGCTGAACACCCACCGTGGACCGGACTGCGTACTGTACGCACGTGGCAAGGATTCGCAGTGGCGCCGGGCCGGTGCGCTGTTCGGCACCGTCAGCGGCCAGGCCGAGACGATCAACCAGGCCCTGCGTGACGGCAGACTCACGCTCATTCCACCGCGCTGGCCGATGCTGTCCATCGGCGGGCACCCTGCGCTGGCCATCGATCCCGAATCCGAATCCGATTCCAACGAGCCTTCCCCATGAGCGGCTACTGCCTCATCGCCCCGGGCCATCCGGTGCACGACTATTACCACGCCAACGAATACGGCTTCCCGCAGCGTGACGAGCGCGAGCTGTTCGAGCGGCTGGTGCTGGAAATCAACCAGGCCGGCCTGAGCTGGGAAACGATCCTGAAGAAGCGCGAGGGCTTCCGCGCGGCCTACGACGGCTTCGATGTGGACCGCGTGGCCGCGTATGCAGAACAGGACATCGAGCGCCTGCTGTCGGACGCGGGCATCATCCGCAACCGGCTGAAGGTGCTGGCGGCGATCCACAACGCGCAGGTGATCCAGCGGCTGCGGGCCAGCCATGGCAGCTTCGCGGCGTGGCTGGATGCGCACCACCCGCGCAGCAAGGCCGACTGGGTGAAGCTGTTCAAGAAGACGTTCCGCTTCACCGGCGGCGAGATCACCGGCGAATTCCTGATGAGCCTGGGCTACCTGCCCGGTGCGCACGCCGAGGATTGCCCGGTGCATGCGCGGCTGCTGATGCTGTCGCCGCCGTGGTTGAAGGCCGCCGCCCGCTGATGGATATCCGCCGGGCATGGCCCGGCGCTGCCATGCATGGGTTCAGGTAGTGCCGGCCGCTGGCCGGCAACACCGTTGAACGTCACACGCCCATGTAGCGGCCGGGGCGGTGGTTGAACATCAGCACGAGGCTGAGCACCACCGCGCCGATGGCCGAGTACAGCACCTTCGATGGCGACAACACGAAGAACGCGGCCACCATCAGGCAGGCGTCGTAGGACATCTGCACCTTGCCCGCGCTCCAGCCACGGGTGCGCTGCAGGTACACCGCCAGAATGCCGATGCCACCAAGGCTTGCACGGTGGCGGATGAAAAAGAGGATGCCCAGGCCGGACAACGCACCACCGACGATCGCCGAGTACAGCGGGTTGATGTGCGAGAAGTCGATCCAGCGCGGCAGCAGGTCGGTCAGCACGCCACAGGCGGTGACCGCGGCGAAGGTCTTCAGGGTGAATTCCCAGCCCATGCGCCGCAGCGCCACCCAGTAGAACGGCAGGTTGACCAGCACGAACACCAGGCCGAAGTTCCAGCCCATCGCGTAGTGCAGCAGGAAGGCCATGCCCGCCATGCCGCCGATCATCAGCCCGCCCTTGGCGAAGATGGCCAGGCCCAGCGAGGCCACCATCGTGGCCAGCACCATGCCCTGCACGTCCTCGGCGATCGAGTGACGCAGCGCTTTGTCGTCGGCGGTGGTGCCGGCGCTGTCGGGCGGCGGGGTCAGCGGACCGGCGGTGACCAGGTGGCCGTCAGCGTCGTCGCACGGCGCGGGGCCATGGGAGGGAAGGGACATGCGGGTGGGGGAACAGCAGGTGGGGAGCGCTATTAGACACGATCCGCATGACAGTTGCAGATGAAATCGTTCAGCTGAATGCGTCCAGCCCTGCCCTCCGCCGGTCGCTGGTTACCCCTTTCCAGCCCGGTGGTATGCCACCAGCGCGTTGGCGTGGCCATGGCCCAAGCCGTGCTCGCTCTTCAGGAAGCTGACCAGTGCCATGTGTTTCAGGCCGTTCTTCCCCGCCAGCAGCCCGAACCAGTGCGCCACCGGCCGCCCGTAGGTCTTCTCGATGGAGGGGAAATACGAGGCCGGGCCTTTCGGCTTGGTGTCAGTGCCCATGCGGAAGCTCCTTGCGTTGGATGTACCGGTACGACGAATCGGAGAGCCGGAAATCGACAGATTCGTTCAATCCGGGAGCCTTATCATCCGGTCATGCCCCGCGAAAATCTCAACGATCTGCAGGCCTTTGTCCACGTTGCCCGCGAGGGCAGCTTCACCAAGGCTGCCGCCCAGCTGGGCGTGTCCCAGTCCGCGCTCAGCCATGCCATGCGCGGACTGGAGCAGCGCCTGGGCGTGCGCCTGCTGACCCGCACCACCCGCAGCGTCTCGACCACCGAAGCCGGTGCCCGCCTGCTCGATACCCTGGCCCCGCGCCTGGCCGAGATCGAGGACGGGCTGGCCGCGCTGGCCGAGTACCGTGAACGCCCGGCCGGCACCATCCGTATCAATGCCACCGGCCACGCCGCCGAGTACATCGCCTGGCCCAGGCTGGCGCCGCTGCTGCTGCAGTATCCGGATCTGAAGGTGGAACTGGCAGCCGACTACGGGTTGGCCGACATCGTGGCCGAGCGCTACGACATCGGCATCCGCCTGGGCGAGCGGCTGGCGCGCGACATGATCGCCGTACCGATCAGCCCGCCGCTGCGCATGCGCGTGGTCGGGGCGCCCAGCTACTTCCGCCAGCACGTGGTGCCGCGGCATCCAGACGACCTGGCCGGGCACAACTGCGTGACCCTGCGGCTGCCCACGCATGGTGGGCTGATGCCGTGGGATTTCGGCCAGGACGGCAATGAACTGAGCGTGCGCGTGAGCGGCCAGTGGACGTTCAACACCATGGGCATGACCCGCACCGCTGCGCTGGCAGGCAGCGGATTGGCCTGGCTGCCGGAAGACCAGGTGCAGCCGATGCTGGACGATGGCCGGCTGCAATCAGTGCTGGACGACTGGTGCCCGCACTTCGATGGCTACTACGCGTACTACCCTTCGCGCCGCCACGTGACCGTGGCGATGCGGACGGTGCTTGATGCGCTGCGCGGGCCGATGGCTGGATGAGGTGTGCGGACCAACGGTCCGCACCCACCTCGGTCCGCACCCGGTGATCAGCCCTTGGCCTGTGCCGCACGCTGCGGGTTGTAACGCTCGCCAACGATCGACACTTCGTCCAGCGCCTGCGCGATGCGTTGCAGTTCTTCCGGTGCCAGCTGCAGGTCGACCGCGCCCAGGTTCTCTTCCAGGCGATGAACCTTGGTGGTGCCCGGAATCGGCACGATCCACGGTGCCTGCGCGAGCAGCCAGGCCAGTGCGACCTGCGCAGGCGTCGCACCGCGCGCTGCCGCAATCGTGCTGATGCGATCCACCAACGCCTGGTTGGCGCGGCGCGCCTCCACTTCGAAACGCGGCACGCTGTTACGGAAGTCGTTGGCGTCGAAGGTGGTATCGGCGTTGATCGCACCGGTCAGGAAGCCGCGACCCAGCGGGCTGAACGGCACGAAGCCGATGCCCAGCTCCTGCAGCGTCGGCAGCAGCTCACGCTCCGGTTCGCGCCACCACAGCGAGTACTCGCTCTGCACGGCGGTGACCGGCTGCACCGCATGCGCGCGACGCACGGTGGCAGCGCTCGCCTCGGACAGGCCGAAGTGGCCGACCTTGCCCTCGGCGATCAGGTCGCGCACGGTGCCGGCCACATCCTCGATCGGCACGTTCGGGTCGACGCGGTGCTGGTAGAACAGATCGATATGGTCGGTACGCAGGCGCTTGAGGCTGGCTTCGGCCACGGCACGGATGTTCTCCGGGCGGCTGTCCAGGCCGGCATCGGTGCGCGCGTCCTTGAAACCAAACTTGGTGGCGATCACCAGCCTGTCGCGGTAGGGCGCCAAGGCCTGGCCGAGCAGGTCTTCGTTGGTGTACGGGCCGTACACCTCGGCGGTGTCGAAGAAGGTCACGCCGCGCTCGACGGCAGCGTGCAGCAGGGCGATGCCCTGGCTCGGTTCGACCGGCTGGCCGTAGGCATGGGTCAGGCCCATGCAACCCAGGCCCAGAGCGGAAACCTTCAGGCCGCTGCGGCCGAGTTCACGTGTCTGCATCGTCGTACTCCAGAGGGGGAGTGCTGACGATACGCCTGCGGTGGCGATGGATTGAGCCGGCTGGACCGCAGTCGGTCATGACTGGAATTCATCAATCCGGTCATGACCGTTGCCGGCCAGGTCAGCGGATTTCGGAGATCTCCACCCCATCCAGCCCCTGCGACAGGGTGCGCGCGTCGCCGCCCTGGCTGAGCTTGATGCGCAGGCGCACCTCGTTCTGCGAATCGGCGTAACGCAGCGCGTCCTCGTAGCTGATCTCGCCGGCCTGGTACAGCTCGAACAGGCTCTGGTCGAAGGTCTTCATGCCCAGCTGGACCGAGTCCTTCATCACTTCCTTCAGCTTGTGGATCTCGCCGTCGCGGATGTAGTCCTGTACCAGTGGCGTGCCCAGCAGGATCTCCATCGCCACCTTGCGCGAGCGGCCATCGGGCGACGGCACCAGTTGCTGCGCGACCACGCCCTTGAGGTTCAGCGACAGGTCCATCAACAGCTGGTTGCGGCGGTCTTCCGGGAAGAAGTTGATGATGCGGTCCATCGCCTGGTTGGCATTGTTGGCATGCAGCGTGGCCAGCACCAGGTGGCCGGTTTCGGCGAACGCGATGGCGTGGTCCATGCCTTCGCGGGTACGCACCTCGCCGATCATGATCACGTCCGGCGCCTGGCGCAGGGTGTTCTTCAGCGCGGCTTCCCAGCTGTCAGTATCGATGCCGACTTCGCGCTGGGTGATGATGCAGCCCTCGTGCTTGTGCACGAATTCGATCGGGTCTTCGATGGTGATGATGTGGCCGGTCGAGTTCTGGTTGCGGTAACCGATCATCGCCGCCAGCGAAGTCGATTTACCGGTACCGGTGGCACCGACGAACAGGATGATGCCGCGCTTGGTCATCGCCAGCGTCTTGATGATCGGCGGCAGGCTCAGCTCTTCCACGGTCGGAATGCGCGTCTCGATGCGGCGCAGCACCATGCCGACCTGGTTGCGCTGGTAGAAGCAGCTCACGCGGAAACGGCCGACACCGGACAGGCCGATGGCGAAGTTGCATTCGTGGGTCTTCTCGAATTCCTCGCGCTGTGCCGGGGTCATCACGTTGAGGACCAGGTCGCGGCTCTGCTGCGGCGTCAGTGGCGTCTGCGTGATCGGCGAGATCTTGCCGTTGACCTTCATCGCCGGTGGCATGCCGGCGGTGATGAACAGGTCCGAGGCGCGCTGGTGCGCCATCAGCTTGAGGAACGAAGTGAAATCGATGGTGGTCGCGGTGGTGTTCACGGCGGGCTCCCGGAAGGCGGTTTACCAGGTAACGGTCGGTGGAGGAAACAACACGGAGCGGCCGCGCCATTGCGCGCGCCGCCCGTCGCTGTCCCGCCTTACTCGAACAGGCGCTTGTCCTTGGCATACTCGCGGGCCTGGTTGCGGGTGATCAGGCTGCGCTTGACCAGATCCTGCAGATGCTGGTCCAGGGTCATCATGCCGTACTGCTGGCCGGTCTGGATGGCCGAGTACATCTGCGCCACCTTGTCCTCGCGGATCAGGTTGCGGATGGCCGGGGTACCGACCATGATTTCCCACGCTGCGGTACGGCCGCCACCGACCTTCTTCAGCAGTGCCTGCGAGATCACCGCACGCAGCGACTCGGACAACATTGAACGCACCATCGGCTTTTCGCCGGCCGGGAACACGTCGATGATACGGTCGATGGTCTTGGCCGCCGAACTGGTGTGCAGGGTGCCGAACACCAGGTGGCCGGTTTCCGCGGCGGTCAGTGCCAGGCGGATGGTTTCCAGGTCGCGGAGTTCGCCGACCAGGATGATGTCCGGGTCCTCACGCAGTGCCGAGCGCAGTGCCTCGTTGAAGCCATGCGTGTCACGGTGCACTTCGCGCTGGTTGATCAGGCACTTCTGCGAGGTGTGCACGAATTCGATCGGATCCTCGACGGTGAGGATGTGGCCGTACTCGTTCTTGTTGATGTAGTCGATCATCGCCGCCAGCGTGGTCGACTTGCCCGAGCCGGTCGGGCCGGTCACCAGGATCAGGCCCTGCGGTTGCTGGATTACCTCGCGGAACAGCGGCGGGCAAGCCAGGTCCTCGAGGGTGAGCACCTCGGACGGAATGGTACGGAACACCGCACCGGCGCCGCGGTTCTGGTTGAACGCGTTCACACGGAAGCGCGCCAGCGATGGGATCTCGAAGGAGAAGTCCACTTCGAGGAATTCCTCGTAATCGCGGCGCTGCTTGTCGGACATGATGTCGTACACCAGCGCGTGGACCTGCTTGTGGTCCAGGGCCGGGATGTTGATCCGGCGAACGTCGCCGTCCACGCGGATCATCGGCGGCAGGCCTGCAGACAGGTGCAGGTCGGACGCTTTGTTCTTTACGGAAAACGCCAGCAGTTCGGCGATATCCATGAGCGGCTACTCCCCAATAACGGCTTCGACTGGAAGGATCTTTCCCCGGGCGGCAGTATAGCCTCCTGATTCAACGGAACGCGTTACGTGGCCACTCCCCTGCCCCAGATCCTGAGCAACCTGCATGCCGCCGCCGAGGCGGCCGGCCGGCCCGATCCGCGCCTGCTGGCCGTGTCCAAGACCCAACCGGCCGAGGCCGTGGCCGCGCTGGCCGCACAGGGCCAGCAGGCCTTCGGCGAGAACTATGTGCAGGAAGCGCTGGCCAAGATGCAGGCACTGCAGCACCTGGCGCTGGAGTGGCACCTGATCGGCCACCTGCAGTCGAACAAGGCCGAGGCGGTGGCCACCCATTTCGACTGGGTGCAGAGCGTGGACCGGCCCAAGCTGGTAACGGCGCTGGCGCGCCATCGCCCGGCCGCACGCGGCCCGCTGAATGTGCTGATCCAGGTCAACATCGACGATGAATCGAGCAAGCACGGCTGTGCACCGGAGGATGTCGAGGGGCTGGCCGCAGCGATTGCCGCCGAGCCCTCGCTGTGCCTGCGTGGCCTGATGGCGATTCCTGCGCCGTGGCCCGAGGTGGAGCGCCGTCGGGATGCGTTCGTGCGCATGCGCACACTTTTCCAGTCGCTGGCCGCCCAGCGCGCGCAGGTCGACACGCTGTCGATGGGCATGAGCAGCGACTACGCGGAAGCCATCGCCGAGGGCGCCACCCTGGTGCGCATCGGCACCGCCCTGTTCGGCGCGCGCGCGCGCCCGGCCTGATTTTCCAAGGAGACTTCCATGGCAGCTGATTCCATCACCTTCATCGGCGGCGGCAACATGGCCCGCAGCCTGATCGCCGGCCTGATCCGCCAAGGCGTGCCCGCCGCGCACATCCATGTGGCCGAACCGGTTGCAGCGCTGCGCGAGTCGCTGGCTGCCGACTTCGGCGTGCAGGTACACGACAACGCCACCGATGCCGGCGCACAGGGCAGCACCTGGCTGCTGGCGGTGAAGCCGCAGGTGCTGCGTGAGGTCTGCCAGTCGCTGCAGGCACTGGCCCAGGCAAACCGGCCGCTGGTGGTGTCGATCGCTGCCGGCATCACCAGCGCACAGCTGGAGCGCTGGCTCGGTGGCAACCTGCCGGTGGTGCGTGCGATGCCCAATACCCCCGCTATGCTCGGCGCTGGCGTAACCGGCCTGTATGCCACGCCCTCGGTGGATGCACAGCAGCACGCGCAGACCGAACAGGTGCTGGCCAGTGCCGGGCGCACGGTGTGGATCGAACGCGAGGCACTGATGGATTCGGTCACCGCCGTGTCTGGCAGCGGGCCGGCCTATGTGTTCCTGCTGGCCGAAGCGATGGAAGCGGCGGGGATCGCCCAGGGCCTGCCGGCCGACGCCGCGCGCACGCTGGTGGTGCAGACCCTGCTGGGCGCCTCGCGCATGCTGGATGAGGCCGGTGAGAGCCCCGCAGAGCTGCGCCGCCGCGTGACGTCACCCAACGGCACTACCCAGGCCGCGATCGAGAGCTTCCAGGCTGGCGGCTTCGAGGCACTGGTGGACACCGCACTGCGCGCCGCGCAGGTGCGTGGACAGGAATTGTCTGCGGCGAATGATTGATCCCCTGGGGTCAGATCCCTTTGCCGAGGCAAAGGGATCTGACCCCATCTACCCCGATGATCACTGCCCCAACGTGGCCATGACGAAATCCACGAAGCACTGCAAACGCGGGCGCGGGCGTCGATCGGGCAGGTAGATCAGGTGCATCGGCCGCGGTTCCGGCAGGTAGTCGCGCAGCAGCGGCTTCAACCGTCCCGCTGCGATCTCCGCCGCCAGCAGTGCGGTGGGCTGCAGTACCAGCCCGGCCCCGGCCACGGCGGCTTCGCGCAACGCGAAGCCATCGTTGCTGCTCAGCCGTGCCTCCCAGTCGACCTGTTCGCCGTTGGCCAACTGCCAGCCATGCCCGCCGCGCCAGGCCAGGTGGCTCAGGCAGTCGTGCCCCTGCAGGTCATCCGGTGTTCGCGGCGTGCCGCGCCTGCGCAGGTAAGACGGCGCCGCGCACAGGCTCATCGCATACGGCGGCAGCGGCCGCGCCACCACCTCCTGCGATGGCAACGGCCCGACCCGGATCGCCGCGTCGAAGCCATCTTCGATCAGGTCCACGCGGCGGTTGCTCAGGTCCAGCTCGATATTCAACTGTGGCTGCGCACGCAGCAGGCCAGCCAGCTGCGGCACCAGCACGCAGCTGCCCCAGGTGGTGGGCGCGCTGACCCGCAACAGGCCACGCGGCTGTACCTGCAGGCCGGCCACATCGGCCTCGGCCTGCTGCACCTGCTCCAGCACCTGCCGGCACCCGGCCAGGTAGGCGCTGCCGGCTTCGGTCAAGCGCTGGCGGCGGGTGTTCCGTTGCAGCAACGCGGTGCCCAGATGTGCTTCCAACTGCTGGATGTACTTGCCCACCATCACCGCCGACACCTGCAGCTGTTCGGCGGCCCCTGCAAAGCTGCCGCGTTCGGCCACGGCGACGAAGGCCTGCATGCAGCGAAGGGTATCCATTGCTAATCCAGAGTTAGGAATCTGCAAATCATACGCCGCTTACCTAACCACGCTGTGACGGCGCAGACTGCGCTCACTCCCACACGCAAGGAACGGCCATGAAGATCCTCCTCGTCGGTGCCAGCGGCACCCTCGGTCAGGCAGTCGCCCGTCAGCTCGGCCAACAGCATCAGATTCTCGCCGCCGGCCGCCGCAGTGGCGAACTGCGTGTGGACCTGACTGACGACGCCAGCGTCGCCGAACTGTTCGCCCGCACCGGTGCAGTCGATGCGGTGATCTCCACCACCGGCTCGGTGCATTTCGGACCGCTGCAGGAGATGACGCCCGAGCAGTTCACTATCGGCCTGCAGGACAAGCTGCTGGGACAGGTGCGGCTGGCACTGGCCGCGCAGCACCACCTCAATGCCGGTGGCTCGATCACCCTGACCAGCGGCATCATCAGCGCGCAGCCGATCCGCGACGGCGTCAACGCCACCGCAGTGAATGCCGCACTGGAAGGCTTCGTGCGCGCCGCCGCACTGGAGCTGCTGCCGCGCGGCCTGCGCATCAACGTGGTCAGCCCGAACGTACTGATCGAATCAATGGCGGCCTACGGCCCCTACTTCCCGGGCTTCGAAGCGGTAAGCGCACAACGCGCCGCACTGGCCTTCCAGCGTGCAGTGGAAGGCATCCAGAGCGGCGAGACGATCACGGTCTGGTAAGAAAAAGGGGACGGAGGGGATCAAGTCGTTTTCGTCCGCCGGGCATGGCCCGGCGCTACCGGGAGCGCGTCCCCTTTTTCATTCCCAGCGCATCGGGCCATCGCCGCGTTCGCCGAGAACGTCGCCAGGGTTGGCCAGGCGGCAATGCTGCAGTGACAGGCAGCCACAGCCGATGCAGCCGGTCAGTTCATCGCGCAGCAGCTGCAGCATGTGGATGCGCTCTTCCAGCTCGGTGCGCCAGCGCGCGGACAGCTTGGCCCAGTCAGCCTTGGTCGGTGCACGGCCTTCAGGCAGGCTCTCGAAGGCGCGGCCGACCGCTTCCAGTGGCATGCCCACCCGCTGCGCAACGCGGATCACCGCCAGCCGGCGCAGCACGTCGCGGCTGTAACGGCGTTGGTTGCCCGAGGTGCGCAGGCTGCTGATCAGCCCCTTGCGCTCGTAGAAATGCAGTGCGGAAACGGCCACGCCACTGCGCTGGGAAACCTCGCCGACGCTGAGTTCCTGGGATGCCATTGCTTGACCTCAACTACAGTTGAGGTGGCATGCTGCTATCTTCGCCGCCCGTTGACAAGCGCGGCCCGCCCCTGACCGGTATGACCCCGACCCTCTCTCCCGCCGACACCCGCCTGCCGGCTGACACATCGATCCTGTCCGCGCGCTACCGCGCCACCACCCTCGGCATGGTCGCGCTGGTCGCGCTGCACGCCTTCGAAGCATTGGCCGTCGCGGCCGCAATGCCCACGGTGGCCGAAGCACTCAGTGGCCTGCGCCTGTATGCGCTGGCCTTCGGCGGCACACTGGCCACCAGCGTGATCGGCATGACCCTGGCCGGACGCTGGGCCGACCGCCAGGGCCCGGCACGGCCGCTGTGGTACGGCCTGGCCTGCTTCGTGCTGGGCCTGCTGCTGGCCGGCTTCGCCGTGCGCATGGGCATGCTGGTGGCCGGGCGCCTGCTGCAGGGCCTGGGTGCGGGCGCGATTTCGGTCTCGCTGTACGTGATGGTCGGCCGCAGCTACCCCGAGCACCTGCGGCCGAAGGTGTTCGCGGCATTCTCGGCGGGCTGGGTGGTGCCCTCGATGGTCGGCCCGGCGCTGAGCGGCCTGATCGTCCAGCATCTCGGCTGGCGCTGGGTGTTCCTGGCAGTGCCGCTGCTGGCAGTCCCTGCTGCCCTGTTGCTGCGGCCTGCGCTGACGCGCATGCAGCCCTCCGCCGACAGCAACGACGACGAGGGGCGCGGCAACGTCGTACGTTGGGCGAGTGGTGCATCGCTGGCGGCGCTGCTGCTGTACTTCGGCGGCCAGCAGCACGGTCCGACCGCCCTGCTCTGCATCGGCGTGGCGATGCTGGCGCTGCTGCTATGCGTGCATCGCCTGCCGCCGGCCGGAACGCTGATCCTGCGCAGGGGCCTGCCCAGCGTGATCGCACTGCGCGGCGTCGCCGCTGCCGCATTCTTCGCCTGCGAAGCCTACCTGCCGCTGCTGCTGCAGCGCGAACGCGGGCTCCCGCCCAGCTGGGCCGGCGCGGTGCTCAGCCTCGGCGCACTCGGTTGGTTCGCCGGCTCCTGGCTGCAGGGTCACCAGCAGCGCGGCTGGTCACGCCAGCAGCTGCTGCGCGTCGGCACGGCGATGATGACGGTCGGCATCGCCGCAACGCTTGCGGTGTTGTTCAATGCAGTGCCATTGCCGGTGGCACTGGTGGGCTGGACGGTCACCGGTTTCGGCATGGGCATGATCTACGCCAGCCTCTCGGTACTCACGCTTTCGCTGTCAGCAGCGCATGAGCAGGGTGCCAACACGTCGGCCCTGCAGCTGAGCGAGGCCCTGTCGGTGACCACCGCGCTGGCGGTCTCCGGTGCGTTGTTCGCGCTGTTCGTGGAAAGCGCGCCGCACACCGGCTACCTGCTGTGCCTGGCGATCACCTTCGGCCTGGCGGTGCTGGCTGCGGTGATCGCGCGGCGGGTGTAGCGCCGCCGGGTTTCGGCAGTGCCGGCCGCTGGCCGGCACCATCACGGGATTCCCGCGTGCGCGGAGAGTGCCGGCCAGCGGCTGGCACTACAGGGTCCCCGTCCCCACGTCATCGATATCCCGGTGCAGGATGCGCCGCACTTCCAGCACCGCTTGCGGGGTCTCCTGCACGCTGTGGCCGGAAATGATGACCTTCTCCGACTGTGCACCCGGCAGGTGCGCACTCCAGTACGGCACCAGTCCGTCATCGGACTTGTCCACCGGCAGCTCCGGCTTGCGCTGGGCGATGATCGAGTGGTACTTCAGTCCCGCTTCGATCGGCAGCTGCGCTGCGGCCTTGACGAACGGATCGCTGGCCTTGAGGTTGTCGATGCTGTTGGGAATCTTCGGCTTGGCCGTGCCATCGACCTGCTGCTCGGCCTGCGCCAGTGCCATGAACACGTCCTCGAACTTGCCGAGGATGGTCAGTGGCAGGCGCACCAGCCGGCCCAGCAGGCGCCCGACCTTGTTGCCGGCAATATCGGTGCCCTGGTGCGGCGCAGCGATGAAGATCGCACGCTCCACGTTCGGCTGTGCCTTGAAATGCAGCAACGGCCCCAGCTTGTTCTGCACGCGCTTCAGACGCTCGCCTTTCAGGTCATAGTTGGCCAGCAGGTCGTTCCACAGCACGTCACCGGAATCGCTCACCAGCAGCCGCGCGAGCACGCCGCCCATGCTGTGGCCGATGTAGACCATGTCCTTCGATGCACGCGTGCTGCCATTGGGATCGAAGTGCTTCAGCGTGTCGTTGAACGCGTTGGCGATCTCGTAGCGGTTCAGCGCGATCGGTGCGTTGGTCGGGTAATAGACCTGCCACACCTGGAACTGCTGGCGCAGCTCCGGGTCGCCCATGATCTCGTTGGCCAGGTTCACCCAGGCTTCCGGGCTGCTGGCCAGGCCGTGCAGCATGAAGATGATGCGGCGGTTCGGGTCCCACGGTTGCATCAGGTAGATGTGTGGCTCGCCGATGCCCTCGCTCATGCCGAACAGGGTGCGCAGTGACTGCCGGGCGAAGCCGCTCTGGGCAAGCCACAGGCCGTAGGCTGCGGTGAAATTGCCGGCCAGCGGCACCTGCTCGCCGTGCAGGGTGATGCGCTCGGTGGCTTCCGGCGAATAGGCATCCAGTTCAACCCGGCGCGTCCGCATCACATCGTCCAGGCTGCTGCCTTCGAAGCGCAGCAACGCGGTGACGTTGATCGAGGACATCTCGCTGAACTCAGGCACCGAATCGTCATGCCGGTGGCGACGGCCACGGCGCTCGTCACCGCCTTCATCCGCTGCCGTTTCGGCCTTCGGGCCATCCGCTGCGACTACGGGTGCGACCAGCTTCGGCGGGTCCATCACCATCACCAGCTCGGCACCGAAGCCATCACGGCGATAAGTACTGCGCAGCCCGACGAAGCTGACCGTGCCGGCCGGCACCAGCTGCGCGGGAATGCTTTTCAGGTTCAGCTGCTGGTAGTTGGAGGCCAGCGACCAGCTGCCAACCGAGATCGGCTTCGTGTAGTCCTCGCCCGCCAACGCAGCGGCGCGCGCACGCACGAACAGCACCACCGCTGCCTTCTCGGCGGCGTAGTTGTAGTAGTCGCGCACCTGTGTCTGCCGGTCCTCGAAGGCACGGTCGGACGGCGAGCGGCCGCTGTAGAACAGGTAGGCATAGGCGTAGCGCGCGGCTTCCAGCCAGGCGTCCAGCGCTGCGTCGCTCATCGGCGGATCACCGGCGGCGGTCTTCTTCGGCGTCAGCGCCAGCGCGGCCTTCACCCACAGTTCGGACAGCGCCGACAGCCGCTGCTCGACATTGAGATCGTCGGTCATCAGCAGCGTGCTGCGGCAGACCAGGAAGTCCTTCTCGCACTGCGATTCGTCCAGGCCTGCCGCGCTGAGCGTCTCGCGCGCGGCGGGGCTGAGCTTGCCGGTATTGAGCACGTCGGCACGCTTGTTGACCAGCGAATCGCTGGATTTGACCTGCTTGACGGTGACCATCGCACAACCGCTGCTGCCCAGCAGCAGGAAGGCGGCGAACAACACCGGCAGCGCACGCTGCCAGCGGATCAGGAGGAGTCGAGTCATTACTGCGGGTCCTGCTCGGTGCCAGGTACGCCCTGGCGGATCACGGTGGAGAAGTGTTCGCCGCTGCCCAGGTCCAACGCGCGCTGGGTGATGCGGCCCTTGTCGTGCAGCTCGGCGTACGGCACACCCGGGGTCAACGCACCCACCTCCTGTGCGTACTCGGCCAGGTAGCCGGACAGCAGCAGGCGGTAGTCCAGCGGCAGGCGCGGCGCGATGTGGCGGGCCAGGTCGAAGACGATGGTGGTGCAGTTGCTGGTGAGCGTGTTGTAGAAGCCCGGCTTCGCATCCAGTTCGCGTGCCTGTGCGATGTACGCGGCAAACAGCTCCTTCAGCTGCGCCCGGTCCATGCCATGCAGGCGGTACAGGTAGACGTCCTCACCGCGCGCATTGGTGCGGGTGCGGATGATGTCGGTCTCCTCCGCGGCTACCAGGGTCATCTCGAACTTGCGGAAGAAGCCGCCCAGTGCCGAGAACGATTCGCCGCGCTCCTTGCGGATCTCCAGCGAGAACACCACGTGGCGCCCATCCTCGAAGCCAAACGAGATGAGGGTGTGGGCGAGCGCCGGGCCCATCCAGTACGACAGCACCAGGTCGGCCGAGCGCAGCTGGTCCAAGTCGTACGCGCGGCGCACCCAGTGCGCGTCGTAGTCGGTTTCGCTGCGCCAGGTGAAATCACGCACGTTGTCGAACACCACGTGGCGCCCGTCGAAGGACACCACATGCAGGCGCTGGGCCACGTCGTCGGCCCATACGCGGTCCTGGCGCGGGGTCAGCAGCAGCCACCAGAGGCCAGCCAGCGCCAGCGAAGCGCCGAACGCCAGGCCCAGGCGACGGCTGCTGCGGCCACGCGCGACCCGCCACGAGGCCCACAGCGCAGCCAGCAGCCACAGCACGGCAATACCGTTCGCCAGCCAGCCCGGCCCGGGCATCTGGTAAGCCAGCAGCCCGGTCACCCACAACGCTGCCAGCGCCATGGCACTTCCTGTCATCCAACGTCCTGCGGCTCTCACTGGCATCCTGTCGCGGTCCCGAAGCCGCATAGTTAGCCACAAGCGGGTTCACCGTGGCATCTACGGCCCGTTCAGGCACGCCGGCGCACCGTCTGCGGCGGCCCCGCGGCCAGATGAATCACACAGGAGCAACGATGGGCATCACTTCCGTGGCCGGCGTTCCGGTCCAACCCCGGCACCGCGCAACCTGTCACTGCGGCACGGTCGAGCTGCTGCTGGACCTGCCGGACGGGATCGTCGATCCCCGCCGCTGCGACTGCTCGATGTGCCGCCGCCGTGGCGCCATCGCCGCCAGCGTCCCCCGTCAGGGCCTGCAGGTGGTGCGCGGGCAGCATCACCTGCAGAAGTACCAGTTCAACACCCATGTGGCGGAGCACTACTTCTGCGGCGTGTGCGGCATCTACACCCATCACCGGCGCCGCTCCAACCCGGACGAGTACGGCTACAACGTGGCCTGCCTGGAAGGCATCGACCCGTTCGCGCTGGGGGTCATTCCGGTCAGCGACGGGATCAATCACCCGTCAGACCGCAGCGACTAGTGGCGCGTGCGCCGCGGCGGCGTGGCGATCTTCTGCCAGGGCGCCATGCCGCTGCGCCCCGCCCGCGCGGGTCGTTTCAGCCAAGGCCGGCGTGGCGGCGCCTGCGGCGCATCCGCGACCGGGGGAGGAAGCGGTCGACGGCTGGGCCAGAGATGGTCGAGCAGCCACATGGCGGGTCTCCGTGGGGGACGGGGACGATCAACATTAGACCTGGGTGGGCATGGGCGGTGTGAGCGGAAGACGACAACGGGATGACGGCGGAGGGGGCGATGAGCCTGCTACGCCGTATGCTCGGCCAACGTGCCTTTGCGTTTCCGCAGCAACAGGTGCAACAACACAGCACACACAGCCGTCAGCAGCGCCAGTACACGCAGCAGTGTTGCCAGCGCCTTGGCGCTGACCTGCTGCAGCTGCTCAGCGCTCATCGCCGGCAGCAGTGCCGCCGCCTGGACGCGGGACCCGCTCGCCAGATAGGCACCGGCACGCGCCAACGACGCGGGCGATGCCCCATGCAGCTGCTGGTCGACCAGCATCGCCAGCAGCGCCGTCACTGCGGCCAGGGCGATACCTTCGCCTGCTACCCGCACGGTTCCGAAGATGCCGGCGGCCATGCCCGCACGCTGTACAGGCACCACGCTCACCGACAGCCCATCCATCAGCCCCCACGGCAAGGCCGTGCCTGCACCGACCCACATCAGCAACGGCACCCACTGCGAGGGCGACGGATGCGTCGCATGGCGCGACAGCAGGTACAGGCCAGAGGCACACACCAGCAGCCCCAGCGTGCACAGCCGTGCGCTTCCAACGCGTTCCGCCCAACGCGCGGCCAGCATCGGCAGCATCAGCATCGGCGCGGACAGCGCCAGCATCTGCAGTCCCACCAGCGTCGTGCTCTGGCCATGCACGCCCAGCAGTTGCAGAGGCAACACGACCAGCAGCACCACGTAGCCCAGGCAGGTCGCCACCGGCAGCAGCTGGACGCCGAGGAACGCCGGTTGCCAGAACAGTGAGAGGTCCAGCAACGGGGAAGGATGCAGCCGTTCGGTACAGACGAACGCGCCGCCCAACAGCAGCGTCGTCAACAGCGCCAGCTGCACGCGACCGGCGTACAAGCCGTACTCTCCCAGCCACAGCAGGGCCAGGGTCAATGCCGCCAGCATCAGGCTGAAGCCCAGCATGCCGGCGATGTCCAGCCGTCCGCGCTCGCCCCGGCTTTCGGGCAACGCGCGCGCGGCCAGTGCGAACGCCGCCAACGTCAGCACACCGCCCGCAGCGAACACGCTGCGCCAGCCCAGCGCCTGCAGCAGCAGGCCCGCGAGCAGCGGCCCCAGCGCCAGGCCCGCACCGAATGTCGTGCCCAGCAGGGCGAAGACACGGGCACGCCTCGGTCCCTGCCAGCCCTGCGCCAGCGCAGCGGTGCCCGAGGCCAGCGCTGCGGCGGCGGCAACGCCCTGCAGGCCGCGCGCCAGATCCAGCCACAGCAGCGTAGGCGACAGGCATACAGCGGCCGCCGCGACGGTGAAGCCGGCCGTGCCCAGCAGGAACATCCGCCGTCGGCCATGGCGATCAGCCAGGCCACCGGCAGCGAGCAGCAGGCTGCCGAAGGTGAGCATGAAGGCGTTGGTCACCCAGGCCAGCGCAGTGGGCGATGCCACTGCGGAGCGGGCCAGCACCGGCACCGCGACGGCGCCGGCGGTGAAGGACAACGGCAGCGCCAGCGCGGCCAGGCAAACCGCAAGCAGCGTCCAGCGTTGCGGCGTTTGGGCAGGTACAGGGAGCATCGAAACCGGGGCCATGCGGGCCTCCATCCATCAGGGGCATTGATGATGAGCGGGCCGTTATTCCTGAAAAACAGGCTCTATGGACGTTGATTGCGGCCATATGTTCCGCAATCATGTCGGTCATGGACTCCATCTCTGCTCTGCTCGCCTTCGTCCGAACCGCAGAGGCGGGCAGCATCGTCGGCGCCGCCCGCGTACTCGGCCTGTCCGCCTCGGCGGTAGGCAAGCGCATCGCCCGCCTTGAACAGAACCTGGGCACCCGTTTGTTCCAGCGCACCACCCGCCGCGTGCACCTCACCGACGAAGGCGAACTGCTGCTGCAGCGCTGCCGCCGCGCACTGGATGAACTTTCCGAAGCGCAGGCGGACCTGGCGCAACGACAGCACGCTCCCAGTGGGCTGCTGCGCATCGGCCTGCCCACCATCGGCTACCGCTTCCTGCTGCCGGTGTTGCCCGGCTTCCAGCAACGCTATCCGCAGGTGCAATTGGAACTGGAGTTCAATGACCGCATCGTCGATGTGGTCAGCGAAGGGCTGGACGCGGTGATACGCAGCGGCGAGCTGGCCGATTCCAGCCTGACCGCACGGCGACTGGGCGACTTTCGTTTCATCCTCTGTGCGGCACCGGGGTATCTGAAGGCGCACGGCATTCCCGGCGATGTAGGCGACCTGCGCCTGCACACCGCGCTGCGCTTCCGTTACCCCACCACCGGAAAACTGCATCCGTGGCAGCTGCCGGGCATCGAAGGCGACGCCGGGGCGCGCCTTTCCACGGCGATGACCTGCAACAACATGGAAGCCGTGCTGGCCGCTGCGATCGGTTGCATGGGCCTGGCCTGGATGCCCGACTTCCTCGCCGCCGACGCGCTGGCCGACGGCCGCCTGCAACAGGTGTTGCCCACACTACCTACGCGCCAGGGGCAGTGCTCGCTGCTATGGCCCGGTGGGCGCCATCCCAGTGCACGCCTGCGGGTGTTCATCGACTATGCCGTCGCGAACCTGTTCCAGAACGCCTCATAAAAAGGGGACGGAGGGGATTAAGTCGTAATCGGCCCTACTGTGCCCGAAACGACTTAATCCCCTCCGTCGCTTTTTCCCTGGGCGCTGGCGCTGCGTTGAGCTGGTAATGCGCGACCAGCGCATCCACCACCGCGCGCACGCCCGGCAACTGTCCACGACGATGCGGCAGCAGCACGCTGGTGGTCACTTCGCCGGCATGCCACGCCGGCAGGACCTGCTGCAGGCGGCCGGCCGCAATCGCTGCGGCACACAGGCTGTGCGGCAACACCGTGATGCCAAGGCCCGCTTCGGCCGCCGCGACCAGAAGCTGCGACTCATTGCCGACCAGCGCCACCTGCGGTTCCACCTGCACGGTGCGGGCGTCGGTGCCGTGCAGTGTCCAGCGCGTTGCGTGGCGCGCCGTCAGCAGGCCGGCATGCGCGCTTAGCTGCTCGGGCGTATCCACTGCTGGCGCGGCTGCCAGATAGCCAGGCGACGCCACCAGCACGATGCGTTCTCTACTCAGCGAGCGCTGCACCAGACCGGAATCCGGCAGCGGACCGAAGTGGCTGCGCAAGGCAATGTCGATGCCTTCCTGCGCCAGGTCGACGAAACGATCACTCACTTCAACTTCAATGCGCAGCCGCGGATAGCGGCGGGCCAACGGGGGCAGGCACACGGCGAGCTCGACCTGCACCACCGGAATCGAAGCGCTGATGCGCACGGTGCCACTCGGTTCGGCCTGGCGGTCACGGACGATGGCCTCGGCGGACTCCACCTCGGACAACGCCGCGCGTGCGCGATCAAAGAACGCCTGGCCGACTTCGGTCAGCGCGAAGCGCCGCGAACTGCGTTGCAGCAGCCGTACCTCGAGGTGTTCTTCCAGCAGCGCCACGCGCTTGCTCAACGTCGAGCGCGGCAGGCCCAGATGGCGTCCGCCTGCTGCAAAACCGCCCTGCTCCACTGCGGCCACGAACAGAGCCAGATCGTTGAGGTTGAGCATGCGCAACGTCCTCAGGTGTGGACTTCAGGATGCCATTCGAACCGCTTCCGGGGCAATGTCCACGCAGGCACGCTTTCCTCACCCGCCGCATCGCGGCTTGAACCGGAAACCTGCCATGACCCCGATCCTCTTCTACGGCGTGCCCTCGGGCTGCTCGTTCGGCTCCATCGTCGCGCTGGAATGGTTGCGCCAGCCGTATCACCTGTGCCGTATCGACATGCCCGGCCAGGTGCAGGGCGAAGACTATCGCCGCCTCAATCCACTGGGCGAAACCCCCACTCTGCGCACCGCGCAGGGCGAACTGCTCAGCGAGAGCCTGGCCATCCTCAACCACCTGGCCGCCCAGGGCGTCGCGCAGGGGCTGGGCTTCGCACAGGGCACCTCCGGCTTCGACCGCCTCAACCACCGGCTGGCCTATCTCAACACCAGCTTCTTCGGTGCCTACGCCCCGCTCTGGCACGCGCTGGAACACGCCGAGGGCGATGACGGCAAGGCGCTGCGTGCCTATGGCACCACCAAGGTGCGCCAGGCCCACCAGGCGCTGGAGCAGATGCTCAGCACAGGCCCGTGGCTGCTGGGCGAGCAGCGCAGCTTCGCCGACGCCTACTTCGCCGGCATCGCCCGCTGGAACGATTACCACCAGGTGGTCGACCGCCGCGAGTTCCCCAGGGTGCAGCAGCTGTTCGAGCGCCTGCAGGACGACGCCGGCGTGCAGTTCGCCCACGCCGTCGAAGCACAGCGGCCGGCTACCAGCAGCGGTGGCTTCCTCGGCGAGGTGCGGCTGGAAGACGTGCTTGAGGCCGCGGCGGCCTGAGTCCTGCCCTGCCTGTGCGGCAGCGGCGCGCAATGCCTCTTGCGCGCCGCGCTACAGTGGTATGTCCCCTGCTGCAGGAATCCGCGCATGTCCACGTTCTCCGATCCGCAGGCGGTGGCCCGCTATGCCGAAGCACCGCTGCGCCAGGTGCCCGGTTTCCTCGCCCTGCAGCAGATGAGCCGCCTGCTGCTGGCCGAACGCGTTCCCGCGCAGGGCCGCGTGCTGGTACTCGGTGCCGGGGGTGGGCTGGAGCTGAAGGCCTTTGCCGAGGCGCAACCGGGCTGGCAGCTGCTGGGCGTGGATCCGGCCGCGCCGATGCTCGCGCTGGCCGAGCAGACACTGGGCCCGTTGAACGCACGCGTTGAGCTGCTGGAAGGCTACATCGACGATGCCCCGGACGTGCGCTTCGATGGTGCCAGCTGCCTGCTGACCCTGCACTTCCTCGATGCCGCGCAGCGCCTGCACACGCTGCGCGAGCTGCACAGGCGCCTGCAGCCCGGCGCGCCGCTGGTGGTGGCCCACCACAGCATGCCGCAGGATCCGGACGGCAAGCTGCGCTGGTTGCAGCGCTACGCCGCGTTCGCCGAAGCCTCGGGTGTTGCCCACGCCGATGCACAGCGCGCGATCGACGCCATTGCCGAGCGACTGCCACTGCTGGCGCCCGAACAGGAAGTGGCGCTGCTGCAGGAGGCCGGCTTCGACGGCGTGGAGCTGTTCTATGCAGGCTTCAGCTTCAGGGGCTGGGTGGCGTACGCCGGGTGAAGCCTACGGCACCACGGTGATGCCGATGCGCTGCATCAACAGCGCCACCTGCTGCAGATCCAGCGTGGCGCCACGCAGGTTGGTGCTGCGCAGGTCCAGCTCACCCAGCTCCGAGTGGGTCAGGTCACAGTCGGTGAAGTTGGCGCTGTTCCAATCGACACCCTCGAACTGGCCACCGGACAGGTCCGAGCCAGCGAAGCTGGCGCCGCTCACGTTTGCACCGTCCCAGCGGTTTTCCCACAGTTCGCATTTCTCCAGCGTCACCCGCGAGAAATTGGCATAGCGCAGGTTCGACTTCTTGATGAAGGCGCTGCAGAACCCGCTGCGCGGGGTGATCTGGTTCATGAAGCTGGCGCCGCTGAAATCCGCGCCCTGCGCGCGGCACTCGCTGATTTCCAGGCCCAATGCCTTGACGAAATTGAAGTGGCACATGCTGATGTCGCAGCTGCGGAAGCTGGCTTCCTTCAGCGTGGCGCCATTGAAGCGGCAGCCGGTACGGCTGTCGGCATCGTAGAAACTGCAGTTGATGAACTCGGTGCCGGTCAGGTCCACGCCGGAAAAATCGCACTCGTGGAACTGCTGATCGACCACTTTCTGGCCGGTGTACTGGTCCGCGCCGATGCGCAGCTTGCGGTGAACGGTGTGGGACATCAGGGATTCCATGCCAGGAGTCCCGCCATCATGCCGGGCCGCGAGGGCGATCCATAGACGTGGGCGCGGGCGGATTCACCGGCAGTCCAGCCGCCCCGTGCCCCCCAATACCGGATGCACGGTGTTGCACGTTAATGCACGAACGTGCAGACTTATGGCATGAGCTCAGACCCCAGCCCCCTCCCCGCCCAGCGCACCCGGCAGATCCTTGAGGAGCTGCGCCAGCAGGGCCGCGTGGTCGCTGCCGAACTGGCGCGCCGCTATGCCGTCTCCGAAGATTCGATCCGCCGCGACCTGCGCGAGCTGGCCGCACAGGGCCTGTGCCAGCGTGTCTACGGCGGCGCCGTGCTGCCGCCGCCCAAGGAACGCCCGCTGCGCGAGCGCCTGACCCGCGACCGCGGCGACAAGGCCGAGCTGGCCGCACGCGTGTGCGCGTTGCTGCAACCCAATCAGGTTGTACTGCTCGATGCCGGTTCAACCAACCTGGCGATCGCCCAGCAGCTGCCGCCCGCTCTCGGGCTGACCGTGATCACCAATGCCCCGCAGATCGCCACCGCCGCCAGCACGCTTGAAGGCACCCTGGTGCAGCTGATCGGCGGCCGCTTGGCCAGCGGCGGCGGTGCGGTCGGCGCAGAAGCACTGGGCCAGGTGCAGCGCCTGCGCGCCGACGTGTACCTGCCCGGCCCCTGCGCGGTGGACGGCGATACTGGTGTATGGGCAATGGATGCAGAAGAGGCCAAGCTGAAGCGCGCGATGGTCGCGTGCAGCAGCCGCGTCATCGTCGCCGCCACGACTGAAAAGCTCGGTGCACGCGGCAACTGGCAGATTGCCAGCCTCGACGAGATCGACGACCTGGTGCTCACCACCTCGGCCCCGCCGGCGCTGGCGGCACGCTTCCGCGCCGCAGGCATCGCGGTACACCCCACTCCGCCCTGACCGTACCGCTCATGTCCGTTGCCAACCGCGCGCGTGCCGAACAGCACGCGACCCGCGCTGCGTTCTTCATTCCCGGCTTCGCCACCGCGCTGTGGGCCACCCTGGTGCCGTTCGCCAAGGCACGCACCGGGATCAATGACGCCACGCTGGGGCTGGTGCTGCTCTGCCTCGGTGCCGGTTCGCTGCTGGCGATGCCGTTGTCCGGTGTGCTGGCCGCGCGCCTCGGTTGCCGCCGGGTGATGGTGGCCAGCAGTCTGCTGATCTGCCTGACCGTGCCCAGCCTGGCCCTGGCCGCTTCGGCCTGGACACTCGGGCTGGTTCTGTTCGTGTTCGGCGCCGCCGTGGGCGCGATGGACTGCACGATGAACGTTCAGGCGGTCATTGTCGAGCGCGAAGCACGGCGCGTGATGATGTCCGGCTTCCATGCCTTCTTCAGCATCGGCGGCTTCCTCGGCGCGGCCACCATGACCGTGCTACTGTCTGCCCATCTGCCTCCCTTGGTATCCGTGCTGGTCGGCGTTGGTGCCATGCTGCTGGTGATGCTGCTGTCAGCGGCGTACTGGCACAGCGAACGCATGCCGCATGACATGCCCATGCTGGTCCTGCCGCACGGCATCGTGCTGTTCATCGGCGTGCTGGCGTTCGTCGCCTTCCTCGGCGAAGGTGCGATGCTCGACTGGAGCGCGGTGTTTCTCAGCGACGTGCGCCGCGTCGATGCCAGCCTCGCCGGCATCGGCTATGTGACCTTCACCCTGACGATGACCGTCGCGCGCCTGTTCGGCGATGCACTGGTGGCACGCGTGGCCCGCCAGCGCGCGATCGTGTTCGGCGCGTTGCTCGCCGCCGCGGGCGTACTGGTGCTGACCCTGGTCACGCCGTGGCAGGCGTCGCTGGCGGGCTATGTGCTGGTCGGCCTCGGTTGCGCCAACATCGCCCCCGCACTGTTCTCGCTGGCCGGCCACCAGACCCGCATGCCCGGCGCACTGGCGATCACTGCCGTGTCCACGCTCGGCTTTGCCGGCATCCTTGCCGGGCCGGCGCTGATCGGCTTCGCCGCAGATCATTTCGGCCTGATCACCGCGTTCATCGGCGTGGCCACGGCCTTGTTGCTGGTGGCCGTGTCCACGCGTTGGCTGCAGGTGTAGCGCGGCGCATCAACGCCGCCTGCGGCGCAGCTTCATCCGCGCGCGCCGGTAGCCGATCACCGTCGCCGTGGCACACAGCGCGGTGCCAGCAGCGCTCAGCAGCAGCAACACCGCCAACCGGACACCTTCCTGGCGCAGCATCGCAGGCAGATCCCAGCTGTGCAGGAAGTAGAACAACCAGCGCCCCACCCGCTCGCGATGACCCATCGTCAGCAACGGATCGCCCGTAGCCAGGTCGAGATAGACGCGCGTCGCCTCGGCATCACCGAAGTCCACCACGGCCACCGGGAAGCGGCGTACCGCTGCACCATTCATGGCCTCGGGCGCACGCGGATAGAAGTACGCATCCGCTGCATGCTGCACCACGAAGCCCTGCATCGGGGCATCGGACAACGCACGCACCTTCTGCTGCAGCCAAGCTGCCGGCAGCAACCGCGTAACCTGCAGATGCCCATTGCTGCCGGACACGATGCGAGTATGACCCTGCCCGTCCAGCAGCACCGCAAACAGTTCACCACTGATCCGTCGCCACTGAATCTCCACCGGCTGAAAGCGCGCGGCTTCGGCCACTGCCAGAAGCGTGTCAGGATCACCCAGCGCACCGTCCACCGCCACCGCGCCGCCACGGTAGTGCTCAACATCGATCGCCTCCCGCGTGCTGCTGAAGACGCCCAATGGATTCATCGACATCAGGCCGCTGAAGATCCAGGTGAACACGAAGGCCGCAGCACACAATCCGATCAGATGGTGCCAGCGCATCCACGGTTCGACATACGGCGTCTTCGCACCGGAACGATAGTGGCCACGGAAACGCCAGCGCCACACACCCACCACGACGCCGCTGACCGCCGCCAGCGTGCACAGTGCGGACAGCACGATCACCACCCACGTCCACACCGGGTCCACCGACTGCATGCGCAGGAAATACAACCAGTGCAGCCAGGCACCCACGTAGTTCCAGCGCTCCTGCACATGCGGGGCGTCCAGCACCACTTCGCCGGTACGCGAAGACACATACAGGTCGCCCGGTTGCTCACCGCCCACCTCGACGCGATACAGCGGCCGATGCGCATCCAGAGCGCGCGAATGCGTCCAGCGGTCCTCGTCCACGCGCATCGCTCCCACGAAGGCCGGGCCTACGGCGAACTGTGCAGCGGACGCTTCGGCGCGCTGTGCCGACACCGGCAGCAGCGCCTGACCGGTGTATGCAGACCAGGCCCCCACGTGGCGGCCACTACGCACCACATAGGCGGGCTCGCCACGCAGCGTGGTCAGCGCCACGGCCTCTGGCTCGGCCTGCAGAGCAGCCGGCAGTACAGACAGCCCCTGCAGGTCGCGGGCCTCGCCCAGCACTGGCAATGCCGCCAGCCGCTCACCGGGTGTCAGCTTCGGGTAACCAATGAACAGCATCACCATGCCGCTGACGAACCACAGCAGCATCAGCAGGCATCCGCCGATGCCCAGCCAACGATGCACCAGGTAGGTCCAGCGCTTGGCGGTGGATCGCAGCGACATCGCCAGCGCCCTCAGAAGCGATGGTCGACGGTGAATTCGACGCGCCGGTCCGCCCCCAGCAGCCACTGGGTGCTGGTGTAGTACGCGGTGGCGTAGTACGCCTTGTCGAACACGTTGAACAGCCGGGCGGATAGCCGCGTGCGCGGTGCCGCCTGCCAGGTCAACGCCAGGTCGGTGGTACTGTAGCCGGGCAGCTCCAGCGTGTTGGCGTTATCGGCGTAGCGCTTGCCGACGTAGCGCACGCCACCCGCCGCACTCCAGTCCGGTGCGAATTGCCAGCTGAGCCACGCACTGGCCAGGCGCTCGGCTACGTTCGGCGGCACGTTGCCATCACGCGATACCAGCACCGCCGGCGAACCGGTGGTTTCCAGGAAGTCCTCGAACTCGGCCTTCAGCACCGTCGCGTTGGCATCGAGCGACCAACGCGGTGCGACGTTCCAGTTCAGCGACGCCTCGATACCGCGCGAGGTCTGCGCGCCCACCTGTACCCGGCGATCCGGCACCAGCGGATCGCGGCTGAGCAGCCCGGTCTTGCGGATGCGGTACGCCGCCAGCGTCCACTCGCCGCCGTCGAAGGCCTGCTTCAGGCCCACCTCGATCTGTCGGCCCTTGGCCAGATCGAATGCTCCGTTGGCCGGGCTGATCATCAACAGGCCACTGATCGGGTCCACCGCCTGCGAGTACTGCGCATACAGGCTCAGCGTCGGCTGCAGCGCGAACACCGTACCTGCACGCCAGCCGGTGCTGCTGTAGGTCTTCGAGAACGCATTCTGGCCGCTGATCAGATCGGTGCGATCAATGCGCGCGCGGTCGTGGCGCAGGCCAGCCAGCACCGACCAGCGCTCGCTCAGTGCCAGCCGGTCTTCCACGAACAGCGCGTACTGCTCGGCACGGTTGCGATAGCGCGGCAGGTTCGGCGCATCGCTGGCGAACTGCCCCGGGACAGGATCGAACGGATCGACCGGGCCCGAGCTGCCGGCATAGGTGTTATTGGTGTGCTTGAAGTGCGCGCGGTTGGCGTCCAGGCCCACCGCGAAGCTGTTCGCCCAAGCGCCCACATTGCCCTGCGCGCGCAGCGTCGAGGTCAGCCCCGTCTGGTCCTGGTTGTGGGTGATCTGGGTGTTACCCGAGCGGTCGACCAACCCGGTTCGCGGGTTGTAGACATAGGCCTCGGCGTTGCGCCAATCGCGCTGGCTGTCGATCTGGTAGAGGCGCGTGCGCCAGTCAACGTTCGCGTTCGGCGTCCACTGCGCATCGAGCTGCGTCCAGCGGTCGCGGAAGCGGATTTCGCTGTCGTCCACGTTGTAGTTGCGGTGGCGCAGCGCCTCCAGCTGGCGGCCCTCGACCAGCGGCGTGCCGAAGTAGCGCATCGGTTGCTGGTAGCCCTGCGCATGGGTGAGCGTCAGCTGCAGGTCCGGGCGAGCCTGCCACAGCAACGCACCGGAGAACGTCGCATCGTTGTTGCGGCCACGGTCGACCCAGCCACCGCTGTAGTTGCCACTCACATCCAGCCGGTAGGCCAGCCCGGGCGCCAGCGCGCCACCACTGCCGAAGCCCAGCCGCGCGGTATCCTCGCTGCCCACGGTCACGCTGATCTCGTTCTCGATGGCACCGCGCGACGGCTTCTTCGGCACGATGTTGATCACCCCGCCGATCGCACCATCGCCATGGATCACCGAGGCCGGCCCGCGCAGCACTTCGATGCGCTCGATCGACCAGGTATCGAACGGGAAGGTGATGCCGACGCCGCCGTACTGGCGCAGCCCGTCGTACAGCCGCATCACCGAAGCACCGTCGGTGAAGCCACGGCTGGAAAGCGCGCTCAAGCCGTTGCCCGGGTGCGGCATGGCACTGATCGCACCCGCCCGGCTGATCGCATCGTTGAGGTTGCTGTCGCCGCGCTGCTCCAGTTGTTCGCGCGAAATCACCGTCAGGCTGGCAGGTGTCTGCAGCACGCTCAGGCCCAATGCAGAGCCGGCGCTGGCGGTGGAGGACAGCTCGCCTCTGCGGGTATCGATCACGCGTACGGCATCCAGCGTGGTCGGGGGTGCCACGTCGGCAGCAAGGGCAGAAGCGGAGTGCAGCAGCAGCGCGCAAGCGACAGGCAGCGTCGCCCGGCGCAGGCGCGCGGAGTTGGGGTTCGTTTTCATTTGTTCACGGCATGCAAGGCCACCCCGCAATGGCAGGGCAGCAATCAGAAAGGGACAAACACGCGCGTGCGGGCACCGGCCGTGGCCGGCAACCTCATGGAAGAACGTTCAATGCAGCGCGCGTGCGGCTCAGGCAGCCATCAGTGCCGGCGGCCCACGCGCGCCCAATGTGCCGCTGATCCGTTGCGGCAACGCCTGCACGGCACCGCGCAACGCGCGGCACACCGGTGACATCGGCGCCAACAGCAGCACGGCCGCCACCAGCAGGGCGATCAGCCGTGCAGCGATCAGGCAGTAATCGCAGTCCACGCCCATCTCATGATCGGCATGCGGATCGGCGGGCGGCTTCTTTGCGGTCTCGCCGTGCGACATCGCCATCGCGTGATGGTCGTGATGGCCTTCCATCGCGTGCTGCGCATGCTCTGCGTGCATTGCGTGGTCCATGGCTGCCACCGGTGCCGCGGCAGCCACGTGACCATGCGCCAGCCAGCGGCTCACCAGCGGGGCGAGCAGCACCAGCAGCATGGCAAGCCAAGCCAGGGCCTGGAACCGGCGGTGGAGGACAGAATGACGCACGCCGCCATTCTACGGGGCCACGGTCAACCTTGGACCGCGTTCAGGGTTTGCCCCCTGCGACACGGTGACGCAGGGGCTCGCCTCGCGCGGCGACATGTGAATGGACCGCACCGCGGTCTCTGCGCTTGCGGGCTCTGCCTCGCCAACGTTAGGGTTCAATTGGCCACGGCAAGGAGCCAGAGGAATCCGCATGACCACCCGCATCAAGCACCGGCAGCGCATCTGCCTGCTCGGCCTGACCGCGCTGCTTGCCGCCTGCGCCGACAACGGGCCGCCCCCACCGCCAGAGCCGCTGGAACTCTCACAACCCATCGCCGTGGACGCGCCTGGCCAGCAGGTGCAGTTCGAGTTCGAAACCACGGCGCGCAATTTTGCCAGCTACCGTACATATGCGGTGGAGCTGGATCTGCAGCACGTCTCCCCGTCGCCAGATGCTGCTTCTCCGCGCGACCTGCACATTCCTTTACGCGTTGGACTTCAGCAATGGTCCGGCGGCACGTGGCAGTCGCTGGCAAGCCCCGACGCCTACCAGATCGCACAGTCGCAATCTGGCCAGCCACTGCCAGACTGGCACCGCGATGCGGGACTGAACTACGCTCAGACCCAACGAGGCAGCGACGGGGCCTATCGACTCCATGTCGCGTTGCTGCCGTTGCAGGCGCATAGCCGCTATCGGGTCCAGATCAGCACGGTTGAAGACATCGCACCGCTTCGTGGCGCAAGCGCCAGGATACTGATTCACGAATCGCGTCCGCTCGCCAAGTAGCGCAGCGCCTTCGTACACCTTCCAGGAGGATCACACGCACATGGACAAGCCACGCTACATCGTCGATATCGTCATTGCGGCGCCGGGAACACCGCTTCTCGACCCGGTAACGCAGCAGCCGCTGCGTAATCCGGATGGTTCCCCGCAGACATCCGGGCCGGGGCACATGTTCTACGTCCTGCGAGCACCGGGAAAAGATCCGGCGAGCTACGGCTTTGCACCGATCGAGCACGGCAGCATGAACGGACCGGGCGACATCGTGGACAGCGATGCAAAGACCTACAAGAACCCGCATTACACGCGCTCTCTGGAAATCACCGAAGCCCAGTACAACAAGCTCAAGGCGTTCGGCGACGATCCAGTGGCGCACGGCTTCAGCAAGCACTATGCCGACGTGCGCCACAACTGTGTGGACTTCGCCTGGGGCGCATTGAATCATGCCGGCATCCAGCGCAAGCACAGCCTGGACGTGAACAGCATCGGCGGCCCTGTTGGCCAATTGCTGCCAGACGTCCGCATTCCGCTGGGCGTCCAGTCACAGGGCAAGGACGGCTATCGTCCGCTGCGCAACATCCATGGCGTGGACAGCATTGAGCCGCCCTTCCCCAACAGCGAACTCAACCGCACCACCACTCATCCCCTGCCCGAGCGCAGCTTGAAGCAGCGTCTGCTCAGCGAAACCGATGGCATTGATGGCCCCTTGGGCGAGCGTCTGGCTGCGGACGCGCGCGCACCGGGGCACAGCCTTCATGCCTTGGACCAGAAAGTGCGTACCGCACTCGCCCAGGCCAGCGAACAGCAGGGACTGCCCCCCGGACAGGAGCACGAACGACTGGCCGGCCATCTGACCCACGCGGCGGTGCAGGCCGGCTTCAGCGAAAAGGACACGCTGCAGGTGGCATTCAGTTCAAACAGCACCGCCGAGGCACCCGGCTACGTATTCCTGCATCGCAGCGGCGACACCGCCTCGCCGGACCCAGCCGCCAATCGCCAGCGCCTGTCCCTGCTCGATACGCAGCAGGGCGACGCGGATACGCTGTATCAGCAGGCCAATGTGCAGCAGCAATCCCGCGACGCAAGTCGGCTGGCGCAGGACGAGCAACAGGCACAACAGCAGGCGTCGCCGCGCATGGCCTGACCCAGCCGCATCAGGCGCTGACACCGTTCCCGCATCAACTCACGTACTGCGCCTGACCGTTCCCGAACGACCAGTTCTCCTTCTTCACTTCCACCAGATTGATGAACACATCCTCGCGGCGGATGCCCACCGCCGCATACAGTCCATCGGCGATGCCGGCGTACAACGCCTTTTTCTGCTCGAGCGTGCGCCCTTCGTTCCAGGTGATCTGGATGCAGATGAAGTCGTCGGTGCGATCCACGCCCAAGTAGCCGGGGTCGTAGATCAACGTGCCGGGCGCGTGTTCCTGGAAGATCTGGAAGCGGTCGTTTTCCGGAACGCCCACCGCGCGCATGGCCTGGTAGATGGTTTCGCCGACGCGTTGCAGGTAGTCGGCGGATTTACCTTTGCGGAGATCGATGCGGGCAAGCGGCATGGTGGCACTCCAGAGTGGATGGGTACGACGACAGGCTGAGACTACGCCTGCCCGGGGCCGCGGGACAGCGCAGGGATGGAACCCTCTGGCTCCATGCGTGGCATGGTCCCGCCTCCGCCACGCGGGGTGACGCGATTGCCATGGCGGCGCCGCTCTGGAGTCGTCTTGTGCACGGTCGGTAGGGGCGGCGATGCGCGCCATCAGTGATGGGCCGCACTACTCGCGCGTGTCGAACGACACACATCGGAGAACGTCTGGCCTGCCTAGGGACAGTTGAGAATTTTCCTTACAGACCGATGTGATTGCCCGGCTTGAAGATCCCCGCGCCGAGGCAAGACGCCTTGGCCGGGATTGGCGTCTCGAATAAACGAATGAACACCCATCGCTGCGGTTTACGTCGCAGCAGAGAGAATGCACCGATTGCCTTCAATGGCGGCCGGTGCGTGGGGATCGACAGATCCGCCAGGCCTTCTTCTCGATGGGAGTTCGTTTGCCTTGGTACGCCAACCCGCACCGTCCGCCACCTTCACTCCGGAAGGTGGCCTTACGCCACTGAGGGTTTCGCCATGACCAACCGCACCGCCGTCCATCCCCGCCTGCACGCGCTTATCGGCGACGTCGCAGCCGACGTGCCCGGGGACCTCGCACGCGAGATCGAGTGCGCCCTGGACGCGCAGAATTTGTCCGCGCAGCTGCCCACTTTCTTCGCCCGTCTCAATGCGATCAACCAGGCCGACGGTGATGACGGACAGCCGTGCATCAGCCTCACCCTCGGCGCCAGCAATCACGCTTCGTTGCGCCGCTCGCTATCTGGCCTCGGCGCATTGCTCGACCTGCTGCAGGCCGCCGACCATGCGCGCAACGAAGGTGGCCCGGACGAACAGTTGGGCGCCTTCCATATCGACGGACTGATCGTGGCCGCCCGACAACTGGTGCGCGAGGCACATCATTGCCTCTCCGGCGGCGACGCCTGACCGGCCCGGATACGCTCCCGCTACAATCGCGCAGTGAGCGCAGGAGACCGCAATGGACGCCGAACACCTGGAATACTTCAAGGCCGCACTGGAAGGCCGCGCAACCGTGGGCTGGAACGTCTGGT
This sequence comes from Stenotrophomonas sp. FR010, assembly GCF_047520755.2. NCBI lineage: Bacteria > Pseudomonadati > Pseudomonadota > Gammaproteobacteria > Lysobacterales > Lysobacteraceae > Stenotrophomonas > Stenotrophomonas sp. FR010. Next base: position 132,892 of record NZ_JAXBQT020000002.1, on the reverse strand, counting down.
TCGCCGCCAACCAGCACGCGCTGGCACAACAGCTGAGCCGCCCTGCACTGCTGCGCTTGAAGTTCAGCACACTGGATGAAGCCGAACGCCTGCTGGCCGAAGCCGGCATCGTGCCCCGCAGCACAGCGGGCAAGCGCTACGAAATGTACTGCGCGCAGTTCTCGCCGGACGTGGTGGACGCGAACGGTCGCCCGCTACCGGCCCTCTGGCGCGCGGCGCACGGCGGTGCCATCGGCCTGCTGGCCGACGGTGAGCAGGAGGCCGGCCAGGCGAAGCTGCTCGCGGAGTTCCGCCGCGTCCGCAAGCGCGGGCTGCAGCAGGCCCATGAATGGTTGGCCGATCTGTGCTTTGAGGGCGAGATGGAACTGACCAGCGGCAATGCCGAGGTGGGCCGTAGCCTATTGGCGGTGGTGGTGCAGGCGGGTAGCGGCCATGACCTGCTGGATGCCACGGCGATGATCGCGCGCGAGCTGCTGGAGCGGCACGGCTGAAAGGGCGTGTGCTTCCAGCTGATCCTGCTGGATCGCTGGTAACAAAAAAGCCCCCATTTCTGGAGGCTTCTTTCGTTCTGCAACATGGTGGGCGGTACAGGGATCGAACCTGTGACCCTTGCCGTGTGAAGGCAATGCTCTACCGCTGAGCTAACCGCCCGGTGTGTTGCTGAGCCGCTCATTATAGGGGCTTTTCAGAGGCCGTCAACACTTTTTCACATTCGTGTTCACGGGTGTCTCGGGATGTGCAGCCGAGCATGGCTCGGCTCTACAGAACAGCGGGGTACGCGTGTTTCGGTGGTTCCGCCGAGCATGGCCCGGCGCTACCGGAATCACATCGTATGGGTCGGCTTGTCCGAGCCGGTAAGCCCGGCCAGCAGGGTCTCGATCTTGTGGCGCACGCCCTCGCCTTCGGCACCATCGGCCAGCTGCACGCCGATGCCGGCGGTGCGGTTGCCCTGCGCGCCTGCCGGGGTCACCCAGATCACCTTGCCGGCCACCGGCAGGCGCTCGCTGGAATCGGGCAGGGTCAGCAGCAGGAACACCTCGTCGCCCAGGAAGTAGCGCTTGGGCGTGGGCACGAAGATGCCGCCATTCTTCACGAACGGCATGTACGCGCTGTACAGCGCGGCTTTGTCCTTCACGGCCAGGGACAGGATGCCCTGGCGGGCGTTGCTGGCACTCATCGATTTCCCCTTCCGGCAGGCCGCTCGTTCACCTTGTTCCAAGCCAGCAGCAACTCGACCACCGCAAGGTCTGCACGCACCGTGGTGCGCAGCAGGTCGCGGGTGCGGTTGGCCGCATCGAACCAGGCTGCAAGCTTGTGCAATCGCTCCGGCGTGGTCAAGGCATCGGTGCTGGCCTGGGCCAGTGCCAGGTCGGCGGCAAAGCGCAGGCGCAGCGCCGCGTTGTCGTCACCGCACCACTTCTGCGCCAGCTCCACCGCGCCGGTCTTGCCGGTGACCAGCTGTTCCAGATCTCGACCGACTTCGCGGCGCAGGCTCAGGCCGTCTTCGCGCAGCCAGTTGTCGGCCTGGCCGGGATGGCCGCGGGCGGCGTCCAGCGCTTCGCGCGCCGATGCCTCGCTATGGCCCTGCTGCTGCAGCCAGGCCAGTGCTTCGTGCGGCGGCGGCAACTTGAATTCCAGGCGCTGGCAGCGGCTGCGGATGGTCTGCGGCAAGCGTGCCGGGTCGCTGCTGATCAGCCACAGGTAGCGGCCGGGCTGCGGCTCTTCCAGCGTCTTCAGCAGTGCGTTGGCCGCCGAGCGGTTGATCGCATCGGCCGGGTCGACGATCACCACCTGCGCCACGCCGTACTGTGGGGTCAGCGCCAGCTTGTCGGTGATCTCGCGCACCTGCTCGATCACGATCTCGGTGCGCAGCTTGTCGCCGCTCTTGTTCGGAATGAAGCTGACCAGCTGCAGGTCCGGGTGTGTACCCGCTGCGATCAGCTGGCGCGTGCGCGTGGCGTGGGCTGCATCGCCCTGCGCCAGCACGTGGTCGGCCAACGCCAGCGCCACCTCATGCTTGCCCAGCCCGGCCGGACCGCAGATCAGCAGGCCATGACCGAGGCGACCGGCGTCGAGCGCGGCCACCGTCTGCTCGAACGCGCGCTGCTGCCACGGTGAAAAGGTACTCATGCGCCCTCCCCGCCCTGCAGCCAGCGCTCGACACGCGCGACCACGTCGGCGGCCACGCGTTCCTGCACCTGGCCGGCGTCGATCAACGCAAAGCGCTGCGGGTCCTGCTGTGCGCGGCTGCGGAACACTTCGCGCACGCGCTGGAAGAAATCGTCCTGCTCGCTCTCGATGCGGTCCGGCCACAGGTCACGGCCGTTGGCGCGCGCGCGGCCTATGGCCACGTCCACGTCCAGCAGCAGGGTCAGCCCCGGCAACAGGCCGACCGCGCGACGCTCCAGATCGGCAATCCACTGCGGATCCAGGCCACGGCCACCGCCCTGGTAGGCATAGCTGGAATCGGTGAAACGATCGCTCAGCACATAGGCGCCGCGCTGCAGTGCTGGCTGGATCACCTGGCGCACGTGCTGCGCGCGCGCGGCGAATACCAGCAGCAGCTCGGCTTCGGCGCTGAGCGGTTCGGCGGCGATCTCGGCATCGGGTTTCAGCACCAGGCCGCGGATGCGCTCGGCCAGTGGCGTGCCGCCGGGTTCACGGGTCAGCACCACCTCGTGGCCGTGGCCGCGCAGGCACTCACGGATGGCATTGATGGCGGTGGTCTTGCCCGCGCCCTCGCCGCCTTCCAGGCTGACGAAACGCGGGTGGCGAAGCAGCGCGGGACTCATTGCGCCGGGGTCTCCTGGGTACGTTGCTGGCGCAGCTGCTGCAGGTAGCGCGCCACGGCGGCGTTGTGCTGGTCCAGGCTGGGCGAGAACACGTGCGCGCCGCTGCCATCGCCCACGGCGACGAAGTACAGCGCGTCGCCCGGCGCCGGCTGTGCGGCCGCCATCAGCGCGTCACGGCTGGGCATGGCGATCGGGGTCGGGGTCAGGCCGGCACGGGTGTAGGTGTTGTAGGGGGTGTCGGTGGTCAGGTCGCGACGGCGGATGTTGCCGTCATACGCAGCACCGAGGCCGTAGATCACGGTCGGGTCGGTCTGCAGGCGCATGCCGATCTTCAGGCGGCGCATGAACACCCCGGCAATCTGCGGGCGCTCGCTGGCCAGCGCGGTTTCCTTTTCGATGATCGAGGCCAGCGTCAGCAGTTCGTAGGGCGTGTTGATCGGCAGGTCCGGCGCGCGGCTTTCCCAGGCCTCGTCCAGCGCCTTTTCCATTGCGGCGTGGGCGCGCTTGAGCACGTCCAGATCGCTGTCGCCGCGCTGGTAGACGTAGGTCTCCGGCAGGAAGCGGCCTTCCGGATGCTGGCCACCGAAGCCGAGGTGCTGCATCAGCGCGGCGTCATCAAGCGTGTCGGTGGTGTGCAGCAGCGGTTCGGCGCGCTTGAGCGCGGCACGCAGCTGGCGGATGTTCCAGCCCTCGACAATCGTGACGCGGTGCTGCAGCACCTTGCCGGCGCGCATGCGCAGCAGCAGTTCGCGCGGGGTCAGGTCATCACTCAGCGCGTACTCGCCCACCTTCAGCTTGCCGGCGGCATCGAGCTGGCGCGCCAGCAGCTGCCACTGGGTGTCCTGGCCCTCGTCCACGCCGGCTTCGCGCAGCTTGCGCAGCACGCTGTTCATGCCATCGCCGCTGGCGATGACCACGCTCTCGGCGGTCGGGGTGATCGGGGCATCGGCGAAGCGGGTCTGCTGGTAGAAGAACCACGCGCCCGCGCCGGCCACGACGGCGGCCAGCACCACCACCAGCGTTACCACGAACAGACACCCGCGCTTGGCTCCCGCCATGGACTACCTCTGAACTCGATTCCGTCGTGCAGGATACCGTGCCGGTGGATCGGGGTCATGACCGGGGTGGCGTCGCCGTGCCGACCAACGGTCGGCACCCACCACAATCCATGCCTGGCGCGGCGATCAGTAGATCCACGCCATGCGTGGATGAATGGCCATGGAGGACTCCGTACCGACCAACGGTCGGCACCCACCGTGGGGGAATGGCGTTGCCGGCCAGCGCCCGGCACTACCCCTGCTGGCCGAGCGCGCGCAGCAGGCCGCGGGCCTTCGCGCGGGTCTCGTCCAGTTCCTTGTCCGGGTCCGAATCAACCACGATGCCGGCACCGGTGCGGAAGCTCACCTCGTGGCCATCCACTTCGGCGGTACGGATCAGGATGTTCAGGTCCAGGTCGCCATCGCGGTTCAGCCAGCCGAACGCGCCGGTGTAGGCACCGCGCGGCACCTGCTCCAGCTCGCTGATGATCTGCATGCAGCGCACCTTGGGGCAGCCGGTGATGGTGCCGCCCGGGAACGTGGCGGCGATCACCTCGCCGGGCGTGACCTCCGGACGCAGGTGGCCGCTGACGTTGCTGACGATGTGGTGCACATGCGCGTAGCTCTCCACGGTCATCAGCTCATCGACCACCACGGTACCGGGCAGGCAGATGCGGCCCAGGTCATTGCGTTCCAGGTCGATCAGCATCACGTGCTCGGCACGCTCCTTCGGGTGGCCGACCAGCTCCTGGATGCGCGCGGCATCATCGTCGCCCTCGAAGCGCGGACGCGTGCCGGCAATCGGACGCGTCTGCGCGTGGCCGGCATGCACCGACACCAGCCGCTCCGGCGAGGAGCTGACCACGTGGCGGCCGTGCGCGCTGAACAAACCGGCGAACGGTGCCGGGTTGGCACGGCGCAGCTGCGCGTACAGCGCCTGCGGGCTGACCGGCGCGGCGAACTGCGCGCTCCAGCGCCGCGACAGGTTCACCTGGAACACATCGCCGGCACGCAGGTAGTCGATCACCCGGCGCACGCCGTCGGTGAAGCGCTGCGGCGCATCCTCGCCCACCGACTGCGGCGGCTGCCAGCCCTGCCCGGCCTCCGGCAGTGCCTGCGACGCCAAGGTCACCAGCGCCTCCAGCAGGGCCTGCTCACCGGCTTCGGCGATGATGAAACTGGCGTCGTTGTGATGGTCATGCAGCACGGCGGCCGGGCAGCGCAGCGCCAGCGCGGTCGAGCGGCCGTCCTCGCGCGCGCGCGCCGGCAGCACCGGTTCGATCTGGCTGGCCACTTCGTAGTCCAGCATCAACGCCCAGCCGCCGCGGAACGGCAGGCTGTGGCTGCCGTCGTGCGGCAGGCGTTCGTGCTGCCAGGCGCGATCCAGCGCCTGCAGGAACGTGCCGGGCTGCACGGCACCCTGCAGGTCGCGCACCTGGCCGTCGGCATCCAGCCGCAGGCAATCGCCCTGCGCGGCCAGCAGCAGGCTCCAGCGGCCCTGGGCGGTGCCCGAGGCGGTGGATTCCATCAGCAGCGGGAAGCGTGCCGGGTCGTGCTGCTGCAGGGCCAGCAGATCGATCGGGTGCGGCAGCGGGTGGATCAGCGGTGCGTGGGTCATGATGGCCAGTTCAGGGATTCAGATGCACGGAAGCCGCCTTGCGGCGGCCTCCTCGTGCGTAATGCACGTTCAGTCGAGCATGGCCCGACGCTACAACCCGGTCAGACGCGCTTGAAGATCAGCGTGCCGTTGGTGCCGCCGAAGCCGAAGCCATTGGACATCACCACGTCAACCTTGGCCTGGCGTGCTTCGTTGGGCACGTAGTCCAGGTCGCAGCCTTCGCCCGGCTGCTGCAGGTTGATGGTCGGCGGAATGACGTTGTCCTGCAGCGCCATCACCGAGAAGATCGCTTCCACGCCGCCGGCCGCGCCCAGCAGGTGGCCGGTCATCGACTTGGTGGAGCTGACCATCATCTTGTAGGCGTGGTCGCCGAAAGCGGTCTTCATCGCCATGGTCTCGCCCAGGTCACCCAGCGGCGTGGACGTGCCATGCGCGTTGAGGTAACCCACCTGTTCGGGGGTCACGCCGGCGTCCTTCATCGCCATGACCATGCAGCGCGCGGCACCTTCGCCGTTCTCGCTCGGCGCAGTCATGTGGTACGCGTCGGAGCTGGCGCCGAAGCCGGCCAGTTCGCAGTAGATCTTCGCGCCACGGGCCTTGGCGTGCTCGTACTCTTCCAGGATCAGGATGCCGGCGCCGTCGCCCAGCACGAAGCCGTCACGGTCCTTGTCCCACGGGCGCGAGGCCTGTTCCGGGGCGTCGTTGCGGGTGCTCATCGCCTTCATCGCGCAGAAGCCACCCACGGCGGTCGGCGACGAGCCACGTTCGGCACCACCCACCACCATCACGTCGGCGTCGCCGTACTGGATCATACGCATCGCGGTGCCGATCGAATGGTTCGAGGTCGCGCACGCCGACACCGCCGAGAACGACGGCCCCTTCAGGCCGGCGATGATGCTCAGCTGGCCCGGCAGCATGTTGATGATGGTCTTGGGCACGTAGAAGGGCGAGATCTTCTTGCCCTCATGGAACTCGATGGTCTGCTCTTCGATACCGAGCAGGCCGCCGATGCCGGCGCCGACGATGGCGCCGATGCGCTCGGCATTGGCGTCGGTGATCTCCAGGCCCGAGTCGTGCAGGGCCATGAACGAGGCACCGAGGCCGTAATGGATGAACGGGTCCATCTTCTTGGCATCCTTGCCGCTGACCCGGTACTTGCCGAACAGTTCGTTGTCGGCGGTGATGTCAAAGCCCTTGACCTCACCTGCAATCTTGGTGGTGAACCGGTCCAGGTAGGCATCAGAAACGTTGGTCAGCGGACCGATGCCCGAACGACCCTGGGTGATGCCTTCCCAGCTGCTGGCCAGATCATTGCCCAACGGCGAGACGATACCCAGGCCGGTTACGACGACGCGACGCTTCATTGCTGATTCTCCTGACCCGAAGGTTCAATCGGGTAACACGGTTTGCTTCGGTGTGATGCTCAAACACACGGGGCCGCAACTGCGGCCCCATGGGGTGCGGTGCGCGGCGAGCGGAGACCCGCGCGCACTGCCGTCTGACATCAGGCCTTGACGTGGGCCGTGATGTAGTCGATGGCGGCCTGCACGGTGCTGATCTTCTCGGCTTCTTCGTCCGGGATCTCGCACTCGAATTCTTCTTCCAGGGCCATCACCAGCTCGACGGTGTCCAGCGAGTCAGCGCCCAGGTCATCGACGAACGATGCGCTGTTGGTGACTTCATCTTCCTTGACGCCAAGCTGTTCGACGACGATTTTCTTGACGCGTTCTTCGATGGTGCTCATGGGATCTCGCTCCAGATGGAGTTGTGGTTCAAAAGTGGTCGCCATCAAGGGCGATGGCCGTGGGATAGTGTAGTGGAAACCGGCGCGGCCTTGCATTGCAGCAAAAACCTCCGCAGATCAACCACTTGCGGCGCAATCCCTGCGCCCCTTGCTTACGGCATGTACATGCCGCCGTTCACATGGAGGGTTTCGCCGGTGATGTAACCGGCAGCCGGGCTGGCCAGGAACGCCACCGCATGGGCGATGTCCTCCGGCGAACCCAGGCGTTCGAGGGCGATGTCGTTGATCAGCGCGGTACGCGCTTCTTCCGGCAACGCCTTGGTCATGTCGGTGTCGATGAAGCCGGGTGCGACAACATTGACGGTGACGCCGCGCGAGCCGATTTCCTTGGCCAGCGACTTGCTGAAGCCGATGATGCCGGCCTTGGCGGCCGCGTAGTTGGCCTGGCCGGCATTGCCGGTCACGCCCACCACCGATGCGATGTTGATGATGCGGCCCTTGCGCGCCTTCATCATGCCGCGCATCACCGCCTTGCTGGTACGGAACACGCTGGTCAGGTTGGTGTCGATGATCGACGCCCAGTCCTCGTCCTTCATGCGCATCAGCAGGTTGTCGCGGGTGATGCCGGCATTGTTGACCAGGATCGAGATCGGGCCGAATTCCTTGGAGATGCCATCGAGTACGCTGTCCAGCGCAGCGGCGTCGGTGACGTTCAGCGCGCGGCCGTGACCGCCGTGGGCGGCCAGGCGCTCACCGATCGCGGCGGCGCCGGATTCGGTGGTGGCGGTGCCGATGACGGTGGCGCCCTGGGCGGCCAGCAGATCGGCGATGGCGGCGCCAATGCCACGGCTGGCACCGGTGACCAGTGCGATTTCACCCTGCAGGGGCTTGCTCATGATGTTTTCCTCAGACGGGAGCGGCCGCCGCACCGTGCCGCTTGCAGCGGCCACCGGTACGGTCGGCAGGAACAGGGAAGGTCAGGCCGACCATGCCTCGCGGGCGGCTTCGAAGTCGCCCGGCGTGGCCAACGGACGGCCGTCGATGGCCTTGTCGATGCGCTTGACCAGGCCGGTCAGCACCTTGCCTGGGCCGCACTCGGCGATCTGGGTGATGCCGCGGGCGGCCAACGCCTGCACGCAACCGGTCCACTGCACCGGCTGGTACAGCTGCTGGACCAGCGCAGTGCGGATGGCGTCCACGCCGTCGTGCACCTGGGCATCGACGTTCTGCACCACCGGCAGCTGCGGCGCCTGCCAGGACAGGCCGGCCATCACTTCGGCCAGGCGGTTGGCGGCTTCGCGCATCAACGGGGTGTGCGAGGGCACGCTGACGGCCAGCTTGACCGCCTTGCGCACGCCCTTCTCGGCCAGCAATGCCAGCGCACGGTCGACCGCATCGGCGTCGCCACCGATCACGATCTGGCCCGGCGAATTGAAGTTGGCCGGCACCACTACCTGGCTGCCTGCGGCTTCGGCGCAGACATCCAGCACCAGCTGGTCTTCGGCACCGAGCACGGCGGCCATGGCGCCGACACCGGCCGGCGCCGCTTCCTGCATCAGCTGGCCACGCAGGCGCACCAGGTGCGCACCGTCATGCAGGCTCAGCGCGCCGGCGGCAACCAGGGCGGTGTACTCGCCCAGGCTGTGGCCGGACAGCACCGACGGGCGCGGACCGCCCACGGCGTTCCAGGCACGCCACACGCCGATACTCGCGGCCAGCAGGGCCGGCTGGGTGTATTCGGTACGGTTGAGCATTTCCTCCGGGCCGCCCTGGGACAGCGCCCACAGGTCGACGCCGGCACCATCGGATGCCTCGGTGAAGGCTTCACGCACCTGCGGATGCAGTTCGGCCAGCTCGGCCACCATGCCCACAGACTGCGAGCCCTGGCCGGGGAAGACAAAAGCGAGGGTGGATACGGTCACGCGGTCATCCGCTTGTTGCAATCGAAGCGGGCCATGATAAGGGGGAATCCGCTGTGTCGTCTGTACGTGCGCGTATGCAGGCGTATGGAGCAATGACAGGGTCAGATCCCTTTTCCACGGGAAATGGGATCTGACCCCGGCCAACGATCAGCAGAACAGCTGCAGCACGTCCAGATCGCCGTCGGCGAGGAAATCCACGCACAGGCCCACCAGCATCAGCACGCCAGCAGTGCTGGCACCGTGGGTGATGAAGATCGAATGGGCCAGCGCGCGCGCTGAGCGGCCCAGCTTCATGCAGACCCTGGCCAGGCTGCGCAGGCGGCCACTGACCGCATGCACGTGCTCGCGCACCGGCGCCTGGGCCTCGCCCATCGCCTCGGCCATCATCGCCTGCAGATGTTCGGGGCGATCAGCGTAGTACTTGGCCACGCCATAGCCGAACATCAGCCAGTCGCGGGCCTGCGCTTCGGACAGGTCCATCACTTCCAGCGGATCTTCCTCGAAATCGATGAAGCCGACCTGCTGCCCATCCCAGGTGAGATTGCGCGGCAGCGGCTGGCCAAAATAGGCGCCGCGCGCATGCGCTTGGGCAATGGCCTGCATCGCCGCCATCACCAGCCGATCACGACCTGCTTCGTCGGCTTCGCGCAGGCAGGTATTGAACGAGCTGCCGTTGTCGCCGATTACCAGCGCGGCATGGCCGGTGCCCAGCACGTTCGGCACGTTCACGCCTTGGGCCTGCAGCTCTGCAAGGCGGCGGGCCTCGGTTTCGCGCGCGGCGTCGCCGCCACGGTGCGGAGGAGGACGAAGGGCGTCGAGATGGAAACGACGGGCAACAAAATTGAGCAGGCCCAGGGCCAGCGCCCGGCTTCCCTTGCCGTACTGCTTCAGCCAGGCACGTTGCCCTTCGATGACGATGGGCTCAACCATGACAGGTCCTCCTTAAACGCATTACGGCCCCGAAGGGCCGTAACGACAAGACTTCACATTGTCGTAACTTGCACTATCAATAGCGCAGCAGGGCCGAACCCCAGGTGAAGCCGCCACCAAAGGCTTCCAGCAGCAGCAGCTGGCCGCGCTCGACCCTGCCCGAACGCACGGCGGTGTCCAGCGCCAGCGGCACCGAACCGGACGAGGTGTTGCCGTGCTTGTCGACGGTCACCACGACCTGATCCATCGACATGTCCAGGCGCTTGGCGGTGGCTTCGATGATGCGCAGGTTGGCCTGGTGCGGGATCAGCCAATCCAGGTCGGACTTGTCCAGGCCGTTGGCGGCCAGGGTCTCGTCCACGACCGAGTCCAGCGCCTTGACGGCGTACTTGAACACGTCGTTGCCCTTCATGTTGATGGTGCCGCCACCATTGGCGCCATCCTTGAAGCCGGTCGAAACGCCGACCGGGTTCCACAGCAGTTCCTTCTTGCTTCCATCGGCATGCAGGTGGGTGCTGAGGATGCCGGTCTCTTCGTCGGCCTTGAGCACGACGGCGCCGGCGCCATCACCGAACAGCACGCAGGTGGTGCGATCGTTCCAGTCGACCATGCGGGTCAACGTTTCGGTGCCGATCACCAGCACGTGCTTGCAGTCGCCGGAGCGGATGAATTTGTCGGCCACGCCCAGCGCGAACACGAAGCCGGAACAGGCTGCGTTGACGTCGAAGGCGGGGCACCCGGCCACACCGAGCTTGGCCTGGATCAGGCACGCGGTGGACGGGAAAATAAGGTCAGGCGTGGTCGTGCCGACCACGATCATGTCGAGCTGCGAGGCATCGATGCCTGCGGCTTCAAGCGCGCGCAGGGCGGCGTTGTAGCCAAGGTCGCTGGTGGTCTCGCCTTCGGCCGCGATGTGCCGTTCACGAATTCCGGTGCGCGACTGGATCCACTCATCCGAGGTTTCGACCATTTTTTCCAGGTCGGCGTTGGTCAGGACTTTCTCCGGCAAATAGCTGCCGGTGCCCGCGATCCTCGAATAGATCCGCTTGCTCATCATGTTTCCTGTTGCGCGGGCCGCCGATCACCGGCACGCCCGGGAAAGAAGGCAAAGGCCGCTGCCCGGGGGCAGCGGCCTTCCCGGCACATCAATCTTCTTCGACGGCCGAGGTCTTGGTCTGGATGACCTTCTTGCCGCGGTAGAAACCGTCAGCAGTGATGTGGTGACGCAGGTGCACTTCGCCGGTGGTCGGGTCGGTCGACAGCTGCTTGGCGCTCAGGGCGTCATGCGAACGGCGCTGGCCGCGGCGGGACGGGGTAACACGGGATTTCTGGACAGCCATGGGATTGCTCCAAACTCGGTTCGTTTTGCTTCGTCGTTTCGTCGCACAGGACGCCAGCGCCCAGCACACTTTTCGCTTTCGCCGCAGCCGCCGACGACAACCGGCTGCTATTGTTTCTTCAATGCCGCCAACGCCGCAAACGGGTTGGCCTTCTTTGTTTCTTCTTCGCTCGGTGCCCAGTCCTTGTCGACTGCTTCACCGTCGGGCGACAGCGGCACCACAGGCACCGCCAGCACCAGCTCGTCCTCGACCAGGTCCAGCGGACGCAGCTGGCCGTCTTCCGGCACCAGCAACGCCTCGTATTCCTCCGGCAGGGACGATTCCTCGTCCTCGTCGCGGATCAGGCCAAGCCTCTGGGTCACCTTCACCGGCAACAGGAATCGCTGCATGCTGCGCTGACAGGTCAGCGGCAACGCGGTGTCGATGGTCAGTTCCACATAGGATACCCGCAAGACGTCGTCGCGACCGAATTCAAGCGAGTAGACACACTCGCCGTCGGTATCTGCGACCAACCCCTGCAGGCGGGTCAATTCAGCCAGGGAGACCTGACCGTCGAAGCGCCTTCGCGCTACAACCATCCGCCAGGCATCCAGCGTTTCGGGCACGTTCGCGGACATAAGCCGCTGAATACTAAGGATCGCACCGCCCGCTGTCAAATGCCCGCCATACAGGACTTGCTGCTGGCGTTGCCGGCGGGCCAGACTGCCGCACCCTGCCCCGGTATTCTCGCATGTCACTGGTCCTGGCCTCCACCTCCCGCTACCGTCGCGAACTGCTGCAACGGCTGGGCCTGCCCTTCGACTGCGCACGCCCGGAGGTGGATGAAACGCCGTTGAACGGCGAGGGGCCGCTGGCCCTGGCCACGCGCCTGGCCGCCGCCAAGGCGGCCGATGTCGCCACGCGCCATCCGGGTGCCTGGGTGATCGGCTCGGACCAGGTCGCCGACCTGAACGGCCAGCCGCTGGGCAAGCCGGGCACGGTCGAGGCGGCCTGTGCGCAGCTGGTGGCGATGTCCGGGCAGACGGTACGCTTTCACACGGCAATCAGTCTCAGGCGGGATGGAGAATCCCTCGCCGCCCTGGATCTGACCGAAGTGCACTTCCGCGCGCTGGACTCGCGGGAGATCGCCCGCTACGTCGCCACCGAGCAACCCCTGGACTGCGCCGGCAGCTTCAAGTGCGAGGGCCTGGGCATCAGCCTGTTCGAGGCGATCGACAACCGCGACCCGACCGCGCTGGTCGGCCTGCCACTGATCGCGCTGTGCGGCCTGCTGCGCAGGGCCGGATTCGCGGTGCCGTGAACGGTAGAGCCGAGCCCATGCTCGGCTGCCTTTTTCGAGGCTGCCTGCCATCTGATTCGGAAGCAGCCGGGCATCGGCTCGGCTCCACAGGACCAGAGGACCTCAACGAACCTCGAACGGTTGCTCCTGCCACGCCTCCACGCTGCCATCGCGCCCGTGCAGGCGCAGGCCGAGCCAGTGCCGGCCCGGCGCCAGCGTGGTGGTGTCCAGCGACGCGTCGAAGCCCACCGCCGGATGCTGCGGATCGGTACTGTCCGGCCAGGCGGGGCGAACGTCGAACACGCGCCCGTAACGCGCGTCACCGATCGAGCGGCCATCAACCAGCACTTCAACCCGCGCCAGCCCGACCCCATCCTTGAATGCCCAGCCCTTGATGGCGAGCGTTCCGGAGACCTTCTCACCGTTGGACGGCGCATCCAGCCAGGCCATCGCGGGTGTTACGCAGGGCCCCTGTGCACGCTTGGCCGGCAGCCGGAACAGCAGGAACCGCTGGAAGCCATGATCGCTGCTGACCACCCGCGGCGCAGGCAGCGGCCCCACCTGCTCGCAGATGGTGTGATAGCGCGCCAGCAGATCGCGGTAGCGCTGGTCACTGGGTGAAAGCACCAGCAGCATCGGCACACTGCGCGGGCCTTCGTGCAGCAGGTCCCACTGCGCCAGCTGTGCGGTGCGCCCATGCTTGTCGTTGAGCGGATGTGGCAGCACCTCGATATCGCCATTGCCCAGCTGGAAGCCCAGTTCGGCACCGACCTTGAAGTTGCCCGCCAGGACACGCGTACCCGGTGGCATCTGCCGCAGTTCGTCACGCACCGCCACGGCCAGTGGCTGCCAGCCGGCAAAGTTGCGCGGGTAGTACTTGCTGCCGGCCATCTGCTCGCGCAGTGCCGGCGTGGACGCCATCAGGTAGTAGCCGAACGCCAGCACGGTACCTGCAGCAGCCAGCCACCAGCCGGTACGGCGCAACCAGCGCGGCCAACCGTTGAGGACCACCGGCACGGCCACCAGCAACGCCAGGTAGCCTGGCAACGGCCAGTGGAAACTGATCCGTTCGACATCGGTGAAGAAGCCCAGCAGGAAGATGCCCAGCGTCGACACCCCGCCCACCAGGCCGAAATAGCGCCACTGCACCCGCGCCCCACCGCCACTGCGGGTACCCGCCAGGGCGACCTTCCACATCGCGATGCACAGGATCGGCGTCACCAGCATCGGCTGGATCACCAGGAACCACAGCCCCTCCCACTCGAACGCCCACGGGTGGCGCTCGACCACCTGGAACTTCAGGCCGGCATCGTGGTTGTCGGCATTCCACGCCAGCAACGGCAGCCAGGCCAGCACGCCCACCGCCAGCGCCACCCATACGCGCGGATCGGCCAGCATGCGACGGCCCTGCGGCAACGCCAGCAGCGCAATGAAGCCGACACCGATGACACCAATGAAACGGTAGTGGCTGAGCGCACCGATCAGCAGGCCCAGCGCCAGCTTCATCGCCGAGGACGCATCCACGCTGTGCAGCAGGCGCGCGCCGGCGTGCAGGCAGATCACCGCCGCCAGCGCCATCGGTACGTCCGGCACGGCCAGCAGGCCCAGCGTGGCCGACAACGGCATCAGCAGGGTCAGGCTGCCCGCCTGCCACCCGGCCACGTTGCCAAACCAGCGCGTGGCGATGCGCACCACCAGCATCGGCAGCAGCGCGCCGATGGCCAGGAACGGCAGGCGCAATGCGAGTACGTGATGGCCACCGATCTCCACGCCCAGGCGTGCAAGCCAGGCGGTCAGCCCCGGCAGGTCGGAATAGGCAGCGGCCAGGTGCTGGCCTTCCTGCCAATAGAACGCCTCATCGACGAACAGCGGCAGGCGCGCGGCCACCACCAGCTTGGCCGCTGTGATCAGCGTCCACAACCAGAGAAAAATCGCCCGCGCGCGCTGTTCGCCTTGCATTGCTCTATGGATAATCGAATGGATTCCAGACCTGAGACGATCATGCCAGCCTCGTCCCCCAATCCCAGCATGCTAACCGATCAACTGCGCCAGGCCCTGCGGGAGGCACAGGATCAGGTGAACGCACTGGTGCTGGGCAAGGTGCCGGAAGTCAGGCTGGCCTTTGTCGCGCTGCTTTCTGGCGGCCACCTGCTCATCGAGGATCTGCCCGGGCTGGGCAAGACCACGTTGGCGCACGCATTGGCCAGCAGCCTCGGCCTCAGCTTCCAGCGCGTGCAGTTCACCTCCGACCTGTTGCCGGCGGACGTACTTGGCGTTTCGGTGTACGAGGCCGGCAGCCGCCAGTTCCAGTTCCATCCCGGCCCGGTGTTCACCCACGTGCTGCTGGCCGATGAGATCAACCGTGCACCGCCGCGGACACAGAGTGCGCTGCTGGAAGCGATGGCCGAGCAACAGGTCACACTGGATGGACAGACACATCCACTGCCCGATCCGTTCTTCGTGATCGCCACGCAGAACCCGGTCGACCTGTCCGGCACCTTCCCGTTGCCGGATTCGCAGCTGGATCGTTTCCTGCTGCGGCTGGCGATGGGCTACCCCAGCGCGCAGGCCGAGCGCGAGCTGCTGCGCGGCAGTGATCGCCGCGACCTGATCGCACGCGCGGTGCCAAAGCTGGACGACACCCAGGTGCGTGCATTGCGTGAAGCGGTTGGCCAGGTGCATGCCAGCGACGCGCTGATCGACTATGTGCAGGCGCTGCTGACCCGCAGCCGACACCATGCCGGCGTGCGCGTAGGCCTGTCACCGCGCGCGGGACTGGCCCTGCTGCGTGCCGCCAGGGCACATGCGCTGCTGCTCGGCCGCGGGCATGTGATGCCCGAAGACGTGCAGACCCTGTTCGTGGCGGTGGCCGGCCATCGCCTGGTGGCCGAAGCCGAATCCAGCTCCGGGCCGGCGCTGGCGCGGGCGATCCTGCAGACCGTCGCGGTGGACTGAAGGTGGCCACACGCTGGGCACGCATGCAGCTGCTGGCACGCCCCCGCAGGCCCGAAGCCCTGCCGCAGCGACTGGACCGTCATCGCATCTACGTGCTACCGACACGCTTCGGCCTGTTCGTCGCCACCCTGCTGTCGGCGATGCTGCTGGGCGCATTGAACTACAACAACAACCCGGCCCTGCTGCTGGCGCTGCTGCTGGCCGCGGCAGCGATCGCCAGCGCCATCGCCGCGCACCTGCAACTGTCCGGCATACAGATCGATGCAATCTCCGCCGAACCAGTACCGGCCGGGCATCCCCTGCGCCTGCGCGTGGACCTTTCGTTGCGCGACCCGCGCGCGCGCCACGGGCTGCACCTGCAGCTGGGCGCGAGCGAGGCCTGGGTCGCACTGCCTGCACACGGTCGCGGCGAAGTGGAGCTGGATGTTCCCAGCGAGCGCCGCGGCTGGCTGGAACTGCCCCGCATCCGCCTGTCGAGCACGCAGCCGCTGGGACTGGTGCGGGCATGGTCGTGGGTGTGGCCGGAGCAACCGCTGCTGGTCTACCCGCTGGCCGAGGCCCAGGCACCGCCCCTCCCTGAAAGTGGCAGCGATCCCCTGCACACCCGCGCCCACGCCACGGGCGAAGAGCTGCATCAGCTGCGCCCCTATCGTGCCGGCGATGCTCCGCGCAGCATTGCCTGGAAACACTCGGCGCGCCGCGACAGCCTGCTGGTACGCGAGTACGAGAAGCCGATCGGCATCGAAGTGGTGCTGGATTGGCGCACGCTGGCAGCGCTGGGCCATGAAGCGCGCATCGCACGCCTGGCACGCTGGGTCGACATGGCCGAACGCGAAGGCCGTCGCTATACGCTGCTGCTTCCGGCCCATCCGCCGTTGGGGCCCGGCCAGGGTGCCAGCCACCACCACCTGTGCCTGCGCGCACTGGCATTGATGCCCCATGACTGAGCCTGCCGTCCTGCTCGACCGCAACGCCCGCAGCTGGACCCTGGCCAGCGCAGCGCTGGCGCTGCTGCCACTGCTGCTGCAGCTGCCGCCGGTGCTGGCCAGCGTGATCGCGATCGCCGCCGTGCTGACCGCTGCGCTTTCATGGCGGCGGCTGCTGCCGATGCCGGTCCGCCTGTTGCTGGTGCTGGCCATGCTTGCCGCCATCGTCTGGCAGATGGGCATGGTGCGGCCGGGCCGCGATACCGGCTGCGCATTGCTGGCAGCGATGCTGGCGATCAAGTCCAGCGAGCTGCGCAACCTGCGCGATGCGCGCAGCCTGCTGGGCTTCGCGTTGTTCTCGCCATTCGCGGCCTTCCTGCTCGACCAGGGGCCGCTGACCACCGGGCTGGCAGCGCTGGCCGCAGTTGCCGCACTGCTGGCCCTGCAACGCCTGGCCCTGGACGAGGGCCACAGCCCTCGCCTGCCGCTGCGCGGACAACTGCGTGGCGTCGGCCGCCTGCTGGGGATCGGCCTGCCACTCGCGCTGGCCTGCTTCTGGCTGTTCCCGCGCTTGTCCACGCCGCTGTGGGGCGTACCCGAGCGAGCGGTGGGCACACCGGGCCTGGCTGACAGCATGGCGCCGGACCAGTGGCTGGACCTGATGGCCGACGACACCCCGGCGTTGCGCGTGCAGTTTTTCGGCGCGGTGCCCGAGCCTGCGCAGCGCTACTGGCGCGGCCCGGTGCTGACGTCGTTCGACGGCCACCGCTGGAGCCGCGATCGCGCGACGGCCGGGCGCCCCGCACCGGTAGTCGAAACCGCCGCACAGGGTTGGGACTACCAGATCGACTACGAGCCCACCGACCGTCGCCTGCTGGTGGCACTGGACCTGCCCAGCCGCGCACCGGAGGGCAGCAGCTTCGATGCCGACATGAGCCTGCGCAGCGACCGCACGCTGTCCGCGCTCAGCCGCTGGCGATTGCATTCGGCGCCGCCGCAACGGTTCGACACCGATCTGTCGCCCTACCTGCGCCGCGCGGCGCTGCAGCTTCCGCCGGGCTTCAATCCGCGCACCGCCCAGCTCGCGCGGCAATGGCGGCAGGAGGCCGGCAGCGATGACGAGGCCATCGTCCGCCGTGCGCTGCAATGGATCACCCGCGACTTCTCCTACACGCTGGATACACCGGTGGCGGGGCGCGATCCGGTCGACGATTTCCTGTTCAACTACAAGGCCGGCTTCTGCCAGCACTTCAGTTCGGCCTTCGTAGTGCTGATGCGCAATGCCGGCATTCCGGCCCGGGTGGTGACCGGCTTCGCAGGCGGCACCCGCAACCGCATCGGCGACTACTGGGTGGTGCGTCGCATGGATGCCCACGCCTGGGCCGAAGTCTGGCTGCCGCAACGCGGCTGGGTGCGGGTCGACCCGACTGCCGCCGTGGCACCCGAACGCATCCTGGACACCCTGGACGACCGCCTGCAGGCCGGCACCGATACCCCACTGCAACAGCGCTGGCTGCAGCTGGGGCAGATGGGTGACTGGCTGCGCCGCGGCTGGAACGACCTGGTGCTGTCCTTCGATGCACGCCGCCAGCAGCAACTGCTCAAGCCGTTCGGGCTGGATGACCTCGGGCCGGCGCAGCTGGTGACCGGATTCGTGGTCGCCGCCCTGCTGGCACTGGCGTGGATGGCCTGGCTGCTGGCCCGCGGCGAGCGCGAGCGCGACCCGCTGCTGCGCGCCTGGCACCGGCTCGGGCGGCGGTATGCGCGCCTTGGCCTGGCCCGCGAACCGCACGAAACCGCACAGGACTGGGCACAGCGGGTTCACCGGCAGCGACCCGACCCGACCCTGCTCGCGCTCAGCCAGCGTTTCGCCGACGCGCGCTACGCTGGAACTTGCACCGACCTCGCTTCATTATTGCGGGACCTGCGCAGGCATCGCCCGACTTCCGGAGCCTCCCCATGAACACCAAGTTCCTCCTCACCGCTGTGGCCACGCTGGCCCTGTCGGCCTGCGCCACGGCCCCCAAGCCGCTGCAGGGACAGTTCAGCCTGGTTTCCCCGCGCGACTCGGTCGCCACCCAGCAGGTCGGCACGCCGGTCCGATGGGGCGGCCGCATCATCGAGACCAAGCCCGGCCAGGGCGAGACCTGCTTCCAGATGATCTCGCGCCCGCTCAACGCCAGTGGCCGCCCGAACACCACCTCGTCCGACGCCAGCGACGGCCGCTTCATTGCCTGCCGCGCCGGTTTCTACGACCCGGCCGTGTTTGAAGCCGGGCGTGACGTGACCTTCATCGGCAAGATCGACGGCTACCAGAACACCCGCATCGGGGACTACGACTACCGCCTGCCGAAGCTGTCGGCCGATGTGATCTACCTGTGGCCGGAACAGCGCCAGGTCGATGTGGTGCCCTACCCCTATGGTCCGTGGGGTCCGGGTCCGTGGGGCCCGTACTGGGGTGGCTACGGCCGTTGGGGCTGGTGGTGATCGCCCCCCAGCCCGCATGATCGGAAAAGGCCGCCTTCGGGCGGCCTTTTTCATCCACGCATGCGTGGACAGGGCTTCAGCGCCCCGGCGTACCGAAATGCCCCAGCGGCGCGCCGGCCAGCAGGTGCATGTGGATGTGGAACACGGTCTGCCCGGCATGTTCGCGGCAGTTCATCACAATGCGGTAGCCGTCCTGCGCGAAACCCTCGCGGCGCGCGTATTCGGCAGCGGCCAGGGCCAGCTTGCCGACCAGGTGCGCCTGCGACGGCTGCAGGTCGTCCAGGGTCGGGATGATCTCGTTCTTCGGAATGAACAGTACGTGCACCGGCGCCTGCGGTGCGATGTCCTTGAAGCCCAGCACCTCGTCATCCTCATAGACGATGGTGGCCGGGATCTCGCGACGGATGATCTTGCTGAAGAGGGTTTCGTTGCTCATGGTCGGCCTCGGCGGGAGTGTCTTCCGCATTGTAGGCCGGCCGCGCCGGGTGATGCCCGGGTGGTACTCAATCGCGGAATTCGCTGCGCGTCCCGAACGCGTGCGACAGCGTGCCGCGGTCAACGTATTCAAGCTCGCCGCCAAGCGGCAGGCCCTGTGCCAGCCGGCTGGGCTGCACCTTGCGCGCGCGCGCCAGCTGCGCAAGGTAATGCGCGGTGGCTTCGCCTTCGACGGTGGCACTGGTGGCGATGATCAGCTCCTGTACCTCACCTTCGGCCAGCCGCTGCTCCAGCTGCTCCAGGCCCAGCTCGCGCGGGCCGACGCCATCGAGCGGCGACAGCCGGCCCTGCAGCACGAAGTAGACACCGCGAAAACCCGTCGCGTTCTCGATCGCGAGACGATCGGCCGGCGATTCGACCACGCACAGCTGGCTGCGCTCGCGGCTGCTGTTGGCACAGGTCGGGCACAGCTCGGTTTCGCTGAAGTCGCGGCACTGCGCGCAGTGGCCGATACGCTCCACCGCCAAGGCCAGCGTTTCGGCCAGGCGCTGGCCGCCTTCGCGCTCGCGCTCGAGCAGGTGGTAGGCCATGCGCTGCGCCGTCTTCTGGCCTACGCCAGGCAGCACCCGCAGTGCGTCGATCAGTTGTTCAAGCAGGGGTGCGGACACGGCGGCATGCTTTGATGGCGCCGAGCGAGCTCGACGGCTACAGATTCTGTGGCACCCGCTTGCACGGATGCCACGCTGGCAATCAGAACGGCAGCTTCATGCCCGGCGGCAGCTGCATGCCGGCGGTGGCCGAACCCATCTTCGACTTCGACTCGGCATCGATCTTGTTCGAGGCATCATTGAAGGCGGCGGCGATCAGGTCTTCCAGCATCTCCGGGTCGCTGGTCAGCGACGGGTCGATGCGCAC
This sequence comes from Stenotrophomonas sp. FR010, assembly GCF_047520755.2. Classification (NCBI taxonomy): domain Bacteria; kingdom Pseudomonadati; phylum Pseudomonadota; class Gammaproteobacteria; order Lysobacterales; family Lysobacteraceae; genus Stenotrophomonas; species Stenotrophomonas sp. FR010. The sequence goes on along the minus strand of NZ_JAXBQT020000002.1, from coordinate 112,512 downwards.
CTTGCGGCATTCCTTGGCGCCGGTCAGAGTCACGCTGACCATGCCGCCGCCGGCACTGCCGGTCACTTCGATCCTGGCGATTTCTTCCTGGGCCTTCTGCAGGTTTTCCTGCATCTTCTGGGCCTGCTGCATCAGTTGGGCGATATTGCCGCGCATAGTGTCTTACTCGTCAAAAGAACGGATGGAATCGGAAACAACCCGGGCACCGTGCTGTTGGATCAGCACCTGCACTTCCGGGTCGTCCATGAAAACGGCCTCTGCCACCCGCTGCCGCTCGCCACGCTGGCGGTCGGCACGCTGATGCAGGGTCTCGGCCGGAACGTGTTCGGTTTCCACGGTCTCGACCACGATCTTCGGCGCCTGGCCAAGGGCCTTCTCCAGCATCTCGCCCAGGGCAGCCAGCGCGCGCTCCGAGCGCAGGTACTCAAATCCGGGCGAAAGGCCCAGTTTCAAGGTCCCGTGCTGGCAGCTGATGAAGGCGGCGTTGGCAGCCAGCTGCCGCGAGGGGCCGCTGAGACCGCTGTTGGCGACCAGGTCCAGCCAGTCTTCGGCAGTGGCCAGCTCGCTGACACCTTCCTGCGGTGCGGCCTCACGCGCCGGAGCCGATTCGGCCGGCGCAATGGCAATACCTTCGGCGCGGAACGAACGCTCCGGCGGCGCAGGCTCGCCTGGATCCGCGGCGGGAGCCGGCGGTTCATGCCAGGGCGCGACCATGGCGGCATCCGGGCCGGCCATCTCGGCCGCCAGAGCCCCATCCCGCGCCTCGGCTTCGTCGGTGGCCCACGGCGGCAGGTCATCGCTTGCCTCTGCAGCGATGGCAGGCGCCAGCGCCTCGGCCTTCACCGGCGGCGGTGACACGGGCTCTTCCACCGGAACCGGCTCGGGTTCAGGCGTCGGATCCGGCTCCGGTTGCGGGGCCGGCTCGGGTTCGGGTTCAGGTTCGCGCGGTGCAGCCGCCGGAGCGGCCACCTGCGCCGCCACGGCCGGGCTGGCCGAAGCGACGGCAGCAGCCGGCGTCGCTTCATGGCTTCCGGCATGGGCGCCACCACCGGCAGCGTTGCCACCCGGCGTGCCTCCCACCGCACCGTCGACGGCCTTCGGCACCGGCGGTACCGCTGCGGCCGGGCGGAACGCCAGCATGCGCAGCACCGCCATTTCAAAGCCGGCGCGCGGGCTCGGCGCCAACGGCAGGTCGCGTCGACCATTCAGGGCCATCTGGTACCAGAGCTGCACCACTTCCGGGCGCAGGCGCTCGGCGAATGATGCGACATCCAGGCCTTCCGCGACGGCGGCACCCGGCACCAGCTGCTGCACCTGGATGCGGTGCAGGCCTTCGGCGAGCGCTTCCAGCACGCCACTCCAGTCCGGCGAGAATTCGGCCAACGCGGCCACCACCTGCAGCAGGCGCGAGCCATCGCCCTCGGCCAGCGCATCGAGCATCGCCGCCACCTGGGTGCGATCCACAGTGCCCAGCATGGTGCGCACCACATCCTCGCGCAGCGCGCCGCCGGCATAGGCGATCGCCTGGTCCAGCAGTGACAGGCCGTCACGCAGGCTGCCGTCAGCGGCCTTGGCCAACTGCACCATGGCGCTGCCGTCGGCCTCGATCTCTTCCGCCGCCAGGATGCGGGTCATCTGGCCCTGGATCTGGTCTTCGTCCAGGCGCTTGAGATTGAACTGCAGGCAGCGGCTGAGCACGGTGACCGGCAGCTTCTGCGGGTCGGTGGTGGCCAGCAGGAACTTCACGTGCTCCGGCGGCTCTTCCAGCGTCTTCAGCAGTGCGTTGAACGCCGCCTTGGACAGCATGTGCACTTCGTCGATCAGGTAGACCTTGTACTTGCCGCGCGAGGGCATGTACTGCGCGTTCTCGATCACCTCGCGCACGTCGTCCACGCCGGTGTTGGACGCAGCGTCGATTTCCAGCAGGTCGATGTAGCGACCGGCGTCGATGTCCAGGCAGGCGGCGCACTGGCCGCACGGGTCGGCGCTGGTGCCCTGCTCGCAGTTGAGCGACTTGGCGAAGATGCGCGCGATGGTGGTCTTGCCCACGCCACGGGTACCGGTGAACAGGAACGCGTGGTGGACCCGGCCGCTGTCCAGCGCATTGCTGAGCGCACGGACCACATGCTCCTGGCCCACCAGCTCGGCAAAACGCTTCGGACGCCACTTGCGGGCAAGGACGAGATAGGACATCAGGCCACCGTTTTCCATCGGAAGTTCCATTGTGCCATGCCTGTCCAGCCCCTTCGCCAACATCGACCCCGTATGTGTTGCCTGGCCGGGGTGCTTGTGTCCGGCCGCGCCGCCCGCTAGAATCTGCGCCCCTGCTGAGGCGTTTGCCGATGGCAGGATCCGGAGAGGTGTCCGAGTGGTTGAAGGAGCACGCCTGGAAAGTGTGTAAGCGTCTAAACCGCGCTTCGGGGGTTCGAATCCCCCTCTCTCCGCCAGACAAACGCAAAGGGCCGCCCACAGGGTGGCCCTTTGCGTTTGTCTGGCGGATGGGATGGGTGGTGAGAAGCCCCGCCGGGGTTCGACGGTTCTGCAGGAGCAGAACCGGACAGCCGCAGGCTGGTCCCGGGGCGCAACGCGCATCGGGATCGGGTGCAGGGATGCACCCGACAATCCCCCTCTCTCCGCCAGATAAATGAAGAAGCCGCCCAGTGGGCGGCTTTTTTATTTGGCTGGCGGGAATCGCCGCAGCTACTACCGGACTGAACAGGTCTTGCCGTCGTGGCCGGTCCAACGGCCCGCCCGCCGACGGCGCGCAATCCGCCGCAGGTCATCTGCGCCGGAGCGGTCTCCGCACGCAGGCGCCGACGAACGCCAGCCCCAGCAGCACCCACACGACCGTCATTCCCCACAGCGCACCGAACGTATCCAGGACCGGCTCCAGCCGCGGTTGCGCCGGGTCGTAAAGCACGCGTACCGGCTGCCCAGGCTCATAGCCGAAGATCATGCCGCCCTGCGGGTACGAGACGCGTTGGCCGGTCGCGGTGGTGAACGCGACCTGCGGATGCGATCCGCCGGCGTTCAGGCGCTCAACCTGGCCATCAACGGCCTGCGCGACCTCCAGGAACTCAAGACGATGTGTCACCTCGAAGGCGGCCACGGCAAGGATCAACAGACCCACCACGCCAAACAGCAGACCGCGCATCAACTGGGCAGTCCGGAAAAAAGAAGGGTCGGGCATCGCTGGGCAGCTCCGTTGCAGGCGGGAAGACGAATGGGGCCGGCGGATCCTGCCGCGCGGTCACTCCCGTTGCCCGACAGCATAACCCAGAGGCCACCCAGCCCCCTCCGCACGCTATGGTGGCTGCATGAGCCTTCGTGTCTACCAACCCGCCGACGCACGCGCCTGCCTGTCGATCTTCGACAGCAACGTACCCACCTACTTCGCGCCCGAAGAGCGCAGCGACTTCGAACGCTTCCTGCGCGAGCAGGCCACGGGCTGTGCATTCCAGGTGATCGAGCGCGATGGAAACGTCGTCGCCTGTGGTGGCCTCTCGCGCCGTGGCGACGGCAGCGCCGGCTTCTGCTGGGGCATGGGGGGGGGCGCGCGGGCCCCCCCCCCCCCCCCCCCCCCCCCCGCCAAGGGCTGGGCCGCACACTGGCACTCGCGCGCCTGCGCCAGGCCGAAGCGGATCCCTCGATCAAGCGCATCGCGCTCAGCACCAGCCAGCACACCCAGGGCTTCTATGCCGGCCTGGGTTTCCAGGTGGCGCGCATCGTGCCCGATGGGCATGGCGCCGGGATCGACGCCGTTGAAATGGAGCGGGAGCTCTAGCGCTCCCGCCCCTGCCATCCGCGCAGGGCGTGGTTCTACCGCCCGCCTGCTCCCTCAGAACCCGACGCGCAGGTTGATCTGCCCGCCGACATCGCGGCGGCCATCGCCATGCTGGCCCTGCACGAACATCGACAGCTGGCTGTTGCGGCCGAGGCCGACCGCCACACCCACCTGGCTGACCAGGGCATTGCGTGCCATCACCGCGCTGTAGACATCGAAGGCGTCGCCGCCCACCGCGAAGCGGTTGCGGCTGGCCACATCGGTGTCACCCGAGGCATGCTGCCAGCCCAGGCCGACCGTGAGCTGCGCCGGGAAGCGCTCGCCGCTGCCCACGTCCCAGCGCCCACGCACGCCCACGGTGCTGACATTGAGCGTGTCCTTGCCGCCTTCCAGCACCAGTGCCGCGCTGCCGCCCTGCTCCACCGCACGATCGCTGTCGACCCAGTGCTTGGTGAACTGCACATAGGGCTGCAGCTGGGTCCTGCCGTGGGTCCATGTCCAGCTGCCTTCCACCTGGGCGATGGTCACATCGGAATCCTGGCGGCTGTACAGGGTCTGGCCCAACAACGGCACTTCACGCGTGGTGCGCGTCCGGTAGTCACCGCGCGACACGCTGCCGCCAACCGCGAAGCCGTTGTTCCACTGTCCCTGTGCATACAGGCCGAACGTGTGGCCACGCAGGCGGGCCCGCGAGCTGCGATCATACAGCCGCGTATCCAGCCGTTCGTTGCCGGCCGCTGCACCCAGCACCACATGCTCGCCCAGCTGCCAGTCGACACCGGCCATCAGCGCATTGCGATTGGCGCGGATCTCGTCGCCATTGCCGTCGCCATCCTGCCTGAACACCTTGCCGCTGCCGGCCAACCAGGCCGAAGCGCGCTCGCCACGCACGGTCGGCAACTCGCTGCCGAGTCGCTGGCGGATGCCTTCTTCCAGGTAGTTGTCGTACAGCAGCACCGCGCGGCTGGCCGCGTGCACTTCACCAGAGAGCTGGTCGAACGCGCTGCGCGCAGTGCCGGCGTCATAGATCAGCACCGTGTTGTACAGGCCCAGCGCCGCGCCACTCTGCGGCAGGCTGTCCAGCGCCGCGGCGGTGTTGTACTGGTTGCGCGTGTTGGCCACGGTGGTGAACGCTGCGGTCTGCGCCACGTCGATCTGCAGGTTGGCCGTGTTGGCGGTGTAGACCGGGGTGATGGTCAGGAAGGCCGACGGCGAGGTTGCCGAGGCGACCTGCCCACTCACGCCACCGCCCGCATTGACCACCGTGTACTGCTGGCCCTGCTGGTAGCTGGTGCTCGGCGAAATGGCATTCACCCGCACGGTGCTGCCGCCCACATTCGCGCTGCCGCCGACCTGCACCGTGTCGCTGCCGGTGGCGCCCAGGTCGATGCCCAGCGTGCTGCCCGGTGACAGGTTCAGATTGCCGCCCACCGTGATCGTGCCGGTGCCGTTGCCTGCACCACCGCCATTGCCCGGCCCATTGCCCGGCGACAGCACGCCGCCGCTGGACACCGTCACGCCACCGCCGGTACCCCCGATGGTGCCGGTGCCGGACAGGTTCGTGCCGCTGCCGATGGTCCACTGTCCGCCGATGTTGCCGGTGACATTCAGGCCGCCGCCGGTGACCTGGCCGGTGCCGCTGAAGCCACCACTGTTGCCGCCCAGATTCAGCGTGCCCGGGCCGGCCTGCACGATGCTGCCACCGCCGGTGATGCTGCCGCCAAGCGTGGTGGTGCCACCGGTATTGATGACCAGGCCACCGTTGTTGGTGATGTTGCCGGTGATCGCGCCGCTGGCTCCACCATTGCCGACCTGCACGGTGCCGCCGGCATTGATGGTGGTACCCCCGGTGTAGGTGTTGTTGCCGGTCAGCGTGAGGGTGCCGGTGCCGGCCTGGGTCAGGCCGCCACTGCCGCTGATGGTGCCGCCCACCGTGGTGTTGCCGCCGACGTTGAACACGAGGCTGCCGTCGTTGGCAACGTTGCCGGTGATCGCACCGCTGGCGCCACCATCGCCGACCTGCAGCGTGCCGCCGGTGTTGATGGTGGTGCCGCCGGTATAGGTGTTGTTGCCGGCCAGGATCACGGTACCGGTGCCCGCCTGGGTCAGGCCACCGCTGCCGCTGATGGCGCCGCCGACGGTGGTGTTGCCGCCCACGTTGAACACCAGGCTGCCGTTGTTGGTGACGCTGCCGCCGATCGCACCGGTGGCGCCGCCATTACCCACCTGCAGCGTGCCACCCGTGTTGATGGTGGTCGGGCCGGTATAGGTGTTGTTGCCGGTCAGGGTCAGCGTACCGCTGCCGGCCTGGGTCAGGCCGCCACTGCCGCTGATGGTGCCGCCCAGCGTGGTGTTGCCGGCCACGTTGGACAGCAGCGTGCCGTTGTTGGTGACATCACCGACGATTGAGCCCGTTGCCCCGCCATTGCCCAGCTGCAGCGTACTGCCGGCGTTGATGGTCGTGCCGCCGGTATAGGTGTTGGTCCCGGTCAGCAGCAGCGTACCGCTGCCCGCCTGGGTCAGGCCGCCGCTGCCACTGATGGTGCCGCCCAGCGCGGTGTTGCCGGCCACGTTGGAAATCAACGCGCCATTGTTGGTGATGTCGCCAGCGATGGCGCCGGTCGCGCCGCCGTTGCCCACCTGCAGCGTGCCGCCGGTATTGATGGTGGTCCCGCCGGTGTAGGTATTGTTGCCCACCAGGGTCAGCACACCGCTGCCGGCCTGGGTCAGGCCACCACTGCCGCTGATCGCACCGCCGACCGTGGTGTTGCCCGCAACGTCGAACACCAGGCTGCCGTTGTTGGCAACGTTGCCGGTGATCGCGCCGGTCGCACCGCCATTGCCCACCTGCAACGTGCCACCGGCATTGATGGTGGTGCCGCCGGTATAGGTGTTGTTGCCGGTCAGGGTCAGCGTGCCGCTGCCGGCCTGGGTCAGGCCGCCACTGCCGCTGATGGTGCCACCGAGCGTGGTGTTGCCGGCCACGTTGGATACCAGCGCGCCGTTGTTGGTGATGTCGCCGACGATCGCGCCGGTCGCACCGCCGTTGCCGATCTGCAATGTGCCACCGGCATTGATGGTGGTACCGCCGGTGTAGGTGTTGTTGCCGGTCAGCACCAGCGTGCCGCTGCCGGCCTGGGTCAGGCTGCCACTGCCGCCGACTACACCGCCCACGGTTGCCGTGGTGCCGAGGTTGTAGACCAGGCTGCCGTTGTTGGTGATGTCGCCCAGCACCGAACCGGTGCTGCCGCCGTTGCCGATCTGCAGCGTACTGCCACCGTTGATGCTGGTGCCTCCGGTATAGGTGTTGTCGCCGCTCAGGGTCAGCGTGCCGGTACCGCTCTGCACCAGGCCGCCGGTACCACTGAGCACGCCGGCGAAGGTCGTGCTGCCGTTGTTGCCGCCGGTAGTCAGGGTTGCACCGCCCAGCACCACGCTGGAACCGGTCACGCCAGCGAGGCCTCCGATGCTCTGGCTGCCACCGGCACTGATATCCAGCGTACCGGCACCGGCCAGGTTGACCGTGCTGGCACCGGACAGGCTGCCACCGGCCGCCACCGCCAGCGTGCCACTGTTGATGGTGGTGGCACCGGTATAGGTACTCGCACCGCCGAGGGTGACCGTCGCCGCGCCATCCTTCAGCAGGCCGCCAGCGCCGCTGATCGGGCCGTTCAAGGTCAGTGCGTTGCTGCCGCCCAGAGTCAGCGTGCCGCTGGCCAGCTGCACGGTGTTGGCCAGCGTCAGCGCGCTGGTGCCATCCAGGCTGGCGTTGCCGCCTACGGTCAGCGCACCGGTTCCCAGCGAACCGTCGTTGCCCAGTAGCAGGCCACCGGCATTGAGGGTCACGCCGCCCGTGAAGACGTTGACGCCAGTCAAGCCCTGGATGCCTGCGCCGTTATTTACCAGCCCCCCTGCACCTCCGATGGTGCCGGCGAACGTGGTATTGCCCACGCCATTGAGGGTCAGCATGCTGCCACCCAACGCCACTGAAGAGCCTGCCACGCCTGCCAGCGAACCGATCGCCTGCGCGCCCCCCGCACTGATGTCGAAGGTGGTACCGGCGTTGGCCAGGTTCACCGCACCCGTCGCAGCGAGGCTGCCACCGGCGCCGATCGCCAGCGTGCCGGCGTTGATGGTGGTGCCACCGGTGAAGGTGTTGGTGCCGGTCAACGTCTGGGTACCGGAGCCTTCCTTGATCAGCCCACCGGAGCCGGCCACCGAGCCACTGAACGTGCCATTGGTGGCGTCTCCGATCGTCAGCGTGTTGGCGCCCAGATTCACCGTGCCGTTGCCGATCAGGGTACCGAACTGCTGCGTGCCGCTGCCTGCCGACAGATCGAAGGTCGCCCCCGAGGCCAGGTTGACGATGCCACTGGCGTACAGGCTCGCGCCCGCACCCAGTGCCAGCGTACCAGCGTTGATGTTGGTGCCGCCGGTATAGGTGTTGGTGCCATTCAAGGTCAGCGTCGCGGCACCCTCCTTGGTCAGGCTGCCGGTACCACTCAGGTTGCCGTTGAGGGTGAGGTTGTTGCTGCCCAGGACGGTCAACGCATTGCTGAGGATGAAGTTGTTGCCGAGGATGACCGCAGTGTTCGAATCGAGCGTCGCAGCGCCTCCGACCGTCACCGTACCGGTGCCCAGCGCAGCATTGTTGCCGACCACCAGGCCACCGGCGTTGAGCGCCACGCCACCGCTGAAAGTGTTGGCGCCATTGAGCGTCTGCACGCCCGCACCGTTCTTGATCAGGCCGCCACTGCCGCCGATCACACCGCTGAAGGTGCTGTCCACGGTGCCGCCCAGGGTCAGTGTGCTGCCGCCCAGCGCCACCGTGCTGCCTGCAACGCCGGCCAGCGAACCGATGGCCTGGTTACCCGCGGAGATGTCGAGCGTGCCCGCACCGGCCAGGTTCACCGCACCGGTTGCGGCGAGGCTGCCACCGGCACCGATTGCCAGTGTGCCGCTGTTGATGGTGGTCCCCCCGGTGTAGGTGTTGGCACCGCTCAGGGTTACGGTGGCCGCACCGTCCTTGATCAGTCCGCCCGTGCCGGAAATCACGCCCCCCAGCGTCAGCGCCTGGCTACCGAGCAGATCGAGGCTGGCACCCGCTGCCAGCCCGATGTTGTTGGCAAGGCTGACGCCGGTCGTTGCATCCAGCGTTGCGTTGCTTCCGACCGTCAACGCGCCGCTGCCGAGCGCAGCGCTGTTGCCGACCACCAGGCCACCGCCATTCAGTGCAACGCCACCACTGAACAGATTGGCGCCACCCAGCGTGAGGATGCCGGCGCCATTCTTGACCAGGCCACCGGTGCCGGAAATCGCGCCATCGAAGAGGCTGTTGCCCACACCACCGAGTATCAGCGTCTGTGCCCCCAGGCTCACCGTCGAGCCGGCCACGCCGTTCAACGATCCGATGGTCTGGTTGGCACCTGCGGTGGAGATGTCGAAGCCGGTGCCCGCAGCGCTCAGCGTCACCGCGCCGGTCGCGGCCAGGCTGCCGCCCGGACCAATCGCCAGCGTGCCAGCGTTGATGAAGGTGCCGCCGGTGTAGGTGTTGGCACCGGTCAGCGTTTCGATGCCCGCGCCCACCTTGGTCAGGCCACCGGTGCCTGCGATCGAGCCACTGAAGGTGCCATTGGTGGCGCCGCCGACCTCGATCGAGTTGGCACCGAGGTTCACCGTACCATTGCCGACCAGGGTGCCGAACTGCTGCGTGCCGCTGCCGGCAGACAGATCCAGCGTGGCACCCGTGGCGAGGTTCACGGTACCGCTCGCCGCCAGGCTGGCACCGGCCCCCAGCGCCAGCGTGCCGGCGTTGATGTTGGTGCCACCGCTATAGGTGTTGGCGCCGTTCAAGGTCAGCGTCGCGCTGCCATTCTTGGTGAGGCTGCCGGCCCCGGACAGGACGCCGTTGAGCGTCAGTGCATTGGTCCCGAGCACGGTCAGCCCGGCGTTGAGCGCGATGTTGTTGGCCAGCGTTGCCAGGCCGGTGGTATCCAGCGTGGCGGCACCACCAACAGTCAATGCGCCAGTGCCCAACGCTGCATCATTGCCAAGCACCAGTCCGCCCGCGTTGAGCGTTACGCCGCCGCCAAACGTGTTGGCACCGGACAGCGTCTGTACGCCCGCGCCTGCCTTGATCAGACCGCCGCCGCCACTGATCACGCCATCGAACGCGGCGTTGCCGGCCGTACCGAAGGTGAGCGAATTGCCGCCCAGCGCCAGGGTGCTGCCACCCGCACCGTTGAGCGCGCCGATGGTCTGGCTGCTGCCGGCACCGGAAATATCAAAGCCAGCGCCTGCACCCAACGTGACATCACCCGCTGCAGCAAGGCTGCCGCCCGCGCCCAGCGCCAGCGTGCCGGCATTGATGGTGGTACCGCCGCTGTAGGTGTTGGCACCGGACAGCGTCAGCGTGGTGGCACCATTCTTGACCAGGCTGCCATTGCCGCCGACCACGCCCGACAGCGTCAGCGCATTGCTGCCCGGCAACGTCAGTACGACGCCCGAGCCCAGCGTGACCGCATTGCCGAGTGTCACTGCCGCGCCCGTGTCCAGCGTGGTGCTGGCATTCACCGCCAGCGCGCCGGTACCGAGCGCATCATTCGCACCGACCACCAGGCCACCGCCGTTCAAGGTCAGGCCGCCACTGAAGGTATTGGTGTTGTTGAGGGTCAGCAGGCCCGCACCGTTCTTGATCAGGCTGCCATCGCCGGCCACCACACCACCGAGGGTGAGATCGTTGCTGCCACCCAGCGTCAGCTGCGTACCGGCACCGAAGTTCACTGCGTTGGCCAGGTTCAGCGCCACGGTGCTGTCCAGCGTGGTCGTGCCACCAATGCCCAGTGCACCGGTACCGAGTGCGCTGGCGTTGTCGAGAATCAGGCCACCGTCGTTGAGTGCAAGGCCACCACTGAAAGTATTGGCACCGGACAGCGTCTGTACGCCCGCGCCTGCCTTGATCAGACCGCCGGTACCATCGATCACGCCGGCAAAGCTGCCACTGCTGGCGCCGCCAAAGGTCAACGACTGCGCGCCCAGCACCAGCTGGCTGCCTGCCACGCCGTTCAGCGCGCCGATGGTCTGCGCCGCACCGGCTGCGAAGATGTCCAGCGTCGCACCGGCACCCGCAAGATCCACCGCGCCGGCCGCGGCAAGACTGCCGCCCGCCCCCCAGCGCCAGCGTGCCGGCGTTGATGGTGGTGCCACCGGTGTAGAGGTTGGCGCCGGACAGAGTGAGACGGGCCGCGCCGTCCTTGATCAGCCCACCGGCACCGAATACCGGACCGGTGAGCGTCAGGTCATTGCCGCCCAGCACGGAGAGATTCGCACCGGCGGCCAGGCCGATGAGGTTGCCTACGGTGAGTGCAGACGTTGCATCCAGCGAAGCGTTACCGCCCACGTCCAGCTGGCCGGTACCCAGTGCCTGCGCATTGCCCAGCTGCAGCAGGCCCGCGTTGAGGCCGACACCCCCGCTGAAGGTGTTGGTTCCATTCAACGCCAGCGTGGCCGTACCATTCTTGACCAGGCTGCCAGTGCCACTGATGAGACCGCCCAGTGACACGTCCTGGCTGCCCAGCAGATCCAGCGCCGCGCCTGCCCCGAGGTTGACGTTGTTGGCGAGGTTCAGCGCTGCTGAACTGTCCAGCGTGGCAGTGGCGCCCACCGACAGTGCACCGGTGCCCAGTGCGCCGGCGTTCCCCAGGAACACGCCGCCGCCGTTGACGGTGAGCCCACCACCGAAGCTGTTGGCGCCGTTGAGGGTCAACGTGCTGGCACCGTTCTTCACCAGCCTGCCGGTACCGGACACCACGCCACCCAGCGTGATCGCCTGCGAGCCCGGCAACGACAGCGCCGCACCCGCGCCCAGGTCAACATTGTTGGTCAGGCTCAACGGGGCGCTGCCATCGAGCGTGACGTTGCCGCCGATGCCCAGTACTCCAGTACCGAGCGCGCCGCTGTTGCCCAGCAGCAGGCTGCCGGCGTTTGCGTTCAGTCCACCGCTGAAAGTGTTGGTGCCGTTCAAGGTCAGTGTCGACGCGCCATTCTTGACCAGGCTGCCGGTGCCAGTGATGTTGCCGCCCAGGGTCAGGTCCTGGCTGCCCGGCAGGGTCAGGGCCGCGCCGAGGTTGATCGCATTGCCCAGGTTCAGCGCCGCAGTGGCGTCCAGCGAGCCGTTGCCACTGACCGTCAGCGCACCGCTTCCCAGCGCACCGGCGTTGCCCAGCACCAGGCCACCGGCCGCAAGATTCACCCCACCGCTGAAGGTATTGGCACCGGTCAGCGTCTGCACGCCGGTACCCTGCTTGATCAGCCCACCGGTGCCGCCGATCACGCCGGCGAAGGTCTGGTTGGTGGCATCACCGAAGGTGAGCGTGCTGCTGCCCAGCGCCAGGGTGCTGCCCGCCACACCGGACAATGCACCGATGGTCTGGTTGCCACCCAGCGCGATATCCAGTGCGCTGCCAGCGCCGGCCAGGCTGACCGCGCCGGTCGCCGCCAAGCGCCCACCACTGCCCAATGCCACCGTTCCGGCATTCACCGCCAGCCCACCGGTGAACGTGTTCGCGCCGCCCAACGTCAGCGTGGCAGCGCCGGTCTTGACCAGGCTGCCGCTGCCGCCAATGACCCCCCCCAGCGTCAACGCGTTCGAGCCCAGCACATTGAGCGAACCACCGGCGCCCAGTGTGATGCCATTCCCCACGGTGAGCCCGGTGCTGGCGTCGAGCGATACCGCGCCGCCGACGTTCAGTGCGCCGGTTCCCAGTGCACCGCCGTTGCCCAGCACCAGGCTGCCGGCGTTGAGCGCCAGACCGCCGCCGAATGTATTGGCGCCGTTGAGGGTCAGTGACGATGCACCATCCTTGATCAGGCCACCCGCGCCGCTGATCACCCCGTTGAACGTCAGCGCCTGCCCGCCAAGCAGATTCAGGCTGGCACCCGATGCGAGGCTGACCGCATTGGTCAGCGCAAGCGCCGTGGTGCCGTCGAAGGTGGTGTTGCCGCCGACAGAGAGCGTACCGCTGCCCAGCGCGGCGGCATTGCCCAGCAACAAGCCACCGGCGTTGAGCGCAACACCGCCCGTGAGGCTGTTGACGCCCGACAGGGTCTGCACACCGGTGCCGACCTTGATCAGGCCGCCGGTGCCTGCGGCGAACGTGCCGCTGTAGCTGGTATTGCCCAGCCCGCCCAGGGTCAGGGTGTGGCTGCCGAGGTTGACCGAACCGCCGAGGCCGGCCAGCGAGCCGATGGTCTGGTCGGCCGCCGCCGAAAGATCCAGGCTGGTGCCAACGTCCAGCGAGATCGCACCGGTGGGCGACAGGCTGCCGCCTGCGCCCAGCGCCAACGCGCCCCCGGCCAGGTTGAAGCTGCCGCTCAGCGAATTGGCACCGTTCAAGGTCAGCATGCCCGCACCGTTCTTGGTCACGTTGCCGGCACCGGATATCGAGCCACTCAATGTCAGCGCATTGCTGCCCAGCAGGTTCAGCGAGCCCCCGCCATTGACCACCAGGTTGTTGCCCAGGGTGAAGCCTGCCGTCGTATCCAGCGAGGCGCTGCCACCGACGGTCAGGTTGCCGCTGCCGAGTGCACCGGCATTGCCCAGCAGCAGGCCGCCGGCATTGAGGTTGACGCCCCCGGAGAACAGGTTTGCGCCGCCGAGAGTAACAATGCCGGTGTTGTTGACCGTCAGCCCACCAGCGCCTGAAAGCACGCCATTCAAGCCGAACGCATTGGTCCCGGCCAGGGATAGATTGCCGCCGAGGTTGAACGCATTGGCCAGATTCAGACCGGCCGTGGAGGATGCGATGGCACCGCCGTTGGCCGTGAACAGCCCGGTGCCGAATGAACCGGCATTGTTGAAATTGACCAGGCCATCATTGAGCGTCGTCGGGCCGGATGCGCCCCATGCGCCCTGCAGGTTCCAGGTACCGCTGTTGACGGTGAGCTTCTGGAAGTTGAGGTACTGGTTCCAGCCGAGTGTGGTCACCGCTCCGCCGGTGCCTGACCCGGGACCGGCGGAACTGTTCTGCAGCACCAGCGCGTTGTTGCCCGCACCGCTGCCGGTACCCGCGTCGACCGTTCCCGCTGCCGCAACCTTCACCCCGGTAACACCCGTAATCACGCCGGCAAGGGCGGTGCCACCGCCGGCCACAACGCTGGAACCCGACACTGCGGTGAAGGTATTGCCGCCGGTTGAATCACCCAGATGAACGCTACCGTTGACCGCCCCCGCATTGAGGAACGTATTACCGCCAGAAGCGCCCAGGCCGACACGCCCGTCGATGGTGCCGGTGTTGGTCACATTGGCTGCCGCACCACCGTAGGTCACCACCGTGGTCGCGTCGGAAACGCTGCCCACACCGATCAAGGACGTGCTGATCAGGCCGGCATTGTTGATGGTGGTGGTGCCGTTGACGTTCTGTGCCACCAGCGCCTGTCCACCGAAGCCCAGCAGCGTTGCGATGTTGACGACGCCCTTGATCTGTCCACTGGCGTTGTTGTTGACGACGATCGCGCTGTTGTTGGCAGAACCATTGCCGATGACCAGGCCGGGCGAGGCAAGGACGATCGAGCTCGGATCAATCGTGCCATTGTTGTTGACCGTCACGTTGTCGCCGGTCAGCGTTGCTGCGTTGCCTCCGCCTACGAACGGCGGCGTACGCAGCAACGCACCCGCGGCGATGTTCAGCGTGAGGCCGCTGGTCGCGTTGGAGTAGTTGTTGATGTTGGTGGTGCTGTCGCAGTTTACGGTCGTGGTGCCCGTACACGCCGCGAATGCCGATCCGCTGGCCAGTGTGGCGGCCAATGCCGCCGCCAGCTGGTGCGCCCGCAATCGCGGCACCCGCCCTGCGCCGACCGCGCTTCCGCCGGGATTCCGGCTGACCTCCGAAGCAACCTGCATTACCCCAAGGGCGCGATTGAAAACCAGACGGTAAATGCGGTTCATCGGCAAATCTCCATGAAAAGACCGGATGGCACAGCTGGCAGGTTTTTCGAGACAATGCGGTCCACCCCTGCTCCCGATACGGGAACAAGGCCTGAAGGCATTAACTCCTGAAAATCTTCACATCTTCACGTGATCGCACCCCGGGACAGGTACGTCAGCGTGTCCCTCAAGGCGAAAACTCCCCGATTTCGCCCGACGAATGGCGGCACTGTGCGACCGGCGGTGCCTGCGGCATGTGAATCACGCGCGCCATTTTCATGACGCACGTCAAATAAAAGGGGCCGGCAGAATGGTTTTGCCGAAAATGCGTATCGCTGCATGTGGCGGAGAATCCATTCCCCGCCATGAGTAAATAAATTCAGCTGCTGGAGAGTTTCATCAGCACCAGGCCGGAAACAATCAGCACCGCTGCACCGATCCGCATCGGGCTGACCTGCTCACCCAGGAACACGATGCCGACCACGAACGCGCCGACCGCGCCGATGCCGGTCCAGATCGTATAGGCGGTGCCCAGCGGCAGGCGGCGCATGGCCACCGCCAGCAGCCAGAAGCTGGCGATCATGCCGATGATGGTGACCACGGTGGGGGTGAGACGGGTGAAGCCTTCGGACTGCTTCATGGACACGGCCCAGACGATTTCCAGCAGTCCGGCAAACAATAGATAGATCCAGGCCATGACGGCCCCTCCTCTTGGTAGGGCCAGGCCGTCCTGGTCTTTGATTCCCGATGTGGGGAGGTCGTTCCTCCTGGCCGGCATTCTAGCAACGGGGGCCACGCCCGGCCGCCGTGGCCAGGAACGGGTTACAGCCAGTTCAGTGCGTGACGCTGGCGTCGATGGCCCGGCCTGCGCTAGAATGAGGGTCTGCCATCGGTCAGCCGATGTGCGGTCCGGCTGTGGTCTCCGGCGCATCGCGCGCTGCTTCCCCTGATCCGTGAACTGGCCGCCCACCGGGCGGCCAACGTCTCTATGGTGGCCCCGTCGGCCCCTCGCGACGCTAGGTCGAAAACCCCGCCAGGGCCGGAAGGCAGCAACGGTATCGATCGACGCGGGCGCCGAGGCCAGCCGGCGGGGCCACCGCCTTTTCCGGCGACGCCCTCGCCTCTGGTAGATGCCAACCCTGGTTGGCGCCCTTTGCCGGGCATGGCCCCGCGCTACTACAGCGCGCGCTCCAGCGCCTCCAGTTCGGCGGCCCGCGCCGCATCGGCGGGCTGGCCGGTCCTGCTCACGGCGGATCCTGCACCAGTACGTGCGGCGCGGTCGGGTCGGCCAGAGGCACGCACTGCCCCGGCTGCGCCACGCGGTGCCCGCGCGCGGCCAGCGCCTGGCCATCGGCCACGCTGGCGTAGTGGTAGAGCATCATCCGCGCCTGCAGTTCAGTGCTGTACTCACGCTCCAGGTCGTCCACGCCCGTGTGTGACGGGTTGCCGTGCAGGCCGCAGTCATGGGCGATCAGTTCGTTGTCGTCGGCGTAGCGCGCCAGCATCTCCGGAATCGGCCGGGTATCGCCGCTCCAGGTCAGCGCGCCCTGCAGGCGCAGGCCATAGGCCGTCTCCGGCCAGTGATGGCGCACCGGAAACACCTCCAGGCGCACCCCCTCATGCCAGAACGCCTCGCCCACCACGATCAGGTGGAAGGCATCCCAGAAATTCGCACCGCCCTCGGCCAGCACGTTGGGATAGTCAGCAATGCGCTTGTGCAGCAGCGGCACCACCGTGGCAGGCACGTACAGTCGCACCTTGCCGCGCCGGTTCGCATTGAAGAAAGTGTCCACGAACAGGCGCTCGAAGCCGGCCACATGGTCCAGGTGCACATGGGTGACGAACAGCGCCTGCGGCATGTGCCCGTAGTGCGCCTTGAACGCGGTGAGGCCTTCACCGCCGCAATCGATGGTCAGCCACGGGCGACCACCGCGCTCGATCACCGACATCGGCGATCCCAGCTCGACCGCCGACGCGTTGCCGACGCCGAGGAAACGCAACGACCAGTCCATCAGGTGCCCCGGTTCCAGGCCATGTCATAGGCACGGCGCAGCCGTGCGTAGTCCTTCTGCACATCTTCCACGCTGCGCTCGCCGCGCAGCTTGACCAGCGAGCGCAGCAACCGCTTGAGGTTGCGTTCGCGCCAGCCGGTGGCCGGAATGCGGATCACCCCACGGTCGAAATCGATCAGCCAGCCATGGCCACTGCCATCGAACAGGATGTTGTGCGCGTTGAGGTCGGCATGGTCCAGGCCGGCACGGTGGAAACGGGCGATCAGCCGCCCGGTCTCCTCCCAGGGCGCGCCCCGGCCCGCAACCAGTGCGCGGTCGGCCAGCGAGCGCACACCCTCGATCCGTTCCATCAGGATCGCGGCCCGGTAGCGCAGGCCCTCGCGCATGTAGAACGCGGCGATCGGCCGTGGCACCGGCAACTTCTTCTCGCGCAGCGCGCGCATCAAGCGGAATTCGGCGAAGCTGCGGGTCCGGTCCGAGCCGCGCCAGAGGTACTGGTCGAGGCTGATCCGGGCCGCCATGCCGCCGCGCAGGTAGTGGCGCAGCACGCTGGCACCGAACGGCGCATCGACGAACCAGGCGCTGCCGCGGCCGCCCTCGCCCACCGGGCGGGCCTTGCTGCCCCAGTGCTGGGGCGAGAACAGGCCAATATCGGCTTGCCGCAGCCGCTCGCGGTCGAACAGAATGGCCCCGATGCCGCGACCCTCGCGGCATGGCGTCAGCGCTTCATTGGCGTCGAATGCGACCATTTCATTGAGTCTAACAACACATGGCATCAGCGTCCTCCTCCTTGTGCCTCCTGCGCTTGTCCGCACTTGGCGATGTCACCCACGTGGTGCCCCTGGTGCGCACCCTGCAGGCTGCGCGCCCGGACACGCCGATCCACTGGATCATCGACAAGGTTGGCCACAAGCTGCTTGACGGCCTGCCCGGCGTCACCTTCCATGCCTACGACAAGAAGAGCGGCATGGCCGGGGTCAAGGAACTGCGCAGGCAACTGCCACCGGGGCGCTTTGAAGCGCTGTTGCAGATGCAGGTCGCGTTCCGCGCCAACCTGCTGTCGGCCTTCATTCCGGCCGAGCGCCGCATCGGATACGACCGCAGCCGCTCCAAGGACCTGCACGGGCTCTTCATCAACGAGCGTATTCCCGATCGCCCCGGCATCCACGTGCTGGATGCCATCGGCAGCTTCTGCGAGCCGCTGGGCCTGCGCCAGACCGAAGTCAGCTGGGATCTGGCCGTGCCGCCGTCCGCCTTCGAGTGGGCCGCCGCGCAGTGGCAGGACGATGGCCGCCCGGTGCTGATGATCTCGCCCTGCTCCAGCCACGTGCGCCGCAACTGGTACGCCGACCGCTACGCCGCGGTGGCCAACCATGCCGTCCAGCGCGGTTGGCGGGTGGTGCTGTGCGGTGGCCGCAGCGAACTGGAGCGCCACATGGCCGATGCGATCCAAGCGCAGCTGCAGACGCCGGCACTGGACCTGGTCGGCAAGGACACGCTCAAGCAGCTGCCCGCCCTGCTGGCCCGCGCCAACCTGGTGATGACCCCGGACTCGGGCCCGATGCACATCGCCAACGCAATGGGCACCAAGGTGCTGGGACTGCATGCGGCCAGCAACCCGAACCGCAGTGGCCCGTACTCGGACCGCCGCTACTGCGTGGACCGCTACGACGACGCAGCGCGCAAGTACCTGGCCAAGCAGGCCACCGATCTGAAGTGGGGCACCAAGATCGAGTTCGACGATGTAATGGAACTGATTACCGTCGAAGACGGTATCGCCGCCTTCGAACGCTACGTCGCCGACCATCTGGGGTGAGCGGCGGACTGCCCGGGATCACGTGCGCTGCGCGTAATCCTGATAGGACTTCTCTTCCACGTACGCCGAACCCAGCGCCAGGTTGATCGCCTTCTTGATGCGCGCGCGCTCGTCGTTGCGCAGGTAGACACTGCGCGCCAGGTCGATGAAGCCCTGGTCGAACGCCTGCGCCTTCTCCTTCAGGCGGATGTCGTCCTCGATGTCCCACAGCTGCTCGTTGACCGCCTTCAGCTCGGCACGCAGCTTGGCGATGTCCTTCACCGCAGCCGGGTGTGCCATCCAGGTCTGCTCCAGCGCCGACAGCTCCCTGCGCACATTGGCCAGCTTGCCCTCGTCGCTGATGCGCTCGAACTTGATCTGCAGGATCGAGATCTTGTCCAGCAGCTCGCCGAAGGACACGGGGACGAGGATTTCAGCGGTCATCGGGGAAAGCTCCAGCAAGTGATGTGTGCAGTTTAACCCGCGACTGGCGATGGGACAGTTCAGGTAGAGCCACGCCGCGCGTGGATGGTCCAGCCCTGCAGCAACTGCATCCACCCATGGCGTGGATTTACTGATGCATCTGCTGGAACAAGCCCCTCTGTTGAGGGGCTGCCCCTACAGGGGCGGGGAGAGGCCGGCAAAGGGAGGGGCCCGAACGTTGCACGGCAACGTTTGGGGAGACGCGCAAAGCGCGTCGCGTCCCGCGCCAGATCAGGACGTGGTCACTACAGCGCAACTCGCGCTGTCCATCCACGCATGACGTGGATCTACGGATGCATCTGGAGAAACAAGCCCCTCTGTTGAGGGGCTGCCCCGACAGGGGCGGGGAGAGGCCGGCAAAGGGAGGGGCCCGAACGTTGCACGGCAACGTTTGGGGCGACGCGCAAAGCGCGTCGCGTCCCGCGCCAGATAAAGAAAAAGGGCCGCCTTTCGGCAGCCCTTTTTCTTTATCTGGCGGAGAGGGGGTCTGCCTAGTATTCGTCCAGCCCGGTCCGTAACGATCCAAAGGCCAATAATTTAAGTCTTTCTTTTCAATATCTTACAACACTTTCAAATCCAGACATGTCCAAGAGCATCCATCACCAGCCCTCTCAAAATGGCATACTGGATGGCATACCGGAAGCAACTGAAAATCCATGCCACTTCTCACCGATGTCAAAGCTCGAAGCATCCTTCCCGGGAGTCGCGCAGTACCTCATGGAGCCGTCACAGGCCTGAGCCTCCTCCCCTCATCGACCCTGAAGGGCCAAGGAAAATGGGTATTTCGATACGTCAGCCCCACGACGGGGAAACGCAGGAACGCTGGGTTGGGCGGCTATCCACAAATCACTATTGCCGCAGCAGGGAAGCTGGCTCGAGAGATGCGGGACCTGATCACGACGGGACAGGACCCCTTAACAGTGAAAGCTCTGGAAGCCACCAAGCTCCAGATACCGACCTTTCAGGAGGCTGCCACACAGGTCCACACCGAGATGAAGCCTGGCTGGAGGAATGAGAAACATGCCCAGCAGTGGATCAACACACTGGTCGAGTATGTCTTCCCGAAAATTGGGAACCTGCCGATCGACCAGCTACAGCCTCGGCACATCGCCGAAGTTCTACGCCCCATCTGGCTTGAAAAGGCTGAAACTGCCTCACGCGTTAAACAGCGTATTCATGCCGTAATGGCTTGGGGCTGGGCGCACGGATTCAACCAAGCCAACCCCGTGGATGTGGTCAACCACTTGCTCCCTCAGCAACCCAGCAAGACGATCCGCCAAGAACACCAGCCCGCAATGCATTGGCAGCACGTCCCCACATTTGTCGGAGCGGAGTTGGCAACCACACGTGAATTCGACGTGACCCGGCGCGCGTTGCTTTTTCTGATCCTGACGGGCGCCCGCTCCGGCGAGGTCCGAGCCATGACTTGGAGTGAGGTGAATCTACGTAACGGGCTATGGATAGTTCCAGCAGACCGAATGAAAGCTAGACAAGTTCACAGGGTCCCACTTTCCAAGCAGGCAGTGGCCTTGCTCCAACAGCAAGTCGGCCATGACGAAGAACTCGTATTCCCATCCATTCAAGCCCGAAAGGTACTGTCAGATATGACGCTGACTGCCTTATTACGTAGACTCTCGGCGCCCAGCGATTCAGAGGGCCGAGTAGCCACAGCACATGGATTTCGCTCTAGCTTTCGCGACTGGTGCAGCGAAAAAGGATATGCTAGGGACTTGGCTGAGCGCGCCCTAGCTCACACCGTTAAAAATCAGGTTGAGGCGGCATATCATCGAACCGACTTACTGGATCAGCGCCGACCAATGATGCAGGCGTGGGCTGACTACATTCAGCCAGAGCAATAACACTGAACAAATTATAAATGCACTGACGCGGGCCCCGCCCGTTTCCAAGGCAGTAATAAGCCCGCATATAGTCTCAGACCACAGCAATCAGCGCGCTTGCAGCACCACGTAGGCGTGCAGCTTTAGGGGCACCGTACCCAGACCGGGGCCTGTCGTAGATTTTGTGTAAAAGGGTCACCGACAGCAAACTGCCATCTTCAATCGCGTAGGCTTTTGCAGACACTCTTCAGCCGTTTAGTTCGTACTGGACCGGCCAGCCTTTCGTAGACACTCGGACGCCATAATTGATGGCAATGACCGAGGTGTTTATGGGCAACAGCAAGCAGTACACGGATGAGTTCCGCGCAGAGGCGGTGAAGCAGGTAATCGAGCGCGGCTTTACAGTCGTGGACGTAGCCTCCCGGATCGGGATTCCCAAGCACACACTGTACGGCTGGGTGCAGGCGGCCAAGAAGACGGTGCGTGCACCGGGCACTATCGCCGTGCTGAGCGATTCGGCTGAGATTCGCCGGCTCAAGGCCGAGCTGCGGCGGGTGACCGAGGAGCGCGACATCCTAAAAAAAGCCGCGGTGAGTTCAACCCGTCGACGCAACGGCTTGGCTCAGCTTAGCGGCTGGCGTCTGGAAGCCCAAGGTCTTACGAGGTCTTTCGTTGAGACGTCTGGCGATCTTGTTCAAGAATGCCTGCGAATGGCGGGATAGATCCGTGCCGTCGGGGAAGTACTGCCGCAGAAGGCCATTGGTGTTTTCGTTCGAACCGCGCTGCCAAGGGCTTTGCGGATCGAAGAAGTAGACCTGCGTGTCGGTCGCCACGGTGAAGTTCTTGTGGCTGGCCATCTCACCGCCTCGATCCCACGTCAGCGATTTTCGCAGCGCGGTTGGCAGTGTTTTCACTTGCCGGCTCAGCGCCGAGACGACGCTGCTGGTGTCCTTACCCTTCACTTTCACCAGCATCACGAAGCGCGAGTGCCGTTCCACAAGCGTCGCGATGTGGGAATTGTTGCTGCCCGTGATCAGATCACCCTCCCAATGCCCTGGCACGGCGCGATCTTCGACTTCCGCCGGACGCTCCCGAATCGATACCGCGTCGATGATCCCGCCGCGAGGCATCGCGGTGGCCAGCTTTGAGTGGCGCATACGGCGACGCGTGCGCAGGTGCGCCAGGAGTTCCTTCTTGAGCAGGCCGCGCGCCTGGATGAACAAGCTCCGGTAGATCGTTTCGTGCGACACCTGCAGTGCCTGGTTGAGCGGGAACCTCAGCTTAAGCCAGCCGGCGATCTGTTCCGGCGACCACTGCTGGCCCAGCTTGCAAGCCACCAACCAGCGCAGACGAGGGTTATCGGCCAACCGGCAAGACTGTGGCCTCCGGGCTGCCTCCCAAGCGGCCTCATCGGCATGTGCGGCCCGATATCGGTCACGGCCACCATGCCGTGCCACTTCCCGGCTAATCGTCGAGGTAGGCCGCCCTAGGCTGAGCGCAATCTGGCGAAACGACTGGCCAGAAGCTAGGCATCGAGATATCTCTTCGCGATCCATTAAGCTCAGCGACCGGGCGGATCGGCGACGTTCCCTCGGCGCGATCCCGCCTTGCGCGGCCAGAACCCCGAAAATCGAACCCGGATTCTTGTCAAAGAAGCGGGCAATGTCGCTGAGCGACTGGCCGCCCTTCCATCGTCGCCATAGATCTCGCTTCTGGGCTCGAGACATGCCGGGCCGCCCCATCCTTGCCATATCGTTCGCTCCTATCAGTGCAACTGTTGATCATGTTGCATTGACGGGTTGAACTCACCGCGGCTTTTTTTAGGATGTCGCGCTCCTCGGTCACCCGCCTCAGCTCAGCCTTGAGCCGCTTGGCATCGGACACGCTCATGCCGCCGAACTTGCTGCGCCACAGGTAGTACGAGGCTTCGCTGAAGCCATGTCGGCGGCATAAGTCCTTGACCGCCATGCCGGCGTCGGCTTCACGCAGGAAACCGATGATCTGTTCTTCGGAAAAGCGTTTCTTCACGTCCAATCTCCTGGTCAGGTGGGATTGGACTCCAATTCGCCGTGCTACTCAAAACCGGGGGGACGTCGGGTCCAGGCCGCCGCCGCCTCGGCCAACACCACCCGCAGCTATGCCAGTGCCCTGCGCTACTGGGCTGGCTGGTTCCAGGGACGCTACGGGGAGTCGTTGGCACTGCCGGTGCCGGAGGCGGCGGTGATCCAGTTCATCGTCGACCATCTGCCCCGCCGCACTCACACTGGTCAGGCCTGGGAACTGCCAGCGGAGCTGGATGCGCTGCTGGTGACCAGTGGCCTCAAGAAACGTCCGGGACCGTGGTCGCTGGCTACCGTGGTGCACCGCGTCGCCGTGCTATCCACGGCGCACCGGTTGCGTCAGGTCGTCTCCAACCCAGCCGAATCCCCCGCCGTGCGCCACCTTTTGGCTCGTAGCCGGCGCGCGGCGGTCAAACAAGGCGTGCGGCCTCGCAAGAAGACCGCACTGTCCCGCGCCGAGCTCGAGGCCCTGCTCGCGACCTGCGACCAGTCGCTGGAAGGCCTACGCGATCGTGCCCTGCTCTGCTTTGGCTTTGCTTCCGGCGGGCGCCGGCGCAGCGAGATCGCTGCCGCCGACTTGGCTGATCTCAGGGCGCTGCCTGAGGGTGGTTACGTCTACTGGTTGGGCCACAGTAAGACGCAGCAGGCCGGCCCGACCGCCGGCTCGAGCCCGGACAAGCCTGTGCTGGGGGCGGCCGCGCAGGCACTGTCTGCCTGGTTGCATGCCGCGGCCTTTACCGAGGGGCCGATCTTCCGCCGCCTCTGGGGCCCGCGCGTGGGGCCAGGGCTCAGCGACAAGGCCGTGGCGACGATCATTCAGCGGCGTGCACGCATGGCCGGGCTGGAGGGAGATTTCGGCGGCCATAGTCTGCGCTCGGGGTTCGTCACCGAAGGCGCTCGCCAAGGCATTGCCCTGCCCGCTCTGATGGCCATGACTGAACACCGGGCCGTGTCCAGTGTGATCGGGTACTACCAAGCCGGCGAGGCAAGCCAGAATCCCGCCGCCCGGCTATTAGATGTTCTATAGCCTTTGCATCTCTACCCGCACAGTCAGACTGTATGCCCTTGGCTTAACTGCGATCCCGCATGTTGGTAAGAAAGTAGGGTCTTGATCAAAAACTCGACCTGAGTCGTAACGCGCGCATCGACTTTCATCACCGGCATTCGGAACCCACCGGCGTTAAGTGCGTCACGGAATGTAGTGAGTTGGAAGCTTGGCGCCAAATCACTTTTCGTCACGCCCACAACGAAACTCGCCTCCGGGGCGAGCACGCCGAAATCCTTCAACAGCTCTGATGTGCTGTCAACGGCATCACCTTGACATGCATTAACCAGAACGATGATTCCGATTGCACCCGTACAAACCATTGGCCACATAAAATTCAGATACTTCTGACCAGGAACTCCGTAGACATGCAGGAGTTCGCCATCGTCCAAGTCCACGCTGCTGTAGTCCAACGCCACCGTGGTCAAAGACTTCTCTTCTGTGGCATCGATACTTAACGGCATGTCAGTGCTGACCGGTTCAATGTCCGATATCGCACGGATGGCCGTGGTCTTGCCTGCTCCCATGCCGCCAACAAAGACGAGTTTGTTGCCGTAGTTATCCATGAGCTTTCCCAAAAAGTTTCAGACCAAAACGCTTTGCCATTCGCAACAAAGTTTCGGCGTGGCGCGAGGCAACGGCGCGCACACTTGCTCCCGGATCAGATAGAGATGCTTCCAAGCCGCTTAGGCGAACGAGCGCCATGATCCTCTGCACTTCGTCAACGCTCTCGTTCGCCACCGAAGCCAGAGAACCGGCGCGCCAAGATTGGCCATCGAGGTAAGCGAGCGCCAAGGCCCATGAGGCCGGCGTGGCGCCGACGTCCAGGTCTGGCCACGTCCGCAAGCGAAGCTCATCAGTGACGAGAGGCAGGTCTTCGTTTGAAAGATAAGGCAATAGGCGCCACCACAAGGTCTCTGTCTCGTAGCTGCGCGTGACATCAGGCAGGTAGACGGACTTCCATTCGTCTTCTGTTAGTTCCCTCACACGCCAATCGGACTTTACGGCACACCCTAGGAGCTCATTCAACGGCATCCGTCGCAGCATATGCACTTGTCCATTGCGGGTATCGCTGACCAGTCGAAAAAGGCCAAGTTCTAGTAGCGTGCGCTTCTCTCTACGGCGATCAAGACGCATGTGCTCCAGCATAGGCTGAACAAGTGGCACATCCCATGCCGATGGCTGACTCATCGCCCTGGATGGACTGCTCTTAAGACTGGACTTCAGTACATCCACGAACTCTCGAACTGTCGCCAGCCTCGGTAGAGCCTGCATGGTGCCAGAGGCAACCGGCGCCCCATGCAAGCGAATTGAAGGCACGTTGTCCTGCCTTGCGGATTGGATCGCATGGCGGCCAGCATGGCTTGTCTCGTCTGCTACCAACAGTGCGGCGGGCTCTGCACCCCACTCAACTAGGCGTACGGTGAGGCGCTCGGCCGCGAGCAACGAACACGCCAACTTAAGGCGTGTGGCTGGCAATAACTCCAAACCGGCCATCGCGACGGTGAAATCGTAAGATGTGGGGGAGAACATGGACTTGAAGGTGATGAGGGGTGCCGATCAAGGCGTTGCGCACCACCGGCCGCAAGTTCAGCCGGTGGTGCCTCGGAATCAGCTGAAATCCAGCTTTTTCTCGAAGCTTTTCAGCTCGTGACGCGCCATGGCCAGGTTTGCCCGCGCACGGTCAAGCACCACGTAGAGGAACAATGTCGGATTGCTCTCCAGCGGGCGAATAATGTGGTACTGCTTGCTCAGCGAGATCAGGATATCTTCGATGGTATCGTCCAGTGCCAACTGCTCGGCAACACGACGCTTGCTGCGCACAACATCGCTGTTACCAGCAGCTGCTACTTCCAGATTCAGGTTGCCACCGCCGAGCGTGGCCATCGCCATCCCGCTATCGCTGTCAACAAGGGCAACGCCCACAAAGCCTGTGATCTGGCCGAGACCGTCAAGGTTCAACTTCGACATCTTCTTCTTTCCTTAGGGTTGGTGAATCGACCTCCCTGATGCAGGGAGGAACATGTGAGTGCATCGGGACTACTTCGGCATCAGAGCCGAAATTCGAGTAGCGCATTCGCGAGCGGCAAACAGGAGCACCGCCACATTGATATCGAATGTGCCTAGTGCAGCTAATGTCATAGGCTTGGCGTGATCCATTCGAATCAGCACCATGTTTCCTTGACGTGTCGCGATGGTTGCGTAGTCTGCCGCAGCCAAACCAAGCTCTTTGACTACCGTCTCTCCCAAGGTAAGGAAAGAGTTGGTCATTGCAGCTAGCCGTCGTGGATCACTGCCGTGCTCATCAAGCGCAGCCAAAGCACGCCCGTCTGCAGTGGTTAGCAGCAGCATTGAAACGCCGGGAGTCCGCTGCTTCGCGCGCCGAAACTCCTGCAGCAAAACTTCCTTGTCGACTTGCGGGACTTCATGGCTTTTGTCTCCCATGACGCTAAGAACCTTCTCAATGGTGGCTGTATGCAAGGCGTACTCTCCTGTACGGATCCTGTTGAGCAGGAACCATGCCAAGTAGTGGGTTGTGATAAATGGCACTGCTAGCGGCGCAATCAGTGATACGCGGCGCGCGAGAATGACGCTGTGCGTCACAAATGTTAGTGAAATTCACATTTCACGACAACCACCGTCACATTCATAAATGGTGGAGCGCCTTCCCGTAGGACAAACCAAAGCGGTTGCCAAGCCTCACAAACCATAGCGGAGGCCGAGAGAACTGGAGGGGGTGGGCGCTCTTTACTAGCGAGCGTCTAGTTCTGGACTGGCCATCTTGGCCACATACGCCAATTGGTACCAAATTGGCATCTACCGCTAGAGGTCAGTCAGCGAAGAGGTCAGAGCCGGCAGCTATGAACCTCTCACTGAAGTGCTAAGGGCACTGATACCACTCAGCCCTTTGAGCGAACGTTTGCAAACAGATGCGTTAGTTGATTCGGCTCTAGGGGGCGCGACAATAAGTAACCTTGATACACATCGCAGCCCAGCTGTTTGAGATGTTCGCGCTGCCCTTGGGTTTCTACACCCTCTGCAACAACACGTAGATTCAGCGCTCGCCCCAACGCAACTATTGAGGCAACGATGGCAGCATCTTCAGAGTTCGATTCCAGATCGGTGATGAAGGCGCGATCGATTTTTAGCTCTGTTGCAGGCAATCGCTTCAGATACAGGAGGCTTGAATAGCCGGTACCGAAATCATCGATAGCAATCTGTACACCCATTGCCGTAAGTTCGTCCAAGACCCTCAAAGTTGCGTCGGCATCGCGCATGGCCGTCGTCTCTGTAATCTCGAGCGTAAGCAAACCAGGGCCAAGATTATTGCTTTCTAATGCCATCCTTACCGTATCGATAAGGGCGGCTGAAGAGAACTGAAGCGGCGATAGATTGATCGCCACACTCGGAACCTGGTATCCATCGTTCTTCCATTCCCTTGTTTGCCGACAAGCCTCATTCAGGACCCAGTCGCCCAGTGCCAGAATCAACCCGCTGCGCTCCGCGACTGGAATAAATTCACTTGGCTGCAAGAGACCATGCTCTGGATGACACCAACGGACAAGTGCTTCCAAGCCAACCAACGAGCAATCTGGGCCGGCGAATTTTGGCTGGTAATGTAGAACAAGTTCTTTACGATCTATGGCCCTTCGTAGGTCGCTCAAAAGCTCAAGCTGTTGATGAGCGCTGACGTTCATGGAAGGCGAATAGAACGTATATCCGTTCCTGCCATTGTTCTTAGTGTGGTACATCGCTGCGTCGGCATGTGCCACTAGCTCTCGCTCAGTGGCTCCGTCGGAAGGATACATAGCCACGCCAATGCTAGCTGTGACATGCACTTCAGCAGACTCGATACTAATAGAGAGGGCTACTGTGTCGATTATCCTCTGAGCTACAACAGCAGCATCCTGAGAATCACTGGTGGGCACGATCAAGACGAACTCATCGCCGCCCATGCGCGAAAAAGTGTCTTGGCTTCGAAGCAATTCGCGGATCCGTTCAGCGACGCTCAGGAGAAGGGCATCGCCGGCTTGGTGACCATAGGCGTCGTTTATGCTCTTGAATCCGTCCAAATCAAGAAACATGACAGCAAACTGTTCGCGTTTTCGCTGTGCCTTCTCAATAGACTGTTTAAGTCGATCCTGAAGGAGAACGCGATTGGGAAGCCTTGTCAGCGGATCATGTAGAGCGGCCTGCACGAGTTGATCGTGTGCACGCGCCAACGACCTGGAAAGATGGCGCGTTCTTAGATGCATTTGGCGATCCAGCACCGATACGATCAATGCAACTCCCATAATCGCGACCGTAGTGACAACTACCAAGACTGCCAGCCAATGTGCTGGCACACCACCATCACGCGCTGCACCGCACCAGCTGCCCGGCAAGAACCGCGCAGCAGCCATGCCAGTGTAGTGCATGCCTACGATCGCAAGCCCCATGATCACGGCCGCAACAAAGCGCCAACGGTATTGTCCGCGCGCACCTGCTCTAAGACGAAAGGCAATCCATAGCGCGGTGCCTGACGCTGCGATTGCGATCAAAATGGACAAGACGAACCAAGTGGGGTCGTACTCTATTCCGGGCTGCATCTGAAGCGCAGCCGTGCCCAGGTAGTGCATCATCGCGATGCCGAGCCCCATAAGGATCGCGCCAAGCATCAGCCTGCTAACCGGGAGCTTGGGCCTGGAGACCAGCCAGAGCGCGAAAACCGACGCGCCGATCGCGGCAATCATCGAATAAAGTGTAATGGCAAGGTCGTAACCGAGCGGTATCGGTAAGTCGAACGCCAACATCCCGACGAAATGCATCGACCAAATGCCTAGGCCCATCGCAAGGGAGCCGCCGATCAACCACCAGCGCGACGCGACGCCCTTAGTTGCAGCCACCCGGCCTGCCATGTCCAATGCAGTGTAGGAAGCGAGAATTGCTACAAGAAGCGAAAGTAGAACCAGAATATCATTGTAAGTTCCAGACATAGCGTATCCATACAGTCCAGCGGCATTAGTTCTTAGCGAAGATCAGCGATCTAACTCAGTTACTAAATTTCTAGGCAGCAGAAGAAGCGATGTTAGAAGAGTCACTGTTCGATGCCCCTCCACTGCTCGCGACCATACTGAAAAGCGCCTCAGCCTGCGCCTCTAATGCCCGGGCAGAGCAAGAAATCCCATCGATCAGACGCGTGTCCTGTTGAACGCGCTTGTTGATTGCTTGCAATGCTTGGTTGGCGCTCTGAACGCCTTCACTCTGCTGCTGACTCGCGCCCGCAATCTGTTCGACGGTTGCCGTTACTTTGAGAACAGCGCCGAGAACTTCTTGCATGACATTGCCGGCTTGCATGATCAAGCGCGTTCCATCAGTCACTTGATCTCTAGCGCTTCCAATCAGGTCGCGTATTTCCTTAGCAGAAACGCTGCAGCGTTGCGCCAGGCTTCTGACTTCCTGCGCCACCACGGCAAATCCTCGCCCTTGCTCTCCTGCGCGAGCCGCTTCCACGGCTGCATTTAACGCAAGAATATTGGTTTGGAACGAGATGCCGTCAATGACTCCGATTATTTGCGCCATGCGCTCGTTGGCTGCCCTAATCTCTTCTGAAGTCGTAACGACTTCCGAGATCACTGCGACTCCACGCTTAGCGGCATCCGCAGAGCTCTTGGCTACCTGGCGGGCATCGTCAGCATGTTGGGAGTTGGCGCGCACATTGTGGGCTAATCCTTCAATCGACTCTGAAGTCTGGCGGACAAACTCAGATTGAGACATAGAGCGTCCTGCCAGATCATGGTTGCTAGCAGCGATGCCACGAGCAGCGGTACGCACGTTCTGTGCGATATCCGTGGCTTGAATCACCAGTTGACGCATTTCGTGGGCGGAGCGGACTTGCTCTGTCACGTCCGTTGCATACTTAACTACCTTAAATGGATGTCCGGAAGCGTCAAAAATCGGATTGTAGGAAGCTTGGATCCATATTTCCTGACCGAGCTTTCCGAGGCGCCTGTACCGACCAACATCGTATTCACCACGCCCTAGCTTTCCCCAGAAATTTCGATATTCTTCCGAGCGCCCATAGTCTGCATCCACAAAAATGCTGTGATGCTTTCCGCGAACCTCGTCTAGCCGATAGCCCATCGCAGCCAAGAAGTTCTCGTTGGCATCGAGTATCAGTCCGCTCATCGAGAATTCGATGACTGACATGACTTTTCCGATTGCCTTTATGCGCCCCTCTGCATCCGCAGAGATCGTCACCTGTTCTGTAATGTCGGTAGCGTACTTAATCACCTTGTACGGCAAGCCTGAAGAATCTAGTACAGGATTGTACGAAGCCTGTATCCAGACATCCCGATTCCCTTTTGCCACTCGTTTGTAGCGACCGGCATCAAACCTTCCTTGACTGAGTTTCCGCCAGAATTCAGCGTACCCCTCAGAATTCTTGGTGTTGAGATCGACAAAGATGCTGTGATGCCTGCCCTGGATCTCATCCAATCGATAACCCATCGTATTTAGAAAATTCTGATTGGCGCTCAGGATAGTCCCCTCCAGCGAGAACTCAATTGAAGCCATAACTTTGTCGATAGCATCAATGCGCCCTTCGTACTCACTCGTTCGATGCATCTGATCGGTGATGTCAGTCGCGTACTTGACGACTTTGTATGGCTTTCCAGCTTTGTCCAGAAGCGGGTTATATGAAGCGTTTAACCACACTTCTCGTCCGCCTTTTCCAACGCGGCGAAAACGACGAGCTTCGAAGTTCCCGGCTCGGAGACTGTCCCAGAATGTCCGGTAGTCGCCATCGATACGTTCTGATGGCGGCACAAACATGCTGTGATGCTGTCCTTTGAGCTCATCAAGACTGTAGCCCATGATGTTCAAGAAGTTCTGGTTGGCGTGCAGGACTCTGCCCTCCAGATCAAACTCGATGACGGCCATCACGCGATTGACGGCAGTAATTTGAGAACGCTCATCCTGGCACCCGACAAGAAAACGGCTTCGGGCCCGTGCCTGCTTTAAGAATGAGCGCATCTCGCAATCCTGTAGAATTTTTATCGATATTCCTCCCCTTAGCGGCCCCGCTTGGCTGAACTTTAAGGGTCCGATCCGACAGCAAGTGACCGAAAGTTATCGCGAGGGCCTTTTCTGCCCAACGGGCGCAGCTGCGGATGGACCCAAGCCGTCGTAGAGAGGGTCGGCCTCGGCAATGAACTGCCATCGCCCACTACTGGTATCGCCGCTCTCTAGTGCAAAGATTGGCTTGCCGCGCACACGCGCACCCTATGGCAATACCGTAAGGATGGCGCATGTACCCTATGTTGCATACTAAGATATTCTTAGTTTTCAAGCAACCATCCGGTGAGTTCAACCCGTCGACGCAACGGCTTGGCTCAGCTTAGCGGCTGGCGTCTGGAAGCCCAAGGTCTTACGAGGTCTTTCGTTGAGACGTCTGGCGATCTTGTTCAAGAATGCCTGCGAATGGCGGGATAGATCCGTGCCGTCGGGGAAGTACTGCCGCAGAAGGCCATTGGTGTTTTCGTTCGAACCGCGCTGCCAAGGGCTTTGCGGATCGCAGAAGTAGACCTGCGTGTCGGTCGCCACGGTGAAGTTCTTGTGGCTGGCCATCTCACCGCCTCGATCCCACGTCAGCGATTTTCGCAGCGCGGTTGGCAGTGTTTTCACTTGCCGGCTCAGCGCCGAGACGACGCTGCTGGTGTCCTTACCCTTCACTTTCACCAGCATCACGAAGCGCGAGTGCCGTTCCACAAGCGTCGCGATGTGGGAATTGTTGCTGCCCGTGATCAGATCACCCTCCCAATGCCCTGGCACGGCGCGATCTTCGACTTCCGCCGGACGCTCCCGAATCGATACCGCGTCGATGATCCCGCCGCGAGGCATCGCGGTGGCCAGCTTTGAGTGGCGCATACGGCGACGCGTGCGCAGGTGCGCCAGGAGTTCCTTCTTGAGCAGGCCGCGCGCCTGGATGAACAAGCTCCGGTAGATCGTTTCGTGCGACACCTGCAGTGCCTGGTTGAGCGGGAACCTCAGCTTAAGCCAGCCGGCGATCTGTTCCGGCGACCACTGCTGGCCCAGCTTGCAAGCCACCAACCAGCGCAGACGAGGGTTATCGGCCAACCGGCAAGACTGTGGCCTCCGGGCTGCCTCCCAAGCGGCCTCATCGGCATGTGCGGCCCGATATCGGTCACGGCCACCATGCCGTGCCACTTCCCGGCTAATCGTCGAGGTAGGCCGCCCTAGGCTGAGCGCAATCTGGCGAAACGACTGGCCAGAAGCTAGGCATCGAGATATCTCTTCGCGGTCCATTAAGCTCAGCGACCGGGCGGATCGGCGACGTTCCCTCGGCGCGATCCCGCCTTGCGCGGCCAGAACCCCGAAAATCGAACCCGGATTCTTGTCAAAGAAGCGGGCAATGTCGCTGAGCGACTGGCCGCCCTTCCATCGTCGCCATAGATCTCGCTTCTGGGCTCGAGACATGCCGGGCCGCCCCATCCTTGCCATATCGTTCGCTCCTATCAGTGCAACTGTTGATCATGTTGCATTGACGGGTTGAACTCACCACCGCGTACTTTGCCAAGGGGTAAGGGCGAAGTACGCGTTCATGCACGCGCACGACCGGGAGTTCCGTCTGGTAGCGATGTGCCGGGTGTTGGGTGTGCAACGCAGCGGCTACTACGCCTGGCTGCACCATGGCGCCAGCGCTCGCGAGCGCGAGGACCAGCGCCTGCTAGGACTGATCAAGCATCACTGGCTGGCCAGCGGGACCGTGTATGGCTATCGCAAGATCACCCTGGATCTGCGCGAGGCCGGCGAGCACTGCAGCCGGCACCGTGTCCTGCGTTTGATGAAGGCCGAGGGCCTGCGTGCGCAGGTCGGGTATGGCCGCAAGCCGCGCCATCGCGGTGGCCCCGTGGGCTTGGTAACCAATGTGCTCAACCGGGACTTCGCGCCGCCCGCTCCGAACAAGGTCTGGGTCACGGACATCACCTACATCCGCACTTACGAGGGCTGGCTGTTCCTGGCAACGGTGATGGATTTGTACTCGCGCCAGATCGTCGGCTGGGCCACGGCGCCGACGATGACCAGTGACCTGGTGTTGCGGGCGTTGGTGGCAGCGGCGTGGCGCCGCAAGCCTGGGCCTGGGGTGATGGTCCACTCCGACCAGCGCTGCCAGTTCACAAGCAGCGATTGGCAGTCGTTCCTGAAGGCACACCGGATGGTGCCGAGCATGAGTCGTCGCGGGAACTGCCATGACAACGCCGTGGCCGAGAGCTTCTTCAGCGTATTGAAGAAGGAGCGGACCAAGCGAAGGATCTATCCGACACGGGCCACTGCTGCATCGGACGTGTTCGACTACATCGAGATGTTCTACAACCCCATCCGCCGACATGGTTCCGCTGGCGGACTGTCACCGGTAGAGTTTGAGAGGCGCTACGCGCAGAGCGGCGACTGAGTGTCTACGGAACTCTGGCCGGTCCACGATGAAACCGTGCCTCACAGAAACCGAGTTGGAAATGATCCAGAGTGCCTACAAGCTCTATGGGGCAAGTGACGGTTTCTGGATTACTTTCAATATCATCACAGAAGCGGTTACTCAAAGAAGCGATTGTTCCGGGAAGGAAGTGACAGACATGGTCAAGAGTGCGTTCAAAGAGTGGGCTCGAACGGACAGCGCGTTCGATGAAGCGTTTTGAATAGCAGTAGAGAAAAAGAGCCCGGCGTACCGGGCCCACGGTTCTACTCCCCAGTAGAGGCCCCGGATCATGACGACCGCCCTCAATTCAGTCAAGCATTTCTGCGAAGTCCAAGCGGAGACAGGCGGGCTTACTCTGAAGGCCTAAAGCAAACTGCGCTGCAACGGGGGATATATAAGGCCCTCGCCTAGCGCTTGGGCCATTGGATTGAGGTGGTGCGGTTCAGCCGCTCGTTTGGTCTGGATATGCAGGACTTGATGACCGCGGTATACCAAGAGATCCGAAATCAATCGCCGATGGCAGCGCCACCACAACAGTTCTGCACACATCAGCGCCGTGCGCCCTTGCGCAGCTGCAGCCAAGGCTTGCTCAAGCCCGTCCGCAAACTCTGTGCTGGCCATGTGATCCGCATACCCCTGGAATGACGAATTTCTCCACCCGCCGTTCGGCGACCCCGGCAGCACTGATCGCCGCCCTCCTAATTGAGAAATCCACTCGTAGCCAACGCCGTCCCGAGGCAACTGCTCGCTCATCGCGTCGCTACCGAACCAAGGAAACTTTCGAGAGCCAGGGAACCGCCTGACGTCAACCACGGTGGTGATCTCGTGGACTCGTAGGACTTCCCGAAAATCCTCCCAAGTGCGGGTGGAATGGCCTACCGTCCACAGCCGTGGGGACTCATCGCGAGGAGCCAGCTTAGCGCTGCCGCCGGCAGGACCCGTAGCATTCATAGGGGTCCTTCACACCCCGAATGAATCGGCCACACGAGGTTTTCTGTGTCAAAGCCCTGGCACTCAGCTATCCGCAGCCACTTGCGTGCTTCCGATGGCTCCATCACCGGACTTCGATGCAGAAGCACTAGACCTTGTCGTCGCGGCTCGCCAATTAAAACCGTTCGGTAATCAACGTCAACCTTCATCACGAACACCCTGCCGGAGAGAAAAGGCAGCCGCTGGGCGCTGCTCAAGGACTCCGAGCGCTGGAGCTACAAGCAACTGTGCACCATGCACTGGCTGCAGCGCAGCGGCCTGAAGACGGCGCGCGCCTGGCACTTGAAACAGGCACTGCGACGCCTGTACGCAGCGGGGCTGTCGCCGGAAGAAGCCGACCACCAGCTGGACCGTTGGATCAGCTGGGCACTCCGCAGCCGCCTGCCGCCGTTCAAGCGTCTTGGCGCGACCCTGCGCGAGCACAAGGCCGGGATCATCGAGCACTTCCGGAGTGGCCTCACCAACGCCAGCGTGGAGACGATGAACGCCCAGATCCAGGCGGCCAAGGCGCGGGCGAAGGGCTATGCCACCCACGAGAACCTGATCGCGATCGCCTACCTGTTGTGCGCCAAGCTCAAGCACTTGCCGCGCAATCCATGGTTGGCGCCGGCGGCGGCATGATCAGGTCAGTTCCACAGGGATCGCGACAGAGCCTGTTCTTCGCGCCAGGGCACGAACCCGCGCAAGGCCACGAGTACCAATTCAACCTCGACAGCGACGAAGGCCGGCAGACGCTGGCAGCAATGCTGGCCTTCCTGCAGGCCCACGTGCCGTCGCCACTGGCCTCGCCCACGGGGGCATCAAGCAGCGGGTAGCCATCGCCTCGCCCACCCGCCTGCATGAGGGTGCGCCGGCCTGGACCCCGGACGCCGCCACACTCAGACCAGCTTCGCCTCCCGCAGGAGATCCTCCAGATAGGTGCCCCGGGTCTTGGCGATGGCCGCACTGCTGGCGATGCGCGCAAGCCAAGGCAGCTTCACCTCGTCCAGCGGCTTGCGATCGTTGAGGTAGTACAGCGCGCTGAGCAGCACGCGCACGTCGAACATCGACGCAAAGACCTCGGGCACGCCGCGATCCACCCCCAGCAACGTGTACACAGCTTCCATCGCCGTACGCACCGAGTATTCGGTGGTGAACACCGTGTCGTGCTCGGTCTCGGCGAAATTGCCGATGAACGCCAGGTTCTGCGAGCCCTCCGGCACCACCAGCGGCCGGTCGCCGGCCGCGCGCGGCATGAAATAGGACGTGATGTAGGGCATGTTGCACGGCACGGTGCTGGCCGCGTTGTGCGCCAGCTCATCGATCTGGTCCACCGGCACGCCGATGTGGTACAGCCATTCGGCACACAGCTCCGCGCCGGTGCACTCGCGGATCGTCTTCGGCACGTAGTCGCCGGGCTTGTCGGAAAACAGCCCATACAGCCAGACCACCAGTTCCTTCTGCGGATCCTGTTCGGCGAAGTGGGGCTGCCGGCTCATGCTGAAACCGTACAGCCAGCTTGAATCCTGGATGCTGCAGGGGCCACCGGTGACGATCACGCCCGATCGCGGGTCGCGGCCCGTGATCCGTTCGAGATACGGCACGATGCGATCGTCGGTCAGCGTGACCGTCGCGGAGACCGTCCAGTTCGCCTCCGGAATGTTCTCGCAGAACTTCTCCGGACGGCCGAAGGCGGGGTCACGCTCGGCCATTCGCTTCCACAGCGACCATGCGCCGCCGCGGTCGGTCACGATGGACGCCGGCGTATCGTTGTCACCGAACGTGGAGCTTTCGGTGATCGAACCGTTGGTGACCAGCACCAGGTCCTTCGGACCCACGGCGATCTTCTCGGCGACGCCGTCGCTGGTGAGCCGGATCGCGGTCGCGAACTTGCCATTGCCGCTCGCGGTGACCAGCACGTCGTCGACCTGCGTGTTGTAGCGGAAGGTGACGCCCTGTCCTTCCAGATAGGCCACCAGCGGACGGATCAGCGACTCGTACTGGTTGTAGTGGGTGAAGCGCAGCGAAGTCAGGTCCGACAGGGTCGAAATGTGATGGACGAAACGCAGGATGTAGCGCCGCATCTCCACCGCGCTGGCCCATGGCTCGAACGCGAACATGGTGGCCCAGTACAGCCAGAAGTTCGAAGCGAAGAATTCCTCGCCGAACACTTCGTCGATGCGCTTGTCGTCCAGCTCGCTTTCGCGGGTCAGCGCCAGCGCGATCAGTTCCTCCACCGCTCCTGGAGTGAGCGTGAGGTCGGGCATCCGTTCGATCGGCTCGCCGCGGTTGTGGATCGCGCGGCAGGGGTTGCGGGACGGGTCGGTCTTGTGCAGCCAGTACATCTCGTCGAGTACCGAGGCATCGGGCGTATCGAGCGAGGGGATCGAGCGGAACAGGTCCCACAGTGTCTCGAAGTGCGCTTCCATCTCGCGACCGCCGCGGATGATGAATCCCTTGTGCCGGTCGAGGATGCCGTCCATGCTGCCGCCGGGCAGCGCAAGCTCCTCGAAGATCGTGATCGCACTGCCGGGCATCCGCGCGTCGCGGATCAGGAACACCGCACCCGCCAGCGAGGCCAGGCCGGAACCGACGAAGTAGGCACGGCGGCCCTCCACGCCTTCGGGCTTGGGGGGGCGCGAGAACGCCTCGAAGTTTCCACTGCTCCTGTACATGTCGATCTCCATGGTTGAGGGGTCGATCGCGGCCCCAGCCAGCGATCAGGGAGAACATTCGCAAAGCATCTGATAAGAATGGATGAAGAATCGAACCGACAGACGCGCCGCGCGAATGACGGGTTCGCAGTGCAGGGGCGATCGTGGTGGCGAGGGGGCGCGTCGTGGCCGCCGCCCTGTCGCCCGGCAACGGGGCACACCGCGGGTTCCCGGCCGGCAGCGATCCGGTCATACAGAGCTGGCCCCGTCTGTTTGAACAGCCAAGCCGTATCCGATAAGTGGATCGCCTGCCGGTCAAGCTGCCTTCGGCAAAGGCAGCGGTTGTATGTACTCTCTTTGTACCAGAGTGTCAGGCCCGGTGAGAAAGCAGAGCGGGCCATGGCCGTGCTAGACCAGATCAACGCGAAATTCGGCAGAGGCACCGCAGGAATGGGCACCGTCGGCTAGCGGGTTGGTGCCACCAGACCTGGCGAGCAGTCCAAAGTATCTATCAACGCTCAATGGCGGCCCATATTGCATTCGCTGTCTCCCAGCTATACAACGAAGTGGAGCGACCTTCTGCCGGCGTGCTGACAAATACCGGCGAAACAGCAACCATTAAACACTAAATACAACCAAAAGGATGGCGGTTGAAAATGTCAGGCAGCAACATCGAACCAGGGAAGTGCAAGCCGCGCTTCGACTTTGAAAGACATAAAAAATCAAGCCAATCAGAGACCGGAAGCATCAAAGAGCTTTTGGAAGAGCTAAACCGCACGCCCCCACATAAGCCAAAAGGCAGCCAAAAATCCAATCCAGCCATATACAGAGAGGAAATAACTAAAGAGAATTTAGAGGGGGCGATCAATTTCATCAAATCAAACTTTAATATAGAAATATCATCGATAAATTCAAAACTACCAATCACCACCATCAAAACAATCAAGCTACTCTATCTCAGCAACAGATCATTTAAGGGACAACTTTTCGAAAGAATCTCCCTCCCAGGGCCATCCCAAGCCACTTTTGAACACTGGATAGAACGTAATACACCAAGGAACGAAAAGACCATTCGAGCGGCATCTCAACTCATGTCTACACTTGAGCTTGAGATAAACGATGAAAGACTTAAACACATCCACATCAACAAATCAACACCATCAAAACTAATTGAAATATATGCAAAAAAAATAATGGAATTCATCGCCCCGATCTACGAAATATTCAAAGACGACGGGGAATACAGAGACTGGTATATAACAACCACAATAAGATTTGCATCAAGTGAAATAGAGTCATATAGGCCATCACCACTTCCAGCCAACACAGAAGCCGGCCCCATACACGAAAGGTTATACATCTATTTACTAACACTTCCCTTTCTGCACTTCGTTGGCGAGTACCAGCGGATTGTCGAATCAGAAAACGAAGAGCTGAGCAAATACAAGATAGAGCCACTCTTCACTCACGCCCTCTCCTCACCGTCGGAGGGCGATGCCCTATTGCGTCCTGTCACATCACTCGCAGCTATTCACTCCTTCCTGCAAACCAATGCAAATGAGCTGGCACGCTTGGTTCACCAAGCCACTGGTTATGAGTTGAGATCCAGCGAGATCACAAACATAGCCGACGAAACGCAGAAGGTTCTGCATGCCTATGTCTTCCACGAATGGCACAGAACAGATCATGACGTCGTCAACATTTCAATGGCCGACTGCGTTGCAGCCCTTTTAGCCATAACGATACAAAAGAAGATCAAAACGAAGTACACGCCCTACTGGAAAGGACAGAGCTCAAGCGAGAAAACTGTATTTCGCCTACTGAGTCACCTGGACACCTCAAGAGACATCGAAGAGCTATATGAAGAGGACTACATCCCGCAAGGCGCGATGCTCACCCTCTATCATCGATATTGCATCGCCTACGCATTACTTTTCGGCCGCAGCAACCGAATGGAAGCGTTTATGAGATTCCAGATCGTATATCTGAAGCACATGACCATAGCTCACTC
Organism: Stenotrophomonas sp. FR010; assembly: GCF_047520755.2. Classification (NCBI taxonomy): domain Bacteria; kingdom Pseudomonadati; phylum Pseudomonadota; class Gammaproteobacteria; order Lysobacterales; family Lysobacteraceae; genus Stenotrophomonas; species Stenotrophomonas sp. FR010. Next base: position 73,462 of record NZ_JAXBQT020000002.1, on the reverse strand, counting down.
TCATTTCGATCTTGAAGCAGGCAACGAATACGAGACAAATATCAACATGTTTTGCGAATACCTTATTCAATACATCGAAGATCAAGCCACTTCGCGCGCAATGTAATTTTTAACTTACATCACCCTTATACATATGTAGAAACTCACTTACATCCTTCGAAGCAACAACACGAAGAATGAAAGGAATCCAAGGGAATAGGAATCAAATAGAACTGACGATAGATTACAGGCAGGGTGTGGTACGCGCACTTACCCTTTCTATCTAATCAAAACACTCTTCGATCATGAGTATCTACCTGTGGCCGACAAGAACCACTCTTGTCGGCTTTTTATTCTCCTTAGAGAAAGGGTGATACAGCAATGGCAAGCTTCCATTACAGCATCAAAAGCGGCAAGAAAGGTAGTGCACGCAGGCACGCCAACTATATCGATCGTAAAGGATCTCATAGTGACAAGGAGGACCTTATCCAAACAGGACATGGGAACATGCCCGAATGGGCAGGAGATGATCCGAAACGGTTCTGGAGCGTTGCTGACAAGCATGAGCGTGCCAACGGAGCAGTGTACCGAGAACATGAAATCACTCTTCCGAGTGAGCTCAGTACTGAACAGCAGGTCGAACTTGCCGACCGGCTTGCAAAGAATCTCGCAGGGATCAAACCCTACCAATACGCGCTTCATGCTCCTGAAGGAAAACTCGGTGGCGATCCGAACCCGCACATCCATCTGATGTGCTCGGACAGACTGCCTGATGGCATCCCACGTACACCTGAACAGACCTTCGCCCGCTACAACGCCAAGAGTCCTTCCGCAGGCGGTTGCCGCAAGGATAGTGGCGGAAAGAGCCCAATGGAGTTGAAGCAGCAGGTGACGGCACAGCGAAAGCTTGTAGCGGACACCCAGAATCAGTTCCTTGCTGAGAACGGATACTCCGCCCGTGTAGACCACCGCAGCTTGCGCGACCAGGGCATTGCCAGGTCACCGGAGCGCCACCTCGGCCAACGTTTCGTCAAGGAGATGGCAGATGCAGAGAAGTCACAGTATGCTCAATGCCGTAAAGAAGCGCAGGTAGCTTCAGTCACTTAAAATCGGACAGAGGCCAGTACCTCACCCAGCGATTCTGCGACAAAGTCGCAGAATCGCAATGACACCTGCTGACCACGTTAGAAAAGCCCCGGCCTATCGCCGGGGCTCACTTGGTATAAAGACCGCTTACAGCGCCCTCCGGTCAAAGTAGTGATTCATCAAGCGCAGATACGTCCTCTTGTCCCGGTACCCACTGCAGATCTGAATTGCTCCCTGGCCTTCAAGAACCGAGATGGCTGCATTCAGCCTTGCTCGGTTACGTACAGGTCCACAGCGCAAAACCTGGTTCTTGGGAACGCACGTATCCGAATAAATCCCTCTCCACCACTTTGCATGCATATACCGATCCAGAGCTTGAGCATCGGCCTGATCCTGCGATACCACGAACGCAGGTGAGAACAGATGCTTGTACTCATCAACATGCCACCGAACGATCTCGAAGGCACGATTGATCGTATCGAGGGTGATGTCACCTCCTTCTCCACTGAAGTACTGCATCGATGCAGCGAGTCGTGCCACGATCTCCATGATCTTTGCCGCGAAGTCATTGATATCGCTCAAGTACTCCCCGTCGCGCAGCAAAGACTCAGTTTCTGATGCCAACTCTACCCAGCGTGCCCTGGCATCGATGGAGAAGGACACCACTTCACGAACAACGGCGCCCGAGGCTGAAAGCTCCTTGTACTTCAACAACAGCTCCGCGACCCGCTCATGGAATGCCGGCAAATGCTCCCACACCGGTTCCACGTCCTCGATTCGCCGATAGCCCATCATGGAGCGAGGCCACGCGACCAAATAGCGTGCCCAGTGCCCACTCCCCTTTGCGACAGAGCCTCGCCTATTGAGGAACTGCTTGAGCGGTTCGTACTGGGTCATGATGCTCACAGACACGCGCGGATTCATCGCAATCAGATGCTCGTTCTCCGCTCGATCCAACGGCATCATTCCTGGTGAATCCCAGAGACGATTGAGCAAGCCCACATTCGCCATTGCCTCGCTCTTGAACAGCATGTGACCTTCATCAGTCGTGATGGCGATGGACTCACCATCACCCTGAACGGCCTCCATAATGGCCTTGGCCGTGATGTCCTGCCGCAGGAAGCAGCGCAAGCGAGGCTGCAGAGGTTTCTTTTCTGCGTACTCCTTCAGCTGTGACTCGAGTGCTTCCGCAGACTTACCTGCTGCAACTGCTTTACTGATCGCGCTCCTCAACCCCTTCATCTTGGCCGTCCAGAGTCCGTACTCGATCTCATAAGCCTCAGTCTGCTGCTTGAACGCAGTCATCGCCTTCGTATCTGCATTGCGGAAAGGCGCCTGCAGCAGCTCGAACACCGTCGACTTGCGCTCACCAGACTCAGCAACAAGCATCAAATTCTGTGTTACAGGCCGGGTCTGCCCGGTTGGCAACTTGACATCAATCAGCCCCTGGCAAGCCATCGAGATGGCATTGATGAGACCCATGCCAACCATGGCATCAGGAACCTGCACGTTGCGGAAGAGCTCAAGACCAGCCTCACGCGCAATGTGATGGAAGCTTTCCAGGGGATATTTGGGGGCATAACGCTGCCAATGGGTAGTCATCATGCATCCTCCTCTGCCGCGCCAAACGCGGTCTGCTCTTCAGCCTCGACCAACAGATGGCCACAGCTCTGGCACCGAGCAGCATCGCCCTCCGCATGGCGACGAGCACGCTCCTCATTGAGCAGCTTTCGGAACTGAATCAGGTTCAGCTCATGCTTGTACGCAGCATTGAACTGATCTACCAGGATCTTCTTGCGCATCTTCTTTGCGATGTGCTGTTCCAGGATCGGATAGGCCTGCCTGAAGTCCTGCTCCAGCCTGCCCTTCCCCTTGGTCGACTGTTCACTCAAAGCGTGCGTGAGCGCGTCAAGCGGCGAAGAGTGGATTGCAAAATTAGCCATCATCACTTCTCCTCCTTCGCACGACGGAACTTCACTGCACGGCCTTCAGCCCATGCCATGGCTTCATGCGTCCAGTAGAACTTCGGAGACAGTTCACTGTCATAGAGCGGAATGCCCTTCGGGAAGTCCGGATCGGACTTCATCAGCTCGTATGCCTTGCTCCTGCTGACGCGGAGCAGCGTGATCAGCTCCTTCAAGCGGAGCGTCGGGCTATCCGGCCACCCTGCTTTCCAGCCAGTGTTGTTCTCCTCAGCCAAAGGCATGCTTTTGTCTACGCCCTGGCGCAGACTGGACGTCATGTGCTTCATTTGTTGATTCCTTCGTTGTGTTGGACGTTTCAGGAAGGAATCCGGCCGGTTTCCTATCGAAGGGGATTGGCCTCCGACGTGATCAGTGTCGATATGCTGCTGTTGCGGGTACAGGGAAAAAAAATCCAGGTTTTTTCCATGCACGCTCACAACCGAGAAATTCAAATAAAAATCAATCGCTTACATGCCAGGGAGCTTTCGCTCCCTGGCATATCTCGTCATCTGCGCACACAAATTGGTCCGTTCCATCATCTGTCCGCGCAGGACCTGAACTGCCTCTTGCCCGTACCTGATACAAGTCCGAACAGGTACTGCTCACCTACGACGCTAACCGTGACGCTTGCGCTTCCAGTCTGTCCTTGAGACTTCCCTTCGCTGGAGCCTGTGCAACCTCGCCATGCCCTGTCGGATAGAACTCCTCGACCACAGCTCACGTCTTCGTCCAGGTCCTCGAAGGCCCCGTTAGCGAAGCCCTGTCTCGCTGCCTCATCCAGTGCAGCTTGGTCGATCTCCGCCGCAGCTCTTGCGGCGTGTCGGTCCACCGCCTCTGCGACAGCCTGCTCCAGTGTCAGACCACTCCGAACCACCAGATCGACGTAGTAGATCGCTGATCGGTAACTCATCGTGGTGGACTTACCTCGTAGCTTCAGCTCCAAGGGCAGGCAGGACAGCCGACCACCTGACACCGCACTGAGGTAGTGCAGTCGCGCTGCGAGTGTCCGGATGGTGTTGTAGGAGGTGGTACGCAGGACAAAGCTGCCCATCGCATCACCTTCCCCGTCCCCAATGACCACATTCAAGCGGGCATAGGCTTTGCAGCCCCCACTGGCAAACTGGCACGCATCCGGACCAGGACAAGGCAACGTCTCCATGCCTTCAGGGCCAGCTCGCCGGCAGGTGTCTCCATTGCCTACACACAGCGGTCTTCCGTTCTCGCGATTGAACAGCGAGTAGTCAGCCCGGAGGTTCAGGGTTGGATCGTCGAAGAGCAGGCGCACCGGGATGGATCGCAGCTTGTTACCCTCCGATGCCTTACGCAGCTCTTCATCCAGCGGGTGCAGCACCCAGCCCTCACGGTTCTGTACCTGGCTAGTGAGGGTGAACTGATCGTCCTTTTCTGGCAGCCGCTTGCCATTGCGCTCTACTACCCGGCCGATTGAAATACGCCCAATCACGGGCGGCGTTATGGCCAGTCCCTTCAGCATGATGTGACCTCTTTGATCGTGGTGTTGATTCGGAATCGCCGCGACCCCGGACGGACTACCGTGTAGGCCGCGGCGATCTCCGGGTGCTCGGCTGCGAGCCGCTTGGTATCCAGTGACGTGCCATCCTTGCTACGGCGGTAGATCACCTCTCCCAACGAGCCAAACCTGGCAACGGATGCATCGCCCATGGCTTGCTGCAGCGTTTGTTTCAGCAGCTCTGCCTGCTGTTCTTGCTCTGCTACTGCCTCGTTGAGAGACACCAGGTTAGAGAACGTCTCGACCAGCACCTCGTCCTGGCTGAAGTCGACAACCGTGTCTTTGCCCGGATACAGGCTCCGAAGCGCTCTGGCCGCCGACTCCGAACCATCAGCTGGTGGCTCGATGTCGTTGATAACGTGATCCCAGAACCGGGCTTCCAGTACCACCAAGCGACTGATGACCTCTTCGTCTCGTTCAATGCGGTGGATCTGCAGAGCCTGACCGCACAACAGCACCGCCACATCTGCTGCCTGCTTCCCCGTCACTGCCAACTGGTGCTGTACCTGCAGTTGTACGTACTCAGGCACCCCGTCCTTCCAGAGCCGGGAGCCGAATTCCCCTGCCGTCTTACACTCGAGAATCTGGACCTCTGGCGAACCGACCACCTCACGATCGAGATTGGCCAGCATGTGCGGGAAGGTCGGGTGCTGCAGAACGGCATTGACCCGGCGTACCCGGTTGCCCGTGCGCTCCTGGTAAGCCGTGGCCACCATGGGTTCGAGCAGGGTTCCCCAGTAGCGGGGATCGTCTTGTCCAGGGGGGATCTCTTCCATCGGCTTGCGCCCCGTCTTCTCCTGCCACAGCTCCAGCTGGCTCTTGTAGGGGTTCAACCCGACGGCGGTGGCGGCATCCGAACTACCGATGCCGCCATTGCGGACCTCCAGCCACTGCTGGCGATCCAGTGAACGCGTATCAACCAAACGCAACGCGGTGTGCTTGCTCATTGGCAATCTCCGGAATAGAAAAGGCCGCCTTGATGGGCGGCCTTGGTCAGGTCTTTCATTTCAAGCTATCGATGTGGGCAAGATGGATGGGCAAACCGACAGCACTGCTCGCTGCAGGTCTGTCAGACCATGCCTTGAGAGGCCATCGAAACCACCTCATGGCTGGTGACAACGAAATGGTCCAACAACCTCACGTCCACGGTGTCCAAGGCAGCCTTCAGCCGCGCCGTGACTGCCCGATCTGACGCAGAGGGCTGCAGGCTACCGCTTGGATGGTTGTGAGCCATGAGTACCGCCGATGCATTGTGGGCAAGTGCCCTCTGAACCACGATCCGAGGATGGACCTCGGCTGCATCAATCGTCCCTGAGAAAAGCCGCTCAACTGCGATGAGCTGGAACTGCGTGTTGAGAAAGGCAACCTCGAAATGCTCGCGGTCTTCGCCTCCCAGACGTAGCCGGAAGAACAATGCACCCTGGGTTGCTCCTCCCAGCACCTCCCCTGGCAACGATGCCCGTTTCTGCAGGATCTGCAGCGCCCTCGCAATCGTCCTGTCCTCACGTACCCGGATCCTGCTCTCCTCCTCATTGGATCCGGCCCCTAATGTGGTCATGTGATAGGCCTGCGCTTCCATCAGGCCACCAACTTCATCACTTCATCCCACGCGCGCTGCTTGAGCTGAGCTCCAGCACCGAACCACGCCGCATCACGGCGGTGATCATCGCTACGAGCTCGTCGGTGGTGGTCAACGTACTCCGTGACGCTGTTGAGTACGCCCCAGGCCGTTGCACGGCTGGAAGGCAACAACGCGCCACGACCGCCGCCCTCAAACAGGGCACGGACACTGGCCAGCGCCTGTTCGTTGACGACTTCAGCGGTGGTGCCCTGGCCTTGGTAGGTAAGCACCCGTCGCAACAGACCATCGACCGTATCGGGGTCAACTGGACGGTCACAGAGGGCTTTCATGCGAGACACGAAGTTGTCCCAGGTCGAGACGGTGATCCCCAACTGGCGCTTCACAGCATCCGGATCGAACTGACTACGATGCGGGACCTTGATGGCTCCGCTGCTGTCTCCCAGAGCGATCTGCAGGGTGTTGTTGCACACCACGCGCACCGAGGTGAACTGCGCCGTCGTGGCCAACGTACCGTCACAGGCGGTGGCCAACAAAAGATAGCCGTCCACCCTGTCACGCCCCTTGAGCGACGTGCTCTGGCCTGTCCGTGCCATGGCCCAGAACTTCTTGCCGCCCTTGAGCACACCCGCCGTCTCCAGCTCAAAGCCACTGTGCTGCGTCAGATTACGGTAGAACTCCAGGATCTCGCCCGGTTGGACCACCTTGAACCGCTTGGACACAACTGCCAGCGGCTCCCTGGTATCGGAGCGATAGAGCACCTTCTGCTCCGGGAAGGAATGGATGGCACCGATGGCATTGCTACCCGTAATGAAGCGGACCTCGGAGTCCTCGATCTGCCAATCCATGCCTGCCTGACGCTTCCAGACCTCAATGGGCTGGTGCTGTTCAAGCTTATTGCCCAGACCATGCCACGGCTTAGCACCCGCATAAGCCATCGCTTCAACCAGATGCATCGTATTTTCCTCGCTTCTTATGGCACAAACGCACAAGGCCCGGACGATGCCGGGCCTTGTGCGTATGCCAATGCAGTATCAATTAAAGGGTTCGATGTCTTCACTGCCCGAAGACAGAGCACACCGAGCAACCGCAGCGATGATGGAGGCTGCGACAACCAAAACACAGTACAGACAATCGGATCTTTCTTTCATACAGCCATACCCAAGGAAGATGCTTCATTGCGGAGCATCGACACGCGAAGCCAGTAACCACCGGCATCAACTGGGTAATATGTGTTTGAAATTATTTTGAATAACTGAAACCCCAGCTACCATCACACTAGATTCGAAATACTTCCTCAGCCATATTGTCGAGCTTCTCCTTGACAGCTCTCCAGTTAGGCATGTGTCGATCAAGTGTCCGATAGAACTTTGGACTGTGATTGTGGTGAAGAAGGTGACACAACTCGTGAAGCAGCACGTAGTCGATGCACTCACGTGGGGCCTTCACCAGCAACGGGTTCAGTGTGATGCGGCCCAAGGGTGAGCAACTTCCCCATTGCACAGTCATGAACTGCAGACGTGTTGATGGAAGCTGCTTGATCCACCGGAGGGGAGCTGAAACTACCGCAAGCCGGTCAGCAAACACCTCCCGCGCTCGCTGGCGATACCAGACATCCAATGCTTTTTTGATCGTGGCTGGTGCTTGCTCTGGTGTCGTCACGACGATGAAAGCACCCCGCATCCTAGCTTGGGCCTTTGAGCCTGCGTCGATAACAACCTTCAGGCGATAACGCCGGCCCAGGTAGTGCAATGATTCACCACTCACGTACTCTCTAGGCAGCACATGGGCCATTCGCACCTTGGCAGCACTGACATGCTGACTGATCCAACACGCACGTTTTTTCACCGCAGCCAAAACCTCTGCCAATGGTGCCGTATCGGAGGCATCCACCAGCACGCGTGCGTCCGGCTCCACATGAATGGCGACACGCGTCACTGACCGTGATGGCTGACGGCGCAGATGAAACGCAATGACTTCATCGCCATAAGCGATGCGGTGCTGGGATAGTTGTTCACACATCGGCATGCTCAAGACCTCATCAAACCGATACGCGTGATCTGGATCACTTGCTCGACCACCAACTTGGCGTTGTCCAAGCCCAGCGGGCCAAACAACAGGGGCAACAGACCCTTGCGAATGGCAGCCTCAATGTTCTGCGGGTTGAGTGAGTTCTCTGCCACTGCGTCGCGCACCACGGTGTCCATGGCAATCGCTTTTTGCACCAGCTTGTCCTTCAAATCCCCATTCAACCCTGCAAAGGTCTCGTCCCCCAGCACGAGACGCATTGCGCCAAAGTAGGCCTTGGCATTTGGCTTGTCTGCCAAAGCATCCGGCAGATCCGGGGCGGAACGGGCGTCCAGCTTTTCTTCAAAGGACTTGAACAGGGCGTACTGCTTCAAAGGATGGTCGAACATGGCCTCCGCTTCAGCGATGGCCTGACGCAGCAGCTCGCCAAACACTTTCTGTGCATAGGGGTCGGCCGCCAGCTCCTGCTCGATGGTTTTACGCAGCCGGGTACGGATCATGTCCGTCTCGTTGCGCGTTTTCTCTTCCGACCAGTCCTTCGGGTCTTCCGCCTGCCCCAATTGGTGCACCAGATAGACGCCATCAGGGTCTCGCACTTCCGTTCCGATGACCTGTTTGTCCACCAGCTTTCGGATTTGCTCTTCAAAGACGCTGTAATCCACCGTCTCCATCGCATCACGACGAGCGGTCTGGCGTAGCTCGGTGAAGAAGCGGAGATCAGCCTTGTACCGGGCGATCTGCGCTTCAGAAAAGCTCTTGTCCTCGAAGAAGCTGCGGGATGAAAGCGCTGTCTGCAAGCACAGGCCAAATGCTGTCAGTGCCACATAGAAGTCGTCTCGCAGCTTCTGCCGCTCGTCATACTCCTCGCCATCGCTACCCTTCACAAATTTCGGTGCCAGTACCTGCCGGTACTGCTCGCTGTCGAGCTTGTTGGTTACCGACTTGAAGAACGACCACAGCGCATCGTGCAAAGCAGGCAGGCGCTTGTACTCCGTGTTGAACTGTCGGTACAGGCCCTCCAGGTCGCTGATGTCAAAGCCGCCTTGGGTGCGAGCTTCCAAGTCCTGGTAGGAGCGGATGGCAGTGTCGAGTTCCTTCAAGATCCCTCGATAGTCCACCAATACGCCGTAACGCTTGGCGTCATGCAGGCGGTTGACGCGGGCCACGGCCTGAATCAGGTTGTGTCCTTTCAGGGGCTTGTCGATGTACAGCACCGTGTTGCGGGGCTCATCAAAGCCCGTCAGCAGCTTGTCTACAACGATCAGCAAGTCAGGAGCACCGTCCGCACCAAAGTCACTGACCACCTGCTTCTCATAGGTCTCGGCATCGTTGCCGCAGGTGGCCATGGCTTGCTTCCACCACTTTTGCACCTCGGGCAGCGTGTCCTCGTCCACATCGGAATTGCCTTCACGCGTGTCCGGGGCGGAGATAACCACCGCACTGGTCACCAAGCCGGTGTCGTCCAGCGCCTTCTTGTAACGAATGGCGTCGAGCTTGCTGTCGGTGGCAACCTGTCCCTTCAGGCCAAGACCCAGCTTTTTGATGTTCTCGTTGAAGTGGGTGGCGATGTCCCAGGCAATCAACTCAATGCGGTTGGCTGCACCGTAGATGGCCCCCTTCTTGGCGAACTTCTTTTTCAGGTCGGTGCGCTGGGCATCGCTGAGGTTGCTGGTGATCTTCTCGAACCAACGGTTCACCGCCTCTTCGTTGATGTCCAACTCGGGCACACGCTCTTCATATAGCAGCGGGGCCACGGTTTCGTCTTCCACCGCGCGCTGCATGGTGTAGGCATGCACGATGGGGCCGAATTTGTTGGCCGTCTTCTCGTCCTTGAGCAACGGGGTGCCGGTGAAGGCGATGTAGGCGGCCTTGGGCAGTGCCTTCTTCATGCGCTCATGCGTTTCGCCGCCGTGGCTGCGGTGGCCTTCGTCCACCAGCACAATCATGTCGGCCGAGTCGTTGCGGCACTCCGGCAGCTTGGATGCCATGTTGAACTTGTGCACCAGCGTGAAGGTGATGCGCTCGGTGCCTTTGCCGATGCGCTGGGCCAGGTCACGACCAGACAGAGTACGGCTCCTTTCGCCCTCCTTCTGCGTGGCGATGCTGGAGCCAAAGGCGCCACCGGTCATGAAGTTGCGGGCGAGCTGCGTTTCCAGGTCAATGCGGTCGGTCACCACCACCACACGGCATTCCTTCAAGGCATCCACCAACAGCAGCGCCTTGGTCAGGAACACCATGGTGAAGCTCTTGCCCGAGCCTGTGGTGTGCCACACCACGCCGCCCTCGCGGCCACCACCTTGTGATTCGGGCTTTATCTGGCTGATGCGCGCCAGCAGCGCACGGATGCCGAAGAACTGCTGGTAGCGAGCCACGATCTTGCCCACCTTGCGGTCGAACAGCACATAACCGCGCAGGAATTCGAGCAGCCGTGCCGGGGTCAACAAGCTCACCAGCAAGCGGTCCTGCTCGGTAGCCTGCATGGCGGCGCTCCACAGCGTGTCGAAGTACGCCGCCAGCGCGGCAGGTTTGCCGTCGAACAGCTCCGCACGCACATCCGGCTTGAGGGCCTTGTTCTTGAGCGCCTGCATGTGGGCCTCGTCAAACTCCTCTTCCCGCCACTTGGCCCAGAATTTGGCCGCCGTGTGGGTGGTGCCGTAGCGCCCCTCGGTCTGGCTGATGGACAGCAGCAGCTGTGCATAGGCAAACAGGTTGGGAATCTCATCAGGCCGCTGGTTGCGCACGTGTTGGCTGATGCCCTCCGTCACCATCGCCTTGGCGGGGTGGCTGCCGCCGCCCGACTCCGGCCGCTTGGCCTCGATCACCACCAGCGGGATGCCGTTCACATACGCCACCACATCGGGCGTTCGGTGGTGCGTGCCCTGCGCGGCCAGCACCTCCAGCTCTTCGGTCACATCCCAAAGGTTGGCCGTGGCGTCAGTCCAATCGATGACCGCTATGGTCGGCTGGTGCTTTTTGCCATCGGGCATGAACTCCGTCACCGTGATGCCCAACGCCAGCTTGCCGTACAGCCGCTCGTTGGCGGGCATCAGCCCTTCGGCCAGGCTGAGTGCCGACAACTCCCGCACGATCTGGTCGATGCCGCTGGGTGACAGCGGATACCACTGGCCCTTGTATTCGTAGCGCCGGGTTTGCAGCACCTCGATCAGCCGGGGCTTGAACAGCACCTCGCGCGTGCTGCCGCGCAGAGTCAGCGCCTGCGCCGTGGTCAGAAAGTTCCAGCCCAGGTTGCACAGCAGGTGCAGCGCGGGCAGGTGGGCGCTGTACTGCTCTCGGGAGTTGGGCGTGGTGTTCATGCCTGCGCCTCGGTTTCGGCTTCGGGCAGCTTGACGCGGCGTTTGCCAGTCAGGAGCTGGGACATCAGGGCGGATTTTTCTTGTCGCAAGGCCTGCACTTGAGCCTGCAGCCGCGCCTCCTCAGCCCTGGCGACATTGATGACCTCGGCAATGCGCCGCTGCTCTGGCGCGGTGGGAATGTGGAGCTGCAGTTTGAAGAAGTCTGTCACGCTCACGTTCAGCAGGCCGTGGTTTCGCGCACCTTCTTGTGCGACGCCTTCAATCTCCTGATTCAGCAGGCCCGCTTCAAAGTAATGACGGAAGAAGTCGAAGTCGGCGTCCACGTCGTCGCGCAATTTGAAGCAGAGGTACAGGCTCGACACAACACCCGCGTCATAGTCCAGAAGTGGCTTGATGGCCCCCATCGGGTAGCCTGTCGAATAGCTCTTGTTGTAAGCGAAGTCATACCGATACAGCAGCGTGTAGCCACTGAGGTTGGCACTGGCGACGGACTTGTTGAAGTAGTCGCGTTGACTGATGAGCCCATGCTCCGCCGAGATCGTCAACACATTGGTGTTCTGCGTGCAGTTTTTGCGCGTAACCCTTTCAAAGACGGCATCGAAATCTACGTAACGCCACTTACCCGTGAACCCAGGAAAACGGCGGCGGCCTGACAACATCGACACCATCAGGTCACGGGTGCACCGCTGGCTGTTCGCCAGCAGCCGCTCCGCAGTGGAAATGGCTTGATCCCAGGTGATGAGGACTTGGGCGATTCGACGCTGCTCACGGCACGGGGGCAACGTGATTTTCAACTTCTTAAAGTAAGGAAGGCCAATCGTCTTGATGGTCGATCCCACAGCGACACGCTCGAACTGCGGCTTCTGTAGCTGCAGCCAATAATAGAGATACCAGTTGTGTAATGCGGTAGATTTTGAGCAATCCCAAGCGATGAAGTGCTGACTGACGGCCATGTCTTCCGCAGTCACGCCACTCTTCCCAACACCCGCATCACGCGACAAAACTACCGTCCCCGACGGATGAACAACCGCGGATGAGTTTTTCACTCCTGCAAGAGAAATCTCTTTATCTGTTTCAGTGACCACCCCTTTATCTAGGCGACCAGAATCAGCCAACGAAATCCACTTGATTCCGCCATTCCAGTAATCAGGATGATTTTTGTTCGGGGTGTGACCACTGCCTCGCTTTGCCACCTGGTCAATCAAGACCGACTTCCATCCCTTAGGCAGCATCTCCCCCTCCTTTCTTCTTGGTCAGTCGCTTTGCCACTTGATCCAATGCTTCCATGGCGCTGTCGTCCTTCGAGACCGAGGCCAGCATGCGCGCCGCATAGCCCTCGCCTGCTGCCTCCAACGCAGCCCTCCGCTGCGCCGCGAACTGCTCATACTCGCTCTGCGCGTGCGCCACGGCCTGCTTATGCGACGCCTTGCCCGCACCCACCAGCACCTGGCGGTCGTTGAAGCTGAGGAAGGCGTCGAGCTTCTCGGTCCAGTCCTTCAGGAAGACTTCCTTGCGGCGTGTGGCCTGGTCTTCGGCAAAGTCCAGCCACATGGTGACGATGCGGTTCAGCTCGGTGATCTCCTGCTCGGTCAGGTAGTTCTTGGCCACGCCCACGTCAGCTTTCTGCACCTGGCCCTTGCGGGTGGTGGTCAGGCCCATGTTGGGCTGGGTGTGATCGGCGCGGGTGCGGATGATCTCGGCGGCGGTCTGGCCCGATACGGCGTAGTGCAGCTTGTTCTGGATAACGCGGAAAAAGGCGGTGGTCTCGGGCAGCGTGGGTGCGTAATCAGCCGCCAGGGCAAAGATTTCGCGCACCCTCAGGTACATGCGGCGCTCGCTGGCGCGGATGTCACGGATGCGCTCCAGCAACTCGCCGAAGCGGTCGGGCAGCACCGACTCACCCACAGGCGGGTTCTTCAGGCGCACGTCGTCGAGCACGAAGCCCTTGAGGAGGTATTCGCTCAAGTTGGCCGTGGCCCATTGGCGGAACTGAGTGCCGCGTGCCGAGCGCGCCCGGTAGCCCACGGCCAAGATGACCTCCAGGCTATAGAAGCGCACATTGCGGCGGACGAGCCGGCCACCCTCCTGGCGAACTTGTAAGCTGGACTTACAAGTTGCCTCGGGGTCTGCCTCCCCCTCGGCGTAAATGGCTTTCACATGCTGGGTGACGTTCTGTGGCGTGGTCTGGAACAGCGTGGCAATTTCTGCCTGGCTGAGCCAAAGCGAGCCGCCATCGGCCCGCATTTCAACACGGGTGAGGCCGTCGTCAGTGGTGTAGAGAACGAATTCGCCCTGGCTTTCGGCGCTGGCTGATGCCTGCAACTCCACCGATGCAGCCATCGCCTTGGTCGGCTTGCTGGATTTTGACGCTTTACTCATAGCCCAGCTCCTTCAGGTAGACGGCCATCTGAGCTTCCAGGCTGGCCAGCTCGGCCTTGAGCTGCTCGCGCTCCTTGCGCACGGCCACCAGGTCGATTTCGGCTTCTTCCTCAAAGGTGTCCACATAGCGCGGGATGTTGAGGTTGAAGTCGTTCTCGGCAATCTCGGCAGGCGTGGCGAGGTAGGCGTACTTGTCCACGCTTTGCCGTGTGGCGACGGTATCCAGGATGCGCTGCAGGTCAGCTTCGCGCAGCAGGTTCTGGTTCTTGCCGGCCTCGAAGTCACGGCTAGCGTCGATGAACAACACCTTGTCGTCGGCCTTGTTCTTGCGGAACACCAGCACCGCGGCGGGGATGCCGGTGCCGTAGAACAGTTTTTCGGGCAGGCCAATCACCACGTCGAGCAGGTTCTCTTCGATCAACTTCTGGCGAATGCGCCCCTCGGCAGCGCCACGGAACAGCACGCCATGCGGAACAACCACCGCCATCCGGCCGGTGCCTGGCTTCATGGTCTCGATCATGTGCAGGATGAAGGCGTAATCACCCTTGGTACGTGGCGGCACGCCCCGCCGGAAGCGGCTGAACTTGTCGGCATCGGCACCCTCATGCCCCCACTTTTCAAGGCTGAACGGCGGGTTGGCCACCACGATGTCGAAGTGTTTGAGGGCAGCGTCTCCATCCAGCAGCTTGGGGTTGCGGATGGTGTCACCCCATTCGATGCGGTGGTTGTCCTCGCCATGCAGGAACATGTTCATCTTGGCCAGCGCCCAGGTGCTGCCGATGGCTTCCTGCCCATAGAGCGCGTACTTGCGAGAGCCGGTGTTCTCACGAATCAGGCGGCCGCACTTCATCAACAGCGACCCGGAACCGCAGGTGGGGTCACAGATTTCGTCTCCCTCTTGCGGCGCCATCAGGCGAGCCATGAGAGCGGAGACTTCGGGCGGGGTGTAGAACTCGCCCGCCTTTTTGCCGCTGGTGGAGGCAAAGTTCTTGATGAGGAATTCGTAGGCATTGCCGATCACATCGAGCTGGCCGACACGGCTGGGGCGCAAGTCCAGCTCGGGCTTGGCGAAGTCTTCCAGCAGGTGGCGCAGGATGTCGTTCTTCTGCTGCTCGTCGCCCAGCTTGTTTGAGTTGAAGCTGATGTCCTGGAACACATCGCGCAGCTTGGTGATGTTGGCCTCTTCGATGGCGTGCAGCGCCTTGTCGATGCGCTCGCCGTTGCCGGGGCTGTGCCGTAGGGCGTGCAAGGCATAGAAGCTGGCACTGGCGGGCAGCACGAAACGCTCGTTTTTGAGCATTTCCTTAATCAGCTCAGGATGATCACCGTACTGCTTCTTGTAGGCGTCGTAGTGGTCCTGCCAGACATCCGACACGTACTTGAGGAACAGCATGGTCAGGACGAAGTCCTTGTAGATGCTCGGGTCCACGGTGCCGCGGAAGGTGTCGCAGGCGGCCCAGACGGCGGCGTTGATCTCGTCCTGGCTTACAGAGACGATTTTGGTGTTTGTACTGTTCATGATGTTTGAGCTCCTGCGTTGTTCAGTGACCGGCCTGCGCAGCATGCGCAAGACTCTCTGCGAGCGCTTGAAGTTGCTGCTCGCGGTTTTGAATGAGTTGATTGAGCGTGTGGCGCTCCTGACGGGCAAGGTCAGCCAGGGCAACGATGCGTTGCTGGTCCGCCAGCGAGGGCACGCACAGCGTGAGCGATTCCAGTACGGGGCGGCGGATACTCAACTGGCTGCTGCCTTCAGCGGCTTGCTGAAGCTGACGCTGAAATGGCGGTTGGTTTATTTGCCACGCCAGGAAAGCAGGCAGCAATAGACCTTGGGAGGCCACTCGGAGCAGAAAGAAGTGAGGGCTGCACACAGCAGGGCTCGGCGGCTCATCAATGCATACGGCATAGAACCGAGCACCTTTAGCGACGAACAGTATGTCCCCAGCCTTGAGCCAGTCAGGTGGTTTGCGGCCTGCAAGCGTGGTGCGCGTGACGTCAGACCATTTGACCCCATGGTCAAGGTCAACATCCCTCATCTGCACCGCCAGAACTTCACCATCGGCCGACTCCTCAATGGAGCCGCGAAAGGGGTAGCCCGCTTGAATGGAGACCAACTCTCCAACCATGAAATTTTCTGCATCAATGTTCATGATGCAAACTCTCGCACGACATCAACGCCAATGCAAGCTTTTTTGCATCAACTCGATTGATGCGATCGCCCCCACCCCCTCCTGCCGCTACTCAAGTGAGTAGCGGCAGGAGGGGGTCAGGCGCGCTTAGCGCAGAGCTGGGTAGCTCTGGGCTGTTTTTCACGCAAGCGGTCCAGGTAATCAGCCCATGCCTGCATCATCTTCCGACGCTCTGGCAAGTGCTCTGCACGGTTGTATGCCGCTTTGATGGGATTCCTCTCGGAGTGTGCCAACTGCCGCTCGATGGCATCAGAGGTCCAGCCCATCTCATGCAGCAGGGTGGAAGCCATACTTCGGAAGCCATGACCGGTCATATCGTCCGTGCCATAGCCAAGGCGCCGAAGCGCGGCGTTCACCGTGTTCTCGCTCATCGGATCACGGCCACTCCGTATCGACGGGAACACATAGCAGCCCCTGCCTGCAGCCCGACCAGCAAAGCCGATGCGCGCCACTTGCAGGCGCCACGATGTCCAGAATGGTCCAGCAGCAGCCAATCTTCCGTGGCATACCAGATGGCATACCAGCCAAGCCGAAAATGAAAAAAGCCCTTGAAATTCAAGGGCTTAGTTCAATTATCTGGCGGAGAGGGGGGGATTCGAACCCCCGAGGCGCTATAAACGCCTGCCTGATTTCGAGTCAGGTACATTCAACCACTCTGCCACCTCTCCGGGTGGTCCCCGGCGGACCGGGGACGCGCATCATACGAGGAAGCGAGGCCGGCGACAAGTCATTCCGGTCAACCAAGTGAAAATTTCCTGAGTGCATGCCTTGCCGGATGCCTGCAGCCCCCCCGATGATGCCTGTCTCCCCAGCAATACCCTGCCCCCGCACACCATGATCGAATTCGGACACCTCACCCACCCCGGCCTGCGCCGCGAGCTCAACGAAGACACCTACTACGGTGACAGCGAGCTGGCCCTGTGGCTGGTGGCCGATGGCATGGGCGGCCACGCCTGCGGCGAAGTGGCCAGCGCGCTGGCCCGCGAAACCATCGTGCGCGAGATCCGCCGTGGTGCGCCGCTGGTCCACGCCATCCGCACCGCCGACGAAGAGATCATCCGCGCCTCGCGCAGGCGCAACGACACCCTGCCGATGGGCACCACCGTGGTCGCAGCACGCGTGCAGGGCAATCGCTACGAAGTGGCATGGGTCGGCGACAGCCGTGCGTATCTGTGGCGCGATGGTCAGCTGGCGCAGCTCAGCCAGGACCACAGCGTGGTGCAGGAGCTGGTCGCGCAGGGCAACCTGACGGCCGAGCAGGCACGCGCGCATCCGCATCGCAACGTGGTCACCCAGGCGCTGGGCGTGACCGATCCTGCACATCTGAACGTGGCCACCACCAGCGGTGAGCTGCGCCCAGGCATGCAACTGCTGCTGTGCAGTGACGGCCTGACCGAGGAAGTGGACGACCGCAGCATCGCCCGCACCCTCGCCTTCGACGATGCCAGCGCGCAGGAATGCGTGGACACGCTGGTCGCCGCCGCGCTCGACGGCGGTGGCCGCGACAACATCAGCGTGATTCTGGTGCGCTGCCATTAAGCGGCAGATCCACGCCATGCGTGGATACGGTACTGCCGGCCAGCGGCCGGCAGTACCCCATGCCAGGCATTACGCGCTGGCGGGCTCTTCCACCTTCGGGCCATCCCACAAGGCGTAGCCGGCCTTCTTGCGCAGTCGTTCCAGACGCGCGCTGTGCGCTTCCAGCTCAGACGGGGTGGCCACCACGCGTGGGCGCGGCAGCAGTTTGCTGGTATCGAAGGCCTGCAGCGCGGCACCGGCGCCACCGCCGTCATCGTCGCCCAGGCCGAAGCCGATCTCTTCCTGGCCCGAGGTCAGCGCGATATAGACGTCACCCAGGATCTGCGCGTCGAGCAGGCCGCCATGCAGCGCACGGTGCGAATTGTCCACGCCCAGGCGCTTGCACAGCGCATCCAGCGAATTGCGCTGGCCCGGGAAGCGCTCGCGCGCCATAACCAGGGTATCGATCACCGTGCAGCGATCGGTGATCTTTCCATACTGCGGGCCCAGCAACGACAGCTCGTTGTCGAGGAAGCCCAGGTCGAACGCCGCGTTGTGGATGATCAGCTCGGCGCCATCGATGAAGGCCAGGAATTCATCGGCGATCTGCGCGAAATCCGGCTTGTCAGCCAGGAACTCCAGGGTCAGGCCGGTGACTTCCTGCGCGCCCTGTTCGAACTCGCAGTCCGGCTTGATGTACTGGTGGTAGTTGTTGCCGGTCGGGCGGCGCTTGAACAGCTCCACGCAGCCGATTTCGACGATGCGATTGCCCTTCTTCCACTCCAGGCCGGTGGTTTCGGTATCGAGGATGATCTGACGCATGGGCTCAGTTTACCGGGCTGGCGTCGCGGATCCGGATGGCCGCGTTGCGGGCCAGGGTATCCACCCGCTCATTGTCCGGATCGCCGGAGTGGCCCTTCACCCAGCGCCAGTCGATCTGGTGCCGCAGCGTGGCCGCATGCAGGCGCTCCCACAGCTCGCGGTTCTTCACCGGGTCACCGCCGGCGGTCTTCCAGTTCTTGCGGATCCAGCCGGGCATCCATTGGGTCAGCCCCTGCCGCACATACTGCGAATCGGTGTAGAGCACGATGTTGCACGGCTCGGTCAGCGTTTCCAGGCCGGAAATGGCCGCCATCAGCTCCATCCGGTTGTTGGTGGTGTGCGCTTCGCCGCCGCTCAGTTCACGCTCGTGGCCCTTGTAGCGCAGCAGTGCAGCCCAGCCGCCGGGGCCGGGATTGCCAAGGCAGGAACCGTCGGTGTGGATTTCAATGGTTTTCAATACAACTCCAGATCAGGTAGCAACGGTGCCGTGCCAACGCACCGGCAACGGTTTCGGCCCGGGCAGGGCCAGCGTTCGCTTTTCAGCATGGAACAGGCAGGCTGCGCGCAGTGGCGACCAACCGCCCGCGCGACGGCTGCCGGCGCCGCGCCAGAGCGGGCCGAGAAAACGCATATCGTCGCACTCCAGCCCGTGGCGGCCGAGCAGCAGGCGGATCCGCTGCGGCGTGCGCACCACCAGCCCGTGCTGGCGCCAGTGCGTGCGGTAAGGGCTGAACGGGTTGAGGCTGCTCAGCCACAGGTGGCCACCCGGCATCAGCACGCGCTCGCACTCATCGAGCAACCGATCAGCGTCGGCTGCGGTGACATGCTGCAGCACGACCGCATTGACGCTTTCATTGGCCAGCGGCAGCGGCAACGCACAGCGGGTGTCGCCGGCATAGCCGTGCCCCTGCCGGTACAGGCGCAGGCCGCGCCCGCCAAGCTGCGCATCGTCCAGCCATGCGGCACTCGGCGCGATCCATAGCCAGGGCTGCACCGGCAGCAACGACAGCTGCGGCAGCAGCAGTTGCCGCTCCAGAACGCGCAGGGCTTCCGCCGGTTCGCTGTCGAACCACGGGGTCTGGCTCGCTTGACGGGTGCTCTGCAGCGCGGGCATGGTCCAATTCTATGCGACTGACTGCCCTGCCCGCATTTGCGGACAACTACATCTGGACCTTGATCGACGACGACGGCGCCGCCGTGGTCGTCGATCCCGGCGATGCCGCGCCGGTGCTTGCGCTCGCCGATCAGGGCCTGCGCGTGGACACGATCCTGCTCACCCATCATCACGATGACCACATCGGTGGCGTGCCCGTGCTGCAGGCACGCTTTCCCGGAGTCCGGGTGATCGCACCCGTCGAGGAGCGCATCCCCACGGCAACCGAACGGGTCGGCGAAGGTGAACGCGTTCAGGCACTGGGCCGGGCGTTCCACGTACTATCCGTGCCCGGGCATACCCGCAGCCACATCGCGTTTCACACTGCTGAACATCTTTTCAGCGGAGATTCGTTGTTCAGCCTGGGCTGTGGACGCCTGTTCGAAGGTACGCCGTCCCAGCTGCTGGCATCGATGCGCAAGCTGGGTACCTTGCCCGCGCAACTGCTGCTTTGTTGCGCTCATGAGTACACCGTGTCAAATGCCGTCTTCGCGCGGCATGTCGACCCCGCCAACGCTGCCTTGCGGCAGCGCCAAGAGGAGGCTTTGGCCATGCGCCGCGATGACCGTTCCACCCTGCCGGTAACCCTGGCCAACGAATTCGACTGCAATCCGTTCCTGCGTGTGCACACGGCGCCGATCCGCGCGTCGGTGTCGGCACACCTGGGCCGTGACGTCGTTGACGACGTCGACGTGATGGCCGGTCTCCGGCACTGGAAAGACGGCTTCCGCGCATGATGCGCCGAAGTCTGCCGCTGGCCCTGGGCCTGGTCCTGGGGCTGGCCGGAACCGCCGGCGCCCAGTCGCTGGGCGCTGGCATCGGCCAGAACCTGACCGCCGCCGCGGCCCTGCCGCTGGATCCGGCCACGTTGCCGGCCGCGTCGGTCCGCAACGGCCAGGAGATCTTCTCCAGCTTCCGCGATGGCCTGGCCGAGCCCACCTGCAATGCCGAGGCCACCAGCCCGCGCTGGCAGAAGCAGTTCGCGCACGCCCCGTCACGCCTGGCCAACCAGGATGACGATGCACTGGTACTGTTCGGCTACGTGGTCGAAGAACTGCGCAAGGCCAACCTGCCCACCGAGTTCGCACTGATTCCCTTCGTGGAAAGCGGCTACCGGCCCAATGCCCGCAACGGCAGCGGCCCAACCGGCCTGTGGCAGTTCATCGCCACCACCGCGCGCAATCACCGCGTGCCCATGGCCAACGGCTACGACGGCCGCCTGTCGGCGGTCGATTCCACCCAGGCCGCAGTGCGCTACCTGAAGACCCTGCACGGCATGTTCGGCGGTGACTGGCGCCTGGCCACCATGGCCTACAACGCCGGCGAGTACCGCGTGCTGCAATCCATGCGAAAGGCCGGCATGAACGCGCAGAACGCCAAGCCCTCGGCGCTGCCCGGCCTCTCGCCGGTCACCCATGCCTACGTCGAGAAGCTGCATGCCCTGGCCTGCGTGCTGGAAGACGTGGAAGACCAGCCAGGGGTCATGGCCTCGCTGGACCGCACCGTGCCCGTACTGAAGGACCACACCCTGCCCGCCGGCACCAGCGTCCAGCAGTGGGCCGCACAGCGCGCCCTGGACCCGGCCAGGATCGTCCGTCTCAACCCCGCCCTGGCGGGCGGCGGGCGCGTCTCGTCCGGCACCACCCGCGTGCTGGCGCCGGTCTCGGCCGCCAGCGCGACCGTGGCGGACACCGCCACCGCACTGGTGGCCAGTAGCGTACCTGTTGCCGCCGCCTCGCCAGCGCCGCAGGTCGCCAAGACCGTGGCCGCGATCGCCGATCGTCCGCGCAGTCGTCGCCACACAGTGCGGGATGGTGAATCGGCCTGGACCATCGCCCGCCGCTATGGCATGCCGGTCAAGGCGCTACTGTCGCTGAACGGCCTGAGCGGCAGCAGCGTGCTGAAGCCGGGCGCCGTGCTGCGCGTCGAAGACTGACGCGCAGGCCAGGCCCTCCTGTAGAGCCGAGCCCCTGCTCGGCTTTTTTCTTGCCTGCGACTTGTCGGGGTTCATGGCCAGCCGAGCATGGGCTCGGCTCTACAATTCAATTTCCAGCAGCGCCCGCACAAAAAAAAGGCCCGGCAATGCCGGGCCTTCTTCGATCTGCTCGCCGCGAGGCTTACAGGTTCGCTTCGGTGGTCTGGATCATGAACTTCTTGCGCATCGCTTCGATGTAGGCCTTGGCTGCGGCCATGCCGTCGATCTGGCTCAGCTGTTCCTTCAGCTGCTTCTGCTGCTCTGCAGTCACTTCCTTGATGTCGCCCGGATTGACCTTGTTCACCGCGAACAGCAGCGCGTGGCCATTGACGTCGACCTTGCCATAGCTCGGCTTGCCTTCAGCCGGCACCGGCGCACTGAAGATCGCGCGGTTGATTTCCGGGGTCGGCACCGGCTGGCTGCGCGGCAGGCCCGGCATCGGGCTCAGCTGCAGCTTCTCGCTGGCGGCCAGCGACTGCAGGGTGGCGCCCGCCTTCAGCTTGGCCAGGATGGCATCGGCCGCCTTGTCGCTGGCCTGGCGCTGGCGATCAGCACGGATCGCAGCGATCACCTGGTCACGGGCCTTGTCCAGCGGCAGGGCCTGTTCCGGGGTGTGTGCAGCCACACGGATGACCACGCTGTGGTTGGTCGCGCCGCCCAGGGCGATCGGGTCACTGGCGGTACCGTCCTGCACCAGCACGTCGGAGAAGGCGGCACGCAGCACGGCCGGGTCAGCGGCGATGCCGCTGGCGGTCGCGCGGGTGATCGGGCCCAGGGTCTGCAGCGGCAGGTTCACTTCCTTGGCGGCGGCCGCCAGGTCGCTCGGGCTCTTGTTGATGGCATCGACCAGGCGACCGGCCAGTTCGTTGAAGCCGCGCTCGCCGTCGGCCTTCAGCTGCTCGGCAGCCAGCGTGTCACGCACTTCCTCGAACGACTTGCCCTGGCCACCGCGCACAGCGGCCACCTTGATGATGTGGTAACCGAACTCGGTCTTGACCGGGCCGATCACGTCACCGGCCTTGGCCGCAAACAGCGCGTCCTCGAACGGCTTGACCATCGCACCGCGCTCAACCCAACCCAGGTCACCGCCCTGGTCCTTGGAGCCCGGATCTTCCGAATTGGCCTTGGCCAGCGCAGCGAAGTCGGCACCGGCCGCCTTGGCTTCGGCAGCGATCCTGTTCGCCTTGGCTTCGGCGCCGTCACCGGTGATCAGGATGTGCGAGGCCTGGCGCTGCTCCGGCGAGGTGAACTTTGCCTTTTCCTCTTCATAGCGCTTGCGCAGGGTCGCTTCATCGGCCGGGGTCGGTGCCGGCAGGTTCGCACCGTTGATCTCGACGTACTCCAGCGACACGCTCTCGGCCTGGCGGAAATCCTTGCCGTGGCTGTCGTACCACTTCTTGATCTGATCGTCGGTGACCGGCGCGGTATCGGCAGGTACGGGCGGCAACGCGGCCAGCTCGACGTCGCGGGTTTCGCCCAGCAGCTTCAACAGGCGCTCGGTCTCGGCCTGGGTGACGAAGCCGGAGCTCTGCAGGCCCGATGGGATCACCGACTGCTGCAGGCTCTCACGCACCAGTTCCTGGAACTGGGTCGGGGTACGCGGCGGATTGCCACCGGCCAATGCCAGGCGGTAGTTGTTCTCGTTGAACTTGCCGTTCGAATCGAGGAACGCCGGCATGGTCGCGATGTACTCGCGCACCGCGCCGTCGCCGATCACCACGCCCGCCTGTTCACCGACCAGGCGCACGACCTGTTCGTCGATCAGCTGATCGAGCACGGCCATCTTGTTCTCGGTGCTCTCGAACGCGCGCGGGTCGAAGTTGTCGCCCTGCTGCTGGCGCTCACGCATGCGCTCCTGCTCGAAACGCGTGCGGAAATCCTGCGAGCTGATCTCATGGTGCTGCCACAGCATGCGCACCGGCCACCACGACGGCGCCGAACGCCACCAGGTAGGCGGTGCGGAAACCTTGGCCACGTTCTGTGCGCCAACGCCACCGAGGTAGCTGTTGTCGATCACGAACAGGAACGGAATCATCAGCAGCCCCAGGATCACGGTGACGATCCAGCCTGAGGTCTTGTCGCGGAGTTTCTGCAGCATGGTGAGGAATCACAAGGCCTGATTGGCGAGCCCGGCAGTGTAACCCGCTTCGCCGCAGGGACCAAAAGCAGCACCGACGCGGCCTGCGCCCACTTGCGCAGGCAGGCACCATCAGTGCATCGGCCAACTCCACATCCTGGCGCAAAGAAAAAGCCCCCGGCTTGCGCCGAGGGCTTTTAGAGTTGGCGGAGCGGACGGGACTCGAACCCGCGACCTCCGGCGTGACAGGCCAGCATTCTAACCAGCTGAACTACCGCTCCGCGCTTGAACTTTGCAGGCGCCCAGTATATCCGAAAACTCTCTGGAAGCCCAGCCCGATGAACACTTTTTTCAAAGTTTTTTCACAGGGACTTAAGAAGTCTGCAATGGCGGAGCGGACGGGACTCGAACCCGCGACCTCCGGCGTGACAGGCCAGCATTCTAACCAGCTGAACTACCGCTCCGTTCTTGCAAAGACTTTTTCGCCTTCCTCCGAACCTCTCGGTGAGAAGACAAGGCCCCCAGCCTTGAACCGGGGGCCTGGATGTAATGGCGGAGCGGACGGGACTCGAACCCGCGACCTCCGGCGTGACAGGCCAGCATTCTAACCAGCTGAACTACCGCTCCGCGTTGTTACCTTTTTGCTTTTAGCCGGCCTGGACCGGGGAGAAAACAAAGCCTCCAGCTTTTGGCCGGAGGCCTCGTTGAATGGCGGAGCGGACGGGACTCGAACCCGCGACCTCCGGCGTGACAGGCCAGCATTCTAACCAGCTGAACTACCGCTCCACACTCAAACTTTTACCGCGGTGCTGTGGTGGGTGCTGAGGGTTTCGAACCCCCGACCCTCTCCGTGTAAAGGAGACGCTCTACCGCTGAGCTAAGCACCCCAGCGAGCCGCTTAGTTTACAGCATCCTTCAGGGCCTTGCCAGCCTTGAACGACGGATTCTTCGAAGCAGCGATCTTGATGGTGTCGCCGGTCTTCGGGTTGCGGCCGGTGCGGGCAGCACGGTCGCGGACCTGGAAGGTACCGAAGCCAACCAGGGTGACCGCATCGCCGTCCTTCAGCGCCTTGGTGATGGCAGCAACGACGGCATCGACAGCGCGGCTGGACTCTGCCTTGGTCAGGTCGGCAGCTTCAGCAACGGCATCGATCAATTCGGTCTTGTTCATTCTCTACAACTCCTTTGGCGGTGGGTTCCGCTTATTCGACAGGGAAGCAACCGCACGCCATCTGCATGCGGCCGCCATGTGGAAACGGTTCGCCGAATCCAGCGATCACCAGACTGCGACCACTCATTCGCGAGTGCTGCTTTTATACCAGTGGCCCTACCCCCACGCAAGCTGGAAAGCCAGCAACGACGCGGGTTTCGGGCCATTGGACAGCGCGCGTCAATGCTTGACGCGCGCGTTTCCACTCGGTTTGGCCTTGCTGCGCACCGTGACACGCTGCGCACTCTTGCGCGCCTTCTTCGGTGCCAACGGACGCTCCAGCGCCAGGTCCAGGACTTCTTCGATGTACTTCACCGGCACGATCTTCAGATCGCGGGTGACGTTGGCCGGGATGTCGGCCAGGTCCTTGCGGTTCTCTTCCGGAATGATGACCGTGCGGATGCCGCCACGCAGTGCGGCCAGCAGCTTCTCCTTCAGGCCACCGATGGCAGTGACGCGACCACGCAGGGTGATCTCGCCGGTCATCGCCACGTCGGCGCGCACCGGCACCTTGGTCAGCATCGACACCAGCGAGGTGACCATCGCCGCGCCGGCACTCGGGCCATCCTTCGGCGTGGCGCCATCGGGCACGTGCAGGTGCACGTCGTGCTTCTGCAGGAAGTCGCTGTCGATGCCAAAGCCCACGGCGCGCGAACGCACCACCGACAGCGCGGCCGACGCCGATTCCTTCATCACGTTGCCGAGCTGGCCGGTCAGGATCAGCTGGCCCTTGCCCGGCACCAGGGTCGATTCGATCTGCAGCAGGTCGCCACCGACTTCGGTCCAGGCCAGGCCGGTGACCAGGCCGATTTCATTCTCTTCCTCGGCACGGCCGAAGTCGAAGCGACGCACGCCCAGGTACCTGTCCAGGTTCTTGCTGGACACATTGACCAGCGCCTTGGGCTTCTTCGCACCCTTCTTCGCCTTCACCGGCTGCGGGCCGGCCAGCGCGATCTCCTTCACCACCTTGCGGCAGATCTTGGCGATCTCGCGTTCCAGGTTGCGCACGCCCGATTCGCGCGTGTAGTAGCGCACGATGTCCTGGATGGCGTCACTGCCGATTTCCAGCTCTTCCGGCTGCAGGCCGTTGGCCTTGACCTGCTTCGGCACCAGGTAGCGGGTCGCGATGTTGAGCTTCTCGTCCTCGGTGTAGCCGGGGATGCGGATCACTTCCATGCGGTCCAGCAGCGGGCCGGGAATGTTGAGCGAGTTCGAGGTGGCCACGAACATCACTTCGGACAGGTCCAGGTCCACTTCCAGGTAGTGGTCGTTGAATGCGTTGTTCTGCTCCGGATCGAGCACTTCCAGCAGCGCCGAAGACGGATCGCCACGGAAGTCCATCGACATCTTGTCGATCTCGTCGAGCACGAACAGCGGGTTCTTGCTGCCGACCTTGTTGAGGTTCTGCACGATGCGGCCCGGCATGGAACCGACGTAGGTACGGCGGTGGCCACGGATTTCGGCCTCGTCGCGCACGCCGCCCAGCGACATGCGCACGAACTTGCGGTTGGTGGCCTTGGCAATCGACTGGCCCAGCGAGGTCTTGCCCACGCCCGGCGGCCCGACCAGGCACAGGATCGGGCCCTTCATCTGCTTCACGCGCGACTGCACCGCCAGGTATTCAAGAATGCGCTCCTTGACCTTCTCCAGGCCGTAGTGGTCGGCATCGAGCGTATCCTGCGCGACCTTCAGGTCCTTGCGCACCTTGCTGCGCTTCTTCCACGGCACGCCCAGCAGCCACTCCAGGTAGTTGCGCACGATGGCGGCTTCGGCCGACATCGGCGACATCTGCTTGAGCTTGTTCACTTCATTGCGCGCCTTGGCTTCAACCGCCTTCGGCATGCCGGCCTCGGCAATCTTGCGGGCCAGTTCTTCCAGCTCGCCCGGCGCGTCGTCCAGGTCACCCAGTTCCTTCTGGATGGCCTTCATCTGTTCGTTGAGGTAGTACTCGCGCTGGCTCTTCTCCATCTGCGACTTCACGCGGCCGCGGATGCGCTTCTCCATCTGCTGCACGTCGATCTCGCCGTCGACCAGCCCGACCAGCATCTCCAGGCGGTCACCGACGGCCAGCGTTTCCAGCAGGCGCTGCTTGTCGGCCAGGCGCACGCTGATGTGCGCAGCGATGGTGTCGGCCAGGCGCGCCGGCTCATCGATGCCCGACAGCGTCTGCAGCAGCTCCGGCGGCAGCTTGCGGTTGGTCTTCACGTACTGCTCGAACAGCGACATCAGCGAGCGGGCAATCGCCTCGACCTCGCGCGCCTCGCGCTCGTCGGTGGCGTCGATCTCCACGGCCTGGCCATGCAGCGAGCCGTCGCGCTCGTCGACGTGGGTGACCTGCACGCGCGACAGGCCTTCAACCAGCACCTTGATGGTGCCGTCGGGCAGCTTCAGCAGCTGCAGCACCTGCGCCAGCGTGCCAACCTGGTAGAGGTCGGCCGCATGCGGGTCGTCGGTCTCGGCCGACTTCTGCGCCAGCAGCAGGATGCGCTTGTCCGCCTCCATTGCCTGTTCGAGCGCGTGCATGGACTTGTCACGGCCGACGAACAGCGGGATGACCATGTGCGGGAACACCACTACGTCGCGCAGCGGCAGGACCGGCAGGTCGAGGGTTTCACTTGGGGAACGGGCCATGGGGGCTCCAGGGAAGGGGGAAAACCGCCTCCGGGAGGGCATCTTCCGGAGACAAAAAAAGCCGATGGCCCCGTTATGGGGTCATCGGCTTTCAGATGCAAGGCATTCCTTTAAAATCCTTTCCAATCAACAACCTGGAAGGATCACTCGGCGCCTGCGGCCTTCTGTTCAGGGGCGGCCGGGGTCTGGTAGATCAGGTACGGCTCGGACTTGTGCTCGATCACCGATTCGTCCACGACCACCTTGCTGACGTTCTCCTGCGACGGCAGGTCATACATGGTGTCCAGCAGGACCGATTCGACGATGGTGCGCAGGCCACGGGCGCCGGTCTTGCGCTTGAGCGCCTTCCTGGCGATGGCCGACAACGCGTCCGGACGGAACTCCAGCTCCACGTTTTCCATCTCGAACAGCTTCTTGAACTGCTTGGTGATGGCGTTCTTCGGCTCGGTCAGGATCTTGATCAGGGCCGGCTCGTCCAGCTCCTCCAGGGTCGCGACCACCGGCAGGCGGCCGACGAACTCGGGAATCAGGCCGAACTTGATCAGGTCTTCCGGCTCGACTTCCGCCAGCACCTTGCCCACTTCCTGCTTGCGCTCGCTGCTCTTCACCTTGGCACCGAAGCCGATGCTGCCGACGTCGGTGGAACGCGCCTGGATCACCTTGTCCAGCCCGGCGAACGCGCCGCCGCAGATGAACAGGATGTTCTTGGTGTCCACCTGCAGGAATTCCTGCTGCGGGTGCTTGCGGCCGCCCTGCGGCGGAACGCTGGCCACGGTACCTTCGATCAGCTTCAGCAGGGCCTGCTGCACGCCTTCGCCGGACACATCGCGGGTAATCGACGGGTTCTCGCTCTTGCGCGAGATCTTGTCGATTTCATCGATGTAGACGATGCCCTGCTGCGCCTTCTCGACGTCGTAGTCGCACTTCTGCAGCAGCTTCTGGATGATGTTCTCCACGTCCTCGCCCACGTAACCCGCTTCGGTCAGCGTGGTGGCGTCGGCCATGGTGAACGGCACGTTGAGCAGGCGGGCCAGGGTCTCGGCCAGCAGCGTCTTGCCCGAACCGGTCGGGCCGACCAGCAGGATGTTCGACTTCGCCAGTTCGACGTCGTCGTTCTTCTGCCGGCTCTCGATGCGCTTGTAGTGGTTGTACACGGCCACTGCCAGCGTGCGCTTGGCACGGTTCTGGCCGATCACGTACTGGTCGAGGACCTCGAGGATCTCGCGCGGCTTGGGCAGCGAACTGCGCGCCGACTGCGCCTTTTCCTCAAGTTCCTCACGGATGATGTCGTTGCACAGCTCCACGCACTCATCGCAGATGAACACGCTCGGACCCGCAATCAGCTTGCGCACTTCATGCTGGCTCTTGCCGCAGAAAGAGCAGTAGAGGATCTTGCCGGTGTCCGTGGAACGACCTTGGCGGTCTTCGCTCATGCTTCGCTTACCCAGTTACCCCACCCGCTGAACGGGGGTTCGATTCGAGAATAGCACAGGGCCGAGGGGACACCAGTCCCACCCGACCCTGCAGGAACGAGGCCTCCCTGGCCCCGTGAAGGCCGGTCAACCGGCCTGGATCGACTCATCCGGACGACGCTCCAGGACCTGGTCGACCAGACCGTAGGCCTGCGCCTCGAAGGCGCTCTTGAAGTTGTCGCGCTCGGTGTCACGGGCGATCGTCTCCAGCGACTGGCCGGTGTGCTTGGCCAGCACCTCGTTCAGGCGCGAACGCAGGGTCAGGATCTCGCGCGCGTGGATGTCGATGTCGGTGGCCTGGCCCTGGTAGCCACCCAGCGGCTGATGGATCATCACACGCGAGTTCGGCAGCGCATAGCGCTTGCCGGCTTCGCCCGCGGCCAGCAGCAGGGCGCCCATCGAGGCGGCCTGGCCGATGCAGGTGGTGCTCACATTCGGCTTGATGTACTGCATGGTGTCGTAGATCGCCATGCCGGCGGTGACCACGCCACCCGGCGAGTTGATGTAGATGTTAATGTCCTTTTCCGGGTTTTCCGATTCCAGGAACAGCAACTGCGCCACCACCACGTTGGCCATGTGATCGTCGATCGGGCCCACGAGGAAGATCAGGCGCTCCTTCAACAGGCGCGAATAGATGTCGTAGGCACGCTCGCCGCGGCTGGTCTGCTCGACCACCATCGGAACCAGGTTCAGGGCTTTGGTTCGGTTGTCCATTACGTGAGGTACCTATCTTGGGGGGCAACAACCCCGCGCCGGCAAAGGCGCGGGGCATCCGGTGATCCGCCCGGGCTTACTGGCGGATCGCGTCCTGGAACGACAGCTTCTCTTCGGTGTGCTGGGCACGCTCGGCGATCCAGTCGATCACCTGCTCTTCCATCACACGGTTCTGCAGGCCAGACATCAACTGGGGGTCGTTGCGGTACATCTCAATGACCTGCTCCGGCTCTTCGTAGGTCGAAGCGATCAGACGCATCGTTTCATTCAGGCGCTTGGCTTCCAGGCGCAGGTCGTTGATGCGGGCCACTTCACCGACCAGCAGGCCGACCAGCACGCGCTTGGCGGCAGCGTCCTTGAAGCCTTCGTGGGCATCGGCCGGGATCTCGCCGACGTTCTGGCCGTTACGGCGCAGCTGCTCGACCTGCTGGGCCAGCATGGCGCGGGCTTCGTTTTCGACCAGGCGCGGCGGCATTTCGACCGAGGAGTAGGCCGCGATCAGCTGCTCGCCCACTTCGCGGCGCAGGCGGTTCATCAACGCACCCTTCAGCTCGCGCTCCAGGTTGGCGCGGATGTCGCTGCGGAACTGCTCTACATCGCCGCCCTTCACGCCGAAGCTCTTGATGAAGGCTTCGTCGACCGCCGGCACGACCGGCTCGGAGACCTCGGTGACCTTGACGGTGACCTGCACGGTCTTGCCGGCCAGCACCGGCACGCGCCAGTCAGCCGGGAACTCGACGTCCAGGGTCTTCTCTTCGCCCTTGGCCAGGCCGACCAGGCCCTTCTCGATGGTGTCGAACATCATGCCCTGGCCGAGCACGATCGAACCCTTCTCGGTGCCCTCGGCCGGCAGGCGCTCTTCGCCGGCCTGCGACCAGGTTTCCACCGCGACCAGGTCACCGTCCTGCGCGCCACGGCTGACCGGGGCCCAGGTACGGCGCTGGTTCTGCAGGTTCTCGATCATCTGGTCGATGTCGGCGTCGGTGATCTCGGCGGTATGGCGCACGACGGTCAGCTTGCTGACGTCGATGTCGCCGAAGTCCGGCACCACTTCCACGGTGGCCACGAAGGAGAACTCACCCTCGTCGCCCTTGTCGATGCGCGGGCTGCCGACGATGCGCAGGTCGTGCTCGCGCACGGCCGCATCGAAGGTTTCGCGCAGCAGGCCGTCCAGCGCCTCGCCACGGACCTGCGCGCCGAAGCGCTGCTCGATCACCTTGGCCGGCACCTTGCCCGGACGGAAGCCCTTGATGCGGGTGGTACGGGCGATTTCGCCGAGGCGACCGACGATGTGGCTCTGCAGACGCTCTTCCGGCAGCGAGAAGCTCAGGCGGCGTTCCAGGTTGCCGGTGGATTCGATCGAAGCTTGCATGTTGACTCCTGCCACCGGTGGCCCAGGCCCCCGGCTCGATGATTGGGATGAAACGGTTGTAAGGACACGACGTCTGGGACGCGCCTGCTTGCCGCAGCCCTTTAGTTTCGCCCAATTCGGCTTGCACTGCCAGCGCGTGCCGGTCAAGGGGGCGCAGATGGCCCGATCAGGGCGGGGACAGGCCGGCACTGGTGCGAAAGGGGGGACTCGAACCCCCACGCCTTGCGGCACTGGAACCTAAATCCCGAAGCCCCTGCCGATTAGTGCTGACCACTCAACTACTTACAGCGTTCCAGTCTATCAGGTGACGCTTCGGGTGACATATAGGTGACGCCGGGTGCCGCGACAGGTGACACCAGGTGACGCCGAATAAAGTGGTCATCTTCGGCGGACCTCCTCCTAGGACAACCATTCAGAACTACTCATTGCTGTTCACCACCGAGGACTACTACAGTTCCACATAGGTCCACCCAGGACCAACAACCGAACCACTCAGGACCGTACCGGGCAGCCCCCGGTGCGGTCCTCCCGTTTTGACTTTTGCATCCCCCGAGGGCAAACGATGACGACTTGGCAAGAGAACGACCTGCACGCCGCCCAGCTCGAACTGGAGAAGGAAAGCACCAGCCTGGGCATTGCCCGCTACGAGAAGATCAGGGAGCAGCGCCAGGAGGCCGAGACCGGCCCCGGCCGCAAGCTGGTCATGGAGAGCATCGACGCCACCGCCGCCGCGATCATGGCGTTCGTGGCCGAAGCCGACACCGGCAAGCCGGGCAAGCGCCACGCCGCCCTCAAATTCATCCGCCACCTGAACCCCCACGCCCTCGCCTATCTGACCAGCTTCACCTGCGTCAACGCGCTGGTCGCCGATCACCGCAAGGCGGTGTCCGTGGCGATCACCCTGGGCCACGAGGTCGCCAACGAGATCAACTTCTCCCTGCTCCGCGAGAAGCACCCCGGCCTGTACCGGGTCGTCCAGGAGCAGCTCAAGAAGTCCACCTCGGCCCGGCACTCCACCGCCGTCATGCGGCACGTCATCGCCGACGCCGAGTTCGCCCCCGAGGACGACAAGCGCCTCTACCTGTCCGACAAGGACGCGCTGCTGGTGGGCATGAAGCTCATCGAGCTGTTCGTCGAGGCGACCGGGCTGGTCGAGCTGGTCACCGTCGCCGAGCGCGGCAAGCGCCACCTGCTCATCGCCGGGAATCAGAAGGTGCTCGACTGGCTGACCAAGGCCCACGACAGCGCCGCCCTGTACCAGCCGGTGCTGATGCCGATGGTCGTCCCGCCCCGTCCGTGGACCACGCCCCGCGACGGCGGCTACCTGACCGACATCGGCGGCCGGGCTGACCTCGTGCGTACCCGCAACCGCGCCTACAAGCGCGAGCTGGCGCTGGTCGATATGCCCAACGTCTACCAGGCCCTCAACGCCATCCAGGCAACCGCCTGGAAGGTGAACGTGCCCGTCCTAGAGGTCATGCGCGAGCTGTGGAACGCAGGCGGCGGTGTCGCCGGGCTGCCGGAGCGTGAACTGATGGACCTGCCGAGCCGCCCTGCCCTGCTGGAGACCGACCCGGACTACTTCAAGGAGCACCACGCCGACGAGTTCAAGGAATGGAAGCGCGACCGCGCCAAGGTCTACGAGGCCAACGCGCGCAGCGTGTCCACCCGCCTCGCCGCCGCGCAGAAGATCGCCTTGGCGGAGAAGTTCGCCGAGTACCCCGCGATCTACTTCCCTCACAACCTCGACTTCCGCGGCCGGTGCTACCCCCTGCCCCCGACGCTGACCCCGCAGGGTGATGATGCGGCCAAGGGCCTGCTGACGTTCGCCCAAGGCGTGCCGCTCGGCGAGGACGGTGCCTACTGGCTCGCCATCCACGTCGCCAACTGCTTCGGCGTGGACAAGGTGTCGTTCGAGGAGCGCGTGGCCTGGGTGCGCGAGCACGAGGAGCAGATTCTCGACAGCGCCCTCGATCCGCTGGACGGCCAACGCTTCTGGATGGACGCCGACAGCCCGTTCTGCGCGCTGGCAGCGTGCTTCGAGTGGCTCGGCTACAGCCTCAACGGCCGCGATCACGTCTCCCATCTGCCCATCGCACTCGACGGCTCCTGTAACGGCCTCCAGAACTTCTCGGCCATGCTCCGCGACTCCGTGGGCGGTGCAGCCACCAACCTGATCCCGCAGCCGAAGCCCGCCGACATCTATTCGCGCGTGAAAGACGTGGCCCAGGAGAAGCTGCGCGCCCGTGCCGAGAGCGGCGACCCGCTGGCGATCAAGCTGGACGGCCAGCTCACCCGCGACATCGTGAAGCAGCCGGTGATGACGCTGCCCTACGGCGTCACGAAGTCGGGCATGCGCGCCCAGGTGCTCTCCAAGTTCAAGAAGCTGGGCATGGAGGACGATTGGGAGACCGCCGAGTACCTGGCGACCCTGCTGTGGGAGTGCATCGGCGAGGTCGTGATCGCAGCCCGCGCGGCGATGGACTGGCTGCGTGACGCCTCCAAGGTCGCCTCGTCGGCCGACCTGCCGGTGAGCTGGACGACCCCCGCTGGCTTCCCGGTCCTCCAGGAGTACCGCGAGGAGGAAGGCGTCCGCATCCGGCCGCACGTCGGAGGCCGCGAGGTGAATTTAGTGGTCAACATCGGCGGTACTAAGCTCGACCGTCGCAGGCAGACCCTCGGGATCAGTCCGAACTTCGTCCACTCCTGCGACGCCAGCCACATGATGCTGACCACCTGCCTCGCGGCAGAGAACGGCATCGAGTCGTTCGCCATGATCCACGACTCCTACGGTACGCACGCGGGCCAGGCAGCAATCCTCGCCGCCGCACTCCGGCAGGCGTTCGTCGATCAATACAGCGGCGACGTACTGGCCGACTTCCGACAGCAACTCGTCGAGCAGCTCCCGCCAGAAGCGGCAGAGAAACTCCCACCCCTCCCGCCGCATGGCGACCTGGACCTCAGCCTGGTGCTGGAGTCGCGCTATTTCTTTGCCTAGTCCATCCCCCTTTGGCAATTGATACCCCAAGCGAGAACATCAACATGAGCATCAACTACCAGCACGCACTGAACACCTACGTTGCCCAGGACCACTTCGGTGTGGTCCTCGGCATCTACAACCCGGCCGAACACGGCACGGTCGAGGAGTTCAAGCACCGCATGACGGAGCTGCACGCAGGTGCGTGATCGCGTCATCGACGGACTGCACTCACGTTCTGCCGAGAGCGCCGCACGCGGCGCTTTCGTAGTGATCGACAGCGTGCAGTCCCTCGGCCACCCGGCCGATCAGGTGATCGGCTTGGCGTGCGCCTTCAAGAACTTCTGCGAAGTGCTCGGCCTCGATCCGATGGAAGTGCTGCGGGTCGTCTCGCGCATGGAGCAGGACTGCCGCTACCGGCAGGTCAACACCCTCAACGCCGTGCGCCGCTACGCGGAGCGCGAGCTGAAACCGCACTACCCGTGATGCGTGACCCGATCACCGACGCCTTCATCGACGAGGCGCTCATCGGCTTCGACATCGACGAAGCCTTCGGCATTTCCGCCGACACCCCGTTGACCGCCGCCGCTGACCTGTGGCGCGCGGGCATCTATCTCCCGACCAACTACGAGACCGACAACTGATGGCAACCAAGAAGCGCGAACGATTCGTCTCCCCCAAGGGCACCGCCGTGTGGCCGCGCCTGAACGAACCGGACACCAAGTTCAAGCCGGAAGGCGAATACACCGTGAGCCTGGCGTTCGACCCGAACGACAAGGACTTCAAGGCGCTGGCGAAGAAGCTGGAAACCCGGCGCGACGAGCTGTTCCAGGAGTTCCTGAGCGAGAACCCGAAGAAGAAGAAGGGTGCCGAAGTGGCCCCGGTGTTCACCGAAGAAACCGACGAGAACGGCGATGACACCGGCCGCGTGCTGGTGAAGTTCAAGATGAAGGCCAGCGGCGTCAGCAAGCGCACCGGCAAGAAGTTCACCATGCGCCCGGACATCTTCGACGCCCGCGGCAAGAAGATCGACAACCCGCCGCAGATCGGCGGCGGCAGCGAACTCAAGGTCTCCTACGAGATCGGCGGCTCGTTCGTCGAATCGGCCAAGAAGTTCTACCTGACCTGCTACATGGTCGCCGTCCAGGTGATCGAGCTGGTCGAGTTCGGCCAGCGCAACGCCAAGGACTACGGCTTCGGCGAGGAGGACGGCTACGAGGCCGCCGACAGCGCGCCGTTCAGCGACAGCGATGACGACTCGGACGACGACAGCGACTCCGACGACGAGGGCGATGACGGCGACTACTGATCCGCTGTCGGTCATCGTGAACACCGCGAGGGGGGCCAAGCATTTGGCCTCCCTCACGTTCCCGTTTGACCCGGTGCCCGCCTCGCGCCCGAAGGTTTCGCGCTGGGGCGTCTACTACGGCAAGACCTACAAGACCTGGAAGGAAGCCGCAGAGAAGCATCTGCCAGCCGGTGATCTGGACCTGTCGCCGACCGATCCGGTTTTAGTGGTCATCATCGCGGTATGCAAACGCGCCAAGACCTCGAAGGCCGCGTTTCCCAAGGGCGACGTGGACAACCTCGCCAAGGGGCCGATGGACGTTGTGACCAAAGCCACCGGCTATTGGGCCGACGACAAGCAAGTCATGTGGCTGCTCTCCGGTAAGCGCTGGGCGCAGCCGGACGAAGAACCACGCACCGAAGTCCACCTCTACAAACTCTAAGTGCGCCTCAAACCTCTGGAATCGGTAGAGGCGCTGTTCGTCCTCGCCAGCATGACCCGCCCCGAGCAGGTCACGACCGGCGAAGAACTCGCACGCCTGCACCGCTCGCAGGGCTACTCGAAGATCGCCGTCCACTTCGTCATCGAACGTGACGGCTCGATCTACGACGGTCGCCCGCTGAATCAGCCCGGCGCTCTCGCCGGTAAGCACAACCAATCCGCATACCAAGTCTGCCTCCTGGGCGGCGTCAACGACGCCATGCAGCCCGAGGACAACTTCACCGAAGCCCAACACGCCGCGCTGCGACGCCTGCTCGCCGCCTACGGCAAGCCCGTCGTGTGGGCACCTGACTTCCCTCGATAGGAGAACCCAACGTGAAACCGCTGCCCCCGCAAACCCAGGTCGTCCTGGATCACCTGCGTCGCCACTCGCACCTGACCTCGTGGCAGGCCGAAGGCGTCTACCGCATCCGCCGCCTCGCCTCGCGCGTCGATGAGCTGCGCGCTGCTGGCTTCGAGATCGAAACGCAGACCTGCGAGGACGCCTCGGGGCAGCGGTACACGCGCTATCGCCTGTCGCGCCGTCAGCGCCGCAGCAAGGCTCCGCTCCTGGAAGCGCGCCGCGCTCCGAAGCAGTACCGCGTCGATGCGCTGCTCCAGCTGTATCGCAACTACTGCACCGACGAGCTGGGCCTCGACGCCAACGATGCGACCGAAGAAGTCGCCGCATTCACCAAGTTCCTGCTGGAGAAGAACGCATGACCAACACCGCTACCACCGTCATTCCGTCCGCGATGCGCCTGGCTTTCGAGCGCGCATGGGCGCGCGCCGACAAGCCGTTCCGCGGCCTGGGCCGCACCGTCAAGGGTGCGCTGAATCGTCGCCTCGGCATTTCCTACCGCAAGCGCATGTGGTCCGTGGAGCGTGCAAAGCGCTGACTCCGAATACCTCCACAAAGAGCCGTGCCCGAACTGCGGCAGCAAGGACAACCTTGCGCGCTACAGCGACGGGCACGGCTACTGCTTCGGCTGCGGTCACTACGAGCCAGCCGAAGGCGAGGAGGTCTCTCAACCCACCAGCAGGAAAACCATGAGCGACTTTGCGAAGGGTGAACCGCAAGCCCTGGCGAAGCGCGGTATCACTGAGGAAGCATGCCGTAAGTACGGCTACTGGATCGGCAAGGACAAGCACGGCAAGACCGTGCAGATCGCCAACTACAAGCGCGATGGCGGCATCGTCGCGCAGAAGCTCCGCTACCCCGACAAGAAGTTCTCATTCATCGGCGACTCGAAGGCGTGCGGGCTGTTCGGCCAGCACCTCTACGAACCGGGGCGACGCCTCGTCATCACCGAAGGCGAGATCGACGCGCTCTCCGTGGCGCAGGCACTCGGCCTCCGCTGGCCGGTGGTGTCCGTTCCGAACGGAGCGCAAGGCGCGGCCAAGTCCATCAAGCGCGAGCTGGAGTGGGTCAACGGCTTCGACGAGGTTGTGCTCATGTTCGACATGGACGAACCGGGCCAAGCCGCCGCGCAGGAAGTGGCGCTGCTGCTGACTCCCGGCAAGGCCAAGATCGCACAGCTCCCGGCGAAAGACCCGAACGAGCTGCTCCAGCGTGGCGATGCCGAGG
This sequence comes from Stenotrophomonas sp. FR010, assembly GCF_047520755.2. Lineage (NCBI taxonomy): Bacteria > Pseudomonadati > Pseudomonadota > Gammaproteobacteria > Lysobacterales > Lysobacteraceae > Stenotrophomonas > Stenotrophomonas sp. FR010. The sequence goes on along the minus strand of NZ_JAXBQT020000002.1, from coordinate 36,142 downwards.
CGATCACCCGCGCCATCTACGAAGCGCAGACCAAGCGCCCCGATGGAGTGGTGACGTTCGGCTCCCTCAAGGAGAAGGCACTCAAGCCGGTCTCGATGGGCATGCCTTGGCACGACCCGCGCCTCACCGCGCTGACCTACGGCAAGCGGTACGGCGAGGTCTACACCTTCGGCGCGGGCACCGGCATCGGCAAGACCGACTGGCTGATGGAGGAAGCAGCCTTCATCGCGCAGGAAACCGGCGACCGCGTTGGCCTGTTCTTCCTGGAGCAGCAGCCGGTCGAGACGGCGAAGCGCATGGCAGGCAAGGTTGCTGGCCGCCGCTTCCACGTCCCCGATGGGAGCTGGACGCAGGAGGAGCTGGAAGCCGCGTTCGAGATTCTCGACAAGGGCCAGGTGTTCATCTACGACCACTTCGGCTCGTCCGAGTGGGACGTGATCGAAGCCAAGATGGCCCACATGGTCGTCGCCGAGGGCGTCAAGCACATCGTCCTCGACAACCTCACGTCGTTTGCAGCCGGTGCCGAGGACGAGCGGAAGATGCTGGAGGACACGATGGCGAAGATCGCGCAGTTCGCGCAGCGCCACCTCATCTGCATCTACCTGGTCTCGCACCTCGCCACGCCGGAAGGCAAGCCACACGAGGAAGGCGGGCGCGTGATGCTCCGCCACTTCAAGGGCAGCCGCGCGATTGGCTTCTGGACGCACTTCGCGTTCGGCCTGGAGCGCAACACGCAGGCCGAGAACGAGGCCGAGCGCAACTGCACGACCTTCCGCGTCCTAAAGGATCGCTTCACCGGCCAGTCGAACGGCCAGGTTCTCTACTACAGCTACGACCACGCATCCGGCCGCCTGCTCAATGCAGATGCTCCGGGCGAATACGGCGACTTCGCCGACGAGTCATCCGATGTATCCACCTCCGACTACTGACGGCCGCTCGGTCGTCGGCTTCATCCCAGCTGATGCGCCGCTCTCCTTCGCTGAGAGCCTCGTTCTCCCCTACCAACTCCCGCGCTCCGACCAAGCCTGCCGTGTCATGTACGGCAAGCCTGGGCGGCGCGTGGTCATCCACATCAAAGCCGAGGAACTACCCCAATGAAAGAGATCGTCGCCATCGCAATCGACCTGCTGACCGCTCCGTTCCGCAAGGACACCGTGACCGACGTGGTGAAGGTGCTGGAGGGCCAGGTGGACAAGCTGTTCAAGATCAGCGCCGACCGCATCGCCACCGCATCGACGCTGCGCGACAAGGCCGATGTCCTGCACTCGCAGGCCGACGAGCACGAGGAAGAAGCCGAGCGCGCCCTGCGCGTCGCCGAGCGCTTCACCAACCTGATCCGCTAAGGGACCAACCATGACTGCCGAGCAACACGCTCGGTCCCTGTTCGACGTGTTGCCGGCCGAAGTCCGCCACCTGGTGATCCTGGGTGGCGGAAGCCTGCGCGCGTTCTACGACGGGACCGAAATCAAGGACATCGACTGCTTCTTCGTGTCACTGGCGAGCTACACCTACGTGGCCGCGTACCTGAGCGGCCGTAACGACTGGACCAGCGAGGCCGCTCCGAACGGCATCCGCAACTTCCGCTCGCCCGAGGGTCACCTCGTGAGCCTGATCGGCTTCGAGTTCGGTACGCCGCACGAGCACTGCGCCCGGTTCGATCTGCGGTGCTGCGCCCACGTCGCCATCTACGAACCCAGCACCGACGAGGTGGTGGTCGTATCCCTCGAAGGCGCGGTTGCCGACGCATCGGAGAAGCTGCTGTTCGTGCTGAACAACAACGGCACCGAGCGCACCATCCGCCGCATCACGCACTACGTCGAGGATTACGGCTACACGCTGCATCCCGACCAGCCCGAGCAGGACGAACTGTTCGAGGACGACGACTTCCCCGGCCACGCGCCGCAGGGCGTCCACACGCCGCCGAAGGCCCCCGAGCCGGAGTACATCCTCCGCGCCCGCCGCCGCGTCCGCGCAATCCCCGTAACCAACCACGGCTACCCGTAAGGAGGACCGCCGTTGATCCTCGTATTCGACTGCGAGACCAATGGCCTCCTCGACGAACTTGACACGATCCACTGCATTTCCCTCCAAGAGGTAGATGAGACCGGCGCACCGCGCGGTCCCATCCTGTCCGCCAACGATCACGGCACGGGCGAAATGACAGTCCGTCAGGCCGTCGAGAGGCTCAAGAAGGCCAAGCGCGTTGTCGGCCACAACATCGCCGGATTCGACATTCCGGCTATCGCCAAGGTGTTCCCGGACTTCAAGGTCCAGGCGTACTTCGACACGTTGCTGATGTCCACGCTGGTCTACCCGGACCTCAAGGACCGCGACTTCAAGGCCCGCAAGAAGCAGGGAGCGAACCCGGTGTTGCCGGGCAAGCTGATCGGCCGCCACGCCCTCGAAGCGTGGGGCTACCGCCTCGGTCGCTGGAAAGGCGACTACGCGGCGCAGATGGCCGCACGCGGCCTCGATCCCTGGGCACAGTGGTCTCAGGAAATGGACGACTACTGCGACCAGGACGTTGCGGTCACGCAAGCGCTGTTCGCGTTGCTGATGAGCAAGGGCCTCCCTACCGAGGCCATCGAGCTGGAGCAGGCCGTCGCGCCGATCCTCTCGCGTCAGCAGCGCTACGGCTACCTGTTCGATCAGGAGAAGGCGCGTGAGCTGGAGTGCATCCTCGTGTCCCGGCGCACTGCGCTGGAGGCCGAGCTGCGCAAGGTCATTCCGCCGTGGAAGGTGGTGAAGCGCAAGTTCGTACCGAAGCGCGACGACAAGCGCCGCGGTTACGTCAAGGGCGTGGAGGTCACGACCTACAAGGACGTGGTGTTCAACCCGGCAAGCCGCCAGCACATTGCTGACCGCTTGACTGCAATGTACGGCTGGCAGCCCCAGGAGTTCACCGAGAAGGGCCAGCCGAAGATCGACGAAGAAGTCCTGGGCGCGCTCAAGTTCCCGATCATCCCGCTCCTGCTGGAGCACTTCATCGTCAACAAGCGCCTCGGCCAGCTCGCCGAAGGCGACGAGGCGTGGCTCAAGGCCATCAAGAAGGACGGCCGCATCCACGGCAGCGTGAATCAGAACGCAGCGGGGACCGGCCGCATGACGCACTCGAAGCCGAACATCGCTCAGGTGCCGAAGGTCCAGCACTCGAAGGAGAAGGGAATCCTCAAGGGCCAGGAAGGCGGCTACGGATTCGAGTGCCGCTCGTTGTTCTGCGTCCCAACAGGGAAGCTCCAGGTCGGCGCGGACGCCTCGGGATTGGAGCTGCGCTGCCTGGCGCACTTCATGGCAAAGCACGACGGCGGCGAGTACGCCAAGGTCATCCTCGAAGGCGACATCCACTCCGTCAACCAATCGGCGGCAGGACTGCCAACCCGCGACAACGCCAAGACCTTCATCTACGCCTTCCTCTATGGGGCAGGCGACGCGAAGCTCGGCTCCATCGTTGGCAAGGGTCGCCAGGCCGGGGCGAAGCTCCGCTCGAAGTTCCTGGCCGGGCTGCCTGCGCTGGAGAAGCTGGTACGCGGGGTCAAGAAGCGCGCGGCCGAGAAGGGATACCTGATCGGTCTCGACGGCCGGAAGCTGCACATCCGCAGCGACCACGCCGCGCTCAATACCCTGCTCCAGTCGGCCGGTGCGCTGGTGATGAAGAAAGCCCTGGTGATCCTCGACGCCGACCTGCAAGCCGCAGGGTTGGTGCCGGGCGTCCACTACGAGTTCCTCGCCAACGTCCATGACGAGTGGCAAATCGAAGTGGACGAGGACAAGGCCGAGTTCGTGGGCAAGACCGCCCAGGCTGCCATCCGCAAGGCTGGCGATTACTTCGGCTTCCGCTGTCCGCTCGATGGCGAGTTCAAGATCGGAAGGAATTGGGCCGAGACGCACTGACCCGCGGCAAGCGGGACATTGCACTCGCCCTGGTGCGCCAAGCGAAACGCCGGGCAGCTAGGAAGGGACTGCCGTTCGACCTCACGTCGGACGACATCGTGGTCCCCGACTTCTGCCCGGCACTGGGCATCCCGCTGTACCGCGCTGTCGGGCGCAAGGCCCAAGGCCCCAACTCACCCACGCTCGACCGCATCGAACCTGACCTCGGCTACGTCCGGGGCAACGTGCGCGTGATCTCCGCACGCGCGAATCAGATCAAGTCCGACGCGACTCCCTCGGAGCTTCTGCGAGTCGCCTGTTACGTCCAAGAGAACCGATGAACCCAACCAACATCCTGCGCGCCCTCGCGGCGCTGCTGGTCGTTGCCGCGCTCGCGGCAGGCGGCTTCGCAGCCTGGAAGTACACCGCAATGGCCCAGCGCGTGACGGAGCTGGAGGAGTCGGCAAAGGAACTGGCCGACCTCAAGCAGACCGTCGAGACCCTCAACCGCGAAGCCGTGCGCCGCTCTGCCTTCGATGCAGCGCTGCGGAACGCCCGCGCCACCACCAACCGCTCTGTGGAGATTGCAGCAAATGCTGACCCGGAAACTGGCGATTACCTGTCTCGCCGCATTCCTGACGAGCTGCGCCGCGCACACCTCGAAAGTCGTGCCGGAGCAGTTCCTCCAGCCGACCGTCATTGAGGGCACGCACTCCTCACTCGACGCCGTGATGGCTGACCCGACCACCACCACCTACGACCTCTACCGCTTCGGCGGCAACGCCGAGGACGGCCTCCAGCGTTGCAACGCCGACAAGGCGAGCGCCCTGGAAGTCCTCAAGGAATCGAACCGATGAACGAGAACCGGCTTCGCGTGCATTTCATTGGCGGCCCCGCTGACGGCGATGTCCGCGTGATCGATCCGTGTACCACCTACCGCGTGGCTGTGCTCGAACACCAGCCCGAGGTTCATGCCTACAACGCCAAGTGCCCGTGCTGCACCGAGCGCATGCTGCGCCCCGTGGAGTGGAGCACCGCGACCTACTTCATCCGCCGCGTTAGCGAGAAGTGCTGGGTCGCCGTACACGAGAGCATGGTATGAAGCGCGCTCTCCTGATCCTGGCGCTGTGTGCTGGCCTCGCTGCGTGCGATATGAAGCCCTGGCCGCCGAGTGCGGACTATGGCTCGTGCCTGAAAGGGCACAGCGAGAACTCCTACATCATCATGTGGCAGTCGATGTGTACGGGGAACTCCTGCACGCAGATTCCGTACACCATCCCGACCACCGACTTCGTGTGCGACGAGCACGAGTACCCGCTCGGCGACGGCCCGGAGTACCAGGCCGGAATGAAGCGCTACGCCGCCGAGCTACAGGCGTGGTATGAGCGCCACCCGGAGAAGCGGCCATGACTTCCTACGTCACCTATCGGCCACCGCAGGCGGCCGGTTCCTGGGTCATTGGCGGCAACTTCTTCGTGCAGGTCCGGGAGCGTCCGAACTGGCTGCACCGCTGGTTCGCGCTGGCGTTCCTGGGATGGCAGTGGGTGGACGCATGAACAAGCGCGGCCCCCTGCTACTGATCGACGCCGATGTGCTGCGCTACCAGCTCGCGTTCTCGAACACCGCGAACATCGACTGGAACGGCGACGGCAACAAGGTCGAAGCGATCCAGCCCGAGCGCGCGAAGGCGAAGCTGGAGGACTACATCGACGAGATCGTCGAGAAGTTCGGCGCGCGTGATTACCTGCTGGCCCTGTCCTGCAAGAAGCACAACTTCCGCAAGGACATCGACCCAACCTACAAGCTCAACCGTGCCAGCAAGGACAAGCCTGCCCTGTGGTACGTGCTCGACGAGTTCGTCTACGACGAGTTCGGCGACAAGATCGTGGAGATCGAGAACCTGGAAGGTGACGACGTGCTGGGGCTGCTGGCCTCGCACCCGAATCCGAAGCGCGCGCCAGGCAGCCGCATCGTCGTGTCCATCGACAAGGACATGCAGACGATCCCCGGCATCCGTCTCTACAACCCCAACCGTCCCGACGTGGGCGTCCGGCCGATCTCGGCTCACGACGCTGACCTGTTCTGGATGAAGCAGGTGCTCACGGGCGACCAGGTGGATAACTACCCCGGCTTCCCCGGCATCGGCCACAAGGGCGCGGACGAGCTGCTCATGCCCATCCACGAGGCGTACCGCGATGCGTCCGTCGAGGAGCACCTCGGCGCGCTGTGGAACACCGTCGTCACCACCTACACCACCCGCATCCCCCGCGGCGGCACCGAGCCGCTGTCGAAGCACGATGCGATCCGCCAAGCACGCCTCGCGCGAATCCTGCGCTACGGCGACTACAACCCCAAGACCAAGGAAGTGAAGCTGTGGAAACCCTGATCCTGTTCATCACCATCGTCGCCGTGCTGGCCGTGCTGTTCGCCTTCGTCGCCTACGGCGCTGCCTGGCTGTGGTGGCGCAGCCTCAACACCCTCGAACGCACCCTGTACCGCTCGGCTGGCAGCGTCAAGCTGTGGCCGGCCGCTGTCGGCGTTGCTGGCGCGGCTTGGCTGATCGCCCGGTGTTTCGCCTGACGACAACCAAGCCACCTGATCCTGCTTACCGCAACTCGTCCACGTAGAACTGCTTCCAGTGTGCAATCTCTGACGGATTCCGACTTACGGGTTCTCGGCTATTGAAAACCCAAAGCTGGATCGCCTTCGGCGTAGTCAACGTTTCATACGTGCAGCTGAACTCAGTGAGCTTATCTGTGATGAGCTGCTTGGCCGCATCGTAGCGCTCTCGCTGAATTCCTTGTGCTTGCCCTGATGCCACGAGCGCATCCATCGCCTCCTGTAGGCCATAGAGCTTCTGTGCAAGCTCAGAGATTTCCGCTCCGTTTGTGTTACTCGGCGTAGAACTCGCCATACCTGTCTCCTTCCATAACGAACACGAATTGTACCCGGCTAAGGCCGGGTTTCTCTTTTGGAGTCCCCATGAAGATCATCGGAATCACCGGCCGCGCCCGCAGCGGCAAAGACACCCTGGCCGAGTTCCTGGTCAGCGACCACGGCTTCGTGAAGCTGTCCTTCGCGGCCCCGATCCGCGCCTTCGTGGCGGACATCACCGGCCTGCCGGTGTCCGCGATGGAGGACGGCCCGCTCAAGGAGGAGCCGCTCGACTGGCTCAACGGGCAGACCCCGCGCCGCCTGATGCAGACCGTGGGCACCGAGTGGGGCCGTGAAATGATCGACCGCGACCTGTGGGTCAAGGTGGTCGCGCAGAAGATCCGTCAGGCCCGCCGCGACGGCGCTGCTGGCGTCGTGGTGTCGGACGTTCGCTTCGACAACGAGGCGCAGTTCATCCGTGAGTGGGGCGGCCAGGTGGTCCAGGTGCTCCGCGACAGCGCGGCCCCGGTCTCGGCGCATGCCTCCGAGGCAGGCGTCCACGGCGACCTGATCGACACCGTGATCGACAACAACGGCCCGATCCACCGCCTGCGGATGGTCGCGGAATCGCTGGCCCGACTCTAAGGGTTTAGTGGTCATCATCGGGGGAAACGACAGTTTCCCCACCTATTCATAACCCAGGAGTTCTATGCAAATCCCTCTGCACTCCTACGACCTGATCGACCTCCTGGACGAACTGCACCCCGAAGTGATCTACGACCCCGCCAAGCCGAAGGAGGAGTTCCTGCTCCGGCAGGGCGAGCGCCGCCTGATCCTCCGGCTAAAGGCGCTGCGGAAGGTCGAGCAGATGGAGCACCGCGCCCGCTAATCATGTGCAGCAAGCCCAACATGCCGGACCAGCAGGAGAAAGACCCGATCCTGCTGACCCGCCAGGACACCCAGCCGACCGGCCACGCGGCCGATCAGCGGCGTAAGTCCAAGGTCCGACTGGACCTGAACAACGCAACGCAGTACCAAGGACTGACCATTCCGAATGGCTGACGCCAAGCAGACCTCGGCCGAGAAGCAGACGGCCGCGAAGCGCTACGGCGATCTCAAGTCCAACCGCAAAGAAGCCGAGACGCGCGCCAAGCGCTGCGCCAAGGTTACCCTGCCCCGCCTGTGGGTGGACGAGGGCGCGAAATCGCGTACCCCCGGTTCCGCCTACATCGACACCGGCCCGAAGTGCGTCAACGCCCTGGCCTCGAAGATCGTGCTGGCCTGGCTCCCGCCGAACGCCTCGGTGTTCAAGCTCGCGCCTGACCAGGCAGTCGCCGAGAACATCGCCGAGCAGGCTGGCGTGGAGACCTCCGAACTGGAGGCCGCGCTGGTGGACGTGGAGCGGGTCATCGTCAACGACCTGGAGACCAGCGGCGTCCGCCCGGTCCTCAGCGAGGCGGCCAAGCACGCCATCGTCCTCGGCAATTTCCTGCTCTACGACCCCGACGAGGGCAAGCCTAAGCTGTATCCGCTGACCTCCTACGTGACCGACCGCGACGGCCTGGGCAACGTGCTGGAGATCATCACGCTCGACAAGATCGCCCCGGCCATGCTGCCGGACTCGATCCGCGCGGCGGTGATGCAGAAGCTCGCCCAGGAACGCGACGAAAAGACCAAGAACGACGACGTGAACCTCTACACCTGGGTGCGTCGCTCGGAAGATGGCAAGGAGTGGGAAGTGGTCCAGGAGGTCGAGGGCGTCGAAGTCCCCGAGACCGTGGGCACCTACCCCATCGACGCCTGCCCGTGGATTCCCCTGTGCGCGCCGCCGTCCCTCGTGGACGACTACGGCGAGGGCTTGGTCTACGACTACGTGGGCGCGTTCGAGTCGCTGGAGGCGCTGCGCAAGGCGATCCGTAAGGGTGCCGCCGCGCTGGCGAAGATCATCATGTTCCTCAAGCCGACCTCGACGATCCGCGAGCGCCAGCTCACCGAGGCCGAGTCCGGCGCGGTGCTGCGTGGCGAGGCCAGCGACGTGACCACGCTCCAGCTCCAGAAAGCCTACGACCTGAACTTCGTGCGTCAGGAGGCCGAAGGGCTGGCGAACTCGCTGGAGCTGATCTTCGGCGTGAAGTCCGCCGTGCAGCGCCCCGGCGAGCGCGTGACCGCCTACGAAATCCGGGTGCTCACCCAGGAACTCGACGACGCCCTCAGCGGCTTCATGGCGATGTCGGGCGAGCAGCTCTTGCTGCCGCTGATCCGCCGCCGCCTGCACAAGCTCCAGAAGCAGGGTCGCCTGCCCGAGCTGCCGCAGGAACTCATCAAGCCGCGCATCACCGTTGGCATCGCCGCCCTCGGCCGCGGCCACGACCTGAACAAGCTGATCGAGTTCGGTCAGGCAGTGGATGCGCTTGTCGGCGCAGAGGAGAAGGCGCGCCGCCTCAACAGTGGCGAGGCGATCTCCCGACTGGCCGCCGCTTCCGACATTTCCACCAAGGGCCTGATCCGCTCCGACGACGAGCTTGCTGCCGAGCAGCAGGACGCCTCGGCGCAGGAGGCGATGGTCCGTGCCGCTCCGAATATCGCCTCAGCGATGACCCAAACCCCGTAACCCCGAGAAGGACGCAATGTCGAACGAAACCACCGAGAAGCCCGCCAAGCCGACCAAGGAAGCCCCGAAGGCTCCGAGCGTCGAGCGTAAGGGCAAGGCCGAGATCACCCGCAAGACGAACGGCCTGGTCATCGTCAACTACAAGCCCGAGGACAAGTAATGTCGCAGCCGGGCAAGTCCGAAGTGACCGTCAGCCTTGACGGCATCAACGGCCAGCCGACCCCAGGTCAGCAGCCGCCGCAGAACTCCCAGGACACCCAGCAGCCCGCACCGGGCGCGCAGGGTGGCACCGATGGCGAGCGCCTGTTCGGCGGCAAGTACAAGACCGTGGAGGAGCTGGAAGCCGCCTACGCACAACTGAGCACGCCAGCCGACGACAAGGGTGGCAAGGGCGGCCCCGCGACCATCGACGACGCCACCGCGGATGACGCGCGTGACGCCTTGGCGCGGGCTGGCCTGAACCTGGACGACTTCGCCACCGAGTTCAACTCGAACGGCTCGCTGTCCGAGGAGAGCTACAAGAAGCTCCAGGACGCGGGCTATCCGAAGGAGCTGGTGGACGTGTACGTCGATGGCCTGCGCGCTCGCGTGCAGACCTACGAGAACGCCGTCTACTCGCCCGCAGGTGGCAAGGCCGGTTACGACGGCCTGGTCCAGTGGGCTAAGACCAACCTGAGCGCCGAGCAGAAGCGGGCGTTCAACGAAGCGGTGCAGTCCGGCGACGCCGGCCGCGCAGCGCTGGCAGTCCAGGGCCTCGTCGCCCTCCGTGGCGGCAACGGCCGCCTTCTGAATGGCAAGACCGCATCGAACGCCGATGCAGGCCCCAAGCCGTTCCAGTCGCAGGCGCAGGTCGTCGAAGCGATGCGCGATGTGCGCTACCACCGTGATCCGGCTTACCGCGCGGAAGTCTCCGCCCGCCTGGCCGTGTCGCCGCTGTTCAAGTAATCCACTCAACCTCAAGCAAGGACTAAATGTCGGACGCAATCCCCTCCCGCCTGGGTCAAGCCCAGGCCAACGGCGACGCCTGGGCGCTGTTCAAGCAGAACTACACTGCTGAAACCATCACCAGCTTCGTCGAGAACTACAAGCTGGACGGCCGCGTGTCGGTGCGCAACATCGAGAGCGGCAAGTCCGCCTCGTTCCCGAACGTCGGCACCATCGGCTCCGAGTACCATGTGCCGGGCACCGAGATCAAGGGCCTGGTGGTCGAGCACAACGAGACCATCATCACCCTCGATCCGATGCTGATCTCGCACGCCTTCATCGCCAACATCGACGAGGCGATGAACCACTACGACGTGCGTTCCGAGTACACCCGTCAGCAGGGTGCGGAGCTGGCGCTCAAGCGCATGCAGAACGAGCTGCGCTGCGCGATCCTGGCCGCTCGTACCACCGAAGGCAAGGTCGAAGGCCAGCCGGGTGGTGCCATCATCAAGGCCGCCACGATGGCCTCCGATCCGACCGTGCTGGCCGATGCGTTCCGCAACGCCCGCATGCTGTTCGACGAGAAGCTGCTGCCGGACAACCCGCAGGAGTTCACTGGCGCACTGGCCCCGGCTCAGTGGTATCTGCTGACCGAGAACAAGGACTTGATCGACCGCGACATCAACGCGGAATCGAACGGCTCCTACGGCCAGGCGATCATTTCCTCGGTCGCCCGCATCCCGCTGGTGAAGATCAACGCGATGCCGCGTGTCGATGAGTCGGCCCTGGCCTCGATCCCGGCCAAGTACCGCGGCAACTTCGCGGACACCGTGGGCGTGATCTTCCACCGCTCGGCGGTCGGCACCCTCAAGCTGCTGGACCTGTCCCTGGAGGACGTGTACCAGGGCGAGAAGCAGGGCACCCTGATGCTGGCGAAGTACGCGCTGGGTCACGGCATCCTGGCTCCGCGCGGTGCCATCGAGCTGTCGAAGGCCCCGTAAGCAATACCGCGCCGTTGGGCAAATCCCGCGGCGCTTCAATCTCTCTCCATCTACGGGGGACATCCACATGGGTGTCCCCCGTTTTTTTGCCCCGAATCCATGAACCTCGAACTCACTCCGACCACGGAACTCGAAGCCGTCAATGTGCTGCTCGGTGCTATCGGCGAAGCGCCGATCAGCGACCTCGAAGCGCTCGGCAACCTGTACGCCTCGCAGGCGCGCGACACCCTCCGCGCGGTGAGCCGCGAGGTCCAAACCGCTGGCTGGTGGTTCAACACCAGCGAGTCGTTCACCTTCACGCTCAACGCGGAAGGCAAGGTGCTGCCGCCGCAGTCGATCCTCAAGCTCGTCCCCGCACGCGGAAGCGAGCCGCTGGTGATCCGAGGCACGCGCCTCATCAACCCGCTCACCCTCGCCGACACGTTCTCGTCGGCCCCCACCGCCGACTTCGTGACCTGGTTCCTCGCCTACGAGGAGCTGCCCGAGTCGGCCCGCCGCTACATCGCCGTGCGCGCTGCGCGTCTGTTCCAGACGAGCGTGCTGGGTAGCGACCAGCTCTACGTGTTCACCGAGAAGCACGAGGAGGAGGCATACCTCATCTTCGCGCAGGAGCACGCCGACTTCACCTACGCCCGCGGCCACAACTTCCTCAGTGGCTCGACGGACGTGTCTGATATTTGGGACCGCTGATGCCGCTAATCACGGGGGACTATCCCTCGTTCCTGGGAGGCGAGTCGCAGCAGGACGATACCGTCCGCTCGCCGAACCAGCTCACCAAGGCGATCAACGCCTGGCTGCATGCCGCAATGGGCGCTGGCAAGCGCCCGCCCGCCGAGTTCGTTGCTGGCCTTGGCGTCACCCTCGATCACGACTGTGCCTTCCACTCCATCGTCCGCGATGAGAACGAGCGCTACATCGTCGCCGTGGGTCACCGCAGCATCCGCGTGTTCGACCACGAGACCGGCAAGGAATACACCGTCAACGCCACGGGCGACGCGCTCAACTACCTGGACACCCAGGGACAGCGTGCGTGGTCGTGCTTCGCGCTGGCGACGTTCTCCGACACCACCTTCATCGTCAACCGGCTGGTAGACGTGAAGCAGAGCGATGAGCTGTCGCCCGGTTCGCTGTACGGATCGGCGCAAACGATGTCCGACCTGCCGAAGCCCGGCGACAAAGGCTCGGCCGTTGTGCCGACCGGCGCGATCTACAACATCATCGGCTCGTCCGAATCGCAATTCGACGACTACTACGTCCAGAAGCAGTCCTCCTCGGTCTACCTGGAGGTCGCCCGGCCGGGCATCAAGCACCGCTTCGATGCCAAGACGATGCCGCACATCCTCAAGCGCATCCCCGATCCAGTGCATGCGGACGGCTTTTGGTTCTCCTTCGGTGGACCGGAGTGGACCGCGCGCCTCGCGGGTGACGAGCAAAGCAACCCGTTCCCGTCCATCGACGGCCAGCGCATGCGCGAGGTGTTCAAGCACCGGGACCGCCTAGGCTTCCTGGCCGGGGAGAACGTGCTGATGTCCGAGGTCTCCGATCCGTTCAACCTCTGGCGCACTTCGGTGACCCAGGTGCTCGACGCCGACCCCATCGACGTGAGCGTCAGCGGGTCTAACGGCGTCACCACGCTCTACCACGCAGTCCCGTTCCAGTCGGCCCTGTTCCTTGCCGCTGCGGGCGGCCAGTTCCTCCTGACCGCCGAGCCGTACCTGGCCGCCAAGAACGTCAAGAGCGATCCGGTCAACAGCTACAGCAGCTCGCCGTACATCCGGCCGAAGCTGATGGGCGAGTCGCTGTACTTCACCGAGGACAGCGGCGCATACGCCAGCGTGCGCGAATACTTCATCGACGACCTGTCGGTGACCGGCGACGCCGCCGACGTGACGGCGCATGTGCCCAAGCTGATGCCGGGCCGCATGCGAGCGATGGCGAGCGCAAGTGGTGCCGACTGCGTGTTCTTCGCTCCTGACGAGCCGACCGACGCGCAGCTCTACGTCTACTTCGTCCGCTGGATCGGCGACGAGAAGCAGCAGTCCGCATGGACGCGCTGGTCAATCTCCGGCGTCGGTCGCATCGTCCACATGCACGCCATCAACGACGTGCTGTACGCCGTCGCGGAAGCCCCAGGCGGCGGCTGCGAGCTGCTCAAGTTCCGCATGGTGCTCAACCAGCACGACACGGATGCCACGGGCGACTACAACTTCCTGCTCGACCGCATGCTGGTGGTGCAGCCCACCTATCAGCAGTTCGGCAACGAGACCTGGATCGACCTGCCCTACATCGTGCCCGATGGCATGACGGTCACCGTCCTCAAGACGGACGACTGGCAAGACCCCGGCGCGTACCTGGACATCACCAAGGCGCGCTGGGACAACGCCCGCACCCGCCTTGCGCTCCCCGGTAACCACACCGAGGGCCGCGTGGTCGTCGGCATGGACTACGAGCACCGCCTCACCCTGACCAAGCCCATCGTTCGCGGTGGGCAGAACCAGGCCGTGCTGGTGGGCCGCACGCAGGTGCGTGACATCGAGGTCGCCTACAAGGATGGCGCGTACTTCGAGCTGGAGGTCGAGCAGCACGGCAATGGCCGCGTCGAGACCTACGTGGCGTCGCACTCCGGTGCGTACACCGCGCGCGTCCTCAACGACTCGGTGTTCCGCACCAGCGCCCCGACGTTCCACTCCGGCTCTCGCCGGTTCCCCGTGCTGGGCGACGCCAACAGCGTCCGCATGCACCTCGTCAACCGCCTGCCGTTCCAGTGCTGGTTCCAGTCAGCACAGTGGCGCGGCATGTTCGTCTCCCGCAGCCGAGTATGACCCTGACCTATCGAAGCCCCACCGCCAGCGACATCCTCCACGTCGCCGAGAACATGCGGCAGGAGGACATCCTGGAGGTGGCGGCTTCGCATGGTCACACCCCGCTCCAGGCGCTCGCATTTGCAGTGACCGCGAGCGACCGCAGTTTCGCCGCGATGCACGACGGTTCCCCCGTGTGCATCTTCGGCTTCAGCCAGCACGCCGAGGGTATCGCCTCGGTTTGGCTGCTGGGCACCGACGCCCTGGTGGCTCCCACGTTCTGCCGCACGTTCCTCCGAGAAGCTCGGCGGATCAGCGACGAGTGGTCGGCCACCTTCGGCACCATCTTCAACTTCGTCGATGTCCACGCCGTCACCACGCGGCGATGGCTCGGCTGGCTTGGCTTCCGCGAGAGCGGCGTCGAGTCCGCCTACGGCTTCGCCAAGACACCCTTCGTCCGAGTAACCAAGACCCCATGTGCAACCCCGTAGCAGTCCAGGTCGGTATCGCCGCAGTCAGCGCGATGGCGACCATGTACGGCCAGGATCAGAACAACAAGGCCATCGAGGAAGCCGCGGAGCGTCAGCAGGAGCAGATCAACGACCAGGCCGCCGAGCGCACCCAACAGCGCATGGAGGAGGCCCGCGCACTGCGATCCGCGATGCGCGCCTCCGCAGCAGAAGCGGCAGTGTCCGGCAACTCGGTCGAGCTGCTGGCGAACGACATCATGGCCCAGGCTGGCCGTGACGTGGCCCTCATCGAGAAGAACCGCAGGAACGGAGTCGTCGAAAGCGGCTCCGAAGCACGCGCTCGTATCCGCACCGGCAATTCCGAGGCGCTGGGCGGCGTGATGCAGTCAGGCGCGAATGCCTACAGCAACATCCAAACCTACAAGCGCTATTCCATTCCCGGAGACGAGTAACCCGTGGCTCGCACGAAACCCCAAGAGATCATCCGCCGCGCGCAGGTGCCGCAGCGTCTCGCCGAGCGCCCCGTTCTGGCGGTGCAGGCTGACCAAGCGTCCTCCGCTGGTGCCGGTGTCCTCTCTCGCACCGCCGCTGCGGTGCTGACGCGCGTCTCGGATTCCGTCAACTCGCAGATGATCTCAAACAGCCGCGAGCAGTACAGCGCCGCGGCGACCCAACGTATGCAGGAGGACGCCGAGGGTACGCCCCGGCAGGCCGAGGACTTCGTTGCCCAGCAGTCGGAGTCATGGCGTCGCGGCTACCTCAAGGCAGACGGCATCATCCGCGTCCGCGACTGGCAGATCGAAGCGGCCAAAGAGATCGCCAAGGCCGAACCCGGCACCGACATCGAGCCGCTCATCAAGGAGCGGATGGCTGCGCTGACGCAGAACCCCGAGTTCCAAGACCCGCAGGTCCGCAAGGCCCTGATGCCGGTCGCCATGCGCGCCGCGCAGCAGGTCCGCCAGCAGTGGCAGGCCGACTCGATGCGGGAAATGCTGGTCCGGCAGAAGGAGTCGCTGACCGCGATCATCCGCGACGGCATCAAGGGCGGCACGTTCCTCACTTCCGAGGGCATGAACGGCCTGTACGCGATGCTGGACCAGGAGGAGTACGCCTATCTCAACAAGCGCGACGTGGACGAACTCTACGTCGAGGCCGCCAAGGAGGAGCTGGCCGCAGGCAACCGCGATCCTCAGTCGATCCTGGCGTTCCTGGAGCAGGACCGCGGCGACGGCCAGCCCGGCTTGATGAACACCGAGCACGGCGACGAGCTGCGCGCGGCGGCTGCCGCTGGTGCCCGCGTGATCGCACACCGCGAGGACGAGGCACGCAAGCAGGCGATGGCCGAGGCAGAGTGGACGCTCCAGGGCCTCGCGGATCGCGGCCAGCTCACCCACAAGACCATCGACACCTGGGCCAGTAAATTCGGCCTGAGCGGTGGCGACCTCCAGTCCTTCAAGCGATACTGGAACAACCAGCAGGAGCAGACGCTTCGCCGCTGGGAGCAGGAAGCGAAGGAGCGCGCCCGAGAGGAGCGCATCCGCAAGCTGGTAGCCGGGGGCAATCCCTACGAGATCAGCGACGCCGACCTCAAGAAGCAGGCCGGTAAGGAGTGGGAGGAAACCCCGCAGGCCGCACGCGGCCAGGTGCTCCAGAAGTGGGCACGGCAGGGCATCGTCATCCCCCAGCTCGAACGCATCCTCAAGCGCGCTGACCCGGCGTTCCAGGAGAACTTCCAGAACGCCGCGACGCTGTACGAACAGCTCCGCAAGGTCTCGCCCAAGTACGCCGATACGGTCGCTGGCGGCGAGGCTGCCGCAATGCTGGACCAGTACCTCTACGACACCCGGCGCAGCGGTCAGTCTCACCAGGAGGCCGCTCGCGTCCTGACGCAACCGAAGCGGGAAGTCGAGGAGGCCCGCTCGGTCATCAACGACACCTGGAAGTCCGGCATCAAGGACTACCTGGAGATCGACGGCAAGCCGCGTGACCCGCGTGAGCTGCACCGCATCCGCCAGGAAGCCGAGCGCATCGCCTCGCGTGGCGGAGTGTCCGGCGAAGCTGCCATCCGTGCAGCGGTCGGTCAGATCGACGCCCAGCGCACGACCGTCAACGGCCGCCGCGTGCCAAACATCGGCATGCCGCAGGGTGCCGAGCCAGCGGTAGACGAGCTGATCCAGACGGTCGCGCGCAAGCTCGGCCGCGACCCGGATGAGCTGTCGGCCCTGCCCAATCCCCGCAATCCGGGGCAGTGGCAGATCGTCGGCCCCGACAACTGGCTGATCCCTGACCCGGACACCGGCCGCGCCATCGGTTTCGACCCGCGTGCCATCGCGGCACAGCACCAGCGCTGGAAGGGAGACCTTGCGGAATCCCAGGCGCGTCGTCGGGTCGAGCAGCGCACCACCTGGGCGGACCAGTCCCGGAACATCCGCGACCTGCGCTCGCAGTCGGCGACCACGGAAGTCCCTGCGGCCATCGCCAAGCGCGACGCCAGCGCCGCCGAGGCTCCCGCCTTCGAGCTGCCCAAGTTCGACCTCACCAAGCCGCTGGTTCCCAACGCGGGCACCAAGCAAACCACCACCACCCCGGCAGTCCCCGAGGACTTCCTGGAGTACCTGACGAGGAAGTAAGACCGCATGTTTGAATCCCTACCCGGCGCAGACGAGAACATCGTCAAGCCGGCAACCCAGCAGCCCATCGTGCAAGCCGTGCGCGAGCGCAAGGAGCAGCGAGAGGCCGCGGAGCGCCGGAAGGATCAGACGACCGTATGGGACGGATGGGGCGCTGCCCAGGCAAAGGGCGGCATCGGCTTCATCGACCGCTTCATCACCGAGCTGGGCTACGAGCCGCAGCAGGGCTATCGCATTCCCGCAGACGCGCGCAAGCGCTGGGAGTCGATGGGCCTGCGCCCGGAGCAGTGGGAGCTGTTCGGCCGGGCCACGTCCGACGAGCACCTCTCCTATCTGGAATCCGTGGCCTTTATGAATCAGATGGCGGACGACGACCTGGCGCAGTTCGGCCTGGGCGGACAGATCGCCCTCGGCTTCACCGACCCGGTGGCAACCGGCCTCGATCTCGCCACGGGCGGCCTGGGGTACGCAGCCAAGGCCGGACGCCTCGCCAACGCGGTGCGTTCCGGTCTACAGGCTGCGGGCACCTCCGCGCTGATGTCGGCCGCAACCTCCACCTACGACCCCGAGCAGACGCTCGCGGATGGCGTGCAGAGCGCCGCCCTGTCGTTCGCGTTCGGTGGTGCCCTCGGCGCTCGCCGGGGTGCCCTGTTCGACGGCGAGGTGAAGCCTGACGTGGTGAAGCGGCTGGCCGGTGACGACTCGCTGTCCGCCGCCCGCGTGGCAGGCACCGCCGCCAACGACCTCACGCCAGGCGTCCTCCCGCTGCGCAACGAGAGCGCATTCGAGCAGGAGTTCACCGACAAGGCGCTGGTCAACGCGCACATCACGCCCCACTTCGCCACCGTCCGCCGCGACCTTGCTGCCCGCATGGGTAGCGCCAAGTCGCCGCTGGTGCGCGAGGCGGGCCGCCTGCTGTTCCGCGATGGCGTCGGCTACACCGATCGCTCCGTCGCGGTCCAGGAGTCCACCAGCGAGTTCGCCAAGCGCCACCTGGCCGTCATGGAGACGGAATGGCGGAGCGGAGTGAACGCCGCATGGGACGCCTACAAGCAACGGACAGGCACCCATTGGTGGAACTTCTCCGAGCGCGCAAAGTTCAACGAGGAGGTCGGCCGTGCCGTGCGCGGTGCGCCTGACGTATCACCGGAAGCCGCCAAGGCGGCCGGCAGCGTCGCCAAGGCGATGCGCGATGCGCTCAAGCTGGCGCAGGACAGCAACCTCGACGGCTTCGCCAACGTGGCGCAGAACGGCAGCTACCTGCCGCGCTACTGGAGTGGCAAGGGCTTCAAGCGCCTGTTCGGCGAGATGCAGCTTCACCAGGACGACGTGATCGAGCAGCTCATCAAGCCCGCCATGCGTCGCGCCTGGGAGGCCACCACCGACGAAGGCGACGAGATCGACGACGAGCTGCTCGGGGCGGTTGCACGCTCCTACCTCAAGCGCGCCCAAGCGAACTTCGAGGGCGACGGGATGGACCTGCTGGTCCGCCCGCTGGACAGCGATTCGGTCGAGGAGATCGGCAACATGCTGACCGAGGCGGGCGTCTCGCCCGTGCGGTCGCAAGAGCTACTGTCCAAGCTGGAGCGCAAGACCTACGAGTCGGGCAAGCTCGACCGCGCGAAGAAGCGCATCGACCTCGACGAGACCTACTCCACCACCATCCGCAACGAGGCTGGCGAGGACGTGCAGGTCTCGATGGCCGACCTGTTCGACAACGACGTGGACTCGGTGATGACCCGCTACATGCGCGAGATCACCGGCTGGTCGGCGCTGTCGTCGAAGGCTGGCATCAAGAACCGCGCACAGCTCGACCGCTTCGTGTCGAAGCTCAAGAGCGACGCCCGCAAGTCCGGCGACGACGTGAAGGACATCGAGCGCCTGATCGACATCGGCCTCAAGTCCACCTTCGGCCGCAGCACCGAACTCGATCCCGCCAGCCGAGGCGCACGCTACGCGCGGTTCCTGCGCAACTGGAACTTCGCCCGCGTGATGAACCAGGTCGGCTTCTCGCTGTTCGCCGAGCTTGGCCCGACCATCGCGCATGCCGGTCTCCGCAACTTCTGGAACTCCGTGGGTGCCGCCCGCGACTTCCTGGTGCGCGGCGCTGACGGCAAGCTGTCCTCGCAGGAGGCGCGCGTCATGGAGCGGCTGTTCGCACCCGGCACCGACTGGCTGCGCAACCCGCCGTTCCTGCGCCTGGACGAGGATGCGCTAGTGCCGCAGACGTTCAACGTCAAGCACGGCGAGAAGATCGACAACGCGATGAACATGGCGACGCACGTCACCTCGGTCGCATCCGGCATGGCCCCGATCAACACGATGCTCCAACGCATCGCCGGTCGCGCCACGCTGCTGCGGCTGCTGGACATGGCGAACGCCAAGAAGCTGTCGGACGCCGAAGTGGCCCGCCTGCGCACCTGGGGCCTCGACGAGAAGGCCCAGGCCGACGTGTTCGGCTACCTCAAAGGCAAGCGGCAGATCGAGCAGATCGACCCGGACAAGCTGCCGTTCCAGACGCGCGAGCGCATGGCGGCCTTCCTGTTCCGCGTGACGCGACACCAGGTTCTCGAAGGTGACGCCTCGGACAGCATCGAGCTGATGCACTCCACCACCGGCCGCATCGTCACGCAGTTCCGCAGCTTCATGGTCAACAGCTACACCCGCCACTTCCTGAACTCCGTCCACCACTACGACGACTGGCGCACCTACGCGATGGTCGTGCTGTCCACTTCGGCAGCAGGCATGGGCTGGGCGGCTCGCACGTACATCAACACTGCGGGCAACCCCGAACAGCGGAAGAAGCAGCTGACGCAGGAGAACTTCTACAAGAACGCTGTCGCGCAATCGAGCTGGTCGAACGTGATCCCCGCGGTCACCGACGCCGTGTGGGCGGACGCCTTGGGTAACGACCCGGTGTTCGCCAACAACCGCTCGACCGGCCTGGAGAACGGCGTGATGGGCATCCCGTCCATCGACCTGTTCAACAAGGTCTACGGCAGCACGCGGATGATCGGTTCGGCCATCCGCGACGATGAGGAGATCACCGAGAAGCAGATGCGCGACTTCTGGAAGATTTGGTGGTTCAACAACATGACGGGCGTCCGCAACATCGCGGATCAAGCCCTACAGCAGTTCCCTGACCGCAAGGACGGGACTGATCGACCGTAACCAGGAGGCCCTTCGGGGCCTCCACCTTTTTGAGGACGCATGATCGAACTATCGCGCGGCCTTTCCTTCGTGCTCTACACCTACGAGGGAGGCCCTACGCGGTTCACCGTGCCGTTCCCGTACATCGCCCGCGAACACATCCGGGCGTTCGTCGGTGAACCGGACGCGGCCCGCGCTGTCTCCGTGTCGTGGGTGGACGCCAGCACCATCGAGATTCCGTCGCAGGATGGCGTGCTCGACGCACCCTACACTGTGACCATCCGGCGATTCACGCCGATTGACGCCCTCCTGGTCAACTACAAGGAAGGCGCAAACCTCCCGGCGCGCGACTTGTCCAAGTCGTTCCGCCAACTGCTGTACGCACACCAGGAACTCGCCGAGTTCGGTGGTGGCAGCGGCCTCCCCGGTGGCGGCCCCGGTAACCCCGGTGGCGACCCGGACCTCAACGCAATCATCGAGCAGCTCCTCCGCTCGCCAGCACTGCAAGACCTGCTGACCCGCATCGACCTTATCGACGTGAACGCCGAGGCGATCCTGGAGGAAATCATGCGCTCGCACGAGTTCTTCGACGTGCAGCGCGACTATGGCGACAAGATCAGCACGGCCACCCACGAGATCGGACTGCTGACCGAAGGCAACAAGGTCATCGCGCAGCAGATCATCGACCTGTTCGCGCGGGTGGACTACGGCGAGCAAAGTAGCCAGGCACGATTCCTGGAGGTCAATCGCGCCATCGCTGACGAGCGCTCCGCGCGCGTCGAGGCGATCACCGAGCTGCAAGGCCAGGTGGTCGAGAACGGCAAGACGATCTCCGCAGCGCTCAACCAGCGCATCGACGAGGTGGAGAGCACCACCGAAGCGGCGCGTGCGGCCACCGAGCAGCGGCTCGGCGCAGAGATCGAGGACAGCGCGGCGCAGGTCCGCACCGCGGTCATGGCCGAGGTTGACGCAACCAAGGCCCGCGTGTCCGACGTTGAGACGGCAGTAGTCCGCCACGGCGAGAACATCGCTGGCCTGGCCGAGACCACCGAAGCCCTGACGGACGCCGAGGGTGCCAACACGGCATTCCGACAGCAGATGGCGGCCAGCTACGGCGCGAACGTGCCGCAGGGGATTGCCAATGAGATCGACGGCCAGGTGTCGGCGGTTTCGGCCGCCTTCGAGCAGCGCATCGACACCGAAGCGTCCGCGCGCGAAGCCCTGGCTTCCCAGGTATCCACGCTGGAGACCAGCACCGCGCCGACGATCTTCTCGGACGCGCAGCCCTCCCCGCCCGCTGGCGGCTTCAAGGTTCCGACCTTTTGGGTCAAGACCGTGCAGACCGGCGCGTACCTGACGCAGATTTGGGATGGCACCGGCTGGCGCAAGGCCGACCTGGATGTCACCTCTCCGACCGGCGCGCTGGTGCAGCAGCTCAACACCACCAAGATCACCGCCGAGCAGGCACAGGCCATCGCGGCCACGCAGGTCCAGGCGTTCAAGGACGGCGACTTCGCCACCATCCGGCAGGAGTTCAACGTGGTCGCCGGGCAGCACTCCGGCATGTACGGTCAGTGGCAGGCCAACTACTCGGTCAAGATCAACGCGGGCACCATCAACGGCGTCCCCGTGGTCGCCGGTATCGCCCTCTCCGCCAACCCGCAGACCGGCAGCGACTTCATCGTCACCGCGGATCGCTTCGCCTTCGTCCACCCGCAGTACACCTCGGGCGGCACCTTGGCGAGCATCAAGTATCCGTTCGTGATCGGCACTGTCGGCGGCCAGTCCACCGTGGGCATCCAGGGTGCGCTGGTGGTGGACGGGACGATCACTGCGGACAAGATCAGGGTGAACTCCCTGGCCGCGCTCACGGCAAACGCAGGCACGATCAACGGCGGCACGTTCAAGACCCACACCCTCGACGGCAACGGCAACATCGTCAACGCTGCCGAGTTCCGCGTGGAAATCTCCAACCTCGGCGACTGGCCCCTGTGGGTCGGCTCCGGCGCGAAGAACGCCAACAACGCGGTGTTCTACGTGGACCGCAACGGCGGCGCGTTCTTCCGAGGCCGCGTCAATGCTCCCAACATCGTTGGGCAGTTCCAGTCGGCGACCGGCGTGTGGTGGACCGGGGCAACGAGCCTCTGCTACCAGGCGGGCAACAACTTCATCCCGCTCGGCGATTGGGTGGCGATCCACGAGTTCTGGCTCGGCGCTCCGGTGCTGGCTGGCGAGGGTCATACGCCCTCCGTGTCGGTGACCGTCACCGCGAACACGCGCGTCTACGGGCTGCACGTCATCTTGGAGGAGCTGCGCGACTCTGTGTGGGTCGTCATCGCCTCGCACGAGCCGCCGATGTACCGCGCGTTGATTCAGCAGATGGGCGGCGACGGCAACACCTTCACCGCGTCCAACTTCTACACCTACGAGCAGTCGGTGACGCTCTCGGCGTCCGGCGCATGGACAGGCGGTGCCCGCGCATTCCGCGTGCGGTGCCGCGCATCCAGCCCGCCTCCGCAGGTCCACGGCTACGACGCCCCGGCCTACCCGAACTACCTCATCACGTCGATTGGCGGCTTCGCCTTCGGCATCCGATAACCCTCAGAGAGAACCCAAGCACCGCATGAGCACTACCCCCGGCTACGTCTCCAACGCCGAGCTGGCCTCGCGCCTCTCGACGCTGGTAGACCGCTGGAACCGGCGCGAGAATCAGATGATCGCGCTGCTGACTCAGGAGGAAGGCACCGTCGTCGTGACGGACGGCCTGGGCAACAACCACACCCTCCTCTCGTTCCCGCAGCTCCAGAAGGACGTGGCCGGGCTGACCGACGAGCTGACCGGCTCGGTCGTGCAGGTGCGCGACCTGGTGTCCGTGGCAACCGGCATGGCGAACGCCGCGCAGGCGTCCGCAGATGACGCCTCTGGCTTCGCCGACGCTGCCGAAGCATCCGCCGTGCGCGCTGCGGAATCCGCCGCGAGCATCGACGACGACGTGCAGGCCACCGCCGACGCGGCGACCTTCGCTGCTGCCAAGGCGGCCGAGGCTTCCGACAGCGCGACCGAGGCGGCAAGCTCCGCAGTGGACGCCGCCGCTTCGGCGACGGCCTCGGCCACCTCGGCGCTGGCTTCGGCTGGCTCCGCAAGCCAGGCGGGCACGTCGGCCACCGCAGCGGGTCAGGCGCGTTCCGACGCGCAAGCAGCGGCGACTGCTGCCGCCACGTCACGGGATCAGGCGCAGACCATCCTGGGCTATGCGACCGACGCGGCCGACCGCGCGGAAGCTGACGCCACCGCTGCCGCAGCATCGGCTGCCGCAGCCGCCGACAGCGCGACCGCCGCAGCGACCTCGGTCACTCAGGCGACCACCCAGGCCAACCGGGCGGAAGCCCAGGCGTCCGCCGCGGCGACCAAGGCTGGCGAGGCTGCTGGCTCGGCGACCACCGCAGCCGGTCATGCCTCCGCTGCGTCCGGCTCGGCGTCTGCCGCCTCGATCTCGGCGCAGACCGCATCGTCGGCCAAGGCCGCTGCCGAGGCTGCCCGCGACAAGGCTGGCCTGTACGCGAACGCGCCGCAGGGCACCGAGGTCTCGCCGGGCGAGTTCTCGGCGAAGCATTGGGCCGCCCAGGCGCAGGCTGCCGTCACTGGCTCGCTGGTCTACATGGGATCGTGGGATGCCGGCACTGGTGCGTTCCCGGCCAACCCGGTGAAGGGTCACTTCTACAAGGTGGTCGGCGAAGGCACTGTGGGCGACATCCACTGGCGAGTCGGCGACCAGGCGCTCTACGGCGCTACCTGGGAGAAGATCGACAACACCGATCAGGTCACCAGCGTCGCCGGTAAGCAGGGCGACGTGACCCTCGTGGCTGGCGACATCGGCGGCCTGGGCGCGCTGGCGACCCGCGACGACGTGGACTTCAACACCCACGTCACCGGGAAGCCGACGACCTACCCGCCGAGCACCCACACGCACACCAAGGCGCAGGTCGGCCTCGACAAGGTGGACAATACCGCCGACCTCGACAAGCCGATCAGCACCGCGACGCAGACGGCGCTCGACGGCAAGGCGGCGGCGACGCACACGCACACCATCGCCAACGTGACCGGCCTCCAGTCCGCGCTCGACGGCAAAGCGGCGGCGTCCCACTCGCACACCATCGCAAACGTAACCGGGCTGCAAGCGGCGCTCGACGGGAAGTCGGCAATCGGCCACACGCATACCGCCGCCGAGATCGCCAACGTCGTCAACGTGACCGACGATCAGTCCATCGGTGGCGTCAAGACGTTCGCCTCCGGGCAGATTCGTGTGCAGGGATTTGGCGGCGAGGCCACGTCCGGCGTCATGTACCTGGGGTCGCTGGATCGCTATGTGTACGTGCCGCCAGCTGCGAACTCGCTGGAGTTCCGATTCGGCGATGGCACGGGTGGCGTCGCGTCCCTCAACGCTGGCGGCACCGTCTGGACCTCGGCGAACTTCAACCCGGCAGGAAAGGCCGACGCCGGTCACACGCACACCATCGCAAACGTCAGCGGCCTCCAGTCCGCACTGGACGGCAAGGCGAGCCTGGGTGGCGCAACCTTCACCGGGCAGGTCACTCTGGCCTATGGCGCGCCGCTGCGGTTGACCGGCATGGGTGCAGCGGGAACCGCGTACATCCACGGAACGAACGGCGCTGGCGATGACGTTTGCTCGATCACCCGCGTGAACACGAACAGCTGGTACAACCTGTACTGGAACGGTGCTGCGAACATTGCGGGCCGCCTGACGGTCGGCGATCAGATTTACCTCAACGCTGGCTGGTTCCGCTCCCAGCAGTCCGGCACCGGCTGGTACTCGGAAGCGCACGGCGGCGGCATCTGGATGCAGGACAGCACCTGGGTTCGCACCTACGGCGGCAAGGGATTCCTTATCGCTGGCCCAGGCGGTAGCGGTGGCGACCTCCGTTTGGAGAGCTACTCGCCAACCATCACCTGTTACGACTCCGACAACGGGACCACGCACTGGCTCCATTGCAACGACAACAACCACGGCTTCCTCGCCAGCAACGCCTTCTCGTGGTGCGCCTACCGCGACGGCAGCAACAATTGGGTCGCCACGGGCAACATCGTCGCCTATGCGTCCGATGCGCGTCTAAAGAAGAACATCGTGGACGCCTCGGCCTCCAAGGTGGCCGACTTCTTCGACCGCTTCCGTGTACGCGAGTTCGATTGGGATGCCAAGGCAATCGCCGAGCTGAATCCCACGTTCCACCCGAGCGCGGATCACGAGGTCGGCGGCATCGCGCAGGAGGCCGAGGAGGTCTACTCGTTGATGGTCGCCACGCACGCAAACGGCATCAAGACGATCCAGTGGGAGAAGGCTATTCCCTTCCTTATCGCTGAGGTGCAGGCGCTGCGTAAGCGCGTCGCGGACCTTGGGGGAGGTGCCTGATGGCCCTCCCCGGCTCCGGCCCTATCTCCTGGGAAATGATCCGCGCCGAGTTTGGCGGCGGCTACCCGATCTACGCGGACCAGTATTACCGAGGACGTGGATTGGTGCCCGACGTTCCGGCCAACTACGGCGTCCCCACGAGCGGCCCGATCTACGCCTCGCAGTTCTACAACGCGGTCAAGGCGACGCCGTTCCAAGCATCGCTGTCGCCGAGCTACCTGATGGGTAACTGGCCTCAGTCCACCAACGGCACGGTCAGCGAGTCGTTCAGCGTTTATTGCTCGGGCGGCACCGGCAACTACTCCGTGGTCTCCCGCTCCGTCACAGGCGGCGCGTCGATCTCCGGCAGCGGCCTCGGTGGCACTGTGACCGCCTCTGGGCGGAACACCTCCCGCATGGGGCAGTTCACAGTCGTCGTCACCGATGGCGTCACGCAGATCACCCTGACCGGCAACTACGAGTACAGCTTCGGTCGTCCGCTCTAACGCATCCACCACCTACAAGAGACCTAATGCACGATGAAGTGAAGCTGGTCGGCGCTCTCGCGGGCGTCGGCCTCATCGTGGGCATCGCAAAGATGCTCACGTCGAACGATCCGATCACCTGGAAGCAGGCGCTCGGCCGCGCAATCCTCTCTGGCGCTACCGGCCTTGCCGCTGGTGCCATCGTCATTTTCATCCCCGGCGTCTCCTTCGTCGCCCAGGTCGCGCTCGCGTGCATCCTGGCGTCGCTCGGCACGTCCGCGCTGGAGACCGTACTGAACCGCGTCGTCAACAAGTGACCGCCCCCAAGGATGCCTTGGAGCGACTGCACGCCGCAGTCGCTGACAAGCTCGCCGACACCATCGACTCGATGGAGTCGGACGCGAAGGGCCTGGCCTCGATCCTCAACGTGGCCCGGCAGTTTCTCAAGGACAACGGCATCGACGTTGCGGCCACGCCGCCCGGCTCACCGCTGGGCAAGCTGGCCGACAAGGTGTCCGAGTTCCCGTTCGATCCCGCTGAGGATGGGCGGCTGAACTGATGGAGGGCATGACGAGCCTCCACGTTCGTCACCCTTTCGAGGACTTCCGCAACTTCGCCTGGTACGTCTGGAAGGAGCTGGGGCTACCAAGCCCCACTCCGATCCAGTACGACATCTGCGAGTTCCTGAAAACCGGCCCGCGCCGTCGCGTCATCATGGCGTACCGCGGCGTCGGCAAGTCCTGGGTGACGGCCGCCTACGTCTGCTGGCTCCTCTGGAAAGACCCCCAGCACAAGATCATGGTGGTCTCGGCATCGAAGGAACGCGCCGATGCGTTCTCGGTGTTCGTCAAGCGCCTGATCGAAACCCTGCCTGAGCTGCAACACCTGCGCCCGCGTCCCGACCAGCGCAACTCGAACCTGGCGTTCGATGTCGGTCCCGCGCAGCCCGATCAGTCGCCCTCGGTGAAGTCGGTCGGCATCAACGGCCAGCTCACCGGCTCCCGCGCCGACACCATCATCGCGGACGACATCGAAGTCCCAAAGAACTCCATGACCGTCGTGCAGCGCGAGAAGCTCGCCGAGCTGGTCAAGGAGTTCGACGCGGTGCTCAAGCCTGGCGGCGAGATCATCTACCTCGGCACTCCGCAGACCGAGGAGTCGCTCTACAACAAGCTGCCCGAGCGCGGCTACGTCATCCGCATCTGGCCTGCGCGCTACCCGAAGGACACCAAGCACCGTCAGGTGTACGGCGACCGCCTCGCGCCGATGATCGCCGATGCGTTCGACGCGAACCCCAAGCTCGCCTGGAAGAACTGCGAGAGCGTCCGCTTCTCCGATGAGGACTTGATGGAGCGCGAGGCGTCCTACGGACGCTCCGGCTTCATGCTCCAGTTCATGCTCGATGCGTCGCTGTCCGACGCCGAGAAGTACCCGCTCAAGCTGTCCGACCTGATCGTGATGGACGTGGACCGCGAGGTCGCTCCGATCCGCGTGGTCTACAGCAGCGGCCCGGAGTACATCGTCAGCGACATCCCGTCCGTGGGCTTCACTGGCGACCGCCTGTACCGGCCCATGTACCTCGCCTCGGAAATGGAGGAGTTCACCGGCAAGGTACTCGCCATCGACCCCTCGGGCCGAGGTGGCGACGAAACCGGCTACGCGGTCGTCGGCATGCTTCGCGGCATGCTCTACGCGCGCCGCGCTGGTGCGACCAAGGGCGGCTACGACGACGACACGCTGGAGACCCTGGCGCACATCGCGCGCGCCGAGAAGGTCTCCGCAGTCCTCATTGAGGCGAACTTCGGTGACGGCATGTTCGCCAAGATGCTCTCCGGCGTCCTGGCGCGCGTGTACCCGTGCTCCATCGAGGAGGTGAAGCACTACGGCACCTCGAAGGAGAACCGAATCATCGACGTGCTGGAGCCGGTGCTGAACCAGCACCGCCTGGTGGTCGATGCCTCGATCATCCGCGCCGATCAGAAGTCCGAACAGAAGTACCAGCTGTGCTACCAGCTGACGCGCATCACGCGCGACCGCGGCGCACTGCGCCACGACGACCGCCTCGAAGCGCTGGCGATGGCCGTGAAGTATTGGGCCGACCAGCTCTCCCGAGACGTGTCCAAGGAGGAGCAGCGCTACCTGGAGGAGCTGCTCGACCGCGAGTACGCCTCCTTCATCCAGTCCGTGACCGGCCGCATGCCGTCACCCGACAACTACCTCGACATCCTGTAGGAGACCCAATGTCCAACACGCTCGCTGCGTGGCTGATGGCGCTCGCCGCCGCTGGCCTGCTGTACCTGTTCCTGCGCCGCAAGAACGACGACGACAACGACGGCCCGAGCGCACCCGCGCCGGTAACGCCGTGCGACTGCAACCACGCTCCCTGCTGCCACACCCAGGGCGGCCAGTCGAACCCCTACGCGCCGGTATGACCGACGCAAAGCTGCCGAGCCTCGTGGAGGTCAGGGACAACCTGATCCCCGCGGCGGCCCGGCTGCTCCCCGGCGTGGCCTTCACTCCCGAAGCGAAGGTCATGCTGCTCGCCATTGGTCTCCAGGAATCTCGCTTCGAGCACCGCAGGCAGATCAAAGGCCCCGCACGCGGCTTCTGGCAGTTCGAGGCGGGCGGCGGCACCGCAGGTGTACTCCGTCACCCGGCGACCTCCGCACGCGCCTCACAGCTCGTCTCCGCGCGTCTGGAGCGTCCCTCGACCGCTGCGGTCAACGAGGCGCTCGCCTCCGACGACGTGCTCGCCTGTGCGTTCGCTCGCCTGCTGCTGTTCACCGATCCGCGTCCGCTGCCCGCCCTGGGTAACCCCCAGGCCGCATGGGACTACTACGTCCGCAACTGGCGGCCGGGCAAGCCGCACCGTGACACCTGGGACGCGCTCTACACGAAGGCCCTGGCAACCATCCGCAACACCTAACCGGAACCCATGAACTTCAAGACCATCTACAACCGCGCCAGCGAGCGCCTGGTGCGCGCCTACGAGCGCGCTAAGGGGTACGTAGCGCTACGCATTGCCCTCGCCTCGCAGTGGCTCCTGGAGCGCCTGCGCGAGACCTCCCGTCGCACCTACACCGGCTGGCTGTTCGTCGTCGTGTTCCTGGCGCTGCCCTACGTCGTCCTCGGCGGCCTGTGGGAGCACCTGCGGAATGCCGCGGAGCGCCTGTGGGATGACGTGAACGACATCGAGTGGGCTGCGTTCACCCCGAGCTACTGGCGGGAGCACATCAAGCAGTGACCACGCTGGCCTTTGACGGCCGGCTCGTTGCTATCGACTCGCAGGTCACCGCTGGTGATCTGCGGTACGAGGAGGAGAAGTTCTACCGCACCACCGACACCACCGGGCGCGACCTGGTGGTGTTCGGCGCGGGCACCACTTCCCACATCCAGCGAGCCGTGCGCGAGCTGTCGGAGGGATTCGACGAACTGACCAAGGGCGAGTACACGATCCTCGTGGTCGGCCTGCGGGACAACCCGGTGGCCTTCTACCACGACGGTCTCCCTCTCGACCTCCGGCGCGACTTCCTCGTCGCCGGTAGTGGTGGTGCGATTGCCCTGGCCGCCATGAAGGCAGGCCACAACGCGACCGAAGCAGTCCTCATGGCCTGCTCGACGGACCTCTACAGCGGTCCTCCGGTGCAGACCTACGACACGGTTACAAAGCGTTTCCTAAAACGCCGGACCTGAACTACTGGCGCATGGACGCGCCTAAACAGGAATGCCGATTTGGCGAGTCCTATCAAGGGCGCTCATGAGTTCTTTGATGCGGTACGGCTTCGGGAGAAAGGTCGCCCACTGGTGAGCGTCAGGGAGCTGCGGGTTCGGCACCCCGGACGCGAACATGTAGGGAATTCGGTGCGACAGCAGGTAATCGGCGACGGACATTGATGCTCCGTCCTGCGTCTGGATGTCTAAGATCGCCGCGTGAAATGCTTTCGCCTCTATGCGGTCGAATGCATCGGCAGCGGAGGCGACCACATCGACCTCGTAACCCTGCATCGCCAGGATTTCCTTCAACATCCCTGACAGGTCAGGATCATCTTCCATGACCAACAACGAGCCGAGCCGACCCTGGCTGTATGCATCCGTAGCCATCGCGCGTTCTCCCACGCCTACGTTCCCCAAACGGTTCGTACCGTACACGACGGCCAGTTAAAAGACAGTAAACGACTCTACCTGAAAGTGAACAGTTCAGCTATCACGCCAATTCTTCATCCTTGAACCACCACATTACAGCCAAGACGACAAACCAAACGATCAGCGGGACGCCAATCGTGAATTCCACGAGTAGGCCTCTCATGTGCTCGTGCTGCGCGGCCTCAGTCAGTGCAGAATCCAGAATTGGCACCGCATCGGCCACCACGCTGTACGAGGTCGTGTCATCGTTTATGACCTCGCGGGTACGTTCGACCAGCTCCCGTGCTGCTCGAAGCTTCGCGTGCTGATATGCGGCGGGCACTCCAGCACAGACCAGCGAGAGGACAGTGACCAGCGCCGCCAAGCGAATGAGGAGGGTATTGAGCGATGCCATAGATGCTCGTTGTAATGTCTATGCCAACCGCTAAGTTTATTCGACCACGGAGCACTGGGAGGGCTTGACAAGGGTGCTATCATAGTAAGACCTAAGTATTACTCTAGCAGGACTATAGAGTTCTATTCATTGGTATTCACCATCAAGTAGAGCTACAGTTCTCCTATGCACTCCTGGGGTGTTCCTCTGTCCTCCTTGGGTGCCACTGCGGCGGACTAGACCTCCGTCCCATCCTTGATGACCCATAGCACCACGCCCGCACCAATCCAAGCGAGCGCCGGGATGCCCAAAGCGAGCTGGAGAAACAGGTTGCGGGAATTGCGGTTGCTGATGAGGTCATTCGTCGCGGCGTCAAACGTCCGCACCGCCTCATCAACCAACACCTGCGGCGAGGCGTCGTTCTCGATGATCTGCTCGTTCCAGGAACGCAACTCCTCAGCGCTCCTTACGCCGGTCTGAAAGTACGCGGCAGGGAGTCCTGCGAGCACTAAGGCCAGGACGGTGATCGCGGTAGCGGTTCTTATCGTGTATCGGCGGGCGTACATAACGTCTCCTCGAAGTGACAGAGGTGGTCGAAAGGTTTGCGGCAAATTTCCGAAGGAGTATCCAACTACTTGGAACGGCGCGATCACCCCCCGTAGGGGGTCGCCCCCTGTAGCGTAAGGCACGATGCGCCCCCTTCGCGTCACCTGCGGCGTCACCACCTCGGCTAACCTACTGATTCCAAAGGTGAACCACCGGATTAGGTATCCAGTGCCTAGGCAATCCCATGCGATACCTGGGCAACCTGCGGACATCCGCGCTCAAACGTTCGCGCCCCTGTCTGTCCCTATCTGTCTTTTTGCCCTGACCGCCACGCGCCCACCTCGGCACCACCTCGGCACACCTGCCGACCACCTCGGCACACCCTGCCCGGCCTATGCCCACCTGCCGCCCACCACGGCCAGCCAATGCGCCACCACGGCCCACGCAAGGCCCGCCACGGGCACCCCTACCGCCCCGCCTATAGAAGCTCCCCACGCGCGCGCTAGGCGCTCCCTGCGACCATCCAAAATCGTTGCCATCGGGGTATTGACAGCCATGCGGGGATTGATCTAATCTATACCCGTCGCCAGCAACACGGCGGCAGCGGAAAAGGCGGCGACAGACGTGCGACCGATGGATCGACAGCACCTAGAGCTTATCCCGCCAGCACTGAGGACTAGCCCCAAAGGCCCCTAAGCGCACCGCAGGTAACGTCCGGCTCAACCATCCCCCTACCGGGAGTGATTGACAAACCGGGAGCAAAAGGGCATAATGCCCACCATCGAACAACGGCCGCAGGGTGCGGTCGGGACAGTAGGAAAGGGGCAGGCAGGAGCGCCGCCCACGGCAGAACGCGGGGAGCTGGGAACACTAGCCGCGCCGGGAAGTGTAAGGGCCGATGAAGGCCGCCACGGATACCGGGTCACCGCCAGAAAGAGCGGGGCCATCTGTACGGGATTCCTAGGCGAGCTGGAGGCGCTCCCGGAAGCTGGCGACGGTCAGATTCCATGCCTTACGAGCATGAGTCTGACCGCCAAAGCGCCCCTACCGTTGTGATGGGGCGTTTTGGTGGTCCGATTCACTGGAGAGCAACCCATGACGATGATCCCGTTTGATATGACCGCCCGCGACTACTACGTGGCCGGTTGCATCCGCCGCGGCATCCGCGAGCACCGCGCCCGACTCAACGAGCGGGAGCGCCAGGCACACAAGAACCGCACCCAAGTTGCGCCTTGTCCATCCCCCGTTGTCATCTGATCCCCTTTCGTCAACCCGGTTTTCCACACCCCGCCGACGTGTGACGGCGGGTCTTTTTTGGAGCTACCATGAGCACCAATGGACCACTGGAGGACTTGCAAGTGCGCAAGCTCACCGCTGAGATTCGCAAGATCAACCGCGAGAGCGACAAGCTGATGATGGAGACCCGGTGGTATCCGCTGGTGGTCGCCACGGCCTTTGTGGCTGGCATCGTCACGCTGACCAAGCTGTTCCTCTAACAGCGCCCTACCCCAATCCCCCGAAGCCGCCGCAAGGCGGCTTTTTTGTTGCCCGGAGAAAGCTATGAACAAAATTCCTTCCGCCCTGATCGCCGCCGCTCTGCATGTGGCCCCCAAGAATGACGTTCGCTTCTACTTGAATGGCGTGCTGATTGAGTCGCACGCCGATGGTGCGATCATCGTTGCTACAGACGGCCACCGCATGCTTGTGGTGCGTACCAGCCTGCCGTGGGACATTGGCAAGATCATCGTGCCGCGCAATGCGTGCGAGCTGGTCGCCAAGATGAAGGGCGATGTCTATTTCAGCGCCGTGGGCGATGCCAGCCGGTTCAAGGCGGAGCGCGGAGGCCAGGCCATTGAGTTTGCTGCCGTTGATGGAACCTACCCGGACTGGCGTGCTGCGGTGTCCAAGCCGAACGAACTCAAGCTGTCCGGATTCGCGCCTGCCGTCCTCGAAGGCGTAGTGAAGGCGGCCGGTGTAATTTGCAAGGCATTCGGCGGCAAGGCCACTTCACTGATTCCGGTGACTGGCGGCGACGTGGCGGCCATGTTCGGTATTGGCGGCATCACCGATCCGAGCATCAGGTGCGCGTCTTTGATCGTCATGCCAATGCGCGACTCGTCATACCCGGAAGCCCTGTGCAGCGACGCGCTCCGCGCTTAACCCGAACCCATCAGCCGCCGCAAGGCGGCTTTTTTGTTGCCCGGAGAAAGCCATGAACCTCGACAACTACGCCCCCGAGAGCGCGAAGCGCATAGCCGTGGCGCTGGTGGATGCCGCCCTCGCCGCTGGTTACTCGCTCGGCGTCTACGACGGCGAAGAAACCACGGTGCGGCACAGCCGCGACCGGCAAGAAGTGTTGGAGGCCCTCGCCTCTACCGACCACGATCACCTGCGGTTCTACCGCCCGGACGCAACAAAGGCGGGGTTTGTGCTCCTGATTTGGGAGAACGGGGACGACGCCGCGAGCGACTGGAGCGACAACGACGAGACCAACGCGCTGGTGATGCCGGTGCTGCGCGGGCTGGGGGTGCTGTGATGGAACTGCGCACCTACGGAACCCGCAACGTGTTCCTGGCACAGCCGGGGCGCTATCACGAACAACTGGCGGCGACCGCGATGACGCCGCAGCAAGCCGAGGAGTTCGCCACCGTGGTCAACCGCGCAATCAGGGATACCGACTTCGACCCCATCGACCTCGCGCAGCTGGCGAGCGGGTGGACGTGGCCCGAGCCGATGAGCACCGCGCCGCTGGGCATTGAGGACTCCGAATTTCTTGTCGAGGTGGCGCGCATGCTGCACCGCCTCTGGCAGGAGGTCGGCGAGCAGTGGAGCGGCGTTTGGGCCTACGACATCGCCGACCCGCTGGGCGGGTGGCTGTCGAGGAACGGCATCAACCACGAGACCGCCGATGGCGTGGCCCGCGCCGAGCAGCAGGCCCGCGCATGGATCGCCGAGGGCATGGGAGCCGCGCGATGAGCTACCGCGAGGAGGACATCTTGTTCGAGACCGAAAAGGCATGGGTGCTGCGCAAGGGGCCGAACCATTTTGAGGTCTACAAAATCGGCCTCACCCACTCGACACGCCACGGCATTTTTCACAACATCCCCGGCGCACTGGATCGCGCCATCGAACACGCAAAGGGCCTGTCGCAATGAGCAATGACAACGAGCTGGCTGTACCTGCCGGTGACAAGCTGGTCACCCTGGGCGACCGATCGGTCTCCTACGGTCCCCGCCAAGAGTTCGACGGGAGCGTCGAGCCTTGCGCACCGATGGCCGCGCAGTTTTGGGGCGTCTACCGCTGGGCCGGTAAGGACCGCTGGTGGTGGATTGCCGACGTGGCCGACGAGGACACCGCCCGCGCAGTGGCCGCCGCCTACCTGCTGAACGTCAAGCCCGATTGGGCGCACTGACCGATAACCACCCCTGATCCCGAGGCCCGCCTAGTGCGGGCCTTCGCATTTCTGGAGCACACCATGCAAATCTACGTTGCCTGCCTTGCCTCATATAACGCTGGCGTCCTGCACGGCGAGTGGATCGACTTGGAGGGACGCGACGCCGACGACGTGCGCGATGAGATTGCCCGCATCCTGCGCGAGTCGCCGCACCCGAACGTGACCGTTGATTGCCCGGATTGCGGCGGTACTGGAACCACATACGTCCCCCGAGTATTCGGCGGGGCGGAATGCACGGCGTGTGGCGGAAGCGGCAAGGTCGCCAGCGCCGAGGAGTGGGCCGTCCACGACTACGACGACGTGTTCGGGGATACCTGGGGCGAGCACCCCGACCTGGACAAGCTGTGCGCATTGCAAGAGCGGCTGGACGAGTTGCACAACGACACCGAACGCGCTGCCTACACGGCCTTCTGCGACCACGAGGGCCTCGACGATGTGACCGTGGAGCAGTTCCACGAAGCCTACGTGGGCCAGTTCGATAGCTGGGCCGACTTTGCCGAGAACTATGTGGACGAATCGGGGCTTCTCCACGGCGTGCCCGACGCCCTCTCCCGCTACTTCGACTACGAGAGCTATGGCCGCGACATTCGGCTCAACGGTGACGCGTTTGAGGTGAGCGGCTTCTACTTCTGGAGCCGCTAACGCCGCTTCCGCAAGACCCTGCGCCAATACAGGTATGTGCGATGCGCCGGCACCGAGCTAGTCCACACCCATACGACTAGGTGAAGGGCCGTAATGGCGACTTCTACGCGGGGGTCAATCATCGAACGGTCCTTGGGGTCGGGAGTGGCGATCACGCCCTTCATCCCTAATCATAAGGCCAATCTCGATATTTGGCACTCATTGTTCCATTTGTAGCACTTGCATAACAGGAGACTTACATATGCGTAACGCAGATTTCACCGCAAACTCGACCCTGGTGATCGTCAACGTGGCCCTCCGCGTCCACCAGTTCGGCCCGTTCTTGGTATTCGAGCGGGAGGTTTTGGTCCTGCATGAACGGACCTACGAGGTGCCCGAATGATTCGGACCATCAATTTCGACCATAACGAGAAGCGCGGCGCTCTCCGCGCGATGCTCGGCCTACTCAACGAGCGCGTCCAGTTCTCGGTCGTCCCCGAGGACTGTGGCTGGCGGGTGTCGTATCCGGTCCCACCCGCGGCCCCAACGGAGACCCCGCGGCCATGACTTCACTGCACCAGTCGGGATCAATCTCTCCCGTGGTACTTGATTCCTACGGACGCGCCATCATTGTGGCCTGTAGTCTGCCCGACGGCAGCGTCATGCTGTCGGGCTGCGCATCCGCAGTGGACCGACCAGAGTTCCATAGACACTCAGTCGCCGCTCTGCGCGTAGCGCTTTTCGAACTCTACCGGTGACATGCCGCCAGCGGAACCATGCCG
>NZ_JAXBQT020000001.1:213746-467334 GCF_047520755.2 Stenotrophomonas sp. FR010 | reverse complement strand
CCGGCCCAGCCGCTGGCGGCTGTGCGTTCGGGCGCTTGCGAAGCAGTGCTTCGCAAGCAAAGCGCCCTCACCCATGTAAGCTCGGTCGCCGCATCCATGCGGCTCACGCCCCCTCAACCGGACCCACCCCGCCTTCGACAGTTCTCCGCGAGCTGTCGGAATGGCAATGGGGTCAGATCCGTTTTCCTTCGGAAAACGGATCTGACCCCCAGTTTGAATTTCGATATCTGACAGAGACTCATCCACGCATGGCGTGGATCTACCAGCCGTCACCGGGAATCTGTCGGGGGTGGGGCGGTGTGGGTTGGCAGGACCGTTGGCGCCATGGATGGCGCCATCGAGCCCCCATGGTGAAGTGACCCCAGAGACTTGGACGGGGTCACTTCAGGGACGGGTTTACGGCGTGTCCTGCCCACCCACACCGGCCCGCCCAACAAGCAGAAGGCCAGAGCCGCTCTGGCTCTGGCCTTTGATGTTGCTCTGGCTTGAAGCATCTGCGGGTGCAGGGGCGCAGCCCTGCCGACCAACCCTCAATGCAGCAGGGCAGCCACCGCGGCGCGGAAGCCGTCCTGGGCCTGCCCGGAGTCGGGTGCGTAATGCAGCTGGCGCACGGCCCGGCCCAACCGGGCCGCCCCCACGAAGCCACAGCTCGCCTGCAGCCGATGCAACTGGCTGCGCAACTGGCGCTCGTCGTGCTGGTCCACCGCCTGCTCGACCGCGTCGCGCACGCCCGGCAACTCGGCCAGGAACAGTTCGCGCAGTGCGATCAGGTGGTTGCGCTGGCCATTGAGCGCTGCCAGGGCTGCGGTCTCGTCCCAGTCCTGTACGGCCAGTTCGACCGCGGCCGGGGCCTGTGCCACGAAGATCCCCGCCGGGCTGTTGACCAGCGCTCGGCGCACGGCCTTCAGCAGCTGGTCGCGGCCCAGTGGCTTGACCAGCGTGTCGCTGAAACCAGCTTCGCGCAGGCGGGCGTGAATGGAGGCATCGCCGTCGGCGGTATGTGCCAGCGCCGGCGTGTCGGGATGTGAACGGCGCAACTCACGCAACAGCTGCGCGCCATTGCCGTCCGGCAGGTTGACGTCGATCAGCCACAGGTCATGCGAGCCGGGCTCGGCACTGGCCAGGGCACTGGCCAGCGAATCTGCGGTGTCCACATCCGCCGGTAACGTTTCCAACGCCGCCTTGAAAAAACCGCGGCTGATGATGTCGTCCTCGACAAGCAGGAAGCGGGGCCGTGCGGCCCGCGGGGTCATCTGCATCAGGGCTGCCTCCATGTCAGCTGTCCCAATCATCATGCACGACGGCCACGGGCGCAAGCGGGTCCGGGCCCCATCAGTCAGGATCTGCGACAATACGCCCCCATTTTTGCCCGCAGCCTGTTGCCACGTGGCCCGATCCCGCTCCCGCACCGACCGTACCCCGTTCCAGACCGAGATCCTCGACCTCAGCCATGATGGTCGCGGTGTCGCCCGCCGTGAAGGCGAGGGCGGCAAGGTTACCTTCGTCAGCGGCGCCCTGCCCGGTGAGGTGGTGATGGCCGAACAGACAGCCCGCAGCCGCCATTTCGACGAGGCGCGCACGCTGGAGGTGCTGCAGGCCTCGCCGCAGCGGGTGACCCCCAAGTGCCCCCATTTCGGCACCTGTGCCGGCTGCGTACTGCAGCACCTGGACGAGGCCCAGCAGATCGTCGCCAAGCAGCGCGTGCTGATGGACAACCTGGAGCGGATCGGCCATGTGAAGCCGGGCACCGTGCTGCCGCCGCTGGTCGGCGAGAGCTGGGGTTACCGCCGCAAGGGCCGCTTCTCGGTGCGCCGGGTCGAGAAGAAGGACAAGACCCTGGTCGGCTTCCGTGAACAGGATCCGCGTTTCGTCGCCGACCTCAGCCAATGCCTGACGGTGATTCCGGAAATCGGCACCCAGGTCGAGGCGCTGTCCACCTTCATTGAAACGCTCGATGGCAAGCGCGACATCCCGCAGATCGAGTTCATCGCCGGTGACCAGGCGGTGGTGCTGACCGTGCGCCACCTGCAACCGCTCAGCGATGCGGACCGCGCGGCCTGGGCTGCCTTCGGCCAGCAGCATGGGTTCGTGATCTACCTGCAGTCCGGCGGCGTGGACACCGTGCAGCCGCTGGACGGGCAGGGCGTGCCGCTGTCGTTCCGGCTGGCGCCGTGGGATGTCGAGCTGGCGTTCCGCCCGTTGGATTTCATCCAGGTCAACGCCAAGCTCAACGAGAAGATGATCGCCCACGCCCTGGACCTGCTGCAGCCGGGTAAGGACGAGCGCGTGCTGGACCTGTTCTGCGGCCTGGGCAACTTCACCCTGCCGTTGGCCCGCCGTGTGCGTGAAGTGGTGGGTGTGGAAGGCGATGCCGGCCTCGTCGCGCGTGCGCGTGAGAACGCCGAGCGCAACGGCCTAGCGAACGCGCAGTTCTTCAGCGCCGACCTGACCCAGGACCAGCGCAGCACGGCGTGGATGCGCCAGGGCTTCGACAAGCTGCTGCTGGATCCGCCGCGCTCGGGCGCGATCGAAGTGCTGCAGCAGCTGCCGCTGAAGCAGTTCAAGCGCATCGTCTACGTCAGCTGCCACCCGGGCTCGCTGGCGCGCGATGCCGGCTATCTGGTCAACGAACAGGGCTTTACCCTGGTCAGCGCCGGTGCCATGGACATGTTCCCGCACACCGCGCACGTGGAAAGCATCGCGGTATTCGAAAAGCGCTGAGCAGCTGTCATCACCCGTGGCGCATAATTGCGCCATGGGCATCGAAATCGAACGCAAATTCCTGGTCAGCAGCGATGGCTGGCGCACCGCCGCGCATCGGGTGATCCCGATGGCGCAGGGCTACATCAACGACATGGGCGCGCTCGACCGCGGCACCCAGAACGCCTCGGTGCGCGTGCGCATCGAAGGCGACCACGCCGCGCTGAACCTGAAGTCGCGCACCCTCGGCCACACCCGGCAGGAGTTCGACTACCCGATCCCCGTGGAGGACGCGCGCGCACTGCTGGCGCTGTGTGTCGGCGGCCTGATCGACAAGCGCCGCCATCTGGTCGAACACGCCGGCCTGACCTGGGAAGTGGACGAGTTCCTCGGTGACAACGCCGGCCTGGTGGTGGCCGAAGTCGAGCTGGAAAGCGCGGACCAGGCCATCGACCTGCCGGACTGGGTCGGCGCCGAAGTGACCGATGACGCCCGCTACTACAACGTTGCCCTGGCCAGCCGCCCGTATTCACAGTGGTGAGCCCCCAAAAAGGGGACGGAGGGGATTAAGTCGGCTTTACCCCGGCTGTGCGGAAAGCGACTTAATCCCCTCCGTCCCCTTTTATCGAGGAAGGCGGTCCCCATGTCGTTCGGATGAGAATCGACATCTACTCCGACGTGGTCTGCCCCTGGTGCTGGATCGGCAAGCATCGTTTCCAGCAGGGCGTGCAGTTGCTGGGTCTGAACGCGCCTGACCTCGATATCCACTGGCAGCCGTTCCAGCTGGACCCGGATGCGGACGACACCCCGGTGCCGCTGCGCGAGGCCTATGCGCGCAAGTTCGGGGGCGTCGAGCGCACCGAGCAGATCCTCGGCCAGACCCAGACCACCGCGCGCGCGGAGGGGCTGCCGATGGATTTCAACCAGGGCCAGGTGCGGGTGACCACGCTGCCGGCGCATCGGGTGTTGTGGCTGGCCGGCCAGCATGGCGTGCAGGATGCGGTGGGTGAATCGCTGTTCCGCGCCCACTTCGAGCATGGCCAGAACCTGGCTGACAACGCTGTGCTGGTGAAGGCCGGCGTGGCGGGCGGCCTGGACGGTGGCGAAATCGCGCAGATGCTGGCCTCCGACCGCGGGCTGGCCGAGGTCGAAGCCAAGCTGGCGCAGGCCCATGCACTGGGCATTTCTTCGGTGCCGACCTTCGTCATCGATGGGAAGTGGGCGATTTCCGGGGCCCAACCACCCGAGGCGTTCGCCCAGGCCCTGCAGCAGATCGCGGCCGAACAGGGCGCCCCGGCCACCCCGGCTGACGGCGACGAGGCCTGCGGCCCGGACGGCTGCAAGGTCTGACCGGCTCCTCAAAAGGGGACGGAGGGGATTAAGACGTATCCAGCCTCTTGGGGCCGATTGCGCCTTAATCCCCTCCGTCCCCTTTTTCTGACCACTGCGCCTGTCGGCCGGTTCTGCGACAATGCGGCATTGCGCCATGCGGGCGCGCGTTGTGGAGATCGACCATGCTGCTGATCGGCGTTGCCGGCACCGAACTGACCGCCCAGGAACGTGACTGGCTGCAGCACGACGCCGTGGCCGGAGTGGTGCTGTTCAAGCGCAACTTCGCCTCGCGCCAGCAGGTGACCGATCTGAGCGCGGCCATCCGTACCGCTGCCCCGCGCCCGCAGCTGATCTGCGTGGACCAGGAGGGCGGCCGCGTACAGCGCTTCCGCGAGGGTTACAGCGATCTTCCGCCGCTGCAGGACATTGGTGCCCTGTATGCCACCGACCCGCAGCAGGCCCTGGCGCTGGCCGAGCAGCACGCCTGGCTGATGGCCAGTGAAGTCCGCGCCAGCGGCCTGGATCTCAGCTTCGCCCCGGTGGTCGACCTTGGTCGCGGCAACCGCGCCATCGGCAACCGCGCCTTCAGTGAAGACCCGCAGGTCGTGGCCGCGTTCACCGCAGCCTATGTGCGCGGCATGCACGCGGTCGGCATGGCTGCCACGCTCAAGCATTTCCCTGGCCACGGCACCGTGCTGGAAGACACCCACGTGGATACCGCGATCGATCCA
This sequence comes from Stenotrophomonas sp. FR010, assembly GCF_047520755.2. Lineage (NCBI taxonomy): Bacteria > Pseudomonadati > Pseudomonadota > Gammaproteobacteria > Lysobacterales > Lysobacteraceae > Stenotrophomonas > Stenotrophomonas sp. FR010. The sequence continues at coordinate 462,571 of NZ_JAXBQT020000001.1, read as the reverse complement.
CGCGCACTGGCCGAACTGCGCGCGCAGGACCTGGTGCCGTTCCAGGCCGGCATCGCCGCCGGTGCCGATGCGGTGATGATGGCGCACGTGATCTATCCGCAGGTGGCACCGGAGCCCGCCGGCTATTCCCCACGCTGGATCCAGGACATCCTGCGCGGCGAACTCGGCTTCCGCGGCGTGGTGTTCTCCGATGACATCGGCATGGCCGCCTCGCACAGCGCCGGCGGCGTGCCGGCGCGCGTGCACGCGCACCTGGACGCCGGTTGCGACGTGGTGCTGGTCTGCCATCCGGAACTGGTCGATGAAGCCCTGCATGCGGTGCAGGGACGCTCCCTCAATACTGCTGCGCTGCTGGGCCTGCTCGGCCGCGGCGCGCTCGGCTGGGACGGCCTGCTGGCCGATGCCCGCCATGGCGACACCCAATCCCGTCTGCTTGAAACCCTTGGAAGAACCGTCTGATGCCCAACCTCACCATTTCCCAGGCCCTGGCCCAGGCTGACCTGCTGGTCGACCGCCCCACCATCGACAAGGCCATCGCTGCTATCGCCGACGCCATCGCGCGCGATTACAAGGGCGAGGTGCCGTTGTTCCTGTCGATCATGCATGGTGCGCTGCCGTTCGCCGGCCAGCTGGCGCTGGAACTGGGCGCGCGCGGCCAGGACGTGCAGTTCGATTACCTGCACGCCACCCGCTACCGCGGCGAAACCACCGGCGGTGACCTGGTCTGGAAGCACAAGCCGGCCACCTCGCTGTTCGGCCGCCGCGTGCTGCTGGTCGACGACATCCTCGACGAGGGCTACACCCTGCAGGGCGTTCGCACCTGGTGCCTGGAACAGGGCGCGACCGATGTGCGCATCGCTGCGATGACCGTGAAGAAGCACGACCGTGCGCTGCCTGACGTGACCGCCGATTACGCGGGCATCGAGCTGCCGGACCGCTACGTGTTCGGCTTCGGCATGGACGTCAACGAGACCCTGCGCTGCGTGCCGGCCATCTACGCGATGAAGGAATAACGGCGCAGCCGCCCGCGGCGCGTCTTCTTCTGCCGCCGGCATCCTCGGGTGCCGGCGTTCGTCTTTTCATGGAGTGCTTCGAATGCAACAGATCGCCCTGGCCGTGATCGGCGGTACCGGTGTCTACAACCTGGCCAAGCTTGACGACGTGCAGACCCACGAGGTCGACACCCGCTTCGGCCGCCCATCGGGCCCGGTGCGCGTGGGCAAGCTGCTCGGCCATCGCGTGGCGTTCCTGGCGCGGCATGGCGAGGGGCATTCGCTGCCGCCGCACAAGATCAACTACCGAGCCAACCTGGCTGCGCTGCAGCAGCTGGGCGCGCAGCGGGTGCTGGCATTGAACACGGTGGGTGGCATCACCGAGAACTTCGGTCCGCGCGTGCTCGCCTGCCCGGACCAGATCATCGACTACACCTGGGGCCGCATCAGCACGATCTGTGAAGAAGAAGGCTCCGACGTGGTCCACGTCGATTTCGGCCATCCGTACACGCCGATGCTGCGCAGCAAGATCCTGGCGGCAGCCAAAGTGACCGGTGTCACGGTCCATGACGGTGGCTGTTATGGCGCAACGCAGGGCCCGCGCTTGGAAACGATCGCCGAAATCGCCCGCATGCGTCGCGACGGTTGCGATCTAGTGGGCATGACCGGCATGCCGGAAGCCGCACTGGCGCGGGAGCTGGGCCTGGATTATGCCTGCCTGGCGATCATCGCCAACTGGGCCGCCGGCTGCGGTGATGGCGAGGAGATTACGATGGCCGAAGTGCTGGCCAATGTGCAGGCGGCCAGCAACGGACTTCCGGAACTGGTGGGCGAATTGGCGCGGGGGTGATTGTCTTCCCCGAGCAAGCTTTGCATACTCAGCTTGTGCGCGGGTTCAGCGTACACCACCCATTCATTGCATAAGGTCTCGCATCACCATGCCGAACGGTACCGTCAAGTGGTTCAACGACGCCAAGGGATTTGGCTTCATCTCGCCGGAGGATGGCAGCGCCGACGTGTTCGCGCACTTCTCCGCCATCAACTCCAAGGGCTTCCGCAGCCTGCAGGAAGGCCAGCGTGTCACCTATGACGTGACCCAGGGCCCGAAGGGCGCCCAGGCTTCGAACATCACGCCGGCCGAGTGATCCACTCGACAGTGCGTTGAAAACCCCGCTCCGGCGGGGTTTTTTTTTGCGCTGCGACAAGAATTGCGCTGCCGTGGGCGGGGCCCCGCTGGGCATCCGGATTTGCGCTCGGGCACAATGCGCCCATGAAGGAACGACTGCGCATCGCCGTGATCGGCTACGGCACCGCTGGACAGGCATTGTCCATCCTGCTCTCCCGTGATGGCCACGAGGTGGAGATCTTCGAACGTGTGCCCACGCCGGGACCGGTTGGCGCCGGTTTCCTGCTGCAGCCCAGCGGCCTGCAGGTGCTGTGGCAGATGGGCCTGCTTGACGCCGTGCGCGCGCATGCCGCGCCGGTGCATCGCCTGTACGGCGATACGCCGTGCGAACGCGCAGTGATGGACATGCGCTACGCCGGCCTGGACGCGCGCCTGCACGGCCTTGGCATGCAGCGCGGCGCCCTGTTCTCGTTGCTGGATGATGCGCGTGCTGGTGCGGGCCAGCTGCATGCCGGCGTAAGCATCGCTGCAGTGGATGCCGAGCAGGGCCGCCTGCGTGACAGCGAAGGGCGCCTGCACGGTGCGTTCGACCTGGTGGTGGCCGCCGATGGTGCGGCCTCGACGCTGCGCGGCACGATCAAAGACGGCAACGGACTGGATCGCGTGTATCCGTGGGGTGCGCTGTGGTGCCTGTTGCCGGCCGAAGACTGGCCACACCTGCAGGAGCTGCGGCAGCGCTACGTGGCCGCACGCAAGATGATCGGGCTGTTGCCGGTCGGTACGCGGCCCGGTGATGACACGCCGCGCCTGAGCTTTTTCTGGAGCCTGCCACGCGCCGATTTCGAACGTTGGCAGGCCGACGGCATGACGCCCTGGCTGGACGAACTGCATGCGCTGTGGCCGCAGGCCAGTGCACGCTTCGCGCATCTGCGTGACGCCGGCCAGCTGGCACGGGCCGTCTACCGCGACGCGGTGATGACGCGCTGGCATCACGGCCGCATGGTGCTGGCCGGCGATGCCGCGCATGCGATGAGCCCACAGCTGGGCCAGGGCGTGAACATGGCGCTGCTCGATGCGCTGGCGCTGCGCGATGCCTTGCGCGCGCATGGTGGCGGTGCCGCGGCATTGCAGGCCTACCAGGCGCAGCGCAGGGCACACGTTGCGGTCTACCAGCGCTGGAGCCGTTGGCTGACGCCGCTGTTCCAGTCCGATCGCGATGCCTGGGCCAAAGCGCGCGACGTGCTGCTCGGCCCGATGGGGCGCCTGCCGGGTGGACGTGGTCACATGCTGCGTGTGCTCAGCGGTACCCAGCATGGCTGGTTCGGTTCGCTCGCGCTGGATCCTGCTTTCGTCGACGCGCTGGCCACTGCGGCGCAGGTGCCTCGCATCAACGCGATCACAGCCACTGCGTGAAACGCGTCGTCACGTGAATTAACGGTTGCCTCACTGCGCATATGCGAGAAGTAGGTTGCACGCGATTACGCGTCGCCCGTTTTCCTTTCCGTGATCAACATCGCGCGTGGCCCGGGAGGCGCTGCCGTCGCGGCCTGTTGCGGCCCGGATGTGCCGCCTGTTGTCGAAGAGGAGGATGCCATGTTGTTCGCGGTCGAGGAGCTGGAATCGGAAATCTGCAAGCTGCGCGGTCTGTTGCAGATGCTGCACGAGGACCAGCCCGACGTACTGGAGGACGTGTTCGAGTTTCATGTCGGCAGCCTGATCAGTCATGCGTCGCCGGAGCACCACACGCGCATCCGCACCTGCGCGCAGGAGATGCTGGCGGCGATCCAGGCCTTGCCGCGGCGACGGGAAGAGGACACGCCTGAGTTCCAGCTGATGCCGCAGCTGGATATCCGTCCGGCCTGATTCAAGCCAGGGGCAGTGCCACCAGGCCGTTGTCCACGCAGGCGACCATCTGTTCGCCGGCAGCGGGAACAGGAACGATTCCGGCGGTGAACGCGGAGAAGGCCGGCAGGAGTGTCATCCTGTCACGCAGCCAGAATGCGGGGAAGCGCCGCCGCAACGGAGGCAAAGCGATCTGTGGATGCAGATGCCCGGCGATCACATGCAGCTCCGCATCGGGCACCGGCTCATGCCGAAGCAGGAACGGTGGCAACCGTACTTCGTCGTGGATCTGCACCTGCAGCTCGGCACGCGGCAGCTGCCGGTCATGATTTCCGCGCAGGACATGCACGTCCAGTGCGGCATTGCGTTCGCGCCATCCCAGCCATTGCTGGTACCACGCAGCACGATGCGCCGGGCCGTGCAGGATGTCGCCCAGGATCCACACCTCGCGGCAGGCACGCGCGTCCAGCAGCCCCTGCAGGCGTTGCAGGTCCTTGCCGGTACCGCCGCTGGGCAGCGCGATGCCTGCGCGGCGGAATACATCGGCCTTGCCCAGGTGCAGGTCGGCGAGCAGCAGTGCCTGCCGCGCGGGCCAGTAGAGTGCACGCGCGCCAAGCAGAACCAGCGACTCGCCTGCGCGCGGCAGTGGCAGTTCATCGGCCATGCCGACGCTCCAGCTGCTGGGCCGCGCGTTGTACCCGGGTACGCCAGTCTTCGTTGCTGAACTGCCCGCGCAGGCGTTCGGCCCACAGCGGGAAACCCAACGGCGTGAGTGACGCCGGGCGCTGCACCGAGAGGGTCTGCATCCGAATCCTGGCCAGTACCTGTTGCAGCCCCGGCATGTCGAGGCTGTCATTCAGCACTTCCTGTTCCGCCAGCGCCAGCAGCAGGTGATCCGGGTCGTGCTCGCGCAGTACGTCGTAGAGCAGTCCCGCGGATGCCTGCAGCTGGCGCAGTGCCCGTGGCATGCCACCGGGCAGGCTGGGGACCAGCAGGCCGGCGACGCGTGCGATGCCGCGGAACTGGCGACGCGCCAGCTCGCCCAGGTTCACCGCAGCACGCAGATCATCCAGCAGCTGATCGGTGGAGAACAGCGCCCGCCATTGCGCCGCATCCAGATCGATGGCCTGTGCCGGTGCCAGCACCAGGCCGTGATCGTTCACTGCATAGCCGATGCTGTTGCGCTGCCGGCGGGTACAGCGCAGCGCCAGCAGGGCGGCCAGCGCCTCATGCACGTGGCGGCCGGCAAAGGGATAGACGAACAGGAACTGGCCTTCGCGACGACGCACATTCTCCACCAGCAGATGGGCTGGGCCGGGAAGCGCCGACAACCGCTGCTGCAGTGCCAGCAGGGGTGACAGCCAGCGTGACTCGGCGCTGTCGTCAGCACCGGACAGTACCCACTCCAGCTCGCGGCCCAGCGGCATCGACAGCGGCAACTGGCCGCCCTGCCAGCGCGGCACGATCCCCTCACCACGTCCTCGTGCCAACCGGACGAAGGCAGTCATGTCGCGCAGCTGCACCAGCTCCAGCAGGCGCCCGGCGAACTGGAAGCGGTCGCCACGGCGCAGGCGGCTGGCGAACTGTTCCTCCACGGCGCCCAGGCTGCCGCCGCGCAGGAACTGCACGCGCACGCTGCCATCGCTGCTGATGGTGCCGATCGACAGCCGATGACGCAGCGCCTGGCGACGGTCGTGCATGCGGTATCACCCATCGGCATCACGCTCGACCTTGTGGAAATCGGGGTACTGGGCCAGCGCTTGGCCACCCTGCACGACGAATGTGAGCACGGCCTGCCACTGGTCGTCGCCGAGCGACGCGAAGGCATGGGTACGCCGCACCTGCGCCAGCAGGTCGGCGCTGTCGAAGCCGCCCGCCAGGGCGCGGCTGACCGCATGCTGGGCCAGCACATCCAGCGGCAGCGTCGGCGGCCTGCGCGCTTCGACCACGTTCCCGGCCAACGCACGGCGCACGGCGGCGTACTCGGCCAGTTCCAGCGCATGGCTGGGCACGCACAGGATGGAACCGCTGGCACCCGGGCGGTGCCGTGCGCGTCCGGCGCGCTGGCGCAGGCGCGCCACGCCCTTCGGGCTGCCCAGCTGCAGTACCTGCTCAACCTCGGGGAAGTCGACGCCGAGGTCGAGGCTGGAGGTGGCAACCACGCAGCGCAGCGCGCCCGCGCGCAGGCCATCCTCCACCTGCTGGCGCAGCACCGGGTCCAGCGAGCCGTGGTGCAGCGCAAGCGTGTCCGGTTCTTCCGGCCAGACTGCGGCCAGCGCCTGATGCCACAATTCAGCTTGCGCGCGCGTATTGGTGAACAGCAGGCTGCTGCGTGCCTGCATCAGTGCATCCAGCACGCGTGGCAGCTGCGCCAGGCCCAGATGCCCGGCCCAGGGGAAATGTTCGCCAGGGTCCGGCAGCACGCTGCGCACGCTCAGTGGGCGCGGCCGTACGCCCTGCACGATCGGTGCTTCCGGTCGCCCGGGCAGCAGCACGTCGCGCGCCTCGTGCAGATTGCCCAGGGTGGCTGACAGTCCCCACAGCTGCGATGCAGGCGCGGCCTGGCGCAACACTGCCAGGTTCAACTGCAGCAGCACACCGCGCTTGTTGCCCAGCAGTTCGTGCCATTCGTCCACCACCATGCAGCGCAGCCGCTGCATGCGCGGCAGCGTATCCGGATAGCTCAGCAGCAGCGCCAGTGATTCCGGCGTGGTCACCAGTACGTCGATGCGGCCCTCGCGCGCCTGGCGCCGCTCGCGGTTGCTGGCGTCACCACTGCGCAGGCCGACACGCCAACCCAGCCCCAGCCCATCGACCACGGTCTGCAGCGCGCGCGCGGTGTCGCTGGCCAACGCGCGCAAGGGGGTCACCCACAGCACCTGCAGCGGGCGGACCGCGCTGGCGCGGCGGGGGGAGGGTGGCGGGTCGATCATGGCCTGCAGCAGCGGCCCGCCGAACATCGCCAGTGTCTTGCCGCTGCCTGTGGGTGTATGCAGCAGCCCGGATTCGCCGGCGAGATAGTGACGCCACATCGCGCGCTGGAACGGCAGTGAGCGCCAGCCTCTGGACGCGAACCAGTCTTCCAGCCGGCGCAGTGCCTGGCTGCGGTTCATCGTGCCAATGCCTGCAGCGTGGCCAGCTGATCGGCTTCGCTGGCGGGCTTGTCGTGGCGCCAGCGCAGGATGCGCGGAAAACGCACGGCGATGCCCGACTTGTGCCGGCTGCTGCGGTTGACCGCCTCGAAGCCCAGCTCGAAGACGTGTTCGGCGCGAACGCTGCGCACCGGGCCGAAGCGCTCGCGGGTGTTGGCGCGGATCCAGCGATCAAGCGCGAGGATTTCCTTGTCATCCAGGCCCGAATAGGCCTTGGCGACCGGTACCAGCGTGTCGCCGTCCCAGACGCCGAAGGTGTAGTCGGTGTACAGCGTGCTGCGCCGCCCATGGCCGGCCTGCGCGTACAGGAGCACCGCATCGATGGTGAGCGGATCGACCTTCCATTTCCACCAGTCACCGCGGCGGCGTCCGACCTGGTAGGGCGAGGCATGCCGTTTCAGCATCAGTCCTTCCACGCCGCGTTCGCGTGCCACGTCGCGCATTGCCGCCGCCTGGAGCCAGTCGTCGGCGTCAACGCCCGGTGAGAGCTGGATCCGTGCATCGTTCAGTGCACCGACGACCTCGGCGAGACGCGCGCGCCGCTGCTGCAGCGGACGTTCGCGCAGGTCTACGCCATCGAGTTCAAGCAGGTCATAGGCGAGCACCCGCACCGGCGTGTTGCGCAGGGTGGCCGCACCGGGTTTTCGGCGCTGGATGCGCGTCTGCAGCGCAGTGAAGGCACGCGGCAGGTCCGCGGCTTCGTCCCAGGCCAGCAGCTCGCCGTCCAGCACGCAGCCATCGGGAAGCGGCATCGCTGCCTGTTCGATCTCGGGGAAGCGGCCATCCAGCCGCTCTTCGCCGCGTGACCACAAGGCGACCTCGCCGCGCCGGCGCAGCAGCTGCAGGCGGATGCCATCCCACTTCCATTCCAGCAGCCAGTCATCGATCGGGCCGAGTCGTTCGGCAGGGGATCCCTCCAGTGGCGTGGCCAGGAAGAACGGATAGGGCTGCTGCCGGTCCAGCGGCAGCTCATCCGGCGACAGCAGCTGGGTCAGCAGCCCGGGCGAGGGCAACCACTCGCCCAGCATGCGCTGGGCGATGCGTGCGATGTCCAGGCCGGACCACTCGGCCAGCGCCTGCTGCACCAGTCGCTGCGACACGCCAACGCGCAGGGCGCCGGTCAGCAGCTTGTTGAATACCAGGCGTTCGCCGCTGCACAGTTGCTGCCAGCCGGCGACGATCGCCGCGCGACGCACCGCCTCGGGTTGGTTGGCGACCGCCAGCAGGTGCTGTTCGATCCATTCGGCCAGGGGCCGGTCAGGCGAGGGGTGTGGTGGGTCGTCCAACAGCAGGGTCAGCGTTTCGGCCAGGTCACCCACCTGCGCATAGCTGTCTTCCACCAGCCACGGTGGCAACCCTGATTGCTCGGCGATCCACGCGCGCAGTTCGCCACTGGCGGCGATCTTCCTGCGCGCGCCACCCACCTTGCCACCACTGAGCAGGTACAGCGCCCACGCCGCATCGTGTGCGCCTGCCTGGCGGAAGTAGTCGACCAGCGCTGCGCGCTTGTCCAGCGTGGCAGTGCTGCGGTCCAGGCGTTGGTAGAGCGCTGCGAAGGACTTCATTCCTCGCTCCCGAAATCGGTACGGAAGGCTTCGGCAGCCACGCCGCGCTCGCGCAGGAACGGAATCAACGCATCGGTATTGCCATGGGTGGCGATCACCCGCTGCGCGCCGGTCTGTTGGATCGTTTGCAGCAGTGCTGGCCAATCGGCGTGGTCGGAAATGACGAAGCCTCGATCGACGTTGCGGCGGCGACGGTTGCCGCGCAGTTGCATCCAGCCCGAGGCGAAGCCCAGCTGGTGACGGCCGAAGCGGCGCATCCAGGGCGTGCCCGCAGCCGAGGGCGGGGCCAGGATCAACTGGCCGGCGGCATCGGGCTGGCGGCCCTGTTCGGCCACGGTGAGCGTCTCCAGCATCGGTACGCCGGCCTGCCGGTACACCGCCACGCCATTGGCGATGGCGCCATGCAGCCAGGCCGGCCGATCGTCCAGTGGCCGCAGCTCTGCCAGCACCCGCTGTGCCTTGCCCAGCGCATAGCACAGCAGGATCGCAGCCTCGCCGCGTTGTTCGCATTCGCGGCGCCACGCCACGATTTCGGCAGCGACGGCCGAAGTGTCCGGCCAGCGGTAGATCGGCAGGGCGAAGGTGGCTTCGGTGATGAAGGTATCGCAGGGCACCACTTCGAACGGCGCACAGGTTGGGTCAGGCTGCCGCTTGTAGTCGCCGGAGGCGACCCAGACCTGCCGCCCGTCGTCGATGCGCACCTGCGAAGATCCCAGGACGTGACCGGCTGGATGCAGCGATACCTGTACCCGGCCCAGGCGGAACGGCACGCCCTCGACGTGCGCCTGCACCGGAACATCGCCCAGGCGCCAGCGCAGGATCGGCAGGCTGCCTTCGCTGCAGTGGTACTCGCCCATGCCCGGGCGGGCGTGATCCCCGTGGCCATGCGTGATGACCGCGCGCGCTACCGGTCGCCAGGGATCAATGTGGAAATCGCCGGCGGCGCAGTACAGCCCTTCCGGGCGCAGCACCACCAGATCGTCGTTGGCTGCCATGCGATCACTGTGGCCTGCTGCTCGTGCAGACGGTGAGAACCGGCCTGAACACGGGCTTGGCAAGTCATGCGGCACAATCGGACCGCATACCTCTTGCCGCCAGGATGGACCGGATGAGTGGACCAAGCTTCAGCAGTGACGCGCCCTACGAAACCCATGTGGTGTTGAACCAGCCGCCACCGTTCGCGGGGCGCCAGTTGTGGACCGACGACGTGGGGCTGATGGAAGCCGTGCAACGCGAAGGCGCTGGCAGCTTCGCGCCACGCCTGGCGGTCTATGGCGCGCTGGCCGGCGACGAGCTGTACCGGCTCGGCTTCGATGCCAACCGCGATCGCCCACGCCTGCGCACGCATGATGCGCAGGGTCATCGCATCGATACGGTGGAGTTCCACCCGGCCTATCACCAGTTGATGGAGACGGCGAAATCGCACGGTGTCGCCGGCTTGTCCTGGCATGAACCGCAACCCGGCGCGCATGTCGCGCGTGCGGTGTTGAGCTACCTGCACCACCAGGCCGAGGCCGGCACCAGTTGCCCGTTGACGATGACCCATGCAGCAGTAGCGGTGCTGCACACGCAGCCGCATCTGGCCGAGTGGGCACGCAAGGCCGCAGCGCCGGTCTATGACGCGCGCGACGTGCCGGTGGCTGACAAGGCCGGCATCACCCTGGGCATGGGCATGACCGAGAAGCAGGGCGGCTCGGATGTGCGCTCCAACAGTACGCGCGCCGAACCGATCGATGGTGAGCGCTATCGCCTTGTCGGCCACAAGTGGTTCTTTTCCGCACCGATGTGCGATGGCTTCCTGGTGCTGGCGCAGGCGCCGGGAGGACTGACCTGCCTGCTGATGCCGCGCCGGCTGGCCGACGGTGACCGCAACGCATTCCGGTTGATGCGGTTGAAGGACAAGCTTGGCGACTGGGCCAATGCCTCCAGCGAAGTCGAGTTCTGCGGCGCGCAGGCATGGCGGGTGGGCGAGGAGGGGCGTGGCGTGGCCACCATCATCGGCATGGTGATGATGACCCGCCTGGATTGCATGCTGGGCGCAGCGGCGGAAATGCGCATGGCGTTGGCGCAGGCGTTGCACCACGCACGCCATCGCCGCACCTTCGGCAAGCTGCTGGTCGAGCACCCGTTGATGACCAACGTGCTGGCCGACCTGGCACTGGAATCGGAAGCAGCCACGGTGCTGTCGATGCGCATCGCACGTGCGGTGGACCGCGCCGCCGTGGATGCCAACGAGGCCGCGCTGGCGCGACTGGGAACGGCACTGGGCAAGTACTGGCTGTGCAAGCGCGCACCGGCCTTCGTCAACGAAGCGCAGGAATGCCTCGGCGGCGCAGGCTATGTGGAGGAATCGATGCTGCCGCGTCTGTACCGGCAGGCGCCGTTGAATTCGATCTGGGAAGGCAGTGGCAACATCCAGTGCCTGGACGTACTGCGCGCGCTGGCACGTGAACCGGAGGCACTGGCGGCGCTGCGCGCCGAGCTGGCAGCGGTGGCCGATCGTGATGCGCGCTACGCAGCGGCATTGCAGCGTTGGGCAGCGGCACCGGCACCGGATGAGTCGCAGGCGAGGCTTTTCTGCGAGCGCACTGCGCTGCTGCTGCAGGCAGCGTTGATGTTGCGGGCGGGCAGTCCAATGGCTGAAGCGTTCGTGCGCAGCCGGCTGGAAGGGCAGCATGGGCTGGTGTTCGGGACGCTGCCGGCGGGTGTGGATCTGTCGGCAATGCTGGCGCGCGCGCTGCCGTAGGGCGGCCAACGGCGAAGCCCCTCGTGGTGGGCGCTGATACTGATGGGTGGGCCGCGCGGGTAGGTCGCGCTGGGGACGCCGTGAATACGTTCTTGTAGGCTCGGGCGCGCCATCCATGGCGCTTACGCCCCTGCGCAACCTACCCGCGCGTCCTTGGACACTTTCCGTACGCGTCCAGCACGGAATCAACAGAAAGAGCAGAGAGCGAAAAGCAGAAAAGCCGCGGCAGTGCCGCGGCTTTTCCTGTGGCGCCGAGCCGATGCCCGGCTGCCGGTACGCCTTAGTGCTTGGCTTCTTCCTTGGCGGCGTTGGCCTTGGCGTCATTGGCGACATCACGGGCCTTGTCAGCAACCTTCTGTGCGGCGTCCGCAGTGGCGTCGCTGGCATGTGCAGCGGCGTCGGTGGCTGCAACCTTGGCCTTGTCTGCGGCGTTTGCGGTGGCGTCTGCGGCCTTGTCCAGTGCCTGCTGGGTATCGGCCGCGGCCTGCTCGGAAGCGGCAGCGGTCTTGTCGGCAGCGTTGCGGGTGGCTTCGGCGGCCCTGTCCACGGCGTCACGGGCGGCAGCGCCGGCGCTGTCGGCGGCCTGCTGCGCGTCCTGCTTGGCCTGTTCGGCTTCCGGACCCTTGCAGGCGGCCAGGGCCAGCAGCAGGGAGGCGGCCAGCAGCGTGGTGGTGATCGGGCGAATCTTCATGGCGGTCTCCGGTACTGCAATGGATGGGGACGCCAGCCTATTCATGCCGTTGTGAAGACGGGGTCGCGATCCGAGGCGCGCGCAGGCAGCAGGCCAAAGAAAAAGCCGCTGGCGAACCAGCGGCTTTTCCAGAACAGCCTGAAGAAAGAAGTTATTACTTCTTGGCTTCTTCAGCAGCGTCCTTGGCCTGCTCAGCGGTAGCTTCGGCAGCCTTGGCAGCGTCCTTGGCTTCGCCAGCAGCAGCGTCGGTCGCGGCAGCAGCGGTGTTGGCAGCAGCGTCGGTCGCAGCGTCAGCAGCGGTGGCGGCGGTGTTGGCAGCCTGCTGGGCAGCGTCGGCGGTCTGGGCGCCGGCAGCGGCGGCCTGGTCGGCAGCAGCCTGGGCTTCGGTGGCGGCTTCGTTGGCCGAAGCAGCGGCGTCCTGGGCAGCTTCCTGCTTCGAGCAGGCGGCCAGGGCCAGAGCCAGGGACATCGCGACCAGCAGCTTGTTGATGCTCATTGTGTAAATCCTCGTCGTTAGAATTAGGCAACGCGCATGCTGCGCGCCGACAACATGATGACAAGCCAAGATTGGGTGTCAAGCGATCCCGCATTCATTTTTGCGAAATCGTCGTTAAATCTTTTTAAATCAATTCGATGGCGATGGCTGTTGCTTCACCGCCACCGATGCACAGGGTGGCAATGCCGCGCTTGCCACCGCGCGTGCGCAGGGCGTTGACCAAGGTCACCACCAAGCGTGCACCGGAGGCACCGATGGGATGGCCCAGTGCGCAGGCCCCGCCATTCACGTTGAGCTTGTCGTGCGGGATGCCCAGTTCACGCATCGGTGCCATTGCCACCACGGCGAAGGCCTCATTGATTTCGAACAGGTCGATCTGGTCCAGCGACCATCCGGTCTTGGCCAGCAGCGTGCGGATCGCGCCGATCGGGGCGGTGGTGAACCACTCCGGTTCCTGCGAATGGGTGGCGTGGCCGACGATGCGCGCCAGCGGGGTAACGCCACGTGCGTTGGCGTCTTCCTCGGTCAGCAGGACCACCGCAGCGGCGCCGTCGGAGATGCTGGAGGAGCTGGCGGCGGTGACGCTGCCGTCCTTCTTGAAGGCCGGGCGCAGGGTCGGGATCTTGGCGATGTCGGAGCGGCCGGGTTGCTCGTCGGTGGCGACCTCGACCTCACCCTTGCGGGTGGCGACCTTCACCGCGACGATCTCGTCGGCGAATGCCCCATTGGCCTGTGCGGCCTGTGCGCGCTTGACCGATTCGATCGCATAGGCGTCCTGTTCCTCGCGGCTGAACTGGTACTTGTCCACGGCGCATTCGGCGAATTCACCCATGGCCTTGCCGTCGTAGGCGTTGACCAGGCCGTCGTGGGCCATGTGGTCGATCGCCTGGAAGTTGCCGAAGCGGTTGCCGGTACGCGAGTTGGGCAGCAGGTGCGGGGCGTTGGACATCGATTCCATGCCACCGGCAACCACGATGCTGGCCGAACCGGCCTTGATCAGGTCATGGCCGAGCATGATGGTCTTCATGCCCGAGCCGCACACCTTGTTGAGGGTGGTGGCACCGGTCGACAGCGGAATGCCGGCGGCGATCGCCGCCTGGCGGGCGGGCGCCTGGCCGAGGTTGGCCGGCAGCACGCAGCCCATGAGGACTTCAGAGACGCCGCTGGCCGGCACGCCCGACTGTTCCAGGGCGGCCGCGATGGCGGCCGCGCCGAGGGTCGGGGTCGGCACGCCGTTGAACTGGCCGAGGAAGGAGCCGATGGCGGTGCGCTTGGCGGCGGCGATGACGATGTTGGACATGGCAATCTCGTTGATGCGTAAGCAATGTTCGGAAAGGAGACCGAAGACGTTGGAAGCGCCGCGATTTCCCGGCAGACTGCGTGGGGGTCGACCCAAGTATAGAGGGTCGGGGAGGGCCGCCGCTGGGCGGCACCGCACGCCTGCCGGGATGTAGGCAGGCCAACGTTCATGGGAAGGAATCGATGGAACGCACGATGATGGTGAGGTCGGCGCTGGCGTCGGCGCTGGCGATGGCATTGACGGCATGTGGTGGCGGCGGAGGCGGCGGCAATGTCCGCATCGATCCACCCCCGACCACCCCGACGCCCCCGACCACGCCCCCGCCGACCACCCCGCCTCCGGCCAAACCGCAGGAGCCGGCCTTCGACGCGCACCTGTCCGTGACCAATGCGCGTGCCGCACAGGCCGCCGGCCTGACCGGGCAGGGGGTGCGCATCGGCATCGTCGATTCGGGCGTGCAGCGCAACGCAGTGGCGCTGAACGGGCGCGTGGTCGCCAACCTCAACTACATCGACCCCGCCCGCAACAACCTGCAGGTGGACGACGTGGTGGGCCACGGCACGGCGGTGGCCAGCCTGGCCGCGGGTGCTCCGGTGGGGTCCTGGCCGGGCGGCATCGCCCCTGGCGCACAGATCGTTTCGGCGCGGATCATCGCCGACAAGCCGCCCGTCGATGACGGCAGCGGCAAGGGCAATTCCTTCAGCGGCCCACTGGGCGTGGCGCAGGTCCACCAGGACCTGATCAGCTACAACGTGAAGGTGATGAACAATTCGTGGGGCGGCCTGTACTGGACCGACCTGCCGACCACCGCGCAGGTGGCGGCCGAGTACCGGCCGTTCGTCATCAATCATGGCGGCCTGGTGGTGTTCGCGGCCGGCAACGATGCGCGCCCCGAGCCGAGCAGCCTGGCCGCGCTGCCCAGCCAGCTGGGCGTTGCCGGCTCGCTGCCAGCGGCCGATCTGGAGCGCGGCTGGCTGGTGGCCACTGCGGTGGATCCGTATGCACCGGGCACGCTGGCCAGCTACGCCAATGCCTGCGGCCAGGCCGCGCGCTACTGCCTGGCGGCGCCGGGCAGCGCGGTCTATCCCGATGCCAACGGCGGCAGCTATTACTGGAACTACGGCACGTCCTTCGCCGCCCCGCTGATTTCCGGCGCCGCCGCCCTGGTCTGGCAGCGCTACCCGTACTTCGACAACAACCTGGTGCGGCAGACCCTGCTGGGCACCGCCAAGGACATCGGTGCGCCCGGCGTGGATGCGGTGTTCGGCTACGGTCTGCTCGACATCTCGCGGGCGATCAAGGGGCCGGGGCGCTTCGACTGGGGCGATGTGGTGGCCAATGTCGATGCGCCATCGAGTGGCTCGCTGTGGAGCAACGACATCGTCGGCAGCGGTGGCCTGGTCAAGCAGGGCGGGGGAACCCTGGTGCTGGGTGGCAACAACAGCTACAGCGGCGCCACCCGCATCGAGCGCGGCATCCTGTCACTGCAGAACGGCAGCGTGATCCGCTCCAACGTGACGATCCTGGCGCAGCCCGATCCGGATTCGACCGGCCTGCAGTTCAATGGCGGTACGCCGCGCGTGATCGGCAATGTGGTCAACGGCAGCAGCGTGTTGCTGACCACCGGTAGCACCACCGGCACCATCGAGGGCAACTACACCCAGCAGGCCGGCGCGCAGCTGATGATCGCGCTCGGTGCCAATGCGCTGCAGGTCACCGGCAACGCCACGATCAACGGGGGCGTGCGCGTGCACGGCTTCGTCTCCGGCTATGTGCCGCAGAACGGCAGCCGCCAGGACCTGATCCACGCCGCCGGCGGCCTCAGCGGCACCTTCAGCAGCCCGGCCACCTCCAGCGGCCTGCAGGGCCTGTCGCTGCTGCAGAGCAGCTATGGCTATGACAGCAACAACGCTTGGTTGAACCTGACCCAGGTCAGCGTCACGGCGGCAGCGACCGGGCTCACGGCCTCGGCGCAGTCGGCTGCGCAACGCGTGGACAGTGCGTTCAGCGCGCTTGATGGCGATACGACGTTGCAGGGCTCGGCCTTCGGTACGGCCGCCGGTGCGCTGCAGTGGACCGACGGTGGCAGCAAAGGCCTCGAGGCCAGTTTGCAGAGCCTGTCCGGACAGGCGCATGCGCGGGCCGAGTCGGCCACCTTCGACAGCATCGACATGTCACGCCGCGCGATCGCCGAGCGCTTCGATCGCGTGCAGGCGGCGCCGCGCCTGCGCGGGGCCTGGCAGAGCGCGCTCGGCGAAGCCGGGCAGGGCAGTTTCGCCGGCAATGCCACCGACAGCCGTGGTTGGATGGCCGGCCAGGACCTGCCGCTGGGCAGCAATGGGCTGATGGGCGTGGCCTTCGGCGAAACCCGCAGCAATGGTGGCAGCAGCTTCGGCGGTGATCGTGGGCGTGATCGCCAGGCGCAGGCGCAGCTGTACGCCGGCTGGAACCTGGGCCGGGGCTATGCGCTGGCGCAGGTCGGCAGCGGCCAGTTCACCCGGGCGCTGGATCGCCAGTTGCTGTTGGGCGCCAGCGCCTACGGTGTCTCTGCACGTTACGGCGGACGTTTCAGCAGTGCCAGTGTCGAAGGCGGCTATCGCTTCGGCAACGCGGGTGCGTCGTTGACACCGTATCTGGGCGCCAGCACGACGCGCGTGGATACCGATGCCTTCAACGAACTGGGCGGGTTCGGCTTCGGCCTGCGTGGCGATGCCAACCGCGTACAGCGCAGCCAGATGCTGGCCGGTATCCGCGGCGAACGCGGCTGGGGGCGCTGGACCCTGCGCGGGCATGCCGAATGGCAGCAGCGGCTCGATGGTGCCGATGCGGACTGGCAGGCCAGTTTCGTCGGCGTTGATGCATGGGCGCCACTGGCGGGCTGGAACGCCCCGCGCGGCAGTGCGCTGTTCGGCGTGGCGCTGGAGTCGTGGTGGGGCCGCAACGGCCGCCTGAGTCTGGGCTTCGACCAGCGCGTCGGCGGCGAAGGCGCACGCCAGGCGGCGTTGCGCTACAGCACCGGCTTCTGAACGGGAGGTCGCGCCGGGTCGAAAGGCCCGGCGCGACATCGGCAGGCTCAGCCGCCGCGCAGGTTGCCCAGGCGCGGGGTGCTGCGGCCCAGCGGCATCTTCAGCTTGCCGATCGACAGGATACGGCTTTCGGCGATGCGGTCGGCTGCCCGCTGCGGCGCGATGTTCTCGCGTTGCGACAGTTCGAAGATGCGGGTGAGGTTGTGGTAGATGCTGCGGATCAGGCGCATCGCGCGTTCGCGGTTGTAGCCATCGATCTCCAGCGACACGTTCATCACGCCGCCCGCGTTGACCGCGTAGTCAGGTGCATACAGGATGCCGCGCGCATGCAGTTCATCGCCGATTTCCAGGCTCGACAGCTGGTTGTTGGCGGTACCGCAGATGATCTTCGCCTTGATCCGCGGCAGGGTGTCGGCGTTGATCGCGCCTTCCAGCGCGCACGGTGCGAACACATCGGCGTTCACTTCGTGGATCTCGTCCGGCTTGACCGCTTCGGCGCCGAAATCGCTGACCGCGCGATCAACCAGCGCGCTGTCCAGGTCGGTGACATACAGTTTGGCGCCGCGATCGCGCAGCAGCTTGACCAGCTCCATGCCGATGTGGCCCAGGCCCTGCACTGCGATGCTGGTCTTGCCCACTTCCTCATGGCCGAACTTGAAGCGCATCGCCGCCATCAGCGCCTGCAGCGCACCGTAGGCGGTGAACGGGGCCGGATCGCCGGAGCCGCCATGGACCTGGTGCACGCCGGTCACGAACTGGCTCTCCAGGTAGATGTTCTCCATGTCGTTGACGTCGGTACCGACGTCCTCGGCGGTGATGTAGCGCCCTCCCAGCGAGTCGACATAACGGCCGAAGGCGCGGAACAGTACTTCAGTCTTGTCCACCTTCGGGTCGCCGATGATCACCGCCTTGCCACCACCGACGTTGAGGCCGGCCAGCGCATTCTTGTAGGTCATCGTCCGGCTCAGCCGCAGCACGTCGGCCAGCGCCTCGTCGGTGCTGGCATACGGACGCATGCGCACGCCGCCCAGGGCCGGGCCCAGGGTGGTGTTGTGGATGGCGATGATCGCCTGCAGGCCGGCATCATGGTTGTGGCAGAACACCACTTGTTCGTGGCCGGTGGTGGCGAGGGTTTCGAATAGCATGGCGTCTCCGATGGCGCGAACAGCGGCGAACTGCAGCGAACGGCCAGTGAACGGTAGGGTCCCAAAACAAAAAAAGCGACGTCGTCATGGCTGGGGGACGGGTCGCGCGGCGCCATTCTAGTCCATTCCCCCGGCCGGTGCCGTCGACATCGCATGCCTTGCAGTTAAAGAAGATGAAAATGCGGCCGATGCTGCGACGACGGCGGGTGGCCGGATTCGCGTGAAGAGGCAGGCGGTCAGTGACGGCAAGGGCACCACAACGACAGGGCAGGCGGCGATGACAGCGGCCTGGTGGCGATCGCTGCGCGGCTGGCTGGCGCGTTCGACCGGGGCGGCACCGTCGCGGCTGGTTGCTGCGTCCCGCCAGGCGGTGGCCGCCGCAGCGGCGAGCCTGCAGGGCGAGGCGCTGCCCCCGGCCGAGATCGCTGCACATCTGCAACGTGGCCTGCATGCGCTGGCCCTGTACCCGCGTCTGGCCGGTGAATCCACGCCGGTGCAGGCCGCAGGGCTGGGCGAGGCGGTGGCGCGCGCGCTGCAGGACCGCAACTGGGCGGCCAGGCAGCTGCCCCGCCGGCCGCAACTGCTGCCGCAGCTGATCCAGACCGTCAACGACGATGCCGCCTCAGCGCGGGTGATGGCCGCGATCATCGGTCAGGACCCGGTACTGACCGGCAACCTGCTGCGCATCGCCAACAGCCCGGCCTACAAGGTGCATGAGCGCCCGGTCGAAAGCCTGCAACGGGCGGTGACACTGGTGGGTACCGAAGGCGTGCGGCAGATCATCAGTGCGGTACTGGTGCAGCCGGTGATGCAGGTGCAGTGCGAAGTGTTCCCGCAGTTCAGCACGATCATCTGGGAGCACGCATTGCTGGCCTCGCGCGCGGCTGCAGACCACGCACGCACGGTTACCTTCGGTGATGCTTTCGCCGCGCAGTGGCTGGGCCTGGTGCAGGGACTGGGCGCGTCACTGGTAATGCGCCAGCTGCTGCAGGAAGCGCAGGCCCGCGGCGAGGCCGTGGAGCCGGCGTTGGCCCTGCAGATGTTGCAGCAGTGGTCGTTGCCGTTGGCGCAGCGGGTCGCCGCCGCATGGGAGCTGCCTGAGCCGGTTCACCAGGCCCTGGCGGTGGATGCAGAAGGGGCGCTGGCCGACAGCCTGCGCCTGGCCAGCGCCGCTGCAGCGGCCAGCCTGTTGTGCCGCCATGGGCATGCCAGCCAGAGCCGCATGCTGGCGCTGCTGGAGCAGCTGCCTTCAGCCCCGCCGCATGCATTGCGCTGGATCTGGCGGCGCCTGCATGGGCGCAGCGTGGAAACGCTGGATGATGCCGGACAGGACCAGGCCGGCCCGGCGGCCTGAGTACTACAGCTGCGATTCGACCGGCAGCCAGCTGATGGCCCGCGCGGTCCAGCGCTTGCCCAGGCTCGCGCCGGGTTCGGCCTCCACCCAGTGCGGTGGCGGTTCACGCTCCAGCCAGCGTAGCCGGCCTCGGTCGTCCAGCGCCAGCCACCAGCTGTGCCTGGGGTCCGCCAGGCGCAGGTACTCATCGCGCAGCTGCGCCCCCAGCACCGGGTCGTCGAACAGTACGCCCATTTCGGTGTTGAGGTAGGCCGAGCGAGGGTCGAGGTTGAACGAGCCGACGAAGCCGCGGCGGTCGTCGACCACGAACGCCTTGGTGTGCAGGCTCGCGCCGCTGCTGCCGAACATGCCGGCATCGCCGGACTGCCCCTGCGCCTTCAGTTCGTACAGGTGGACGCCCGCTTCGAGCAACGGCACGCGGTAGCTCATGTAGCCGCCGTGCACGGCGGCGACGTCGTTGGCAGCCAGTGAGTTGGTCACCACGCCGACCTGCACGCCCCGCCCGGCCATGGCCGAAAAGCCATCCAGGCCTTCGTTGCCTGGCACGAAGTAGGGTGAGATCAACAACGTTTTGTGCCGGGCGGCCTGCAGCTCGCTGATCAGGGTCGACACCAGCCAGGCAGCGCGATCATCCCTGCGATGCTTCATCGGCGGGTCCGAGACGATGCGCACTGCACTGCTCCAGTGCAAAGGCTCGGGACTCGGGCGTTGCCGCTGGCGCGATTCGGCCACGCGCGCAAGGTAGGGCCGGGCCACGTCCCGCTGCGCCTCATGATCCGATTCGCGCACCAGCAGGCGCAGCTGTGCATCGGTATGGAAGGCAAGCGCGGATACCGGAATGGCGGCCTCGCTGTTCCAGTAGTCGTCGAAGATCCGGTTGGCCTGCTCCACGGCAGGGCCGGCGACCAGCAGGTCCAGATCCTGGAAGTTCACATCGGTGCGCGCGCTGAAGTACTCCTCGCCGATGTTGCGGCCGCCGACGATCGCGACGCGGCCATCGGCGATCCAGCTCTTGTTGTGCATGCGGTGGTTCACGCTGAAGAAGCGTTGCACCATCTCTACCACGCGCAGGATGCCGGTCCGGTTGCGGAACGGGTTGTAGAGGCGGATTTCAATGTTGGGGTGCCGGTCCAGCGCCATCATCAGCGCGTCCTTGTCCTTGGCGTTCATGTCATCGAGCAGGATGCGCACGCGCACACCGCGCTCGGCGGCGTCATGCAGCGCCTTGGCCATCAGGTGGCCGATCAGGTCGTCGTGCCAGATGTAGTACTGCAGGTCCAGGCTGCGGCCAGCGTGCGCGGTGATCATCGCGCGCGCGGCGAAGGCATCCATGCCATCACTGAGGAACGCTACGCCTGATTGCCCGGGATGCGCGTCCTGCAGCGGCACGATCTGCTGGTCGATGCGGGTCTGCGCCGGCTGCAATGGCAGTACATGCGAGGGCGCGCCCTGTGCCTGTGGCGTGAGATGGTCGGCCAGCAGCAGCCCGGACAGGACCAGCAGCAACAGCGCGGCGAGGATGATTGCAGCGACGCGCAACAGGCGTCGCCACAGGGGCATGGGCAGGCTCATGCCTCGATGGTAGATCCACGCCCTGCGTGAAGGAATGCCTGCAGGATCGATAGGGCGTCAGCGCCCTTGACTTCGGCAAGGGATCCGACCCCGCGGGCGTCACGGATGGGGGGCGGACCCGTTTCTGCAGGAAAGGGCCCTGACCCGCAGGCCTCAGAACCGCTCGTCGCTGCCCAGGTAACGCCACTGCGCCGGCGGCAGCGGCCCCAATGCCACGCGGCCGATGCGCAGTCGGCGCACGGCCAGCACCTGCAGCCCGGCGGCGGTCACCGACACGCGCAGCCCCTTGGCGGTCAGCCCCTTGCCGGCAAAGCGCAGGCGCTGCTCGCTTTGCCAGCTGACCTTCGCGCCGCCGGATTCCTGCTGCAGCCGCGCCAGCAGCCACGGTCCTCGCTCGGGGCCGCCTTCGGCCACTTCGATCAGGTATTCCTGTTCGGTGCGGCCCAGATTGCGCTGTAGATGGGCCAGCGTGGCCGGATCCTGGCTGACCACCACCAGGCCGCTGTCGCTGGCCGGAAGTGCAGCGGCCAGCTGCAGGCCGTGGAAATGGCGCTGCAACGGACGGATGTCGCTGGCATCAAGTTCGCTGCGGCTGTCACTGCTGACCAGCGCACACAGGGTCTCAGCAGCAACGCCGGCCGGCTTGTGCAGCAGCATGCTGACCCGCTCGGCCTTTTCATCACTGGCCTGCTCGGCCACGACGATCACCACGCTGTCATCGACCGGGCGCTGTGGCTGTTCCACCACTTCGCCGTCGACCGTTACCCAGCCGCCTTCGATATAGCGCCGCGCTTCGCCGCGGGGGATGCCGAGCAGGGCGGAAAGGCGTTTGTCGAGACGGATCGGTTCCATGGCGGGCAGGTCGGGCAGGGGGCGCGCAGTGTAGCTGCTGCGGCCGGTCAGCGCTGGCTGCGGTTGGCCAGCTCGGTCAGGTACAGACGGGTATCGAACTCCAGCTGCAGGTAATCCGGTTCCATGTGCTGGCACAGCTGGTAGAAGGCCTTGTTGTGGTCGGCTTCCTTCAGGTGGGCCAGCTCATGCACCACGATCATGCGCAGGAACGCCGCTGGCGCCTGGCGGAATACCGTAGCGATGCGGATCTCGCGGCTGGCCTTGAGGCGGTTGCCGTGCACGCGGGAAATGGCGGTATGCGTACCCAGCGCGTGCTTGATCACTTCCAGGGTGTTGTCGTAGCAGACCTTGTTGAGCGGCACCGACTTGCGCAGGTAGCGATCTTTCAGCGCCTGGGTGTAGTCGTACAGCTGGCGGTCGCTGCGCACCTCGTGCGGGTCGGGATAGCGCTGCTGCAGCCAGGGGCCGAGCTTGCCCTGCGCCAGCAGTTCGCTGACCTGGGCGACCAGGGGTTCGGGGTAGCCGGTGAGGTACTTCAGGACTGCCATGCAGGGGCGGCGGGGCGTCGGTAGAATGGAAGCATCCAAGATTACACGCGGTATGTACCAACCATGGCAAAGCCCAACGCGCTGCAGGAACAATTGCTCAAGGCCGGTCTGGCCAAGAAGTCGCAGGCCAGCGCCGCCGCGCGGGAGCAGGCCAAGGCCCGCCAGGGCAAGGCCGAATCGGCCTCGGCCGAGGTCCAGCGTGAGGCTGAACGTGCCCGTGCCGAGAAGGTCGAGCGCGACCGTGCGCTGGCCGCCGAGCGCAATGCCCAGGCCAGGCAGGCGGAACAGAAGGCACAGGCGAAGCAGATCATCGCGGCCCATGCAGTACCCCACAAGGGCGATGACGAGTATCGCTTCAGCGATGGCGCGGCGATCCGCACCCTGCTGATCGACCCCAAGCTGCGCAAGGCGCTGTCGGTGGGCGTGCTGGTCATCGTCGCCAATGGCGAGGGTTACGCCCTGCTGCCGCGCGCCGCCGCCGAGAAGGTGCGCGAGCGGGCCCCGGAGGCGATCATCGTCGACCACGGCCAGCCGGGCTCGACTGCCGAGATCTCCACCGGCAACGCCGAGGACGACGCCTACTACGCCCAGTTCCAGGTGCCGGACGACCTGATCTGGTAAGCAAAAAAGGGGACGGAGGGGATTAAGTTGCGATCGACCTGATTGGATCCGTTGGCGTTCTGCTCAGCTTGCTGAAGGCGCACCGGCCATGGCTCGGCGCAACACAGGCCTGCTCCTTTGTACGCGGGTGTATCGTCCCCATATCAGGCGACACACCTGCGGAGGAAGACCATGGCCACTGGTTGGGCGGGAGATGGCGCGGTCCAGGACCAGATCGACGCCACCGTCGACGATGCGATCGCCCGCGCGCGACGCCAGCTGCGGCAGGGCCCGGGCCTTGAACACTGTGAGGAATGTGACGCGCCGATTCCGTTGGCGCGACGTCGTGCTGTGCCGGGAGTTCGCCTGTGCGTGGCGTGCCAGCAGGCGCATGACGAAGAAGCGCAGGCGCATGCCGGTTACAACCGGCGCGGCAGCAAGGACAGCCAGTTGAGGTAAAGGTTGTTCGGCAGGGCTGCGCCCTGCACCTGCTTGGAGCAACGGCAACGGCAAAAGCGTGCTATCCGTGGGATGGCGGGGTGGGTCCGATTGAGGGGGACGCTGCAAGTACGTCCATGTAAGCTCGGTCGCCGCATCCATGCGGCTCACGCCCCCTCAACCGGACCCACCCCGCCTTCGACAGATTTCCGCGATCTGTTGGAACCTGCTGCTGATGGTGGGTGCCGACCGTTGGTCGGCACGGGGTCGGATCCAATTCTGACTATCGATATCTGACAGATGTGCCGACCAACGGTCGGCACCCACCAACAGCGCGCGGAATCTGTCAGAGGTGGGGCGGTGTGGGTGGGCAGGACCGTTGGCGCCATGGATGGCGCCATCGAGCCCCCATGGATGGGTTTACGGCGTGTCCTGACCACCCACACCGCCCCGCCATCCCACGGAATGCCGCTCTTGATCTTGCTTCGGCTTCGGCCTCTGCAGGTGCAGGGCGCAGCCCTGCCGAAAACTACCCTCAGCCGTCGCCCTGGATGCCGCCGGGCGCCTGCGCCGGGTCACGCCAGCGGCGCACCGTGCGCTGGAAGAACAGGTTGTTCGGCAACTGCAGCACCGTGCCTTCGTGGCCGTCGCCGGTTTCCTGCAGCGTGGTGTAGATCAGGTTCACGTCGATCACCCGGCCTTTCAGGCCCGGCTTCTCGCCGTTCTCCAGCACTTCGATGTAGTCATGCAGGCGGAACGGGCGAGTGGTGAAGATCAGCAACGTGCAGAAGATGTTGGAGAGCACGCTCCAGGCCGCGAAGAAGGCCACTGCGCCCACGGCCGCGAAGCCGGTGAACGCGGTCCACAGCACTGAAGGCTTCGCGCCGAGCAGGCTGAGGATATACAGCAGGGCGCTGAAATAGACCACGAAACTGGTGATCCGGCGCGCGCCCATCACCATTTCAGGTGGCAGCGTGTAGTGCTCGGCAAAGCGCCGGATCAGGCGACGGGCCAGTACCCGCAGCAGCCAGGCGACCAGCAGCACCAGCACGATCTGCAGGGCCACGCCCGCGTAGTTCAGCCATGGGTGGCTCCAGGCCGGCAGGTGATCCTTCAGCGACAACATCATGGGGGCGAAAACAGGTGGCGGGAACGGCCTCGATGTTACCCGGCGCGTGCCGGGGTTTCGACCATCGGTGACCACGCCAGGCAGACCAGCTCCTGGCGATCCTGCTGCAGGCAGGCGCGGCCGTTGTCGGGGCACAACCGCAAGGACAGGCCCGATGCCTGCAGCACGACGCAAGCGACGATTACCAGCAGGGCGGCACAGGATGGGCTGGACATGGCGGAACTCCCTGGAGGTGTTTTCTCGAATGACCTTGCATGGATGCAGCCATCGTCGAAAAGGTTGCATGGCCTTGATCGGCGATCGGCTCTAAACCTTTTTCCGGGTCGCCGCATCCAAGCGATATGCTCGACACCACGATGCCATCGCCGCCTGCCGCCCACGCCCCTGTCGACGAACCCGCCCTGGTGCGGGCGGCCGCCGCCGGTGACACTGCGGCCTACGAACTGCTGTACCGGCGCCATGCGCCGCGCGTGTTCGCCGTACTGTGGCGCCTGTGCGGGGGCCAGCAGGCGCGTGCCGAGGATGCCCTGCAGGAAGCCTTCCTGCAGGCATGGAAGGCGCTGCCGGGGTTCCGGTTCGAAAGCAGCCTGTCGACCTGGTTGCATCGGCTGGGCGTCAACGCCGCACTGATGGAACTGCGCGGGCGCGCCGCCGGGCAGGACCACGACAGTCTGGAGGAGGTCGACGGCGGCGTGCAGGAGCTGGCGGTGCACGACCGTTGTGCCGGTACCGAGCGCGACCTGGAGCGCGCACTCGCGACGCTGCCTCCGAGGGCGCGTGCGGTACTGGTACTGCACGACATCGAAGGCTGGAAACACCAGGAAATCGCCGAGCAGCTGCAGATGGCCGTCGGCAGTTCAAAGGCACAGCTGCATCGTGCGCGCGGCCTGCTGCGCGCACGGCTGGGAGACATGACATGAGTACACACGAACACGATTGCGATCACGATCTGCTGGCCCGGCTGCGCGCGCTGCCGAACGAGCGCGATGTACCGGCCGATGGCTGGGCACGCCTGTCCGCGCGGCTGCCGCCGCGTGAACCAGAGGCAGCACCTGCGCCAACGGGCAACGTGGTGGCCCTGGCAACGCGTTCGCGGCGCCGCTGGTGGTTGCCGGCCGGCGCTGCCCTGGCTGCCAGCCTGGCGATCTACGCCGTGGCCCCTTGGCGGCATGCGCAGCCGGATATACCGGTGCCGTCCGCGCTGCAGTTGCAGGCTGCGGCGATGACCGAGCAGTACCGGCAGGCGGTGGCCTCGCTGCCCGCAGGCCGGGCACCGGAATGGCAGCCGGCGCTGCACGAACTGGATGAAAGCGCGGCACAGATCCAGGCCGCGCTGGCGCAGGACCCACGTGCGCCTCACCTGCTTGGCCAGCTCAAGCGCACCTATGCGCTGCGGCTGGAACTGACCCGGCAGGCGGCCTATGCCGCCGAGTCCGGCCTGACGACCTGAGGAGACCCCCGATGACACGAACCCTGATGACCTGCTGCGCCGCGCTGTTGCTGCTGCCCGCGGTGGCCCTGGCTGACACCCGGATCGACGAACGCCACAACCTGGCCGCCGGCGGCCGCATCGAACTGAGCAACGTGGCCGGCAAGGTGACCGTGCGTGGCTGGGACCGCAACGACGTGCAGCTCACCGGTACGCTCAGTGATGGCCTGCAGCTGCGCCAGGAAAAGAGTGCCAACCGCGTCCGCTGGGAGATCGAGTATCCGCGTCGCAGCAACAACGGCGGCGCAACGCTGGTGCTGAACGTGCCGCGCTCGGTGGAACTGCTGCTGAGCACGGTCAGTGCCAGCCAGGACATCAGTGGCATCGACGTGCGCCGCCTGCAGGCCGACACCGTCAGCGGCAGCCTCAGCGCCTCCGGTCGCAGCGGCGACAGCAAGCTCAATACGGTCAGTGGCGGTGTCAGCGCGCGCCTGCAGACCCCGAAGCTGGATGTGAACACGGTCAGCGGCCGCATCGAAGCCGGTGGCGGCGTGTCCGGTGACATCGGTGCACAGACGGTATCCGGCCGGGTCGAGGTCGATGCCGGGCGGGTGCAGCGGCTGGCGGTGGAAACCGTATCGGGCAGCATTGACCTGTCGGCTGCCGGGCTGGTGCCGGGTGGCCGGATCAATGTCGAATCGGTGAGTGCGTCGGTCAACCTGCGCCTGCCGCGCGCCGTCTCGGCGCAGCTGTCGGTGAACAGCTTCAGCGGGTCGATCAACAGCGATGCTGGCCAGGTGGAGCGGCCGCGCTACGGCCCCGGCAGCCATCTTGATACGCGGCTGGGCAGCGGCGACGGTGATATCCGCATCCAGTCGCATTCGGGCAGTGTTCGGGTAAGCCTGGATCGCTGAGCGCGATCCGGCAGGCCGCGGCGGCAGCGCCGCCGCGGTCGCTACTGGGTCAGCTGGCTTTCTTCAGCGCCCAGGTGGTGCCGAGGACTTCGATCTTGCCACCGGCCTTGCGGAACGCTGCCAGGTCCGAAGCGATCGAATCGCTGCTGACCACGGTGCTGGCGGCCGCGCCCTTGCGTTCGCTGCGGATGCTGTTGCTGGCCTTCGCGGGGGTCTTTGCCTTGCGGGGCATGGTTGCTCCTGTCAGGTGGAAGGGGAGGAAAGCGCCCAGGCATCAGCCTGGCGCAGGTAGTCCTGCCGCTCGCGGCGGCAGTCACTGCCGCCCATCGAGAACTGGCGGCAGATCGCCGGGCGCTGCGAATAGATCGTGCAGCGCAGGTGATAGGGATCGATCGCCGCACACCAGCCTTCCTCGTTGCGTGCCATCACGGCACGGCCGTGGGTGTCGCGTGACAGGAACTGGCCGGGCACGTGGTCGCCGGACTGCAGCAACACGGGCAGCCGGCAACAGACCGCGTCACAACGGCGGCAGTCGATGGGTGCATGTGCTGCGTCAGGTTGTAAGGCCTCAGGGGCCTGGCGGGTGCCCAAAGCGGGTCTCGATGGCGGCTCCGGTGGTACGCGGACCATGAACGAGCCAGGAAGGCATGGCCGCTAGGCCCGCAGGGCGGGCCAGGCTGCACCGTGGACACACACCGGCGTGGCCGGTGGAAGGTACAGCAGGGTTCTAGCCGACCAAGAGTAACTTAGTTCGCGTAACGTTTTGTTAATCCTGGCTGGCTGCCGCCAGCGCAAGGCCCTGGACCACGCCCAGCGAGGGCTCGCCGTGGACCATGCGGGCGCCCGGGAAGGCCTCCGCAACGGCCTGGCGCAGATACCCGGCGCGGGACATGCCGCCGGTCAGGAACACCGCGTCCGGGTCGCCGCCGATGTCGCTGCGGACCTGGGCCAGCAGCTCCCGGAGCTGCTCCAGATAACCATGGGCGGCTGCGGCCAGGCCGTCGGCGCTGCTGTCGGCATGCAGGTCGCGGGCGATGTAGTCCAGCGTGCTGCGATGTTCGCTGGCGGCGCTGAGGGCGATCTTGGCGCGCTCGACGTCGCGGTACAGGCGGGCGGTATTGCCGGTGTCCTGCAGGGCCTGCAGGCGCGCGCCCCACGGATTGTCGACATGGTCATACTTGTGCTGGCGGAAGTCGCGCTGGCGGGTCATGTCCTGCACGGTGGCCGCTTCCACGTAGTGGTGGGCGGGCACGCGGGTGATGCCGCGGCCGAACAGCGGCATGTAGCTGGACAGGCTCAGCGCCAGGTCGATGTCGGTACCGCCGCGGGCGATGCCCCAGGCGCGGTGGATGCGCGGGGCGTCGTCGCCGCCGACTTCGGCGTGGGCGATATCGGTGGTACCGCCACCGATGTCGACGATCACGGCCTGGTGCCGTTCGCGGCTTTTGGCGTGATAGTGCATGGCCGCCGCGGCCGGTTCCTCGAGGAAATCGATCTGGTCGAAACCGGCCTGGCGGGCGGCTTCGCGCAGGATGTCCAGCGCCTGGTCATTGCCGGCCGCACCGATCGAGCTGCGGAACTGCACCGGACGCCCGAGCAGGGCCGCTCGCAGCGGCTGGCCAAGCTGGGCGCTGGCGGTCAGGCGGATGTGTTCGAGGATGTGCGCGGCGATGCCGGTGATGGTCTGCTTGGCGCGCGGGTGCAGGTTGTAGCCGAGCATCGATTTCGGGCTCTGAACCAGGTTGCCTTCGTGTTCCTCGAAATAGGCTTCCAGCGCTTCGTCACCGTAGACCGCATTCTGCAGCAGGTCGCTGGCACTGCGTTCCTTGCCGGCACGGGCCTCCATCCATTCCCGGCGCAGCGCGCGCAGGGCTTCGCGGCGCAGCGCCTGCGGCGTGCGTTCCTGGCCGGCGGCGCGCGCCGCACGCGCAGCGCTGTCGATCATCTGCTGCAACTGGTGCTCCTGGCCGTCATCGAGCTGGAAGTCATCCAGGTCGGGCACCACGCCGGGGAAGTACACGCTGGTCCGGAACTGTTCGGCGTCGCCGAAGCGGATCGGCAGCAGCTTCCCTTCATGCACGATGGCGGCGGCGGAGTTGCTGGTACCGAAGTCGATGCCGAGGCGCATGGGGAGTTCCGGGGGCGATCAGGGGCCGCGCACTCTGCTGCAGTTCGCCGCCGACTGCAAGGTCCCGCAGTTTCCTGTTCCGGGCCGGGTCAAGGAGGTCGCGGCGTACTGCCCGGAAAAGGCCAGGGGAGCCGGACGGTTACAATGGCGGCTGTTGATTCACTTTGAGGTACTTGCTGATGTCTTCTGCCCCTGCCTGCCCGCAGTGCACCCTGGAAAACACCTACGCCGATGGCGCGCTGTGGATCTGCGCCGACTGCGGCTTCGAATGGACCGCCGAGGAAAGTGCCGGTTCGACCCTGGTCGTGCGTGACAGCAACGGCAATACCCTGCAGGCCGGTGACACCGTCACCGTGATCAAGGACCTGAAGGTGAAGGGCTCCTCGATCCCGCTCAAGCAGGGCACCGTGATCCGCAACATCCGCCTGGTCGAGGACGATGCCGAGCACATCGAAGGCAATTCGGACAAGATCAAGGGCCTGGTCCTGAAGACCTGCTTCCTCAAGAAGGCCTGACCGGCCTTCAGCGCCTGGCCTGCTGCCGTGCGCGCCAGCGGGCCAGGCTGTCCAGCTTGGCCTGGTAGCGCGCCTGCTGCGGCGCCCCGCCCAGTTCCTGTGCACGCAGCAGCTCACGATCGGCGTGCTTGAGCTGGCCCGCCAGGAAATAGACCCGCGCCAGCCCGAAGTGGAACTGGTGCGCGGTGTCGTACAGGCGCACGGCCTGCCGGTAATAGCGGATCGCCTGCTGCAGTTGCCCGGCGCGTTCGGCCTCGGCACCGAGCATGTACTGCGCGAACGGGTCTTCGCGCTGCACCGATTGCAGCCGCTGCTCCAGTGCTTGGGCCTGCGCAATCATGCCGAGCTTGCGGTAGAGGGCGCTGGCGTTGGTGAGTGCAGCATCCTGGCGGCCGTCCAGTCGCAGCGCCCTTTCCAGTGCCCGTCGCGCGGCGGCGGTATCGCCCGCGCGATTTTCCAGCACGCCCAGGTTGTTCCAGGTGGCAGCGAAGCTGTCGTCCTGCGCCAGCGCGGTATCGAAGAAGGTACGTGCGCCCGCCAGGTCGCCGCTGGCCATGCGCTCGGCACCGCGATTGTTGTAGAAGTGCGCCAACGCCCGCGCCTGGCTGATCGGCAGCGGCCCGCGGCGGTCGTACAGCACATTGCGATCCAGATCGACGGTGGCGAAGCGGCCGGCGAAGCCGACCCCGGCATTGACGTGGCCTACGCTGTAGACCAGGCCCTGGGCCTGGTCCTGGTACCACGACACCACCTGGCCGACCTCCTGCACGCGCGCCTGGATGCCGGCTTCGCGTGCCAGCGCCACGAACATCAGGGTAAAGGCCAGGCAGTTGGCGCGTCGCTGCTGCCAGATCTCGCTGACGGTAAGGGTCGCGTCGGCGTCGTACTGCAGGTCCATGCCATGGCGGTCGAAGATCATCTCCACCAGCGCCTGCAGGCGTTGCTCGCGCGAATAGCTGCGACGGGTCACCTGGGTGTGCAGCATATCGAGCATGGCCGGTGGAATCGCGAACACCTGCTGCGGCGTCGGAATCGTCGGCGCGGCGGTGCTGGCAGTGAGCGCAGGGACTTCGTTCGCGCCAGGGTTCAGGGCGATCGCGGAGGGTGCCGCCAATGCGGCCAGTGCGAGCAGAACGGATCGGGCGGCAGGACGGTACATGACGGCTCCCGGCAGCGGCGGGCGCTCCCGCCTGAGGCGAGTGTAGACCTGTGCGCGCACCCCTGCAGTGACCGCTGGTCGGTACGCGCGTTCATCCACAGCCGGTGTGGACCAGCGCTCGACAAAGCTGTGGACAACCGCGTTGGGGCCCCGTGCGAAGGGCGTTGTGAGGGTGTGGTGAAAAAATGGCCAGCTTGCCCGCCACCGGCGCAGGCGGGATGATCCGGTCATGGACTTCTCCCCGCTGACGCTCGCTCCGGCGCAGTGGCAGGCGCTGCAGGACAGCTATGCGACGCCACCACGTGCCTACCATCACTTCGGCCACGTGCGTGCGGTGCTGCAGCACTGCCAGGAGGTTGCCGACGGTCCAGGCTGGCAGCAGCCGGCCGAGGTCTACCTGGCCGCGCTCTACCACGATGCGATCTATGTGGCGGGGCGAAAGGACAACGAGGCGCGTTCGGCGCAGCTGGCCCTGCAAGTGATCGCGCAGGCGCCGGAACTTGCCACGGTCGACGCGGCCCGGGTCGAGCAGCTGATCCTGCTGACTGCCCGCCATGGCGAGCTTGGCCCGGACGATGTCGATGCCGAGGCCGCGTTGTTCCTGGACTGCGACATGGCGATCCTGGCCGCGCCGGAACCGGTGTTCAGCGCCTATGACCGCGGCGTGGCCGAAGAGTACAAGGGCGTGGTGCCGGGCTTCCTTTATCGCGCCGGCCGCCGCCGTTTCCTGCAGGGCCTGCTGCGTGCACCGCGCATCTTCCTTAGCGAATTCTTCCACCAGCGACTCGACGCGGCCGCGCGCGACAACCTGCGCCGGCAGCTGGGCCGCTGAACCAGCCCGGTACACTGGGGCCTGTTTCCACCGATTGCCGCTTCCAACCGTGTCTGTCCCTGATCCCGATCCCCGCCCGTTGCCGCCGGAAGAGCCCGGTCCGAACGAATGCTGCGGCAGCGGTTGCCCGCTGTGCGTGCTGGACCTGTATGCCGACGAGCTGCAGCGCTATCGCAAGGCGTTGGCCGAATGGCTGGCGCGGCACCCGGAGGCGTCCGCATGAGCCGCGCGCGCCCAGCGGCACTGCTGGCGCTGGCGGCGCTGCTGCTGTTCGTGGCCACCGCGCTGTGGACCCAGTTCGCACGCACTGATCTGGACTGGGTGCGGGCCACGCTCAGCCTCTACCTGCACGGGCCGTGGGGGCTGGCATTGCGCGCGGCCTACTGCCTGCTGGCATTGGCGATCGCCCTGCTCGGCATCAGCCTCTACCGGGGCAGCATCGGCCCGCGGCGCAGCGCGGCGGCGCCGCTGCTCTTCACTGTCTCGGCGCTGGGCCTGGCCACGGTCGCCATCGGTGACAGCTGGCTGCCGGAAGCGACGCCGCTGCTGGCACCGTTCATCCATGGGCTGGCGGCCAACACTGCGTTCCTGTGTGCCAGCGTCGGCATGCTGCTGCAGGCCTGGTACCTGCGCCGCGAACCGGGTTGGCAGTCCGCCGCGGGCCTGCTCTGGGGCTGGGCCTGGCTGGCGTTCGTACTGTTGTGGCTGCATGTGTTGTGGCGTGGCGGTCCGCCGCGCGGGCTGGGCCAGAAGGTCGTGATCGTGGTGATCGTAGGCTGGCTGCTGTACCTGGCGCTGGCACTGTACCGGCGCAGTAGGCGTACCACGGCCGACTGAATCGCCAACGGCCTGCACCGGTACGTGCCGTGCACGCGGTGGCGGCGTATCGTGTGCGCATTCCATCGGGGATGCGATATGAAGCGTGCAGGGCTGGGCAGGGCAATGGGTGTGGTACTGGCGCTGGCCGCGCTGCCGGCGACGGCGGCGGGGACCCCGCAGCAGTTCAGCCATGGGCGGTTCGAGCAGATTCCGGTGCACATGCCGGCCGGCACGCCGCAGCGGGTGGTGATCTGGTTCCACGAGCCCACCCCGGGTGGTGACACCAGCCGCCTGCCGATCGAAGCCCTGCGTGCCGACGGCGCCATGGTTGCCGCTGTGGACATCGCGCACCTGCGCGGCGTGCTCAAGCGCGAGGGTGATCCGACCTGCTCGTTCGGCGCCGGTGACGTCGAGAACTTCTCGCGCTGGCTGCAGGCGTCCCTGCATCTGCCCGGCTACCACCTGCCGCTGGTCGGCGGTGACGGCGAGGGTGCCGAGATGGCCTATTCGCTCGCGGCGCAGGCCGACACCCAGGTGTTTGCCGGCCTGCTGACCACCGGCTTCTGCCCGGACCACAAGCATGAGCGCATGGTCTGCGGCGATGGTGTGAAGCACAACACGCTGCAGCCCGCCGAACTGAATTTTCCGTGGTTGAGTGCCGCTGGCGATCACGGCTGCAAGGTGGGCGAGGCCAGCCGGTTTGTTCAGCAGGTCACCATGGCGCGCGAATTCAAGCGAACCGCGCGCGGTGATGCCTCACCCGGTCTGGTGGCCGCAGCGCGGGTGATCGGCGCGCAGGCCGGGGTCAGTCTGGCACCGCCGCCGGCCGCGCTGAAAGGCCTGCCGGTGGTGGAAGTACCGGCGAGTGGCAACGGTGACACGCTGGCCGTGTTCGTGTCCGGCGATGGCGGCTGGGCCGGCCTGGACAAGGACGTGGCGTCGTCGCTCAACGAGCACGGCGTGGCCGTGGTCGGCATCGACTCGTTGCGCTACTTCTGGAGCGAGCGCACGCCGAAGGACTTCGCCGCTGACCTGCAGAAGATCATCGACCACTACCGCCAGCAGTGGCACCGCGACAAGGTGATGCTGATTGGCTTCTCGCAGGGCGCCGACGTGCTGCCGGCCACCATCAACCAGCTCGACGCCGGCACCCGTGACGCACTGGATCGTATCGTGCTGCTGTCGGTAGGCAGGAAGGCCGACTTTGAATTCCACGTCAGCAACTGGCTGGGCGGTGGCGGCGATGGCCTGCCGATCGCACCGGAGGTGGCCAGGCTGCCGGCGGAAAAAACCCTGTGCGTATACGGCGACAAGGACGAGGACGCACTGTGCCCGGACCTGCCGGCCAATGACGGCGTGAAGCGGGTGAAGCTGCCGGGCGACCACCATTTCGGCGGTGACTATGATCGGCTGGCCGAGGTGATCCTCAAGGGCGGGGCGTAGCGCCGGGCCACGCTGGCCAGCGTGCTGGAAAATGCCGACCTTGGTCGGCGCTGGCGTGTCGACCAAGGCCGACACCTGCCGGGTGGTGCGGGTCGTCAGTTGCGCCGCGGGTCCAGAGAGATCAGGCGCGTGGCGTCCAGCAGCGCCGCTGGCAGGTGCATGCCGCCAGGCGCGGCGAGATAGCGCGGCCGCCACTGCGGATCGAACTTCGACTTGAAGCGGCGCAGGCCACTGAACCCGTAGAAACGTTCGCCATGCCGCGCCAGCAGGCCGGCCAGGCGGTTCCAGCGGCCAGCCAGACGATGCTGTGCCAGCCCGGAAAGCGGCGCCATGCCCAGCGAGAAACGTGCATAGCCCTGTGCGCGGCCCCACAGGAACAGCTCGATGAAGAGGAAGTCCATCGTGCCCTTCGGTGCTTCGCTGACGTGGCGCATCAGGTCCACCGACAGCTCGGCGCCGGCCGGTGCCTGCCACAGGTTGGCGAAGGCCACGATCTGGCCTTCGGCCTCGACCACCGCCACCGGGAAGCGCACCAGGTAATCCGGGTCGTAGCTGCCGAGCGAGAAGCCCTTCTCGTCGCCGGCCTTGTCTTCCAGCCAAGCGTTGGAGATCGCGTGCAGGCGCGGCAGCAGGCTGGGAACTTCCTCCACGGGCGCCACGCGGAAGGACAGGCCACCCCGCTTGCCCCGGTTCCAGGCCTGGCGCAGGTCGGCGCGCTCGCGCCCTTCCAGGCCGAAATCATGCAGCGGCACCATCGCTTCTTCGCCCAGCTTGACCAGCCCCAGGCCGAGGTCAAGGTAGGTCTGCCAGTAG
Organism: Stenotrophomonas sp. FR010; assembly: GCF_047520755.2. Classification (NCBI taxonomy): domain Bacteria; kingdom Pseudomonadati; phylum Pseudomonadota; class Gammaproteobacteria; order Lysobacterales; family Lysobacteraceae; genus Stenotrophomonas; species Stenotrophomonas sp. FR010. Next base: position 427,945 of record NZ_JAXBQT020000001.1, on the reverse strand, counting down.
GACTCGCCGACCTGGTAGAAGACGGGGCGCAGGCCGAGGCGGTCGGCTTCCTCGCGGAAGCGCCAGATCAATGCGCGGGCGACGTCCGGCGGGCCGACCGGGTCGCCCATCGCGATCAGCGACCCCCCATAGCGCTGCATCATCACGAAGCCCAGTTTCGCTTCATCGCGCAGCACTGCCTTGTCAGCGGTCAGCACCAGGCAGGCCTGGGTGTCGGTGGCACCGGCCAGGACCGGCGCCAGCGATTGCAGCGTCGCTTCATCGGCGGCGGGTAGCGGGCTGCGCGTGCTGTGCAGCAGCCGCGCCAGGCCGAACATCACCAGCGCGATGGCCACCACCAGCAACGCGCGCAACGCGCGCGGTGCGTTGCCGGAGACCGCGAACTGCCACCACAGCTCGTTCTGGTATTCGACATGGCTGTAGGTGAAGAACAGCAGCCAGGTCACCGCCACCAGCACCAGGCCCAGGTTGCGCAGCCACGGCCACGACCAGGCTTCATCCAGCAGCGCACCCTGGCGGTAGAACTCGCGGCGCGCGGCCCACAGCGCCATCGCCACCAGCACCGCCGAGACGGCGATCAACGGTTGGCCACCGCGCAGCCACAGCGGCAGCGGGGTGGCCACGCACACCGCCATCGCCAGCATCCACGCCGCGTGGCTGCGCCGGGCCAGGCCCTGCCCGATCAGCAGCAGCGCGACACCACTGAGGCTGCCGATCAGGTGCGAGGTTTCCAGGATCGGCAGCGACGCGTTGACTAGGTGCCGACGTGGCGTGGGCAGCGTGCCGTCGATGACCAGCGCGGCACCGATGCTGAACACCGCCAGCGCAATGATCTGCGGCAACCATGGGCGCAGTGCGTTCCAGCCGGCGCGGGTTGCCCCGGCACTGGCCTGCAGCGGCTGGCGCAGCGCGGGCGCAAGGGCGAGCAACGTGGCCAGCACCAGCGGTAGTACGTAATAGGTCACGCGGTAGATCAACGCGGCCGCCAGCACCGCCGCCGGCGCCACCTGGGGCAACAGCTTCAACAGGCTCCATTCGAACACGCCCAGCCCGGCCGGCACGGTCGAGACCAGGCCGGCCAGTACCGCGACGAGGTACAGGCCGACGAAGCCGGGCAGGCCGGTGGGTGTCGAGTCCGGCAGCAGCACATAGAACGCTGCGCTGGCCAGCACCAGCTCGATCACGCTGAGCACGGTGACGCCGAGCATGGTGCGGCGGTCGGGTAGCCACAACGTATGGCCGAACACGCTGAACTGCCGTCCATCGCGACCGACCAGCAGCACGGTACCCAGATAGGCGAGCAGGGCGACGATGCCGACGATGCGCACGGCATCGGGATTCAGTGGCAATGCCAACGCCGCTGCCGCCGGTTCCATGCAGAGCGCCACGCTGATCAACAGCCACGCACCGAATACGAAACCAAGCGTGCTCATCAGCACCACCTGGCCGATCTGCGCCAGGTCCAGGCCGGCGCTGCGGTAGCCACGCAGGCGCACTGCGCCGCCGGTCAGCGCGGCAAAGCCCACGGTCTGGCCCAGCGTATGCGCAAGGAAGGCGGTGATGCCGATGCGTGCCGGATGCACGCGGATGCCGCTGCGGCGTAGGCCGATGGCATCGAAGCCGATCAGGCAGGCGTAGCTGGCCAGACCGAGCACCACGGTGAGCGTGATCTGCAGGCCACTGAGCTGGCGGAACGCCTGGCGGATGGCGCGGTAGCCGTGCTCATCGAATTCACTGGCCAGGCCATGCAGGGCCAGCGACAGGATCAGCAGGGGAACGACAATGGTGAGGATCCGCTTCCATGCCGGGGTGGAGGAAGCGGCGGCGGGGTTGGTGGCTGCGGTCATCGGCGCAAGGGTGCGTCAGGAGGGGCGAGTGCGGTGTCAACGCGGGGCGTGGCGCATCGTGCGCCTGTCGCCGCCATTTGACCAGCGGATGTGTCGGAGCCCGGTAGTGACGTCTCTCGCGGGGACCCGTGCACCCACCGTTGACCGGATTGGAGGACAATGCGGGCCTGATCACCCGCAGGAGCCACGCCCATGATGGAGCGTTACGACGTCGGACCGCGCATGTCCGAAATGACCGTGTACAACAAGGTCGCCTACCTCTCCGGCCAGATTCCGGAAGACACCAGCCAGGACATCACCGGCCAGACCCGGCAGGTGCTGGCGGAGATCGACAAGCTGCTGGCGCTGGTCGCCAGCGATCGCCAGCACGTGCTGCGTGCGGAAGTGTTCCTGGCCGACATCGCCGACTTCGACGGCATGAACAAGGCGTGGGACGAGTGGGTGGTCGAGGGCGCGACCCCGGCCCGCGCAACCTTCGAAGCCAAGCTCGCCCACGCCGAGTGGAAGGTCGAGATCGTGGTGACGGCAGCGGTGCCGTAACTGCGGGATGGGGTCAGATCCCTTTCCTGCGGAAAGGGATCTGACCCCTGTTACAGCGGCACCAGCTCGATGCAGTCCACCGGGCACGGCGGGATGCACAGCTCGCAGCCGGTGCACAGGTCGGCAATGACCGTGTGCATGTACTTGGCGCCGCCGACGATGGCGTCCACCGGGCAGACTTGGATGCACTTGGTGCAGCCGATGCAGTCGGCTTCGACGATCAACGCCACCTGGGCCGCCTTGTGCTCGCCGCGCGAACGATCGAACGGAATCGCCGGTACGCCCAGCACCTGCGCCAACGCCCGTGCACCGGCGTCGCCACCCGGCGGGCAGCGGTCCACACCCGCCTCGCCACGTGCCATTGCCTGCGCGTACGGGCGGCAGCCGTCATAGCCGCATTGCCCGCATTGGGTCTGCGGCAGCAGGCGGTCGAGGCGTTCGGTCAGGGGCGGGATCAGGCTCATGCGTGGCGGAGGCTGCGCGTTGGGTTATTTCAGGGGCTTGCCGCGGAACCAGCGCTCGTGGGCCAGCGCCAGCATCGGCTTGTCTTCGGAACTGTCACCGTAGGCATGGATGCGCACGTAGCGCGACAGATCGAACTGGCGGCGGATGTGCTCGGCCTTGCGCGGACCGCAGTCGCCACCGGCGTAACGGCCGGTCAGGCGGCCGTCCTGGCTTTCCAGCCGGTTGCAGATCAGCTGCAGGCCCAGCTGCTCGCACCACGGCCGCAGGTACAGGTCCAGCGAGCCGGACACGATCACGACGGTGTGCTGCTGTTCCTTGTGCCAGCGGATCTGCTCCAGCATTTCCGGGCGCACCACGTCGGGCAGGAACTCACGCGAGAAGCCGGCGGCCAGCGTGGCGATGTCATCGCTGTGGCGGTCACTGAAGGTCAGGCGGGTGACGCGGGCGCGGATGCGTTCGGCCGAGATCAGCTTCAGCCTGTACGCGGCCAGCCACGGCCCGACTTTCCACCATGGCTGTGCCAGCTGTTCGGCGGTGGCCACGCGGCGCAGGAAGCGGCCATAGGTATCGCAGGTGGTCACGGTGTGGTCGAAGTCGAACAGCGCCAGTTCCATTGCGTTGCTTCCCATCGCGTTGCCTCCCGGGGCCGGAGCTGCCGGCGGGCGTGGCCGTAACCACGCCCGCTGCAGGCATCAGCGGACCGGCATGCCCGGCTGCGCGCCGCTGTCGGCGTCCAGCAGCGCCAGTGCGCCACCGTCGAAGCCGGCCGACAGGATCATGCCTTCGCTCAGGCCGAAGCGCATCTTGCGCGGGGCCAGGTTGGCGATGAACACCACGCTGCGGCCCACCAGCTTCTCCGGTTCGCCGTAGCTGCCACGGATGCCGGAGAAGATCTGGCGCTTGCCCAGCTCGCCGGCGTCCAGTTCGAAGCGCAGCAGCTTGTCCGAACCTTCCACGAACTCGCAGACCAGCACCTTGCCGATGCGCAGGTCGAGCTTGGCGAAATCGTCGATGCCGATGTAGGCCGACGCGTCGGCGCTCATTGCTTCGTCCTTGGCCGGGGCCGGAGCCGGGGCGGCCGGCTTGGCGGCGGGGGCAGCGGCAGCCGCCGGCTGCAGGGTGTCCTTGGAGGCGTCGATCATGGCGTCAATCTTCTTCGGGTCAATACGGGTGAACAGCGGGGTGTACTCGGTGATGCGGTGTCCCAGCAGCGGTTGCGCCAGCTCGGTCCAGTCATTCACCGGCGCGGCGAGGAAGGCCTCGGCCTGCGCGGCGGTGGCCGGCAGCACCGGCTTCAGGGCGGTGACCAGCACGCGGAACAGGTTCAGGCCCTGGCTGCACACGGCCTGCAGCTGCGCATCGGCGCCTTCCTGCTTGGCGATGACCCACGGCTTGACGTCGTCGATGTAGCGGTTGGCTTCGTCGGCCAGGGTCATGGTCAAGCGGATCGCCGCGGCCGGGTCGTTGCGCTCGTAGGCTTCACGGATCGGCGCCAGGCCATCGACGAAGCGCTGGTACTGCGCCGCATCGGGGAGCTGCGCGGCCAGCTGGCCGTCGAAGCGCTTGCTGATGAAGCCGGCGCAGCGGCTGGCCAGGTTGACGAACTTGCCGACCAGGTCGGCGTTGACGCGGGCGATGAAGTCACCCAGGTTCAGGTCGAGATCGTCGACGCCACCGCCGGACTTGGCGGCGTAGTAGTAGCGCAGCGCTTCCGGCTCCAGACCAGCATCGAGGAAGGTACGGGCCATCACGAAGGTGCCGCGCGACTTGCTCATCTTGGCGCCGTCCACGGTCAGGTAGCCGTTGACGTGCAGGCGGGTCGGCGCGCGGTGGCCGGTTCCGTGCAGCACCGCCGGCCAGAACAGCCCGTGGAAGTTGACGATGTCCTTGCCGATGAAGTGGTGCAGTTCGGTGGCGGTGCCGGCACGCAGGTGCGCTTCGAAGTCCTCACCGATCCTGCCGCACAGGGTCTGGAAGCTGGACAGGTAGCCGATCGGCGCGTCCAGCCAGACATAGAAGTACTTGCCCGGCTGGCCGGGAATCTGGAAACCGAAGTACGGCGCATCGCGCGAGATGTCCCACGCGCGCAGGCCGCCTTCGGCATTGAGCCACTCGCCCAGCTTGGCCTTCACGCCCGGCAGGGCGACATCGCCGGCCAGCCACTCGCGCAGGAACGCATCGAAGTGGCCCACCTCGAAGAAGAAGTGCTCCGAATCGCGCATTTCCGGCGTGGCGCCGGAGATGACCGAACGCGGCTCCTTCAGGTCGGTCGGTGCATAGGTCGCGCCGCAGACTTCGCAGTTGTCGCCGTACTGGTCGGCACTGCCACAGTTCGGACAGATGCCCTTGACGTAGCGGTCGGGCAGGAACATGCCCTTGGCCGGGTCGTAGAACTGCGCGACCGAACGGCGGCTGATGTGGCCGGCCGCTTCCAGCTTCAGGTAGAACTGCTCGGTCAACGCCTTGTTGGCCGCCGAATTGGTCGAGTCGTAGTGGTCGAAGGCCACGCCGAAGGCGGCGAAGTCACGTTCGTGGCTGGCCTGGATGTTGGCGATGAAGGTTTCCGGGGTGACCCCGGCCTTTTCCGCGGCCAGCATGATCGGCGTGCCGTGGGTGTCATCGGCGCAGACGAACCAGGTCCTGCCGCCGCTCATTCGCCGCGCACGTACCCAGATGTCAGCCTGGATGTAGCCGACCAGATGGCCCAGGTGCAGCGGGCCGTTGGCGTAGGGCAGGGCGGTGGTGACGAGCGCGGTACGGGTCATGGTCGCGGGGTGAAGCCGAGGGGAACCGCAGAGTATCGCATGCCCGCAACGACGTGACCCGGCTGGGGCCGGGTCACGGGGTTGAAGCAGGTGCGGGGCGCTTATTCGCGCTGCCAGGTCTGCGCACGGCAGATGAAGGCGATGCAGCCGGACACGTCCAGCCGGGTGCCGCCGGGCTGCAGTTCCATCTTCGACTTGTAGGTCTTGCCGTTGGCCGGGTCGAGGATGGTGCCGCCGGACCACTTGTTGGCGCCGTCGGCCTTCAGGTTCCAGAGGATGGTCATGCCCTTCACCGGCTTGTTCCTGTTGGCGCCTTCACAGCCGTCACAGACCGGGTTCGGGCCCTTGTCCGAGTGCAGGATGTCGACCACCTTGCCGGTCAGCGTGCCGTTGGGGGCCTGGGTGATCTCGACGATCGACTTCACCTTCCCGGTCTTGTCGTCGATGGTCTTCCAGCGGCCGGCGGCGCCGTCGGCGGCCTGCGCCGAGAGCGCGGCCAGGCACAGCGGCAATGCCAGCAGCAGGGTCTTGAAGGTCTTGCGCATGGTCCCCTCCCAGGGTTCATTCCGGCACGGTGCCGGCATGGGTCGACTGTATACCCATTCGGCGGAGTATGGGGAAGGGGGGCGTTGCAGGGTTGCGCCCTGCACCCGCGGTAGTGCCGGCTGCTGGCCGGCAACCTCAACGGCGGGATTCCGTGGGATGGCGGGGCGGTGTGGGTGGGCAGGACACGCCGTAAACCCCGCTCCGCGGTCCGGCCCAGCCGCTGGCGGCTGGGCGTTCGGGCGCTTGCGAAGCAGTGCTTCGCAAGCAAAGCGCCCTCACCCATGGGGGCTCGATGGCGCCATTCATGGCGCCAACGGTCCTGCCCACCCACACCGCCCCACCTCTGACAAATTCCTTCGGCTGTTGGTAGGTGTCGACCTTGGTCGACACGGTAGATCCACGCGTGGATGACGTTTCCGGTGGCGGCGATGGGGTCAGATCCCTTTTCCGTCGGAAAAGGGATCTGACCCCAGGGCCGTCAACCGACTTCGTACAGTTCCAGCGGCAGGCTGTCGGGGTCGGCGAAGAAGGTGAAGCGGCGGCCGGTGTATTCGTCCACGCGGATCGGTTCGCAGGCCACGCCATGTGCGGCCAGGCGTTCGATGAACGGCTCCAGCGCAGCGACCCGGAACGCGAGGTGGCGCAGGCCCTGGGCCTCCGGGCGGCTGGGGCGGGGCGGTGGCGAGGGGAACGAGAACAGTTCCAGCTGTCCGCCGTCGGGCAGGGCCAGGTCCAGTTTCCAGGAATCGCGCGCAGCGCGGTGGTTCTCGGCCAGTACGCGCAGGCCGAGGATACGGACGTAGAAGTCTTTTGAACGCGCGTAATCGCTGCAGATCAGTGCCGCATGGTGGATGCCCAGCAGGGCGTCGGAACCAGTGTTCATTGCAGGGTGTCCAGCCAGCGCTGGGCGATCTTCAGTGCCAGCGGATAGGGTTCGGGGGCGTTGCGGTTGGTCAGCACGATCACGGTCAGGTGCTTTTCCGGGTGTCGCACGATCACATTGCGGAAGCCGATGCTTTCGCCACTGTGCCATTGCACTGGGCCGTTCAGGCGCCAGCCGAAGCCGTAGTGCGGCACATCCGGTTCGGATGTCGATGTGGCCGGGCTGAACATCGCGCGGCGCGAGGCCTTCGACAGCAGGCGGTCGTCGTACAGCGCCGCATCCCAGCGGGCGAGGTCGTCCAGCGAGGAGTAGATCCCGCCATCGCCGAGCACGGCACTGGTGGCGCTCTGGTCGGTGCGCTGCCAGCGGCCATCGATCCAGCTGTAGCCATAGGCGCGTGCGGCGATGGTATCGATGCCGTCCTGATGGGCCACGGTGTGGGCCATGCCCAGTGGACGGAAGATGCGCTGCTGCAGGAAGGCTGCGTAATCTTTCCCGGACGCGCGGCCGACGATCAGTGCCAGCAGCGCATAGCCGCTGTTGCTGTAGTGGTACTGCGTGCCCGGCGCGAAGTTCAGCCGGTCCTGGCGCGACAACAGGGCCAGCACGTCGGCGTCATCCACCTGCCGAGTATCAGCCGGATCCATCAGGTCTTCGTAGTCGAGCAGGCCACCGGTGTGCGAGAGCAGCTGGCGGATCGTGATGGCTGCCGCAGCCGGTGGCAGTTCGGGCAGCCACTGCCGGGCAGGTTGATCCAGCCCAAGCCGGCCATCCTCCACCAGCAGCAGCACCGCCGCAGCGGTGAACTGCTTGCTGACCGAGGCCAGCCGGAAGTTGCTGGCCGGGGTGACCGCGGTGCCGTCCTCCACCACCGCCAGGCCGTAGCCGCGGCGGAACACTACTTGCCCGTCGTGCAGTACCAGGACTGCAGCACCGGGTACCTGGCCGTCGTAGGCCTGCATCAGCCCGTCGATGCCCGCATCCGGTGGCGTCAGCACCGGTGCGGCGATACCCGTTGAAGGCAGCAGGCCCAGCACGACGGCGAACAGGGCGACGGCAGGGCGCATGGTGGCTCCGGAGGGGTCAAGGTGAAGGCGTGGGCGGAGTGCTGGCCGGCTGAACCATCCAGCGTTCCATCTTGCGGTCAAGCACGTCCAGCGGCATCGAGCCGTCCTTCAGCAGTTCGGCGTGGAAGCGGCGCAGGTCGAAGGCGGCGCCCTGGCGTGCCTTGGCCTTGTCGCGCAGGGCAACGATGGTGGTCAGGCCGGCGACGTTCGACAGCGCCTGGCCGGGCTGGGCCATGATCCGCTCGACTTCGGCGTTGGCATCGTCGCTGCTCATGTCCACGGTCTTCTGCAGGTAGGTGACAGCCTGCTGCTTGCTCCAGCCCTGTGCATTGACGCCGGTGTCGGCCACCACGCGGGCGGCGCGCAGCAGGCGCGAGTACAGGTAGCCGATGCGGTCGTAGGGATCGGTGTAGATGCCCAGGTCCTCGCCCAGCGTTTCGGCGTACAGGCCCCAGCCTTCGACGAAGGCGAGATCGCCACCGAGGCGGCGGAAGCGTGGCAGCTTGGCCAGCTCCTGCTGCAGGCCCAGCTGGACGTGGTGGCCCGGGATCCCTTCATGCAGGTACTGCACAGGCACGTTCCAGCGCTTGCGGCTGGGCAGGTCGCGGGTATTGATGTACAGCACGCCCGGTTGACCGGCCGCCGACGGCTGATAGGCGGCAGCGGCGGCGGTCAGTGCACGTTCCGGTTCCACCGCACGGACTTCCAGCGGTGCCTGCTGCAAGGTATCCAGCACCTGCGGCAGGCGTGCGCTGACCTGCTGCTGCACCTGGCGGTAGCGGTTGATCAGCGCGTTGGCGTCGCCGTACTGGAACTGGCGGTCGTTGCGCATGCTGCGCAGCAGCTTGGTGGGAGAGCCGCGCAGCTTGGCGTCCTTCATCACCGTGGCGATCTGCGCCTGCAGTTCCTGCACGCGCTGTTCGCCCAGCGCATGCAGTTGTGCGGCGGTCTGGTCGCTGGCGGTGGTCTGCACGATCAGGTTGGCGTACCAGGCCTGGCCATCGGGCAATGCGCCCAGGCCGCTGCTGGTGCGTGTGGCCGGCAGGTATTCGGTGGCGATGAAGCCGCGCAGGGCGCGGTAGGCCGGCATGATGCGCAGCTCGATCATGCGCTTGTATTCGGCGCTGATGCGCGCCTTGTCCTCAGCCGGGATGGTGTTCGGCATGGTGCGGATCGGCGACCAGAAAATGCTCTCCTCGGCGGTCGGCTTGATCACCGCATCCAGCTGCGGCAGCACTTTTTCCATCAGGTCGCGTGGTTGCACCACGCCGGCCTTCATGCCCTGGCGCATGTTGTCGATGGCCTGGTCGAACAGCTCGGGAATGCCCAGCGAACGGCGTGACCAGGTGTCGTAGTCCTGGACGGTGTTGAATGGCTGCGCGCCCGCACCGGAGCCGAGGATCGCCATGATGCTGCCGATGTTGTAGTACTGGCTGATCGGCATCATCCAGCTCGGGTAGCGCTCGGCGGCCAGCGATGCGCGCGCGTCGCGCACGAAGATCTCGTAGCTGAGCAGGTCCTGGCCCTGCAGGCCGTCACTGCCGAGCTTCTCGACCTTGCCCAGCCATTGCGTGGTGAAGTCGTGCGACTGTTGGCGCCAGGCGGCGGACAGGATGTTGGGCAGCTGGTCGTTGTAGCGGGCCTCGCCCTGGAAGGTCGCCTGCAGCGGATTCAACCGCATCGAGGCATCCCAGTATTCGTCGTACAGGCGCTCCAGCTGCACCTGCTTGGGTACGGCCCGGGCTGGGGCGACCGGGCGGGGCGCGGCGCGGCGCGCCGAACTGCCACGCGCCGGCGCGGTGGCGCGGGCGGGCCTGGCCTTGGGCTTGGCAGCCTGGCGGGTCTGCGCAGCGGCAGGGCGGCTGGCCTTTTTCTTCGCTGCTTCGGCCGACGGCATGGCACTGAACAGGAACAACGCGGCAATGGCGGCGGCCAGGGCGCGGGTGGGATGCGGCATCAGGAGCTTCCGTGGAACACAGACCGTGGAGCTTGCACGATCCGGCCGCGTACGGCCAGCGTAAAGGCGCAGTCAGCTTTTTGCCGCTGGGGCTTCAGTCAGCCGCGGCCGCGGCGCGCAGGACGGCGGCCCTGTCGGCGCCCAGGTAGCGGGTGATCGCGCGCCGCATCAGGTACAGCAACGGGATCAATGCGATCGCAAAGCCCATCTTGTAGATGTAGTTGACGCTGCTGACGGCCAGGAACAGCGACGTCGGCCAGTGCTGCGGGCCGAGCACGAAGGCGATCCAGATCACCACGAAGCTGTCCACCACCTGGGAGATCGCGGTGGATCCGGTCGCACGCAGCCACACGTGGCGCTCGCCGGTGGCCTGGCGGATGCGATGGAACACGGCCACGTCGATCAGCTGGCCGAGCAGGAAGGCCACCAGCGAACCGGCGATGGTCCACATGCCCTGGCCGAACACCGCTGCGAATGCCGCTTGGTAGTCCGGCACGCCGTGGCCGTCCATCGAGGTGACCCACCAGCTGGCCGGCGCCAGCGAGATCGCTGCGAAGGCGAACAGGAAGCCATAGGCGATCAGCACCACGGCCAACCACGAGATGAAGCGCACGCCGCGCTTGCCGAAAAACTCGTTGATCGTGTCGGTCATGATGAACACCACCGGCCACAGCAGGGTACCGGCGGTGAAGCTGAGCGAACCGGTCTGGCCAAACAGGTTCCAGTTCAGCGGATCAATGCCGAGGGTGTCTTCCAGCGCGAAGATCTTCACCCCGATCAGTTCGGCCAGCACGGCGTTGCCGCAGAAGAACGCGGCCAGCACGATGAACAGCAGGACCGCGCGGTCCTGCAGCGGGCGCTCGATTGGCGCCGCGGTGGTCATTCGCTGCGTTCGCCTGCGCGCGTGAACGGAACGCTGGACGGTGCGACGGCACCGCCGGAAATGATGAAGCTCATGGCCTGGTCGACGGTCCAGTCGGTCGGGGTCAGCAGCTCCACCGGCACGATCTCCAGGTAACCCGAGGTCGGGTTCGGTGTGGTTGGCACGTACACCGCGGCCAGTTCACGGTCGGTGCCGTGTTCCTTGATCACGCGGGTGACCAGCCCGACCGACTTCATGTCGCGGTGCGGGAAATCGATCAGCACCACGCGCTGGGTGCTGCCCGGCTCGGTCTGCAGCATGTCCAGCAGCTTCTTGGCGCTGTCGTAGATGATGCTGGCCAGCGGAATGCGCTTGATCACCGCGCCGACCCAGCGCAGCAGGCGCTGGCCGAGCACGCGGCGGCTGGCCACGCCCACCGCCAGGATCACCAGCAGGGTGGCCAGCAGGGCGATGGTGTTCTGGATCCACTCGGCACGGACCCAACCGAGGTAATGCGGGAAGCTTGTCGCGATCTGCTCGGAAAGCGGCACCACCAATGGGCTGGAAATGCCCGAAAGCAGCACGAACACGAACTTGACCACGACCCAGGTCAGCCAGATCGGCAGCAGGGTCAGCAGGCCGGTCAGGAACAGGCGCTGCAGGGAGGGGCGGGGGACCAGGGCGGGGGCTTCGAGCGACATGCGCGCATTGTAGCGGCCACGGCCGGTCGATTACGCTGGGGGATCGACTGCGGCAACGATGCATGGAAGGGAAGCTGTGTTGAAGATTCTGCGCGGACTGGGCTGGGCCCTAGCAGGACTGCTGGTGCTGGCCATCGTGGTGTGGTGCGCCTCGCGCATGTGGCCGGTGCCGGAATCACGGCTGCAGGCCCAGCAGCGGTTGCAGGCCCGCCTGCCCGCTGATGGCCGCAACGGCTTTGCGCTGCTGTGGACACTCGCGTTCGACGATCTCGACCCGGACCAGCGCGATCAGGCGTTGGCCCGGGATGTACAGCGCTGGGAGGCGGATCCGCGCGGCAATGGCGGCGCCCGTCCGCAGCTGGCAGAAGACCACGTCGAGCTGCATTCACGGCCTTCGGCCAGCTGCGGACCGACCGCCAGTGACTGCCTCGGCCAGGTGCGTGCGGACCCGCAGCGCTTCGTCGATGCCCACGCTGGCCACCAGCAGCTGCATGCGCGCCTGGACCAGCTGGCCGATGCGGATCACTTCGTGTCGCCGTTCCGGCCAAAAGGGGAGGGCATCCTGGTGCCGATGCCGGCCTATGGTTTGGTGATCGACGCCACCAGCGCACGCGCGCTGGCGTATGTGCAGGGTGATATCGACGGTGCACTGCGTGGCAGTTGCCGGGGGCTGCAGCTGGGCCGCCGGCTGGTGACGGGCGGCAGCTACCTGGTGGAGAGCATCATCGGTGCCAGCCTGGTGCAGGCCAATGCCCAGCTGCTGGCCGACATGCTGGTCGAACTGCCGGCCGACCAACCGCTGCCAGCGGAATGCGAGCAGGCGATGAAGCCGATGCGGGCCGCCGAACAGAGCCTGTGCCGTGCGATGCAGGGCGAGTATGCGATGAGCAGGGCTGCGATCGAAACCTCGGCGCAGGAGTTCGGTGGCGTGCTGGTACTCGATCGCAGCAGCACCCTGGCGCGAGTGGCGGGCAACCTGGGCTGGGCCTGTGGCGCGGCGGCGATGACCGCGCTGGAGGCGGATCGTCCGCTGCCGGTACCGGCACCGCCGCAGCATGACTTCGGCTGCCTGTCGAACGTCATGGGGTGCGTGCTGGCCGATATCGCGGGCCCGGCCTATCCCGCCTATTCGTCACGGCCCCAGGATGCCGCCGCGATGGTGCGGCTGATCGGTGCGCAACGCTGGCTGCGACAGCAGGCCGAGGACCCTGTGGATGCGCTGAAGCGCTTGCCTGCCCAGTTCCGCTCGCAGGTGCGGACACCGCAGTTGTCGGCCGATGGCCGCCGCCTGCAGGTACCGCGGCGCTCAGCGCCGCGCAGCACCGACGAGAGCCCATGGTTGTCGGTATCGCTGGTGGCAGGGGACGCCCCGGCCGCCGCCGCGCGCGACTGAGCAGCGGCGGCCAGTGCGCGCTGTCCCCGTCATCCTCGCGGCTGCCTTCGCTCCGCAGGTGCACACGCGCATACGGGCGCATCGGAGCCTCCCTGGCAGGGCAGCAGAGGACAGCGCCCGCGCCGGATCAGCGCGCGTGTGGCTTCAACCGCAGATAGACCTGCTTGCGCACCTGGGCGACCACCTCGCCGCTGTCGTCGACGACGTCGTTGCTGAACCAGCGCAGCACCTTCTCGCCGCCCGCTGCTTCGGCACGCAGTTCGGACAGCAGCGCATCGTCGATGCGGAACGAGGTGCGCACCGTGCCCCGGCCAGGCTTGAGGAAATCGATCGCACCGGCCCGGTCCCACACGTAGTAGTCACGGCCGAGGATGTGCAGCAGGCCCAGCATCCAGAACGGGTCGGTCATCGCGAACAGGCTGCCGCCGAAATGCGTGCCGACGTAGTTGCGGTTCCACGGCCGCAGCCGCAGCTCGACGTCGATCTGCCGGTAATCGGGCGTGATGCGGGTGACATGGATGCCGGTGAACAGGAACGGTGGCCACAGGTTGATGCCGAAGCGGAACAGGCGGGCGTTCATGCGGGTCCGGGGGCGCGAGGCGAGGCGCCCAGTCTAACCATTCGCATGCGTATGTTGCACCCCGGGCGTGTGTCCTACGGCGGCGTGCATGTCCTGCCTCATGGGCCGTCGATCATGTATCCGTCGCGGCCGTTGGCCTTGGCCTGATAAAGGGCGGTGTCGGCGCCTTCCACGAAATGGTGGGGCTGCAGTTCGCCGTCGGGCACGCGGGTGAATACGCCGATGGTGAGCGTGACGGTATCGTCGCTGCCATCGCCCGGCGCCGGCAAGGCGCGCACGCAGGCAATCAGGTCCTCAATCACCTGGCGTGCGCCCTCGGCCGGTGTATCCGGCAGCACCAGCGCGAATTCGTCGCCACCGTAGCGTGCCGCCATGTCGCGCGGGCGGCGCGCATGGGCGCCGATCAGGCGGGCGACATCACGCAGCACGCGGTCGCCGACCTGGTGCCCGTGGCGATCGTTATGGCGCTTGAAGTGGTCGACGTCGATCAACGCCAGGCTCAATGGCTTGCCGCTGCGCCGCGCTGCATCGCATTCCTGCTGCAGCGACTGCTCGAAGCGGAGGCGGTTGCCCAGGCCGGTAAGGGCGTCGCGGTTGGCCTGGCGGTGCCAGGCCGAGATCCGCCACACCGCCCAGACCAGCAGTGCCAGCGTCACGCCCAGCATCGCGCTGGCCGGCGCCCACCACAGGTCACTCGTGCGCAGCAGCAGCCAGCTCAGCAGGGCAGGCATCGGCAACGAACACAGCGCGACCAGCCAGGGCAGGCGCAGGCCGAGCAGGATCACGCACAGCGCCACCAGCACACCGCTGATGGCGTGCTGCCAGGCATGCGGTAGAACATCGATCTGCCTGTGCTGCAGCAGCATCGAGGTGATGTTGGCCTGGTACTCGCTGCCGCTCATCCAGAACTCGCGGGTGGTCGGGGTCAGCAGGCGGGGCGCAATGCCGCTGGCCGTCATGCCAACTACGATGCGGCGGCCATGCAGCATCGCCATGTCCACGTGGCCATCGAGAACGTCCGCATAGGACACCTGCGGCAGCCGCTCGGGGGGGCCGGTGTAGCGCACGCGAACGTAATCGTCGCGACGCCATTGATAGGGCGAGCCCAGTTCCGGGTCGGGATCGGGCAGGCCGCGTACGGCACCGGCAGGCAGGTCGGCCAGTGCCAGGCCCAGTGCCGGCCAGTGCGGCTGGCCGATACCTGCATGCAGATAGACGCCACGGGCGACGCCGTCGCCATCCACCTCGACATCGGTGTGGCCGATGGCGGCAGCACTGGCAGTGATCTGTGGGATCGGCAGCATCTCCTCGGCCATGCGGTCGCCGGCCGCCGGTGCGGCCAGCACCGGCAGCACCACCCGGCCATTGCGTCGGATGGCGGCCGCCAGTTGATCATCCTGTCGGCTGTCACGGCGATCCGGTTCGGACAGCATCAGGTCCAGCGCAACGCGTTCGGCGCCGGCATCGGTCAGGCGGTCAAGCAGGCGTGCATGCACCGAGCGGGGCCAGGGCCACTGGCCGATGCGCTGCAGGCTGCCTTCGTCGATGGCGACGATCAGCACGCTGGGATCGGGGCGGTAATCCCAGTTGCCGACCAACGCGTCATAGGCCGCCTCGTCCTGCCGCCACAGCCACTGTCCCTGGCTGGCCACGATGGTCAGCACGCCGGCCAGCAGGGCCAGCAGGATCCGCTTCGACCATGGCAGCGGCGAGCGCCTCACAACAACAACCAGAGCAGCAGGGCACCGCCACCCGCGCCGTAGCACAGGCGGCACGGCAGCGGGACCTGCTGGGCAGGCGAGAACGCGCTGGCGTGGCCGTCATCGTCGATGTACTGCACGCGTACATGCAGGGTGCCGCTCCACGGGCGCTTGAAGCTCACCTGCGGCTGGTCCACGGTTTCGTCGACCAGCGGTGCCTTGAAGTCGCCGCGGCGATCCACCTGCACCCGGTAGCGCTGGCCCTCGCTGCCGGCCTGCCAGCGCAGCGTCAGCTCGCCGTGTGCGGCCTCGGGTGGTTGCAGGGCCGGGTCCATCGGTTCATTGCTCAGCTGCAGCGGCAACGCCTGGCCATAGCGGCCCTGTCGGCCTTCGCCATCGCGCGAGGCCACCCGCCAGTAGTACTGGCCGGGCGGCAGCGGTTGCGCCAGGCGCAGGTCGGTCGCATGGGTGGCCTGCTCCTGCAGGGGCTGCAGGAAGCTGGGTTCGGTGGCGATCTGCAGGACGCTGCTGCGCGCACCGGGGGCCTGGCTCCAGCGGAAACGCGGGCGGTCGCTGTTGATCGTCTGCCCATGCAGCGGCGATACGGTCAGCGGCGGTGGTGGCTGGTCACCGAGCTCGAAATCGGCGCTGGCATCCAGGCCTTCGACCCCCTGGGCGTCGACCGCGCGCAACAGGATGCGCAGTTGGCCAGGCGGCAGATCGCCGATCGCCAGCCGGGTGTCGGCGGTGGTGGCGGCGAACAGCAGGATCTCCGGCGTTGCCGCCTGCACCACTTCCACCCGGTAATGATCGGCGCCATTGACCGGTTCCCAGGCAAGCACGGTCGGCAGCGGCGCCAGGCGCAGCGCGTCATTGCGCAGCGCCGGCGCCGGCAGCAGTGCGGAGACCGCAGCGGGCGCCGCATCGGCACTGCTGCTGCGGGTCGCCTCGCCCGGCCGGACCAGCCGCTGGCCATGGGAGTTGCCGACCTGCACCTTGCCCTGCAGGACCTCGGTGGCACCGACGTGCCCGTTATCCCCGGCGCTGACCCGGAACACCGTGCCGCGCACGCTGCTGGTCGCGGTGGGCGCATCGATGATGTAGCGCGAGGCGGGGCCGCGCGCCGGCGTCACCCGGTTGCTGGCTCGCCCCTGCTGCAGGCGCAGTCGGGTGTCGACCATGCCGGTGTGGCCGTAACGGCTCAGCTGGTCCAGGCGCAGGCGCGAGTACTCGCGCAGCTGCAGGCGCGAGGCATCGGCGAATTCCAGGGTGATGCTGGAATCGCCTTCGGTCTCCACGGTGTCACCGATATGCAGCTGTTCGCCGGCCTGGAGCGCGCGGGTCGCCGTGCCATCGGCGCCTGCCAGCGCGACCTTGCCGCGCACGGACAGCACCCGGGCCGGCGCCGGTTCGGTGCGCAGCCAGCTGATCGGGAAGCGCAGCAGCTGGCCCGGCGGCAACTGGTAGGGGTTGTCGATGCGGTTGTGCTGCTGCAGCTGCTGCCAGCGTACCGAGGGCTTCAGGTAGAGCCCGCCCAGGTCCCACAGGGTATCGCCGGGCCGGACCCGGTAGTTCCAGTCCTGGGCGCCGGCAATGGCGGGCATCAGGAAGAGGGCGCAGAGCAGAGCGCCCCTTAAATGCATGGCGAACGACAGAGAGCGGACGACGGTCACAGTTTGCAATCCCGGCAATGCGGGGGTGCAGCTGCAAGACCCCATGGCCCCGACCTCATCCCCCCGAACGGATCGTGGCGACCGCGTGGCCACCAGCGCGGGCATTATTGCCCGCGTTCAGTGCAGGGATTCTGAACGGAGCGGGTTCCCGTTCAGAACAGCAGCGACGCCATCCTGCGGCGGTACTGGCCGACCAGATCCTCGTCGGAGATCACATTGAAGGCGTCGATCAGCGCCTTGCGCGGCAGGCCCTCCTCGAATCCGCGGTCGATCCGCAGCATTTCCAGGAACTGGGCCAGCGCGGCCTCGTCATGACCGCCGAGCAGCAGTTGCACGCCGCGCAGGTGGCGGGCCTTGAGGTCCTTGCCGTCAGCGGCGATGCGTGCGTCCAGTACCTCGGCGGCCGGTGCATCCTTCAGCGCGGCGGCGAAGGCCAGGCGGGCGCGGGCACGCACGGCGCGGTCGTCGGTGGCCAGGTTGGCAGGCAGGCCGTCGATCAGGGTGCCTGCCTCGTCCACGCCACCGATCTGCAGCAGGGCCAGGGCCAGGTCGAGCTTCAGTTCATCCTTGTCCGGCTCGGCGGCGATCTGCGCACGCAGCACATCGACCTGCGCCTGCGGATCCAGCGGGGTGTCATCTTCGGGGACAGCATCGCCCACATCGGCCGGTACGATGCCGTGCTGGGCCAGGAACTCACGCAGCTGGCCTTCCGGAATGGCGCCGGGGAAGCCGTCCACCAGCTGGCCGCCCTTGACCAGGAACACGGTCGGCACCGAGCGGATCTGGAAGGCCGCAGCGATCTGCTGTTCCTTGTCGACATCGACCTTGGCCAGCTCGAACGCACCGTTGTACTCGGCAGCCAGCTTTTCCAGCATCGGGCCGAGGGTCTTGCACGGCCCGCACCAGGTGGCCCAGAAGTCGACCAGCACCGGCGTCTGCAGCGACTTCTGCAGGACTTCGGCCTCGAAGGTCGCAGTGGTGGCGTCGAATACGTAGGTCGTCTCGGTCATGGGGAAAGCATCGCTTGGCATCTGGAGACCGATTCTATGGTGACGATCGATGTCCGTCTCAACCCTGCCATCACATTGCGCGCGACGGCCTCGGGGGCGTGGCACGCAGTACAGCTCGTGGATCGCCCGCTTTCCGCAGCTGACCGGCGTAGTGGTCGAGGTGCGCCGGAAGTACCCGGCCTCGGCCGCGTGCTTGGCGCACCGCGTCGCTGCCGCGACAATGCGCTGATCCATTCTTTTCCGGGTGACTGCGCGCAATGTCCATGGTCCGGCTTGATCGTTGGTTGGGACTGCTTGCCGCAGTCGTGTTCGTCCTGGCTGTGTCTGGCTTCGGTGCCGGCCTGGAGGGTTATGCACAGGCCCGCCACCCGGTGGCGCTGCTGGGTGCGCGGGGTGTACCGCATGCGCTGGCCTTCAATCTGCTTGGCTTCGTGCTGCCCGGCGTGCTCGCCGCGGTGGTGGCTGAGCGCCTGCGCCGCAGCCTGCCCGCCACTGCCGGCTGGGCACCGAGGGTCGGCAGCCAGATGCTGCTGCTGGCTGGCCTGGGCTTTGCCGCGATGGGCTTGCTGCCGCTGGACGTGGACGATCTGCATGGGCCGGACAGCCAGCTGCATGCCAGTGCCTGGATGATCTGGGTGCTGGGCTTCGTCGCCGGGACCCTGTTGCTGGGCACGACACAGCTGCGTCAGGCGCATGGCCGCGCCCTGGGCGCCCTGGCCCTGGGCTGCGGCGTGCTGGCTGCGGTGGCCGCGTTTGCCCTGCAGGGCGTGCTGCCGGCGCCGCTGGCACAACGGCTGGCGTTTGCCTGCTGGGTGGCCTGGCTGGCCACCGCACTGCCGCTGTCGCGCCAACGCTGAGACGGCTCCCGGGGCATCGCGGCGCCCACCCCCAGCGGGCAGGATTGGAGACGTTTGCCGCACTGCGGTACGCTGTACCGCTTTGCCGCCGCATCCGCGTGTTCCATGACCAGCGCTGAAACCAACGCCTACGACCCGCAGCAGGTTGAATCCGCCGCCCAGCAGTACTGGGACGCCACCCGTGCCTTCGAGGTCGACGAGACCTCGGACAAGCCGAAGTACTACTGCCTGTCGATGCTTCCGTACCCGTCCGGTGCGCTGCACATGGGCCACGTGCGCAATTACACGATTGGCGACGTGATCAGCCGCTACAAGCGCATGACCGGCCACAACGTGCTGCAGCCGATGGGCTGGGACGCGTTCGGCCTGCCGGCGGAAAACGCCGCGATCAAGAACAAGACCGCGCCGGCGGCGTGGACCTACAAGAACATTGACCACATGCGCAGCCAGCTGAAATCGCTGGGCTATGCCATCGACTGGTCGCGCGAGTTCGCCACCTGCCGTCCGGACTATTACGTCCACGAGCAGCGCATGTTCACCCGCCTGATGCGCAAGGGCCTGGCCTATCGCCGCAACGCGGTGGTGAACTGGGACCCGGTCGACCAGACCGTGCTGGCCAACGAGCAGGTCATCGACGGCCGCGGCTGGCGCTCCGGTGCGCTGGTGGAGAAGCGTGAGATCCCGCAGTGGTTCCTGCGCATCACCGACTACGCCCAGGAACTGCTGGATGGCCTGGACGAGCTGGATGGCTGGCCGGAATCGGTCAAGACCATGCAACGCAACTGGATCGGCCGCTCGGAGGGCCTGGAAATCCAGTTCGACGTGCGCGACGTCGATGGTGGCGTGCTGGATCCGCTGCGCGTGTTCACCACCCGCCCGGACACGGTGATGGGCGTGACCTTCGTGTCGATCGCCGCCGAACACCCGCTGGCGCTGCACGCAGCGAAGAACAACCCGGAACTGGCCGCGATGCTGGCCGACCTGAAGCAGGGCGGTGTATCCGAGGCTGAACTGGAAACCCAGGAAAAGCGCGGCATGGATACCGGCCTGCGCGCGCTGCATCCTGTCACCGGCGAACCGGTGCCGGTGTGGGTCGCCAACTTCGTGCTGATGGGCTACGGCACCGGCGCGGTGATGGCCGTTCCGGGCCATGATCAGCGCGACAACGAAGTGGCCAACAAGTACGGCCTGCCGATCAAGCAGGTGATCGCGCTGAAGGATGCGCGCACCGACGAAGAGCGCAACTGGGACGGTAGCCGCTGGCAGGACTGGTACAGCGACAAGAGCCGTGCGTTCGAGCTGGTGAACTCGGCCGAGTTCGACGGCCTGGATTTCCAGGGGGCCTTCGAAGCCCTGGCCGAACGTTTCGAGCGCAAGGCCCAGGGCCAGCGCCGCGTCAACTACCGCCTGCGCGACTGGGGCGTGAGCCGCCAGCGCTACTGGGGCTGCCCGATTCCGGTGATCTACTGCGACAAGTGCGGTGCGGTGCCGGTGCCGGAGGAGCAGCTGCCGGTGGTACTGCCGGAGGACGTGGCGTTCTCCGGGACCGGTTCGCCGATCAAGACCGACCCGGAATGGCGCAAGACCACCTGCCCGGAATGCGGTGGCGCCGCCGAGCGCGAGACCGACACCTTCGACACCTTCATGGAGTCGAGCTGGTACTACGCCCGCTACACCTCGCCGGGTGCCCGTGACGCTGTCGACAAGCGCGGCAACTACTGGCTGCCGGTCGATCAGTACATCGGTGGCATCGAGCACGCGATCCTGCACCTGATGTATTTCCGCTTCTATCACAAGCTGCTGCGCGACGCGCGGATGGTGGACAGCAACGAGCCGGCGCGCAACCTGCTGTGCCAGGGCATGGTGATCGCCGAGACCTACTACCGCCCGAATCCGGACGGTTCGAAGGACTGGATCAACCCGGCCGATGTGGAAGTGCAGCGTGACGAGCGCGGCCGCATCACCGGCGCCACCCTGATCGCCGACGGCCAGCCGGTGGTGGTCGGTGGCACCGAGAAGATGTCCAAGTCGAAGAACAACGGCGTGGACCCGCAGGCGATGGTCGGCAAGTACGGCGCCGACACCGTGCGCCTGTTCTCGATGTTCGCCGCGCCGCCGGAGCAGTCGCTGGAGTGGAACGAGGCCGGTGTGGACGGCATGGCGCGCTTCTTGCGCCGCCTGTGGGCCCAGGTGCAGAAGCATGCTGCCGACGGTGCCGCCCCGGCGCTGGACGTTGCAGCACTGGATGCCAACCAGAAGGCGCTGCGCCGCAAGACCCATGAAACCATCGGCAAGGTCGGTGACGACTACGGCCGCCGCCACAGCTTCAATACCGCCATCGCAGCGGTGATGGAGCTGATGAACGCGCTGGCCAGGTTCGAGGACGACAGCGAGCAGGGCCGCGCGGTGCGCCAGGAAGCGCTGCAGGCCGTCGTGCTGCTGCTGAACCCGATCACGCCGCATGCCAGCCACGCCCTCTGGCAGGTGCTGGGCCATGGCGAGACGCTGCTGGAAGACCAGCCGTTCCCGCAGGCCGACAGCAGTGCGCTGGTACGCGATGCGCTGACCCTGGCGGTGCAGGTCAACGGCAAGCTGCGCGGCACCATCGAGGTGGCGGCCGATGCCGCGCGCGAGCAGGTCGAGGCGCTGGCGCTGGCCGAGCCCAACGCGGCCAGGTTCATGGAAGGCCTGACGGTGCGCAAGATCATCATCGTCCCGGGCAAGATCGTGAACATCGTCGCCGCCTGATGTACCTCGCACCGGCCACCCGCGCGGTGGCCGGTGCCTTTCCAGAAGCAGGGCCGGGTGCTTGATGGCCCTGCATTCACGCGGCTTCGGGCACGCTGTGTGTTGCCGTGATCGCCCGGCTCCGCCAGACTGTCTCCATGACCCGAATCCTGCTTGCCCTCGTTCTTGTCCTCGGCCTTGCCGGCTGCGGCTTCCATCTGCGCAACAAGCTGATGCTGCCGACCGACACCGCCCCGGTGAAGGTGGTCTCCACCGCCCCGTACAGTGAACTGGTCAAGCTGCTCAATCGCAGCCTGCTGGCCTCCGGTGCCAGGCTGGCCGATGAGGACAGCAAGGAACCCAGTACCCAGCTGCAGGTGTTGTCCGAGCGCTGGGGTGACCTCCCGATCGCCATCGACTCGCAGGGTCGTGCGCAGGAGTACAGCCTGCGCTATGCGGTGATCTTCATCTTCCGCCGCGAGGATGGAAGCGAACTGGTGCCGCAGCAGGTGATCGAACTGTCACGCGACTACGTGTCGCCGCCGACCGACGCCACCGGCACCACCACCGAACGCGAAATCCTGGCCACGGAGCTGCGCCGGGAAATGTCTGCCTCGATCATCCGCCGTATCGACAGCGTGGTCCGCGCCGAGATCGAGAAGGGGGGCAGCCTGTCCGCGCCGAAGGCCAAGCCGATCGAGGGCGCGGTGCCGGCAGAGCCGGCCGCCGCCGTCAAGCACTGAGCGGCAGCGACGATGGAACTGCGTCCGGAGCAGCTGGCCAGCCAGGGCGCTGACACCGCGTTGGCGCCGGTATACCTGATCGCAGGCCCGGAAACACTACGCGTGCTGGAGGCCGCAGATGCCATCCGCGCGCGTGCGCGCGCCTCGGGCATCGGCGAACGCGAAGTGTTCGACGCCGACGGGCGTGATTTCGACTGGAACCAGCTTGACGCCAGTTTCAATGCGCCCAGCCTGTTCAGCGCCCGCCGCCTGGTCGAGGTGCGCCTGCCCAGCGGCAAGCCGGGCAAGGAGGGCGCCGAGGTGATCAGCCAGTTCTGCGCCAACCCGGCGCCGGACGTGGTGTTGATGATCACCGCCAATGAATGGAGCAAGGCCCACCAGGGCAAGTGGGCCGAGGCGGTCAGCCGCATCGGCGTGCTGTCGGTGGCATGGGCGATCAAGCCGCACGAACTGCCGGACTGGATCGAGCGCCGCCTGCGCGGCAAGGGCCTGCGTGCCGACCCGGCTGCCGTGCAGCGCCTGGCCGAGCGGGTGGAGGGCAACCTGCTGGCCGCCGCCCAGGAAATCGACAAGCTGGCGCTGTTGGCCGACGGCCAGCCGTTGGATGTGGAACGGATGGAGTCGCTGGTGGCTGACGCTGCCCGCTACGACGTGTTCCGCTTGGTGGAGGCGACGTTCTCCGGCCAGCCGCCGGCGGTGCTGCGCATGCTGGCCGGCCTGCGCGGTGAAGGGGAGGCGGTGGCCGCATTGATGCCGATCGTGATCCGCGAACTGCTGGCGGGCGCAGGCCTGGCCCGCGTGCAGGCGCGTGGTGGCAACCTGGCCGCTGAAATGAAATCGCGCGGCATCTGGGAATCGCGGCAGGCGCCTTACAAGCGCGCGCTGCAGCGGCACCCGGAAGGCAAGCGCTGGGAGCGCTTCGTGGCCGAGGCGGGGCTGGTCGACCGCATTGCCAAGGGGCGCGCTGACGGCGACGCCTGGCTGGCGCTGGAACGCCTGCTGGTGGCCGTGGCCGAACCGCGTGCCGTGCGCCTGCTGGCGCGGGCCTGAGTGATGAGCCTGCGGATCTACTACGGGGGCACCTTCGATCCGGTGCACCTCGGGCACCTGGCGATCGCGCGTGCGGCCCGTGATGAACTGCAGGTCGCCGTGCGCATGCTGCCGGCCGCCGATCCGCCGCACCGCGCGGTGCCCGGTGCCACCGCTGAGCAGCGCTGCACGATGTTGTCGCTGGCCATCGGCGACGAGCCGGGGCTGCTGCTGGACCGTCGCGAACTGGATCGTGCCACCCGCTGCCCCGGTCGCCCGTCGTACACCGTCGACACCCTGCGCGAGCTGCGTGGCGAGCTGGGTCCGAGCCGGCCGCTGGCCTGGCTGGTGGGCGCCGACAGCCTGCTGGGGCTGTCCGGCTGGCACGAATGGGAGGCCCTGTTCGATCTGGCCCACTTCGTGGTGGCCGAACGGCCGGGCAGTCCGTTGCAGGCGTCGATCGATGGCGAGCTGGGGCGCGCCCTGCAAGGGCGCTGGGCCGACAATGAGCAGGCGCTGTTCGCCAGCCCGGCCGGGCGCATCCTGCGCCTGCACCATCCACTGCGCGAGGAATCGGCCAGCGCCGTGCGCTCGCAGATTGCCGCTGGCGGTCCCTGGCGCGCACTGCTGCCACCGGCCGTGGCCGACTATGTCGCTGCACACGGGCTGTACCGCCCGGGCACGGCGTGAATGGCGCGGCCGCGCCATCCCCGTATAATCGCCCCCACGTTTATCGAGTCGATCCACTTTGAGCAACCAGACCCAGCCCCAGACCATCAAGGTCGATCTGCCCAGCCCGCCGCCGTCCGTGCCGGAACTGCTGGCCAGCGTCCGCCAAGCCACCGAAGACCTGAAGGCCAAGGACCTGGTCGAGATCGACGTGCGCGGCCGGTCCAGCGTTGCCGACTACATGATCGTCGTTTCGGGCACTTCGACCCGTCACGTCAAGTCGATTGCCGATGAAGTCGTGCGCTTTGCCAAGAACCTCGACGTGATGCCGCTGGGTGTTGAAGGCGAGCGCGAAGCGGAGTGGGTGCTGGTCGATCTGGGCGACGTGATCGTCCACGTGATGCTGCCGCGCGTGCGTGAGTTCTACGCGCTCGAGCGCCTGTGGACCGTCGGCGACCAGCCGCCGTCCAGCGACGACGAAGTGGCCTGAGCCACACGATGATGCATCCCTTCGACGGCGCCGATGGCGCCGTCGACGTTTTGGAGGACCGCTGATGAAAGCCCGCCTGATCGCCACCGGTGAACGCGCCCCCAGCTGGGTCGCGCAGGGCTTCGCCGAGTACCAGAAGCGGCTGTCGCATTGGCTGCCGTTCGAGCTGGTGGAAATCGAACCCGGCCTGCGCGGCAAGGGGCGCGATCCGCGCCGTGCCACCGAGGATGAAGGCAAGCGGGTCATCGCCGCGCTGCCGAAGAACGCTTACGTGGTGGCACTGGACGTGCCGGGGCGGCAGTTGAGTTCCGAGCAGCTGGCGCAGCGCCTGGAGCATTGGCGCGGGCAGGGCCGGGACCTGGCGTTCCTGATCGGTGGCCCGGAAGGGCATTCGCCAGAGGTCTCCGCGCTGGCCGACGAAAAGTGGTCGATCGGACCGCTGACGCTGCCGCACATGCTGGTGCGTCTGGTGGTGGCCGAGCAGCTGTATCGGGCTGCCGCAATGATTGCCAATCACCCCTACCATCGCGCGTGAAGAGTGGTTATACTAGTCGTCTGCCCGAATAGCTCAGCCGGTTAGAGCACTTGACTGTTAATCAGGGGGTCGTTGGTTCGAGTCCAACTTCGGGCGCCACCTTGCAAAACCTGCATCGCGAGATGCAGGTTTTTTTTTGCCGTGTTGTGGCGGCGAGCCCATGCTCGGCTGCATCCTCCAAGCCGGGCACGCGCTCGGCGCTACAGCGTGATCCGGCCCTTCCAGAACGCTGCCAGCGTGGCGATCGCTACTGCCAGGATCGCGCCGAACAGCGCCCACTCCCAGCGCGTGAAAACCGGCTCGCCGCGCTGGCGCCGGGTCTGCGCAAACAGTACAACGCCGGGCACGTACAGCAGCACGGACAGCAGCAGGTTGTTCAGGCCGCCGGCATACACCAGCCACAGCGCGTAGGCGCTGGCCAGCAGCGCGACCACGAAATCGCGCCAGCGCACGCGTGGCTCACCCGCGTAGGACTGCCCGCGCCAGGCCAGTTGCACGCCGAACGCGGTGGACAGGAAGTAGGGCACCAGGCTCATCGATGCGGCCAGCAGCACCAGGCCGGTGTAGCTGCCCGCATTGAACAGCACCAGCAGCAGGAACAACTGGATCAGCCCGTTGCTCAACCACAACGCATTGGCCGGCACGCCACGCGCATTCTCGCGTCCCAGGAAGGCGGGCATCGTGCCGTCGCCAGCGGCGGCATACAGCACTTCGGCACACAGCAGCACCCAGGCCAGCAGCGCGCCCAGCACCGAAATGATCGAACCGGCGATGATCACCGTCGCGCCCCATTCGCCGACGATGGCGCGCAGCACGTAGGCCATCGACGGGTTGGGCAGCCCGGCCAGTTCGGCCTGCGACAGCACGCCCATCGACAGCAGGCTGACCAGGACCAGCAGCAGCCAGACCCCCAGGAAACCGATCACCGTGGCACGGCCGACGTCGGCACGGCGCGCGGCTCGCCGCGAATAGATGCTGGCGCCTTCGATGCCGATGAACACCCACACGGTGACCAGCATCATGCCGCGCAGTTGCTGGCCGAGGTCGCCGAGCGCAGGCGTGCCGAAGAAGTCGGCGCGGAACACCTCCATGCGGAACGCGCCGGCGGCCAGCACCAGGAACAGTGCGATGGGCAGCAGCTTGGCCACCGTCACCAGACCGTTGACGATGGCGGCGGTGCGCAGGCCGCGCAGCACCAGCAGGTGGACGGTCCACAACAGTACGGACGAAGCGGCCACGGCGGCTGGCGTGTTGCCTTCGCCGAACACCGGCATGAAATGGCCCAGGCCGCTGAAGATCAGCACGAAGAAGCTGGCATTGCCCAGTACCGAAGCAACCCAGTAGCCCCACGCCGCGGAGAAGCCGATGTAGTTGCCGAAGCCTTCGCGTGCGTATGCGTAGATGCCGGTGTCCAGGTCCGGACGGCGGTTGGCCAGGGCCTGGAACACGAAGGCCAGCATCAGCATGCCGGCGCCACTGACGGCCCAGCCGATCATCGCGGCGGCCGGACCGGCACTGCGCGCGACGTTCTGCGGCAGCGAAAAGATACCGGCGCCGACCATCGAGCCGACTACCAGTGCAGTCAACGCCGGCAGGCCGAGGCGTTGCGATGTCGTGGCCATTGAGATCCCCTGCGGCCCGGATGCCGCGAGCACACCCTAGCCATGTACTCGTGAACATGGCTGCAAGGCCGGGTGTGCGGGAGCCGGCATGGACAACGAACAGCCAGGAAACGACGAAGGCCCGGGCAACAGCCCGGGCCTTCGAAGCAAACACAGCAGCGGGATTATTTGAACGTGTACTTGGCGCCGACAGTGAAGTACCGGCCAATCGCACCACTGAAGTGCAGCGGGTTGTAATTGACTGCACCATAAGTGCTCGGGTCGAGCGGCGCAATGCGGTCGAACACGTTCTGCACCGAAGCGTTCAGCTCGAAGGCTTCGGTGATGTTCCAGCGGCCGGACAGATCGAAGGTGGTGAACGAGGAGATCTTCTCTACCGGCTCGCCGTCTTCATAGAAGGCCAGGTAGTCACCGCCGCGGCGGTCCTTGTTCTCCAGCTTGCTGATGTAGTTGGCCACGCCGCTGATGCTCCACGGGCCCTGCTTCCAGGTGGTGCCGAAGTTGATGCGGTCCTTCGGCGTGCCGATGCAGTTGGTCACGTCGCAGTTGCCGTGGGTGCCCACATAGTCGACGGTGGTATCACCCTCGGTGCGCTCGAACTTGAGCACGTGGCTCCACTGCAGGTCCATTTCCAGCTGGCCCGGGCCGATGTCGAAGGTCTGGCGGATGTCGGTGTCGATGCCGCGGACGCGCGAGGAGTTGGCATTCACGTAGGCGGTATTGACGGCCAGGATGGTGCCGCTGTTCGCGACTCCGCCGATGTTGTTGGCATCGCGGAGAACGTTGCCCGCGGCGATGGCGTCGGCGGTGCTGCCCTGCGCGATTTCGTTGGTGCGCTTGATTTCCCACGCATCCACAGTCAGCGAGGTGGTCGAGGTTGGCTGCAGAACGATGCCCACCGAGTAGCTCTTGGACTCTTCCGGCTTCAGGTCCTTGTTCGGCCGCGTGATGATCGCCACCGAGCGCGCGGTGCATTCGTTGGCCGGGTCGATGGCGCAACGCACCGGATCGCGGGCGTTGGAGAAAGCGGCCAGGCCACCGTCACCGTTCTCGGCCGGGTTCGGCGCACGGAAGCCTTCAGCGTAGCTGGCGCGCAGTGCGATCCAGTCGGCCGGGGTCCACTTCACGCCCAGCTTCGGCGTGGCCTTGCCTTCGCCGCTTTCGTACTTGTCGTAGCGGACCGCAGCGCTCAGCTCCAACTGCTCCAGCACCGGTGCGGACAGTTCGGCGTAGCCGGCATACACATTCTGCGTGCCGTCGTAGGCCGAGTAGCCCAGGCCGATGATCTGGCCGATATCGGTGAAGGTCTGCGGCGTCAGGCTGTTGCTCGTCTTGCGCCACTCCGTACCGAAGGCCAGGCCCAGCGGACCGCCCTTGAGATCCATCAGGCTGCGCGAGATGGTGAAGTCGAACATGTCCAGGCTCGACTTGGCACGCGCGCTGATGGTCGGGCTGATGGCATCGTAGACCGACTGCGGCGTCTGCGAGGCATTGTCGCCGATGCGCCAGGTGCCATAGGGGCAGGCCGGATTGCCCAGCACGCAGCGTACTGCGTCATAACGCAGGAAACCCGTGCGCTTGTTGACCAGGTCGGTGCCGGAATGCAGGTAGGCGGTGTCGTAGCTCCAGTCGCCCCAGTTGCCCTTGACACCCACCAGGAAGCGGTTGAACTCATTGGTATTGTCGGTCACGCGCGGGCCCACGTCCCACGCGCTGTAACGCAGGCGGGCCGCGGTGGGCAGCGGGTTGTCCGGATGACCTGCATACAGCTGGGTCGCACCGGCACCGCTGTTGGCGTTGACCGGGCCGCCAGGGTAGCCCCAGCCGCCGGATACGCCGGATGGCGTATTGCTGAAGATCGTTTCCTTCTTCGAGTAACCGATCTCGGTATAGACCTCGCCGCCTTCACCAAACGCGAAGCTGGCGCGGCCGAACACGTTCACGTACTTCTCTTCCGGGCTCAGGTCGCGGTACTGCTGCGCCGGATCCCACAGGCAACCCTGGGCCTGCGCGGTCGCGTCACTCTGCCCGGGAATCGTGGTCAGCCCGGCGCAGCCCGGCAGGGCAACCAGATGGCCGGTGGCATCGAACACCGAACCATTGGGACCCACGCCGCCGGCGGTACCGCCCGACAGGTAGGCGCCGCCCAGGAACTGCGCGTCTGCAGCGTCGTAACCCCAGCGACGGATATCGCCGGTGCCGATCCACTTGCGGTTCTTGCGGTCGCTGATCTTGATCGCGTCGGTCTTGCCGACGTCCAGGCTGAAGAACGCATTCCAGCCATCGCTGGACAGGTCGCCGGTGCCGGCAGTGAGGGTCGCCTTCTTCGCGTCGCCATCGCCGTCACCGGAAATGCCGTAGGAACCGCGCAGGATGGCGCCTTGGAAGTCGCTGCGCAGGATGATGTTGACGACGCCGGCGATGGCGTCGGAGCCATAGATCGCCGAGGCGCCGTCCTTGAGCACTTCCACGCGCTCGACGGCATCGAGCGGGATGGTGCTGAGGTCGGTGAAGACCTTCTGGCCGTCATCGGCCAGGCCGTAGGTGGCCATGCGGCGGCCGTTCAACAGCACCAGCGTCGAGCCGGCGCCCAGGCCACGCAGCGAGATGCCGGCGCCGCCACCGGCGAAGCCGTTGCCGAAGGTCTTGGGAATGGAGCCTGCGCCGTCGGCGGTCAGGGTCTGCAGGTACTCGGCGACCGTGGTCTTGCCGGTGCGGTCGATTTCCTGGCGGGTCACCACCTGCACCGGCGACGGTGTCTCGGTGTTGGTGCGCGGGATGTTGGAGCCGGTGACCGTGATGCGGTCGAGGTTGGTGGCCTGCTCCTGTGCAAAGGCTGAGGAAGAAGCCACGGCGCCGACCAGCAGCAGGGTGCTGCCAGCAAGGATATGGGTGATGGACGATGCCAGGGTGGTGCGGCGGCGGCTGGCGGGCCGTTGGATCGGGTGTTTCACAGCTTCTCTCCTAACTGGAAAACCGTAGCGTTGAGGGCTGTCGCCGAATCGATACCGGGACGCGCCAATCTAGGTTTCCAGCAGGTGACGAAGACGTGAATTTTTGCTTAATCAGTAACGCTTGGCTCGGGCATGTCCGCATTTGCCGGGCAGTGGCAGGGGGGGCGGCCCGGCGCGAGGCCGGGCCGGTGGGACGCTCAGTCCGGCAGCGAGAACTGCACCGGCACCATGCCGATGGCCGGGACCGCCACGCCGTCACGCTGGGCAGGCTCGAAGCGCCAGTGCTTGAGCACCTGCTGGCGGGCGGCCTGGTCCAGGTTGCGCGAGCCGCTGCTGCGCTCGACGCTGACCGCGACCGGCTGGCCACGGGTGTCCACTTCCACCCGCAGCAGCACCGTGCCCTGTTCGTGGTTGCGCAGGGACTGGATCGGATAGGTCGGCGGCGGAGCGCTGCGGTACTGCAGCTGGGCGCCGGCCAGCGGGGTGGAGGTGTCGATGCTGGGCGCCAATTGCGGCGGAGCCGGTTCGGCGGCCGGCAATGCGATGCCCTGAGTCTCTTCCACGGTCGCGGTGGGCGCGGGCAGTGGCGGTACCACCGGCTGCGTCCGCGGCTTCGGTACCACCTGGACGATCTCTTTTGGCGGGACCGGAACCGGCGGCGCCGGCGGTGGCGGGATCCTCTCGATCAGCCGGACCGGCGTCTTTTCACGCGGGGCCTGCACGGCCTGGTAGGTCGCAGGGATGAGCAGCAACAGGAAGGCCAGCAGGTGCAGGGCGATCGCTGCACTCCAGGCGGCTACGCGGGCGGGGTCGAAGTGCGGGGATGCAACGGGATAGGTACGAACCATGATCCACCTCCATGCCAGTGACGAAGTCCTCAACGCACCAGGGTCCGTGGCGGGGTTGCCGCACGCGGCTGGCAGTCCATCAGTAGCGCGGCATGGCGGCCACTGCCTAGAGGCAGGGGCATGCGCGTTGGGCTGGCCTTCAGCCAACGCCGCCGGAATACACGAAAAAGGCGGGCCCCTGCGAGACCCGCCTTGCGTCGGCCGTGCCGGGCGCGATCAGCGGCCCAGTTCGAACACCACGTCCAGGTTGACCGAGACGGTCGATTCACCCGGTGCGACCGGGGTGGCCTTGTCCATCGCCGCGCCGGCGGCCATGGTGCGCATCATCGGCATCGGGCGGAAACCGCCGTTGCTGTTCTCGGAAATGCTGACGATGCGGCGCACCTGCAGGCCCAGCGACCTGGCATAGGTCTGGGCGCGGGCCTGGGCCTTCTTCAGGGCGGCCAGGCGGGCTTCGTCATAGACCGGTTCGGGCTGGTCGATCTCAAACTGCGGACCGTTGATCTGGTTGGCACCCTGCGCGGCCAGCGCGTCGAGCACCTTGCCGAGCTTGGCGATGTCGCGGACCTTCAGGCTGACCGTGTTGCTGGCCTGGTAGCCGGTGATCTTCGGTGCCTCATTGTCGGCATAGCGGTACTGCGGGTTGAGGCTGACGCCGCTGGTCTGCACGTCGCGCTCGGCGATGCCGGCGGCCTTGATCGCGGCCAGCACCTTGTCCATCTGCTGGGCGTTCTGGCGCATGGCGCTGTTGCCGTCGGCAGCCTGGGTAACCACACCGGCCGACAGGGTGGCGACGTCCGGCACGCGGGTGGCCTCGGCGTTGGCCGAGATGTTCAGCAGGGTGCCTTCGGCCGCGGCGGCGATCGACGGCGACGACGGAGCGGCATGAGCAGTCATCGAGGTTCCAAGGGCAAGGGACAGGGCAAGCAGCAGCGGGGTGGCGGTCAGGCGCATGGGATCTCCTTGTTGTGCCGGTGAGGGTGGTGTCGTAGCGATGAACGCGCTGTGAGCCTGTTCGGGGTTGTACGCGTTCCGTAACGGGTTGCCGACGATTCAGGTGGCGGCCTCAGGTTATGCTGTGCCGATGCTCTATCTTGCTTCCCGCTCCCCCCGACGCAACCAGCTGCTGGCCCGACTCGGACGCCCCTTCCAGGCCCTTGACCTGGAGGTCGTCGAGCAGCGCGCGGCCAATGAAAGCGCCGAACAGTATGTGTGCCGGGTCGCCGCCGACAAGGCGCGCGCCGGGCTGGCCCGGGTGCTGGCCGACGACCCGCAGGCGCGGGTGCTTGGTTCGGATACCGAGGTGGTCCTGGACGGCGAGGTCTTCGGCAAGCCGGTCGATGCCGCTGACGCGCGGGCGATGCTGGCGCGGCTGGCCGGGCGCACCCACCAGGTGATGACCGCCGTGGTGGTGGTCGGCGCGGGCGGCCTGGACAGCGAGCTGGTCATTTCCGAAGTGACCTTCGCCCCGATCGATGCCGCCGACATCGCCGCCTATGTCGCCACCGGCGAGCCGCTGGACAAGGCCGGCGCCTACGCCATCCAGGGTGGGGCCGAACGCTGGATCGAACACCTTTCCGGCAGCTACTCCGGCGTGATGGGGCTGCCGCTGCTGCATACCGATCGTCTGCTGGCGCGCTGTGGCGTGCCGGTCCCCACTGCCGATGCCGCCAGGGAGGCTGCCGATGTCTGAGGAAATCCTGGTCAATGTGACCCCGCGCGAGACCCGTGTCGCGGTGATCGAAAACGGCATGCTGCAGGAACTTCACATCGAGCGCGGTTGGCGCCGTGGCGTGGTCGGCAACATCTACAAGGGCAAGGTGCAGCGGGTCATGCCCGGCATGCAGGCCGCCTTCGTTGAAGTCGGCCTGGAGCGCGCGGCGTTCCTGCACGCCAACGACGTGGTGCGGCCGGCGCCGGTGGCCAGCGCCGACACCGAGAACACCACCCTGCCACCGCCGGCCAGCGTGCCGATCGTCGAGCTGCTGCGTGACGGCCAGGACATCGTGGTGCAGGTGGTGAAGGACCCGATCGGCACCAAGGGCGCGCGCCTGACCACGCAGATCAGCATTCCCTCGCGCTACATGGTGCTGCTGCCGCAGTCCAAGGTGGTGGGCGTGTCGGCGCGCATCGAAGACGAAACCGAGCGTGCCCGCCTGAAGGCGCTGGTGACCGAGCTGTCGGCGCAGCACGGTGGCTACGGCTACATCGTGCGGACCAACGCCGAAGGGCAGCCGGCCGAGGCCATCGCCGAGGACATCGCCTACCTGTCGCGCGTGTGGAACGTGGTCGAGCGCCGCGGCCGCGAGGCGCCGTCGTGCAGCATCATCTATGAAGACCTGAGCCTGCCGCTGCGGTCCGTGCGCGACCTGATCCGCAAGGACGTGGACAAGGTGAAGGTGGACTCGAAGGAGACGTTCGGCCAGTTGCAGGCCTTCGTCGCCAAGTACATGCCGGTGCTGGCTGAAAAGCTGGAGCTGTATGCCGGCGATCGCCCGATCTTCGACATGTTCGGCGTGGAAGACGAGATCGGCCGCGCGCTGGACAAGCAGGTGCCGTTGAAATCCGGTGGCTACCTGGTGATCGACCAGACCGAGGCGATGACCACCATCGACGTCAATACCGGTTCGTTCCTCGGCCAGCGCAACCTGGAAGAGACGGTGTTCCGCACCAACCTGGAAGCGGCGCAGGCAGTGGCGCGTCAGCTGCGGCTGCGCAACCTGGGCGGCATCATCATCATCGACTTCATCGATATGGATGATGCAGAGCATCGCCGTCAGGTGCTGCGCACGCTGGAAAAGGCGCTGGCCCGCGACCATGCCAAGACCACGGTGTACGACTTCTCGCCGCTGGGCCTGGTGGAGATGACCCGCAAGCGCACGGTCGAAAGCCTGGAGCGCCAGCTGTCGGAAACCTGCCCGCAGTGCAGCGGCCGCGGCAGCATCAAGACCACCGAGACGGTGACCTACGAGATCTTCCGCGAGATCACCCGTGCCGTGCGCCAGTTCGATGCCGCGCGCCTGCTGGTCATCGCGTCGACCAAGGTCGTCGCGCGCATCACCGACGAGGAGTCCTCGGCGGTGGCTGAGCTGGAGGAATTTCTCGGCAAGAGCATCCGCTTCCAGGCGGACGAGCAGTACCTGCAGGAGCAATTCGATGTTGTTCTGCTCTGATCCTCGCCGGCTGCAGGCCGGCGGTGGCCGATGAGCGCGCCGCCGCGCCTGCGACTGCGAAGGATCCGCCGTCATTTCATTGCCGCCTGTGCAGTGGGCCTGGTCGGGCTTGCACTGCTGGTGGGCACGCTCAGCCAGCTGCTGCCGCTGGCCGAGCGCCATCCGGAGAAGATTGCCGCCTGGCTGAGCGAGCGGGCCGGCCAGCCGGTGCGTTTCGACCAGCTGCAGACCGCCTGGACCCGGCGTGGCCCGCTGCTGCAGCTGAAGGGCCTGCGCATCGGCGCCGGGCAGGGCCTGCCGATCGGCGAGGCCGAAGTCCTGGTGTCGATGTACAGCGGGCTGCTGCCCGGGCGCTCGCTGACCGAATTGCGCCTGCGTGGCCTGGCCCTGGACCTGCAGCAGGGCGAAGACGGACGCTGGTCGGTGCGCGGGTTGCCGCAATCCGACAACGGGGGGGATCCGCTGGATGCGTTGCGCCGGCTCGGCGAGCTGCAGGTGATCGGCGGCCGCCTGGGCGTGCACGCGCCGGGGATCGGCATCGACACCACGCTGCCGCGCATCGACCTGCGCATGCGGGTCAATGGTGATCGCCTGCGCGTGGGTGTACGCGCCTGGGCCGATGCACAAGCGCTGCCGCTGACCGCGGTACTGGACGTGGACCGTGCGCGTGGCAACGGCCAGGCCTGGCTCGGCGCCGACCCGGTCGATTTCCATGCCTGGTCGCCCTTGCTCGCGGCCGGCGGCGTGCGCCTCCGCGAGGGCAAGGGCGAGCTGAACCTGTGGCTGACCCTGCGTGATTTCGCGCCGGTCGCGCTGACCACCGATTCGGACCTGCGGGACGTGCGCGTCGACGGTGCACCGATGCCCGGCGTGGCAGCGCCGCAGCTGCAGCTGCAGCGGCTGCAGGCCCGCCTGCGCTGGCAGCGCCAGGCCGATGGCTGGGCGTTGCAGGTGCCGCGCCTGCGCCTGAAGACCGGAGATGGCGAACAGCAGCTCGATGGCCTGCAGCTGCAGATCGGCAAGCAGCTGCGGGTGAACGCCGGTGCGGTGCAGGCCGGCACCGCGCTGCGAGGGCTGGCCCTGAGCAATCTCCTTGAACCGGGTCTGCGGCGCTGGCTGTTCCTGTCCAGGCCGCAGTTGGAGATGCGCCGATTGCAGTTGGCCGGCGAGCGTGATGGCCCGTTGCGGGCACAGGGCGAACTGCAGTCACTGGGCTTTGCCAGCGTCGGCAATTCTCCGGGCCTGCGCGGCCTCGGGGGGCGTTTCGAAGGCGATGCCGATGGCTTCAGCCTGCAGCTGCAGCCGCAACGGCAGCTGCAGTTCGATTGGCCGACCGGCTTTGGCGTGCGGCATGACCTGCATCTGGCCGGACAGATCGTGGGGTGGCGCGACGAGGGCGGCGGTTGGCGGATCGGAACGCCGGCGATGCGCGTGGAGGGCACCGACTACGCGGCCGACGTGCGCGGCGGCGTCTGGTTCCAGGGCGACGGCACGCGGCCGTGGCTGCAGCTGGCCGCCAAGCTGGACGACGTGCCGATGACGGCGGCCAAGCGCTTCTGGATCCACTCCAAGATGAGCAAGGGCGCCACCGACTGGCTGGACATGGCACTGGCCGGCGGCCAGGTGCGTGGCGGTGTCGGCCTGGTCACCGGTGACCTGGACGACTGGCCGTTCGACAACAACGATGGCCGCTTCGAGGCCACCGGCCACATCAGCAATGGCGACATCCGCTTCCAGCACGATTGGCCGCTGATGCGGCAGGTCGATGCCGATATCGCCTTCATCGGCCCCGGCTTCGAGATGCGTGGACGTGGCGACCTGGCGGGCGTGGCGGTGCAGAAGTTCGAAGCCGGCATTCCGGACTTCGGCCATCAGCCGCTGTACGTGCGCGCCGACGCGCCGAGCGAGGCCGGCAAGCTGCTGGCGATGCTGCGCCAGAGCCCGTTGCACAAGGACTATGGCGATACCCTGGACAACCTGGTTGCCAGTGGTCCGGCGCATGTGACTTTCGATCTGCTGCAGCCGCTGCACCACGATGAAGGCGGTGGTCATCTGCAGGGGACGGTCGACCTGACCGGCGTAAAGCTGGTCGACAAGCGCTTCCAGCTGGCCTTCGACAACATGCGAGGGCAGACGCGCTACAGCAATGGCGGCTTCGGCGCCGAGGAACTGGCGGTGCGCCACCTCGGCCAGGATGGCCGCCTGAGCCTGCGCGCTGGTGGCTACGTGCACGACAGCACGCGGGCTTTCGAATCGCAGCTGACGGCGCATCTTGATGCGGGCGTACTGATCGACCGCGCACCGGAAATGGCCTGGCTCAAGCCCTACATCACCGGCACTTCAGCGTGGACCATCGCGGTCAACCTGCCCAAGGTGGCCCCGGGGGCGCCCGCGCCGCCGAGTGAACTGCGGTTGAGTTCGGACCTGGTCGGCACGCGGCTGGACCTGCCGGCACCGCTGGACAAGCCGGCCACCGAACCGCTGGCGACCACGGTGGCCGCGCAGTTGCCGATGGGCGCCGGCCGCATCGATGTGGCCTTCGGCCAGCGCCTGGCCCTGGCCGCACGCAGCCACAACAACCAGACCGGCGTGCAGGTCACATTGGGCAGTGATCATGTTGATCGTGAGCCGCCGCCGAGCGGGCTGACGGTCAATGGCCGCAGCGCGACCCTGGATGCGCTGGAGTGGATCGGCCTGGCGCGGGGCGGCGGTGACGACGATGCGATGCCGCTGCGAGCGGTGGACGTCCAGGTCGGCCAGTTGAAGCTGATCGGCGGCGTGTTCGAGCAGACCCGGCTGCAGCTGCACCCGGGTCCACAGGCACTGGATGTGCGCCTGGACGGCCCGTCGCTGGCCGGACGCCTGACCGTCCCCAATGCGGACGGTGGCACGATCAGTGGCCAGCTTGACCGCGTGCACTGGCAGTCACTGCCGGCGGCACCGGGTGCGCCGGCTGCACCGGCGCGGGTACAGGCCGGTGCCAACGACATGGACCCAGCCAAGCTGCCGCCGTTCGCGCTGGACATTGCCGACCTGAAGTTCGGCAAGGTGGTGCTGGGCCAGGCGGTGCTGCGCACGCGGCCGCTGGCCAACGGCCTGAACGTGGATGAGCTGCGTTTCCGTGCGCCGGACCAGGAGATCGACATCAGCGGTCGCTGGCTGGGCCGGACCGGCGGTGCCCGTACCGAGTTGACCGCACAGGTGCGCAGCGAGGATCTGGGTGGGTTGATGCAGAATCTTGACTACGGCGGCCAGTTGCGCGGCGGTTCCGGCCAGGCGCAGTTGCAGGCCTCGTGGAGCGGAGGCCCGTCGGACTTCCAGCTGGGCAATCTGCAGGGCAGCCTCGACCTGCACGCGCGCAATGGCCAGCTGCTGGAGCTGGAGCCAGGCGCCGGCCGCGTGCTGGGCCTGCTCAGCGTCGCGCAGCTGCCGCGGCGCCTGATGTTCGACTTCCGCGACTTCTTCTCCAGGGGCTTCGCGTTCAACCAGATCGACGGCAGCATGCAGTTCGGCCAGGGCATGGCGCGCACCGACAAGGTGCTGATCGAAGGCCCGGCGGCCAACATCACCATCCGTGGCCAGGCCGACCTGCGCAACCAGCGGTTCGACCAGACCATCGACGTCAACCCGCGCGCGGGCAACCTGCTGACCGTGGTCGGTGCGGTGGCCGGCGGCCCGGTGGGGGCCGCGCTGGGCGCGGCCACCAATGCGGTATTGTCCAAGCCGCTGGGCGAGATTGGCGCCCGAACCTACAAGGTGACCGGTCCATGGAAGGAACCGAAGGTGGAAGTGATCGAGCGCAGCCGCGACAAGACCCCATCACCGCCCGTGCCGGCGTCTGCACCGGCCATTCCGCCGACCGTCACCGACCTGCCGCGCTCGCGCTGAGCGCGGTTCCCTGTTCACGGGGCTTGCCTGAGCGCCCCCGCACCCCCAGATCGAGACCATGACTGATATCGCCCTGACGCTTGCCCAAGACCGCCTGCTGCGCCCCGGCGGCCTGGATACCGCTGGCCTGGAGCGCACCTTCGGCCAGTTGCTCGGCCCCGGTGTCGACTTCGGTGACCTTTATTTCCAGCACGCCCGCCGCGAGAGCTGGAGCGTGGAAGACGGCATCGTCAAGGACGGTGCCCATTCCATCGAGCAGGGCGTGGGTGTACGTGCGATTTCCGGCGAGAAGACCGGATTTGCGTACTCCGATGACATCCATGCCGACGCGCTGCTGGCGGCGGCGCAGTCGGCGCGCGCGATCTCGCGTGAGGGCGGTGCGCAGTCCGGGCGATCGCTGCTGCGCGGCAATGCGCGCGCACTGTACCCCGCGCTGGACCCGATCGATGGTATCGGCAACGAAGCCAAGGTCGAGGTGCTCAAGCGCCTGGATGGTTACCTGCGTGCCGCCGACCCGCGCGTGAAGCAGGTGATGGTGAGCCTGTCGGGCGGCGTCGATACGGTGCTGATCGCCCGCAGCGACGGTGTGCTGGCGGCCGATGTGCGTCCGCTGGTACGCCTGAATGTGCAGGTGATCGTCGAGCACAACGGCCGTCGCGAGTCCGGCTATGCCGGTGGCGGTGGCCGTTATGGCTACGAAGACCTGTTTGCCAGCGGCCGCCCCGAAGCCCTTGCCCAGGAAGCGCTGCGCCAGGCGCTGGTGAACCTGGAAGCGGTGCCGGCGCCGGCCGGCATGATGCCGGTGGTGCTCGGCCCGGGTTGGCCGGGCGTGCTGCTGCACGAAGCGGTCGGCCACGGCCTGGAAGGCGACTTCAACCGCAAGGGCACCAGCGTCTACGCCGGCCGCATCGGCGAGCGTGTGGCGGCACCGGGGGTGACCATCGTCGACGACGGCACCCTCGACGGCCGCCGCGGTTCGTTGAACATCGACGACGAAGGCCACCCCAGCCAGTGCACCCCGCTGATCGAGGACGGCATCCTGGTCGGCTACATGCAGGACAGCCTCAATGCGCGGCTGATGGGCATGGCCCCGACCGGCAACGGGCGCCGTGAATCGTTCGCGCACCTGACCATGCCACGCATGACCAACACCTACATGCGCGCCGGCGAGCACGACCCGCAGGAGATGATCCGTTCGGTGAAGAAGGGCCTGTACGCGGTCAACTTCGGCGGTGGCCAGGTCGACATCACCAATGGCAAGTACGTGTTCTCGGCCACCGAGGCCTACCTGATCGAGGACGGCCGCATCACCACGCCGGTGAAGGGCGCGACCCTGATCGGCAACGGCCCGGAAACCATGCAGAAGGTGCGCATGGTCGGCAATGACCTGGCCCTGGACGAGGGCGTGGGCATCTGCGGCAAGGACGGGCAGAGTGTGCCCGTGGGTGTCGGCCAGCCCTCGCTGTTGATCGAGGGCATCACCGTCGGCGGTACCCAGGCCTGAGCGTGGCGATGGCCACAGCAACCGCCCGGGCCGACGGGGACTCAGTCCTCGTCGGCCTCGCCGGTCCCGATGTGGTCGGCGTCTTCGGCGCCGGCCTTCAGGCCCAGCGCGGCTGGCAGCATCAGGCCGCGCAGCACCTGGAAGATCTCGCGGTAAGCGCGCGGCGGCTTGTTCCTGGCCTTCTCGGCCTGCGCGTTGCGTACCAGCGTGCGCAGCTGCTGGCGGTCGGCCTGCGGATAGTCATCGAGCAGAGCGGCCAGCGCCTTGTCTCCCTCGGCCAGCAGGCGGTCGCGCCAGTCTTCCACACGGTGCATCATCGCCACTTCGCGGCGGCCGGTTTCGCTGTTGGCGTCGAGCGCATCGCGGATCGCATCCAGCGTGGCCTCTTCTTCGCGGCGCATGTGCTTGGCCAAGAACGCCAGTTGGCGCTTGTGGGCGATGTGGGCGGTGATGCGCTTGCACTCGGCGATGTGCGGCAGCAGGTCTTCCGGAATCGGCAGGCGCGCCAGCTGGGCCGGGGTCAGCGACACCAGCTTCTCACCCAGGGCCAGCACGTCGAGTGCATCGCGCCGGTTCTGGCTGCGGCTCTTGTCGTGGAATTCACCGGTTTCTTCATCGCGTCCGCGCATCGTCCCTACCTGATTTCAAAAAAAGTCGCCCGGCGTGATGCCGGGCCCAACCCGTACAGGATAAAGCATTGAACGTGATCGCCCCTGAAGTGGCCGTCGGCGACGACAGCCTGGCCCGGCTGGAACGGCTGGCCGACCTCTCCCAGCAGCTGCTCGACCGCGCCCGCGCGCTGGGCGCCAGCCAGGCCGAGGTCAGCTGCAGCGAGGACCGCGGCCTGGAGGTCAATGTCCGCCTCGGCGAGGTCGAGACCGTGCAGTCCACCCGTGACCGTGGCATCGCCGTGACCGTCTATTTCGGGCAGCGCAAGGGCAGTGCCAGCACTGGCGACCTGAACGAGGCCAGCCTGGCCGCTACGGTCGAGCAGGCCTGCGCGATCGCACGGCATACCGAGGATGACCCGGCCGCCGGCCTGGCCGAGGCCGCACTGATGGCCACCGACTTCCCGGACCTGGATGGCTGGCGCCCGTGGGCGCTGCAGGCCGATGAGGCGGTGGACCTGGCCCTGGCCTGCGAGGCGGCTGGCCGCGAGGCCGATGCGCAGATCCGCAATTCCGATGGCGCTTCCGTGTCGAGCATGCAGAGCCTGTCGGTGTACGCCAATTCGCACGGCTTCTTCGGCCGTGAGCGCGGCACCCACCATTCGATCGGTTGCGCGCTGATCGCCGGGCAGGGCGACGGCATGCAGCGCGATGGCTGGTATACCAGCGCGCTGGCGCAGGAGGACCTGGAAGACGTGGGTCTGGTCGGCCGCCGCGCCGCCGAGCGCACCGTGGCCCGCCTGCAGCCGCGTTCGTTGGCCACTGGCAGCATGCCGGTGCTGTTCGCCCCGGAAGTGGCGCGCAGCCTGGTCGGCCACCTGCTTTCGGCGGTGTCCGGCGGCGCGCTGTACCGCCAGGCCAGTTTCCTGCTGGACAGCGTCGGCCAGCGCCTGTTCCCGGAGTGGATGCAGATTGACGAACTGCCGCACCTGCGCCGCGGCCTGCGCTCGGCCGCCTTCGACGGCGACGGCGTGGCCACCCGTGCCTCGGCGCTGGTCCGTGACGGCGTGCTGCAGCGTTACGTGCTGGGCAGCTATTCGGCGCGCAAGCTGGGTCTGCAGACCACCGCCAATGCTGGCGGCGTGCACAACCTGCAGCTGGCGGCCAATGCCGGCTCGCTCGAAGAGATCGCCCGGCAGATGGGTGACGGCCTGCTGGTGACCGAGCTGATGGGGCAGGGTGTGAACGGGGTGACCGGCGACTATTCGCGCGGCGCCGGCGGCTTCCGTGTCGAGAACGGCGAGATCCAGTACCCGGTGGACGGCATCACCATCGCCGGCAACCTGCGCGAGATGTTCAGCAGCATCGAGGCGGTCGGCAGCGACGTCGACCCGCGCTCGCACATCCGGACCGGCTCGATCCTGCTGGGGCGGATGACCATTGCCGGTAATGATTGATGGCATCGATGGCGTAAGCTATGCCCGCCTGACGCATCCAGCTTGGTGCTGGTGGGTCAAGACCACCCAATGAAAAGGAGTTTTGTCGTGAGTGAATTCGATAACGTCCCGCCGCCGCCGGCAACCACCAATGCCCCGGCCGACCAGCGCACGATGGCGCTGGCCGCGCACCTGCTGGGCATCTTCACCTGGTTCATCGGCCCGCTGATCATCTGGCTGATCAACAAGGATGACGCCAGCAAGTCCTTCGTGACAGACCAGGCCAAGGAAGCGCTGAACTTCCAGATCACCATCACCATTGCGATGCTGATCTGCATCGTGCTGACCATCGTGATCATCGGCGGCATCCTGGCGCCGATCGTCGGCATCCTGAACCTGGTGTTCTGCATCATCGCCGCTGTGAAGGCCAACAACGGCGAAGCCTACCGCTACCCGCTCGCGCTGCGCCTGGTCAAGTAATACCGTCTGCGTGCGCAAACAGGAACGCCCGGCATTGCCGGGCGTTCCTGTTTGGCGCCAACGTCACGCCAGCGATCAGTGATCGCGTTCCACCGCCAGTGTTGCCAGCGCGCGCAGCGCATCGGCTTCTTCGCCATAGTCGGCCAGCGTGGCCTGCATGCGTGCGGCCAGTTCGCGCAGCTGCGCCTTCGCACCGTCCATGCCGAGCAGCGCGGGGAAGGTGCTCTTGTCCTGCGCCTGGTCCTTGCCGGCGGTCTTGCCCAGCTGTTCGGAACTGGCTTCGACATCGAGGATGTCATCGCGGACCTGGAAGGCCAGGCCGAGCGCGTCGGCGAAGCCGTCCAGCTGGGCCAGCTGTGGTTCGTGGGCCTGGCCGCACAGCGCGCCCAGGCGCACTGCCGCGCGGATCAGCGCGCCGGTCTTCAGCGCATGCATGCGGGTCAGTGCCGCCAGCGTCTGCTGCTGGCCGGTGGCGTCGATGTCCAGCGCCTGGCCACCGCACATGCCGGAAGCGCCGGAGGCGTGGGCCAGGGTCTGCAGGCAGGCCACGCGCAGCGTGGCCGGCAGCGGCGCATCGGCCAGCAGACCGAAGGCGCGGGTCTGCAGGGCGTCACCGGCCAGGATCGCGGTGGCTTCGTCGAAGGCGATGTGGGTGGTCGGCTTGCCGCGTCGCAGCGCGTCATCGTCCATCGCCGGCAGGTCGTCGTGCACCAGCGAATAGGCGTGGATGAGCTCGACGGCCATCGCCGCTGCGTCAAGGTGTTCAGGCTGCGCGCCAAACAGATGGCCACTGGCGTACACAAGCAGCGGTCGCATGCGTTTGCCACCGCCCAGCACCGAATAGCGCATGGCCTGGTGCAGGCGCTGCGGTGCTTCGGCGGGCGAGGGCAGGGCGGCGTCGAGCTGGCTTTCGATACGGTCGCGCCAGCGCGCGAACAGAACCTCAGCCGTCATGGCTGGGCGGATCGAAAGGCTCGGATGTTTCCGGCTGCGCCGGATCGCTGAGCAGGCGCACGCGCAGTTCGGCCTGTTCCAGCGCCTGCTGGCACTGGCGGTACAGACCGACGCCGCGTTCGTAAGCACTGAGCGAGGCTTCCAGGCTCAGCTCGCCGGTTTCCATCTGCTCCACCAGCTGTTCCAGCGATTCGAGCGACTGCTCGAACTGGGCGACCGGGGAGACGTTTTCGGGGGACTTCTTGGCCATGCGGCAAGTGTGGACGGGCTGCGCGCGGGGGTCAATTCACCAGCCGCCGGGACGCCACTGCAGCTGAGCATCCTGGGCCTGCAACCAGGCTTGCAGAGGGGCCGCAATGACCACGTCGGCGGCAGCGAGCAACTGTGGCCCATCGAAGATCAGCGGCAGCTGGGCGCGCCGCCAGGGGGCCAGGTGCTCGCGTTGCAGGCAGTCCTTCAGTGCATGCGAATGCGGGCGACCGGGCAGCACGATGCGCTCGCCGCCCACGCGCGCACGGACCTGAAGCGGGCGTTCGAAGGCCACGGCGCCCCGCAGGCGCAGTTGACCACCATCGGGCAGCGGCAGGGGGGCACGCCCATCCCATTCGGCCTGCCACCCGCGGGGCAGCGATGGCAGCTGTGCGGGCAGCAGATAGGCGTGATCGCGCCATTGCTGGATGGCATGCTCGTGCCAGCGCACCCGCGCCTGGCGATCGTTGCTGGCCGGCAGCAGTTCGTGCAGACCCTGCTGCAGTACCGTGGCCGGCAGTGGGGCGGCACCGTGGCCGATCACCCAGGCGCGCAGCACGCGCGCGGCACGCCCCGGTGACACCTGGCGCAGCAGCTGCAGCGAAAGCACGCGTGGTGCCACTTCCAGGTGCGCGATCAGCTCGGCGTCTTCCTCGTCCAGCAGAGCACGCGTCTGCCCGCAGTGCATTGCGCTGCCCGCCAATGCCGCAGCCGCATGCGGCCAGCGCTGGCGCAGCAACGGCAGCACCTGCAGGCGCAGGAAGTTGCGATCGGCGTGGTCGTGGCCATTGCTGGGGTCTTCGATCCAGCGCAGC
The DNA here is from genome assembly GCF_047520755.2 of Stenotrophomonas sp. FR010. Taxonomy (NCBI): domain Bacteria; kingdom Pseudomonadati; phylum Pseudomonadota; class Gammaproteobacteria; order Lysobacterales; family Lysobacteraceae; genus Stenotrophomonas; species Stenotrophomonas sp. FR010. The sequence goes on along the minus strand of NZ_JAXBQT020000001.1, from coordinate 384,375 downwards.
GCGTGCTGGCGCGCGTAGTCGAGCAGCGCGTTGCGCGTTGCCGGCAGCAGGGGGCGCCATAACGGATGCCCGCCAATGTGGCTGTGTGCGGACATCGCCGCCAGGCCGTCAATACCGGAACCGCGCAGGGCACGCAGCAGGAAGGTCTCGGCCTGATCGTCCTGGTGCTGCGCCAGTGCCAGCGTTTCGCCGTCGCGCAGTTCGGCCGCGAAGGCGGCGCGTCGCGCCTGCCGCGCCGCGCCTTCAAGGCCGAGGCCCGCGCGATTGTCGATCTGCACGTGATGCACGGCCAGTTCAATGCCCAGTGCCGCGCATTGCTGCTGGCAATGCAGCACCCAGCCGTCCGCATCGGCCTGCAGGCCATGGTGTACGTGCACCGCACGCAGCGCCGTGCCGGAGGCCTGTGCGCAGCGCCACAGCCAGTGCAGCAGCACGGTCGAGTCGACGCCACCGCTGTAGCCCACCAGCAGTGGCGCATCCAGCGGAACGAGGGCAGGGAAGGCAGTCACGCCGGCAAGTATAGGGTTGCTCGGCAGGGCTGCGCCCTGCACCCGCTAAGATCCAGAGCAACAACAACAGCAACAGCAGAAGCTGGCTTCCTGAGGGTTGGCGGGGTGGGTCCGGTTGCGGGGGGCGCTGCAAGTACGTCCATGTAAGCTCGGTCGCCGCATCCATGCGGCTCACGCCCCCGCAACCGGACCCACCCCGCCTTCGACAGATTCCTGCGAACTGTCGGAATTGCTCTTGGGGTCAGATCCGTTTTCCTGCGGAAAACGGATCTGACCCCTATTTATTTCGATATCTGACAGATTTCATCCACGCGTGGCGTGGATCTACTGGCCACCGGAAAACTGTCGAAGGCGGGGCACTGTGGGTTTGCGGGGTGTGAGCCGCATGGATGCGGCGACCAAGGCTACATGGACGTACTTGCGCCGTCCCCGCACACCCACGGTGCCCCGCCATCCCACGGAATGCACGCTGTTGCTGTTGCTTCGGCCGTTGCCGTTGCATCTGCAGGTGCAGGGCGCAGCCCTGCAGAAAAACCTACTTCACCCGGCGGCCCGCGCGGTCGATGCGGAACCACTCTCCGCCTTCCATCGGCGTGTGGCCATCGGCATCCGGCGTGCCGCGCCGGCAGCCGTTGCAGACCTCGGCCACGCCATCCTGGAACGGCCAGGCGAAATCGAAGGTGCCGGGTACCACCTGGCGGAACGTCAGGTCGAAGTAACCCACGCGGTTGCCTACGCGGGCGCGCAGCAGGCCTTCCTGCGGCGTTTCCGGGCCGTTGTCCCAGGTCAGCACCGGCAGGCTGCGGCCCTTGCGGTCGACGTAGTGGAAACCCTGGTCGGCGTACACCACTGCCAGGCCGTGGTCGTCGTAATTCAGGGCCTTCAGCGTGTCGGCACTGATCTTCGGCCGGTGATCGATCACCTCGCAGTTGGGCAGCGGCCACAACCCGTGTTCGTCGGTCAGCAGCTTGCATGCCGGTGCCTGTGCCGCTGCAGTGGCGCTGACCAGCATGCCAAGCAGGGCCAGCGACCGCGCGAAGCGGCCGCTGGCAGAATCAGGGCGGGCCTGACGTGCGATCACTGGGCCTCGGCCTTGCGCTCGAACGCGGTCGGTGCCGGCAGCTGCACCGGCACGCCCTTGTCATCGCAGGTGCCGGCCTGGCACAGGCGCTCGCGCAGGGCCGGGGTGGCCTGCACGATCATGTGATAGATCGCGTTCTGTTCCAGCGTGCCGCGGATCGCCTTGCTGCCCGGGCCGCGTGCCCAGATGCCGACGTCCTCGCCACCGTGCGATTCGGACTTCATCGGCACCAGCGCTTCCTGCATGTAGTCCGGATGCTCGGTGTCGACCTCGCGCAGGTTCGGGCGGCCGTCGGCCGGTTCGAAGCTGCTCGGGTTGTGCGGATAGCGCTTCGGGCCGGCCGGCTGCTGGTTGCTGCTGCCGGTGTGGCCCGGGCCATTGGCGTAGCTCAGCGTGGTGTACGGCTGGCCGGTGCCGTCCAGTGCGTAGTCCAGCTTGCCGGCGCCATCTTCGCCGCCCTTGTCCTTCACCTTGCCCAGGATCGGGTTGCCGCGCGCCGGGTAGCCGACGAAGTTCAGCGTGTGCGAGTGGTCGGCGGTAACGATGATCAGGGTGTCGTCGGCCGAGGTCAGCTCGCTGGCCACGCGCACCGCATCGGACAGCGCCACGGTTTCGGTCAGTGCACGGTAGGCGTTGCCGCTGTGGTTGGCGTGGTCGATGCGTGCGCCTTCGATCATCAGCACGTAGCCTTCCGGGTGCCTCGACAGATTCTTGATCGCCGCTGCGGTCAGTTCGGCCAGGCTCGGCTCACCGCCCGGATCCTGCGGGCGCTCGTACTCGTAGCGCATGTGGTCCGGCTCGAACAGGCCAAGGATGGCCGGCGCATTTGCGGCTGCGGCCAGCTGCTTGCTGTTCCAGACATAGGCACCCTGCGGATGCGCCTGCTGCCATTCCTGGACCAGGCTGCGGCCGTCCAGGCGCTGGCCGACCTTGTCGTCGTATTCCGGGTCGCGCTCTTCCACGGTGGTGAACTCACCACGGCCGCCACCAAGGGCGACAAGCGGGCCGCGCCCATAGCGCGAGGTCGACAGCAGCTGCTGGGCGATGTCCTTGCAGCCGGCCGCCTTGGCCGCTTCAGTCAGGTCGGTGTCGTTTTCCCAGTTGCGCTCGGGCGAGTGCGCGTAGGTGGCAGCCGGGGTGGCATGGGTCAGGCGTGCGGTGGAGACCACGCCGGTGGCCAGGCCGGCGCTGTCGGCCAGCTGCAGCCAGGTCAGCAGGCCCTTGGACAGGCTGTCGGCACAGTCGGTGCGGCTTCCGGCACTGACGCCGATCGCGCCCATGTGGGTCTTCACGCCGGTGGTGATGGCGGTCATGGTGCCGGCCGAATCAGGCGTCTGCGAATCGGTGTTGTAGGTCTTGCTGAACGCCGTGGCCGGGAAGCGTTCCCAGGACAGCAGGTTCTCCTCGCCGGAGCCGCCCTTGCGCTGGCCCTCGTAGATGCGCGAGGCGGCCACAGTGGTCAGGCTCATGCCGTCACCGAGGAACAGGATGACGTTCTTGGCCTTGCCGGACATCGCACCATTGGCCGCAGCCTGGGCGGCCCCGCTGCGGTACCACCACTGCGGGGTCTCGCCGGCCGGATGGGCGACGGGATCGACGGCGACCTTCAGGCCGGCCGGGGCGGACGCGGGGGCGGAGCTGGCGCAGGCGCCCAGCAGAAGGGTGGTGGCGCAGGCGGCCAACAGGGAGACGGAACGACGCATGGACGCTGGGATCTCACAAACTGTAACGGGACATTCATTATGCCCGCCCCAGCAAGGCACGCCGATGACACACTGATTTGCCGGCCGGGCGGTCGTTCTGCGGGCTGCCTTGGGCTATCGTGCCAGCATCCCTTCCTTCCCCTCTGGATTGCCTATGAAGCTGGTCTCTGCCTGGCTGCGGATTCCGTTCTGGCAGCGCGTGGTCGGTGGCTTCGTGCTCGGCGCGCTGGCCGGCTGGGCGCTCGGCCCGGCCGCGGAAACGTGGTTTGGCCCGCTCGGTGAGCTGTACGTCACCCTGATCAAGATGATCGCCGTGCCGCTGGTGTTCTTCGCGGTCATCAACGCGATCTCGTCGCTGCACGGGCAGAAGTCCGTGGCCGCGCTCAGTGGGCGCACCTTCCTGTGGTTCGTGATTACCGCTGCGCTGGCAGTGTGTGTCGGCCTGGCCGTGGGTACGGTGCTGCAGCCCGGCGCGGGTGGCCTGCAGTTGTCGATGGCCAGCAACTACGTGCCGCGCGAAGTGCCCAGCGTGGTGCAGGTGCTGCTGGACGTGGTGCCTGCCAATGTCTTCTATGCGCTGTCCGGCATCGGCACCAAGGTCAACGCGGCCGGTGAGACCGTGCTGGCTGCGGGTCGCGGCTCGATCCTGCCGGTGATCTTCTTCGCCGGCCTGGTGGGCTTTGCCATCGTCAAGCTGGGCGAGAAGGTGACCGAGGCGCGCAAGCTGGTTGGCCAGATGAGCGACATCATGATCCAGGTGACCCGCTTCGTGCTGGAAGTCACCCCGATCGGCACCTTCGGCCTGATCGCAGGCCTGGTCGGCAGCTATGGGTTCGAGAAGCTGCTGCCGCTGGGCCATTTCGTGCTGGCGTTGTACGTGGCCTGTGCGCTGCACATCGTGGTGGTCTACAGCGCGCTGCTGCTGGCGCACGGCCTGAACCCGCTGAAGTTCTTCCGTGGCGCCGCACCGGGCATGCAGGTTGCGTTCGTCAGCTCGTCCAGCTTCGCTGCGATGCCGGTGGCGCTGCGTTCGATCACCCACAACCTGGGCGTGAACAAGGACTACGGTTCGTTCGCGGTGCCGCTGGGCGCCAGCATCAAGATGGACGGCTGCGGCGCGATCTATCCGGCGCTGTGCGCGGTGTTCATTTCGCAGTACAGCGGCGTGCCGCTGACCCCGGAGCAGTACGTGGTGGTGCTGATCGCCTCGGTGCTGGGCAGCTTCGGCACCGCCGGCGTGCCGGGTACTGCGGTGATCATGGCCACGGTGGTGCTGAGCGCGGCGAACCTGCCGCTGGAGACCATCGGTTACCTGTATGCCATCGACCGCATCCTGGACATGATGCGCACGATGACGAATGTGACCGGCCAGATGCTGGTGCCGGTGCTCGTGGCCAAGGAAACCGGGCTGCTCGACCAGGCGGTGTATGACAATCCGTCCAGCAATGTGGGCGTGGACGATCCTGACCCGACTCCGCCACGCAGCTGAGGTTGCGTGGAGATGAAAGGCCCGCCTGACCGGCGGGCCTTTTGTTTGGGAGCTGGTTGGCGCGGTGGCGGCCAAGGCGGGTCCTGGTAGATCCACGCCATGCGTGGATGGAGGCAGTGCCGACCAACGGTCGGCACCCACCAGGGCAGGCGGCGCGATGCCGACCTACCGGGGGGGCGCAAACAAAAAAGCCGCTGCGGGGCAGCGGCTTTTTGTCTTTCAGGCGGCGCCGTAGCACCAGCGGGTCAGAGGTCGACCCGGCGGGCCTGCATGAACTTGTTGCCCCAGTAGCCACTGAGCAGGGTGTCCACGCGGACGTCCTTGCCGGAGCTCGGTGCGTGCAGGAAGCGGCCGTCGCCGACATAGATGCCGACGTGGTCGACGCGGCCCTTGCGGCCGAAGAACACCAGGTCACCTGCGGCCAGCGCGGTGCGGTCGTTGATCAGTTCGGCGTTGTCATCGTGGGCCATCTCGCGCGAGACGCGCGGCAGCTCGATGCCCAGGGCCGAACGGAACACATAACCGACCAGGCCGCTGCAGTCGAAACCGCTGTCCGGGTTGCTGCCACCCCAACGGTACGGGGTGCCCAGCAGGGTCATCGCGCGGCGCAGCAGCGACTGCACCTTGCCGTTGTCGGCGGCGGTACCGACAACGCTGCCATTGGCGGCGCTGCTGGTGTCGTAATTGGCGAGCAGGCGGCTGAGGTCGCCGGCCACCACGGCCGAGCGGTCCATCAGCGGAATGGTGTCGTTGGCGGCCAGGTGCGGCAGCAGGGCGGCCAGCGTGGCGCTGGCGGCGGCATCGACGCGGCTGCGCTGCGGAGCGGCAGCCTCGGCCTTGGCGGCCGGTCGGGCGGCGCTCTCGGCCACCGGGGCCGGGGGCACATCGGAACGGTTCGGAGCGGTCTGCGACCAGGCCGGAAGGCTGGTCAGGCACAGTGCCAGGCCAAGCAACAACGGGCGGGCACTGCGTGAAGATACGGAAGTCTGGCCTTCGCTTTTCAGGTCGTCAGTCGTCACGCGTCGGTCACAGGAAAAAAACGATGGGGCATCATGCCCTGTAAAAGCGCCGATAAGTTAAAAATTCCGTTAGTAAAACGTTATTTCAGCAGTGATTTTCGTCACAGTTTTGAACATATCGCCTGTTCATTTTAGCGAAGGACGCGTTTCGCCCCCGTGTAGTGGTCTTTCCAGTAGGGGCCGCTGAGCGAGTCGAGGCGTACCGTCCCGCCGGTACTCGGCGCGTGCACGAAACGCCCCTCACCTACATAGATGCCGACATGGGTGACGCTGCCTCGGCTGCCGAAGAACACCAGATCGCCGGTGGCCAGGCGCTGCGGATCGATCTTCGGGCCCTGTACCGCGGCCAGGTCGCGCGAGGTGCGCGGCAGTCGCAGGTCCAGCATCTCGCGATAGACATAGGCGACCAGGCCGCTGCAGTCGAAGCCCGAATCCGGGGTATTGCCGCCATAGCGGTAGGGCGTGCCGACCAGGCTGATGGCCCGCATCAGCACCGAGTTGGCGGCCTCGGGGTTGTCCGGCACGGTCTTCGGCCAGTTCGCCGTCGGCGGCGGCGGCGCCGGGCGGGTGGCCTTGCCGCCTCCACAGGCGGTCATCAACACGGGCAGGGCCAGCAACAGGGCCGGGGCGAGAAACCGGCGCGGGCCGGACGAAACTGGCGTGATGTGCATGATCTCCGGATAATGCGCCACCTTGGATTGGCCGTCATGATGGCGGCGTCCCCGCCGGGCGACAACCCGCCCCAACCCGCCTGCCTCCGGCAGATCCAGACAGAGTTGCGCATGAAGATCGAAAAAGACCGCGTTGTCCGCTTCCACTACACCGTTTCCGAAGTCGGCCAGGAGCCGATCGAGTCGTCCAAGGACCGCGGCGAGCCGCTGGCGATCCTGATCGGCCACGGCAACATCATCCCGGGCCTGGAAAACGCCATGATGGACAAGGAAGCCGGCGCGACCTTCAACGTCGACGTCAAGGCGGCCGATGCCTACGGCGAGCGTCGTGAAGGCCTGTCCCAGCGCGTGCCGAAGAAGCACTTCGGCAACACCAAGCTGGCCCCGGGCCAGCAGGTCGTGCTGCAGACCAACTTCGGCCCGCGTGCGGTGACCGTGCAGAAGGTCGGCATGAGCGTCGTCGACGTCGACCTGAACCACCCGATGGCCGGCAAGGATCTGCACTTCGACGTCGAGATCGTCGACGTGCGCGAAGCCGGCAAGGAAGAGATCGACCACGGCCACGTCCACGGCGACGGCGGTCACCAGCACTGATCGCAGCACGATCGTGATGGATGCAGCGGCCCGCTTCGGCGGGCCGTTGCGTTTCTGGAACACGGCGCGGCCATCCATGGCGTACGCGCCGGCGGCATAATGGCGGACCTGCCTGACGGACGCCCCGTGAACGCCGCTTCTCCTTCCCTGCAGCCGGTCGCTTCCGGCGAACGCATCGCCGTGCTGGACGTGCTGCGCGGTGCCGCGCTGCTGGGCATCCTGCTGATGAACATCGAGGCCTTCAGCGGACCGCTGGACCTGGCCTTCACCGGCATCGACGTGCATTGGCAGGGCATCGACTACTGGGCCGATGCCTTTGTGTACGTGTTCGTGCAGGGCAAGTTCTTCACCCTGTTCTCGCTGCTGTTCGGCGCCGGCTTCGCGGTGATGGCGCAGCGCGCTGAGGCCGCCGGGCGCGACTTCACCCCGTTCTACCTGCGCCGCAGCGCTGGCTTGCTGCTGATCGGCCTGTGCCACGCGCTGCTGGTCTGGTCCGGCGACATCCTGGTGATGTACGCGTTGGTCTCGTTGCCGTTGCTGGCCTGCCGCGAGGCGCCGCGCAGCTGGCTGCCGTGGATGGGCGTGATCGTCTATCTGGGCGGCGTTGCGCTGATGCTGCTGGTGGGCGCGATGGTGTCGATGGCTTCGGCCGAAGAAGTGCGGGGCATGCTTGCCGAGGCGCAGCAGAGCATCGACCTGCAGCGGCAGGTGTACGGGCAGGGCAGCTGGGCGCAGGCCACTGTGCAGCGCCTGAGCGAGTTCGGCACCTCGATGGGCGCGCTGCTGATCACCGGTCCGGAAGTGCTGGGCATGTTCCTGATCGGCAGCTGGTTCGCCGCCAGCGGCGCGTTGGCGACGCCGGAGCGCTTTCCGCGGCTGTACGCGGTGCTGCGTTGGGGGGCACTGCCGCTGGGCCTTGTGGTCACGCTGCTGGGTATTGCCTGGAAGCCCTACCTGGCGCCGGGTGCCTACGGCCTGCCGGTGACAGCGGCGATGGCGCTGGTGACGATCGGTGGCCTGCCGATGTGCCTGGGTTACCTCGCGTGGATCGTGCATTGGCGTGCGCGGTTGGCCTGGCTGGCACCGGTCGGGCGCATGGCGCTGACCCACTATCTTGGTCAGTCGCTGCTGTGTACCTGGACCTTCTACCACTATGGCCTGGGCAGGTTCGAGATGATGCCGCGCAGCGTGCAGCTGTTGTTCGCGCTGCTGCTGTTTGCCGCGCAGGTGGTCTTCTCGCACCTGTGGCTGCGCCATTTCCGCTTCGGCCCGATCGAGTGGGTATGGCGTGCGATGACCTATTGGCAGTGGCCACCGGTGCGGCGCAGGACGGAGCAGGGGTGAGCGATGGGCGCGCATGCGCTGAGCTGATCGGCCGCGCGCCCGCGCATCCTCACGTCTGGCTTGCAGCGGGGCATGGCATGCTCGGCATCAGCATGAGCGCCGGCACCGGCCAGCTGATCGCCGATCTCGTCTGCGGCCGCACGCCAGCGATCGATCCTGCCCCTTACCGACCCGAGCGATTCCGATGAGCACTGCACCTTATGATTACGACCTGATCGTCCTTGGCGGCGGTTCCGCCGGCCTGGCCGGTGCCATCCGTGCAGCGCAGCATGGCAAGCGCGTGGCGATGCTGGAACCGGGCGAACTGGGCGGTACCTGTGTCAATGTTGGCTGCGTGCCGAAGAAGGCGATGTGGCTGGCGGCCGATCTTCACGAGCGCATCGGCCTGGCCAATGCGATGGGCTTCGATGTCGAGGCACGCCCGGCGCTGTCGTGGAAGGAGCTGGTGATCCATCGCCAGGCCTACATCACCAACATCCACACCAGCTACCACAAGCGCCTGGATGAAACCGGCGTGGTGCGCATCCCTGCGCGCGGCCGTCTGCTCGATGCGCATACCGTGGCCTGCAGTGACGGCGTGCATTACAGCGCCGAGCACATCCTGATCGCCACCGGCGCGCATCCGCTGCGCCCGGATATTCCCGGCGCGGAACTGGGCCTGGTTTCCGATGATTTCTTCGATCTGCGTGCGGCACCGGCCGAGGTGGCGATCATTGGTGGTGGCTACATCGCGGTGGAACTGGCCGGGTTGCTGCAGGCACTGGGCAGCAAGGTGAGCCTGCTGGTGCGGGGCCAGCGGCTGCTGGATCGCTTCGATTACGAGCTGACCGATCAGCTGGCCGAGAACCTGAAGCAGCAGGGCGTGCGCATCCATTTCGGCTATCGCCTGCGCGAACTGCAGCGCGATGGCGAACGCGTACGTGCGTTCGGTCATGATGGCCCGCTCGACAGCGTGTTCGATGCAGTGTTCTTCGCCACCGGCCGGCGTGGCAACAGTCGCGACCTGGGCCTGGAAGAGCTGGGCATCGGCATCGGCGAGCACCAGCAGGTGGAGGTGGACGAATGGCAGACCACCTCTGTGCCGAGCGTGCACGCGGTGGGCGACATCGCTGGCAAGGTCGGCCTGACGCCGGTGGCGGTGGCCGCTTCACGGCGGCTGATGGACCGCCTGTTCGGTGGACGTCCGCAATCGAAGATGGATTACGAGAACGTGGCCAGCGTGGTGTTCTCGCACCCGCCGCTGGGTGCAGTGGGCATGAGCGAAGAAGAAGCGCGCGCGCGTTTTGACCAGGTGAGCGTTTACCACAGCCGTTTCCGCCCGATGCTGCAGGCGCTGGCCAACGGCACCCAGCGCAGCCTGTTCAAGATGGTGTGCGCGGGCCCGGAGGAGCGCGTGGTGGGTATCCACCTGCTGGGCGAAGCGGCCGACGAGATCCTGCAGGGCTTCGCGGTGGCGGTGAAGATGGGCGCGACCAAGGCCCAGTTCGACGACACCGTGGCGATCCACCCGACCTCGGCCGAGGAAGTGGTGCTGATGCGCTGAGCCCGCAGTTGTAGAGCCGAGCCCACGCTCGGCTGCTTTTCGCCCAGGCTTGGCGAAGCCGAACGCAGGCTCGGCTCTACAGGGCACCGGGGGCGCCCGTGCGACAATGGGCGCCCCCACGCCTTACCGGGCCGCTCTGCGCGGCCCGCCGTCGTCCTGATGTCCACGCCCGCTTCCCGCATCGCTACGGCTTCCCCCCGCATCGCGCTGGGGGGTATCGGCCTGGCCGCGATCGGCGCCATCGCCGCCTCCGGCAAGGCCATCATTGTCAAGCTCGGCCTGCGTCATGGCGTCGATGCCACCTCGCTGCTCGCCCTGCGCATGCTGATGGCGCTGCCGCTGTTCGTGCTGATGGCACTGTGGGCTGCGCGCCGGGCAGAGCCGCTGTCCTGGGCCGACCGCGCCCGCGTGCTGTGGCTGGGCTTCACCGGCTACTACCTGTCCAGCCTGCTCGATTTCCAGGGCCTGCAGTACATCAGCGTGACCCTGGAGCGGCTGATTCTTTACTTGAACCCGACCCTGGTGTTGCTGATCAACGTGCTGCTGGCACGGCAGCGGCCGGGCCGCTGGCAGATCGGCGCGCTGGTGCTGAGCTATCTGGGCGTGCTGCTGGCCTTTGGCCACGATCTGCAGCGCGAAGGTGGGCAGATCATCGTCGGCAGCCTGCTGGTGCTGGGCAGTGCGCTCAGCTACGCGCTGTACCTGTTCGGCAGCGGGCAGGTGGTCGCGCGCATCGGTGCAGTGCGGCTGACGGCCTATGCCAGCTGCGTGGCCAGCGTGCTGGTGCTGCTGCATTTCGCGGTGACCCATCCGCTGCCACTGCTGTGGCAGGCACCGGCGCCGGTACAGTGGCTGTCGCTGGTCAATGCCACTGTCTGCACGGTGCTGCCGGTGCTGGCGATCATGTTGGCGGTGCAGCGCGTGGGTTCGTCGCTGGCCGCACAGGTCGGTATGCTGGGCCCTGTTTCCACCATCGTGATGAGCCTATGGCTGCTCGACGAACCGATGGGGCCGGCACAGATCGCCGGCACCGTGCTGGTGCTGATCGGCGTTCTGCTGGTGACCCGCCTGCGGCGCTGACGCCGGAGCAGGCGCGTGCGCGCATCCTGGCGGTGATCCGCGCGATCCCGGCGGGGCAGGTGATGGGCTACGGCCAGGTGGCGATGCGCGCGGGCCTGCCCGGGCGTGCACGCCTGACCGCGCGCATCCTGGGCCAGAACGACGACCCGGACCTGCCCTGGCACCGCGTGCTGCGCTCGGATGGGCGCATCGCCATGGAAGAAGGGTCGGCGGGCTGGCGCGAGCAGTCGCAGCGGCTGCGTGCCGAGGGCGTGGTGGTTGAGAACGGCCGGGTGCAGATGCCCACGACCGATCCGGCGGTAGCGCTGGATGCTGCCGTATGGGGGCCGGGCTGAGCGCCGCTGGCGACTGAACAGGCCGGACCTGCGGGTCGCCAACAAGGCGCGGTGCGGCGGCTATGATGGAGGTCGTTCCATGCCGGTGCTCCCATGTTCCCGCGACTGCCAACCGTCACCAAGGCCCTGCTGATCGCCAACGCGATCCTGTTCCTGCTGCAGCAGCCGTTCCTGCTCGGCATGCAGACCTTTGAGCCGTTCATGCTGCAACCGCTGCAGCAGGGCTTCGATGCGTTCTCGCCGGGTGGCAACTTCCAGCCTTGGCAGCTGCTGACCTATGGCTTCCTGCATGGCAGCTTCGGCCACCTGTTCTTCAACATGCTGGCGGTCTTCATGTTCGGTGCGCCACTGGAGCAGACCTGGGGCGAGAAGCGCTTCCTGCTGTATTACCTGGTCTGCGTGGCCGGTGCCGGTGTCTGCCAGCTGCTGGTGGGTACGCTGCTGGAGAACCCGGCCACGGTGCTGGGTGCCTCTGGCGGCGTGTTCGGCCTGCTGCTGGCCTACGGCATGCTGTTCCCGAACCAGCGGGTGATGCTGCTGTTCCCACCAATCCCGATGAAGGCGCGCACCTTCGTGATCCTGTTCGGCGTGGGCGAACTGGTGCTGGGCATGACCGGCTGGCAGCCGGGCGTGGCCCACTTCGCGCACCTCGGCGGCATGCTGTTCGGCTGGTTGCTGATCCGCTACTGGCGCGGCCAGCCGCCGTTCAACAAGCGCCGACCGCCCGGCCCACCGAAGCGCCCGAACCATCTGCGCAGCGTCAAATGATCCGAAGGATCATTTGACGCTGTAGGTGCCGACCGTTGGTCGGCACGCCTTCTCCCACGCGGGTAGGTGCCAACCTTGGTTGGCACGCCCTCACAGATCCTGCAACACTACCTGCGCCGCATTGTGACCTGGCGCGCCGGTCACGCCGCCCCCGGGATGTGTTCCCGACCCGCACAGATACAGGCCGGGCAGGGCACCACGATAGCCAGCCTGGCCAACCATCGGCCGTGCCGAGAACAACTGGTTGGCACTGAGCGCTCCGTGGAAGATGTCGCCGCCGATCAGGCCGAAGGTGCGCTCCAGATCCAGCGGTGACAGCACCTGGCGGCCCAGTACGCTGCCAGCGAAACCCGGCGCATATCGTTCAACGGTGGCGATCATCAGATCGGCCACCGTTTCACGATGATCATCCCAGTGACGCCCACCGGGCAGCACGGGCGCCACGTGCTGGCAGAACAGGCTGGCCACATGCTGCCCGGGCGGCGCCAGCGAATCGTCCAGCGTGCTGGGAATGAGCATTTCCACGATCGGTTCGCGTGACCAGCCATTGCGACGCGCATCCAGCCAGGCACGGTCCATGTAATCCAGGCTGGGGGCCATGATGATCCCGGCGCTGAGGTGATCGCCGGGACCGGGCAGAGCGCGGAAGTCCGGCAGCTGCGACAGCGCGACATTCATCCGGAACGTGCCCGAACCGCAGCGCCAGTTCGCCATGCGTTCGCGCGTTGCGTCCGGTACCTGCTCCGGTGCCAGCATCTGCTCGTACAGCAGCTTTGGATTGACGTTGGCGATCATCGCGCGTGCGCGCAGGATTTCGCCGTTGGCCAGCGCCACGCCCACGACACGACCCTGCTCGATCAGCAGGCGTTGCACACCGGCATCCACGCGCAGCTCAGCGCCGGCCTCCCGCGCGGCAGTGGCGATGGCCTGGCTGATCGCGCCCATGCCACCGATCGCATGGCCCCACGCACCTTTCAGGCCATTGCACTGGCCGAACACGTGGTGCAGCAGTACGTAGGCACTGCCCGGTGTATAGGGGCTTGCGTAGTTGCCGACGATGCCATCGAAGCCGAACAGCGCCTTGATCGGTTCGCTTTCGAACCAGCGATCCAGATACTCGGCTGCCGACAGCGTGAACAGGTCCAGCAGCTCCTGCCGCAGCGAGGCATCCAGCGTGGCCAGTTCACGACCAAGACGACCCATCTGCCACAGCGCAGGCAACGCACGCCAACCACCCGCCACGCCCAAGTCCGGGGGCGCGCGCAGGGCCCAGGCGCGCAGCACGTCGGCGAAGATCTCCAGGCGCGCTTCGTATTCGGGTAGCCGCTGTGCATCCCGCTCGGAAAACTTCGCGACCTCGGCCTGGGTGCGGCCCGGTGCGGACAGCAGGTAGCGGCCGTCCGGCAATGGCAGGAAGTTGTTGGCCGGGCGATTGATGATGCGCAGCCCATGCGCATGCAGCTGCAGGTCGTCGATCACCTTCGGCTGCAGCAATGACACCGTGTAGGACGCCACCGAGTTGCGGAACCCGGGGTGGAATTCCTCGGTGACCGCCGCGCCGCCGAGAACGCCACGACGTTCCAGCACCAGCACCTTCTTGCCAGCGCGTGCGAGATAGGCCGCGCAGACCAGGCCGTTGTGGCCGCCACCGATGATGATCGCATCCCAGGACATCAGCACCTCGGAAAAAGGGGACGGAGGGAATTAAGTCGCAATCCGCATCTGCGCACAGGGGGGAAGAAACGACTTAATCCCCTCCGTCCCCTTTTTGGATTGCCGCTTCGATGGTGGCGATGTCGATCTTCTTCATCGGCATCATCGCGTTGAAGGCGCGCTTGGCCAGTGCCTTGTCCTGGCTGGTCACCGCTTCGATCAGCATGCGTGGGCTGATCTGCCAGGAAACGCCCCATCGGTCCTTGCACCAACCGCACTGGCTCTCCTGCCCGCCGTTGCTGACGATGGCGTCCCACAAGCGGTCAGTCTCGGCTTGGCCCTCGGTCTGGATCTGGAAGGAGAAGGCTTCGCTGTGCTTGAACGCGGTGCCGCCGTTGAGGCCGACGCAGGGGATGCCGCAGACCGTGAATTCGACCGTCAGTACGTTGCCTTCCTTGCCGTCCGGGTAGTCGCCCGGGGCGTGGTGGACAGCGGTCACCGCGCTGTCGGGAAAGGTGTTGGCATAGAAGGTGGCGGCCTCGAGCGCGCCGTTGTCGTACCAGATACAGATCGTGTTCTTGTGTGCCATGTCCGGCTCCACGTTGGACGAAGCCGCAGCGATAGCACGCGCAGTGTTAACCCGGGATCGTGCTGCACCCGCAAAAAAAGAGCGCCCGAAGGCGCCCTTTGTACTAACAGTGCGGCCGCGGGCTCAGCGCCAGACCTTGATCTGGTCGGCTTCGCTGCGCTGCATCGGCTGCCCGGCCTTGCAACTGAAGGTGGCACCGAACGCCGGCAGGTTGGCCAGCGTGCCGTTGCTGCGCCACAGGCCCGGTGCGCGGATGTCGGCAGTCAGGCGGCGCGCGGCCTCGTTCGGCGACAGCTGCTGTGCCCACAGCGTCGACCAGGCGCGGAAGAAGCCCTGCTGCTGTGCCTGCTTGGCCTTCGGCTCCTGCGCGGCATACGCCGCCCATGCCAGTTCCAGGCCGGCGATGTCGGCCAGGTTTTCTTCCTGGGTGAGCGTGCCGTTGACCTTGGCACCCTTCACGCCCGGGAAGTCGTAGGCGCTGTACTGCGCGGCCACGCGATTGCCGAGCAGGGTCCAGGCGGTCTTGTCGGCCGGGGTCCACCAGCTGCGCAGCTCACCCTTGGCATCGACCAGAGCGCCCTTGGCATCGATCGCACGGGTCAGCTCGTGGCCGACCAGGCCCCCGAAGCTGCCGAACTTGTCGGCGGCGTCGGCCTTGGCGTTGAACACCGGGCCCTGCAGGATCGCGGCGGTGACGATCAGGCGGTTCTGCGCCAGGTCGTAGGCCAGCGACGGCTGCTGCGGCAGCACGTCCCAGCGGCGGTCGGCATTGCCCTTGCCGATGCGCTTCATTTCCTCGCGGTGGCGCCAGGTCGATGCAATCAGCATGTTGCCACCAAACGAGCCGCGCCCCATCGGCTGCACGCTGTAGTCCAGGTCGCGCAGTGGAGTGCCGATCTCGATCTTCAGCGCAGCCAGCTTGGCCTGCGCTTCGGTCTTGGCTTCGGCACTCATCCAGCTGCTGTTCTTTACCGCCTCGATCTGTACTTCGCGCACCTTGTCGACGATCCATGCGGCCTGGCGACGATCTTCGGCCGACAGGTAGCGGGCGGCGTACTCGCGGCCGACCATCGGGCCGGCGGCCACGTTGATCGCATCGAGCACGCTTTCCCAGCGCTGCGGTGGCAGGGTTTCGCCGCGCAGCACGCGGCCACGGAATTCGAACTCGGCGTCGCGGTAGGCCTTGGACAGGTACGGCGCCATCGAGTCGCCCACGCGCCAGCGCAGGTAGGCTTTCCACTGGTCCGGCTTGAGCTTGGTGACCATGCCATCGAGCTGCTTGAACAGGCCCGGATCGGCCAGCGAGACCAGGTCGTCATCCACGCCCTGTGCCTTCAGGAACGCGTCCAGCTGCAGGTTGCGGTAGCGGCTGTTGAGCTCCTTTGTGGAGATCGGCGCGTAGTTGTTGAACGGGTTGTTGATGCCGGCCAGCGACTGCGCGTTGCGCGCCAGCTCGGTCTCCAGCGCGATCACCGCCTGCGATTCGGCATCCAGCTTGGCCGCCGGGGTGCCGGTCAGCGCCAGGATCTGCTTGACGTAGTTGCGGTAGCGGCCCATCAGCGCCACGGTATCGGCGTCGGTGCGGGTATAGAACGCCGGATCCGGCAGGCCCATGCCGCCCTGCATGAAGTAACCGATGTGGCGGTCCAGTGCCTTCAGGTCGACGTCAGGGCCGAAGTTGAAGGCGACCGGGATGCCCACCTGGTGCAGCGCGGCGATCGAGGCCGGCACATCCTTGGCCTTCTTGATGGCGTTGATGCGGGTCAGCAGCGGGGCGATTGGATTGGAACCGTCCGCTTCCACGGCGGCTTCGTCAAGGCCGCTGGCCCAGAAGTCACCCAGCAGCTTCTGCACATTGCCCTGCGGCGACTTCATCGCGGCGTCGAGCAGTTCACGCTGCTGCTGGCGGCTGCGGTCAACCAGCTGTCCCAGCGCGGTGACGGCGCCGGTCTGCGGCACCGGGTTGGCCTTCAGCCAGCCTGCATTGGTGGCGTCGTAGAAGTCGCTGCACTGGGCGCTGACGGCCGGGGCGCGTGCGGCCTTCTTCTTGGCGGCGGCAAACGCATCTTGGGTCGGGACCAGAGTCGCCAGGCTGATGCCCAGGGCGATGGCAAGCGGACGGAAGTTGGGCATGTGGAACGAATCCGTGATGGATTGAGGGCGCGCGCACTATAGCAAGCCAGGCATGGGCGCGGGATGCACGCGTCGCGGTGCATTCGCCGACCAAGGTCGGCAGCTACCGGGGAGCGCCGGGATCAGTAGATCCACGCCATGCGTGGATGAAAGACACCCGGAAAACAAAGGCCCGGGAATTCCCGGGCCTTTGCAGGTCTGCAACAGCGTCAGCCAGGACTTACCAGATCACCACCTGCTGCTCGCCGGTGCGGGCCATCGGCGAACCGGCCTTGCACTGGAACGCGGCGGCGAAGGTCGGCAGGTTCGACGGCGCACCCATGGCACGGAACTGCGCCGGGGCGTGCGGGTCGGTGGCCAGGCGGACCTTGGCGTTTTCCGGGGTGTACTTGGTGCGCCACACGGTGGCCCAGTTGAAGAAGAAGCGCTGGTCTCGGGTGAAGCCATCGACCTTCGCATCTTCCTTGCCGGCGGAGGCCTTCTGCAGGGCGTCGTAGGCGGTGGCCAGGCCACCCAGGTCGGCGATGTTCTCGCCCAGGGTCAGGTGGCCGTTCACCGCCTGGCCGTCGACCTTGTACTGGTCGAACTGCTTGACCAGCTTGCCGGTGAGGCCTTCGAAGTTCTTCTTGTCGGCCGGGGTCCACCAGTCTTCCATGTTGCCGGTCGGCCCGAAGCGTGCACCCTGGTCGTCGTAACCGTGGGTCATTTCATGGCCGATCACCGCACCGATGCCGCCGTAGTTCAGCGCGTCGTCGGCCTTCGGATCGAAGAATGGCGGCTGCAGGATGGCGGCCGGGAACACGATCTCGTTCTGCAGCGGGTTGTAGTAGGCGTTGACGGTCTGCGGGGTCATGCCCCACTCGGTCTTGTCCACCGGCTTGCCGATCTTGGACAGGTTGAACTTGTAGTTGAACTCGTTGGCCGCGCGCACGTTGCCGAGGAAGCTGTCGCGCTGGGTCTGCAGGCCCGACCAGTCGCGCCACTTGTCCGGGTAACCGATCTTCGGGGTGAAGGTCTCCCACTTGGCGATGGCCTTGGCCTTGGTTTCCTCGCTCATCCAGCTCAGGCCCTGGATGCGGTCCTTCAGCGCGGCGGCCAGGTTCTTCACCAGTTCTTCCATCTTCGCCTTGGCTTCCGGCGAGAAGGCAACCTTCACGTACAGCTGGCCGAAGGCTTCACCGGCATCATTCTCGATGGTGCCCAGCACGCGCTTCCAGCGCGGCTTCTGTTCCTTCTGGCCGTTGAGGGTCTTGCCGTAGAACTCGTAGTTCTCCTGCACGAAGGCGTCAGCCAGGTACGGCGAGGCACTGTCCACGGTGTGGAAGCGCAGGTAGGCGCGCCACACCGACGGATCGGTATCGCCCAGCGCCTTGCTCACTTCCTCATGGAAAGCCGGCATGGCCAGCGAGAACTTCTCCGGCGCGGCCACGCCCTGCGACTTGAAGAACTCGGTCCAGCTGAAGTTCGGGGTCAGCTTGTCGGCGTCGGCCAGGGTGACCGGGTTGTAGTACAGCTCGACGTTGCGCGACAGCTCGACGCGCGACTTGGAGGCCTTGGCCAGGCGGGTTTCGAACTTGACCACGTCCTCGGCCTGCTTGGCCGCGTCGGCCGCGGCGACGCCGGACAGCTCCAGCACCTTGGCGACGTGTGCCTGGTAGGCCTTCAGCTTGTCGGCGTTCTTGGCATCGGTGTAATAGGTGGTATCCGGCAGGCCCAGGCCGCCCTGGCTGGCGTAGGCCATGTTCATGGTCGAGTTCTTGAAGTCCGCTTCGGCGCCGAAGCCGAACAGGACGTTGTCACCCTTGGCGGCGCTGGTGCGCAGGTAGTTGGCGATCGCCGCCTTGTCCTGCAGGCCGTCGATCGCCGCCAGGTCGGCCTTCAGCGGCTCGATGCCCTGCGCGTTGATCTTCGCTTCGTCCATGCCGGTCGCCCACAGGTCGCCGACGATCTTCTCGATGTGGTTCGGGTTCTTGACCTGCGCGACCTGTTCGGCCAGCTGGTGCTGCACGGCCACCGAGCGCTCGTCGAGGATGGTGAACGCGCCCCAGCTGGTGCGGTCGCCCGGGATTTCATTGGCGGCCAGCCACTTGCTGTTGACGTAGTCGCCAAAGGCGGTGCAGGCGTCCTTGGTGGTGTCCAGGTCGCTCGGCTGGAAGGCGTTGTAGGCCGGCAGCTTGCTCTCGTCCAGCTTATAGGTGGTGGCTTCGGCGGTGGCCGGGGCGGAGGCGGCGGCGTCCTTGGCCGGGGTTTCAGTCTTGCCGCAGCCGACCAGCGCGGCCGAAACGGCCAGGGTCAGCAGCACGATCTTGGGAGTACGGGTCACTTGAATGGCCTCCGGGCCGAGTGAGTCAGGGAGTGGCCGCAGGTGCGACCGTGGGCCGAACGATACGCCGCCGGCCAGACCTGCAAGGGTGTCGAAGGTCATGGTCGGGCGCAAGGGCTTTTGCCGGGCCCGGAAAAGGCAGACCCGGCAAAAGCCGGGTCTGTCGGGTGTTGCGGTTCTGGATGGATCAGAACTTGTAGGTGGCGCCCATGTACATGTAACGGCCGATGTTGTCGTACATCGCCGAACCGACGTCGGAGCCGAAGTAGTTCACCGGCGGATCCTTGTCGAAGGCATTGTCGATGCCCAGGTAGACGTCGATCTTGTCACCCGGGAAGCGGTAGCCGAACTGGAAGTTGTGGTACGTGTACGAGCCGTTGCGGATCGGGCTGGTCTGTCCCGGGTTGGCCTGGTAGCTCTTCGGCTGCACACGCAGGTTCGGGCCGACGTAGGTCATGTCCCACGACGCGCGCCACTGGCCCAGCGAGTACTTGGTCTGCAGCTGGCCACGCCAGCGCGGATCGGTCACCCAGGTGACGTTCTCGTCGTACTCGTTCGGGAAGGCCTGGAAGGCCCACTCGCGCGACTGCAGCAGACGGGTGCCCACCAGGCGGATGACGGTGTCACCCTCGGCCAGCTTGAAGCGGTAGTCCATTTCCAGATCGACGCCGACGCGACGCGAGCGGGCGAGGTTTTCGTTCAGCGCAACCCAGCGGCTGATCGAGTATTCCGGGAAGGTGCGGCCGCCAGCATCGGTCTTGCCGCCCACCGGTGCGCGTTCGATGAAGCCGCAGAAGCTGTTGTTGATCCCCCCCGGCGAATCCACGCAACGGGTTGCATTGGTCTGCGCGGTCACCGCACCAATGGCGTCCTTCAAGCTGATCCACCAGTAGTCGATGGACATGCCGAAGCCCTGCAGGAAATCTGGCTGCCAGACCAGGCCATAGGTGAAGCTGCGTGCGCGTTCCGGCTTCAGGTCCGGATTGCCGCCGCTGACGCCCGGGCGGGTGGCAGTGTAGGTGTCGACCCAGCCGACCGGCACGCCCAGCGCCGAGCAGTTGGCCTGGCGCAGTGCCGGGTCCGCCGCGGTGTTCGGGCGGTTCGGGTTGGTGGCCAGGTAGTTGCAGGGGTCGTTGACCGTGGCGAAGTTTTCGCTCTGCGGGTTGTACAGCTCACCGATGCTCGGTGCGCGCACCGCCTGCGACAGGGTGCCGCGGGCACGCAGCGACGGGATGATGGTCCAGTCCAGGCCCACCTTCCAGGTGGTGGTCTTGCCGATGCTGCTGTAGTCCGACCAGCGGCCTGCGGCGTCCAGGGTCAGGTTGTAGATGCCCGGGATGTCGGCCAGCAGCGGCACGGTGGTTTCAACGAAGGCCTCGCGCACGTCGTACTTGCCCATGCGGTTGGGAATGGCGTTGAGGAAGGTCAGGCCCTGCGCGGCCAGCGGATCGGTGATTTCGCGGCTCTTTTCGCGGCGGTATTCAACGCCACCAGCCACGCCGACGTCACCGGCCGGCAGGCTGAAGAGCGAGCCGTTGGCCAGCGATGCGCTGAACACCGACTGCTGCAGGCGCGAGTAGTTGAACGAATTGACGTTCATCCAGTCACGTGCAGCTTGGGTCACCGCGCCGTTGCCGAACACCGAGAACGGCACGCAGCCTTCGCGGGCGAACTGCGAGTACACGCGGTTGCCGTTGTTGGGGTTGGTCGCGTTCGGGTTCAGCGTGGTGCGGCAGACGATCTGGCCAGTGGCCGGGTTGACCACGGTATCCAGGCCAGCCTGCCAACGCTCGTTGATACGGTTGTTGAGGTTCCAGCGCTTGACTTCGCTCTGGCCCCAGTTGCCGTAAACGTCGTAGGTCCAGTTCTCGGTCAGGTTGCCTTCCATGCCCAGCACAAAGCGCTGGGTGTTGCGCTCCACGTGCTCACCACGCTGGCCGGCGTCGACGTTGAAGCGGCTCAGGGTTAGCTGGCTCAGGCCGGCGCTGGTCATCAGTGCACGCAATTCCGGCGACACGTAAGCGTTATCGCGCTGGATGCGCAGGGTCTGGTCGAACGACGGCTGTGCCAGGAAGTCGGACACCGTTTCGGTGTACTTGCCCTCGAAGTACAGGCGGTGGTTGTCGGTCAGGTCGAAGTTGACGACCGTGTTGATGCTCTTGCGGTCGAACTTCGGCTGCAGGTCGGCAACCGAGTTCAGGTCGGCGAAATCACAGTTCACGCAACTGGTTGCGCTGACCACGGTGCCGTCGTAGCGCTGCTTGCGGAAGGTGCCATCCGGGTTGAACTGATAGCGGTTGCCCCAGGTAGCCGGATTGTTCGGGTTGAAGGTACCAATGTTGAAGGTACCGCCGAAGGAGATCGAGTGGTTGCCGCCCGGGCCTGCAAGCACGGTTTCCGGGTTGCTTTCGCTGGACGGCTTGCTGCTGTCGTAGTTCGGGTTGCGCACCGACACCAGGAACTCGTTGCCGATGGCGCGGTCGGTGCGGACGAAGCGGTCCTGCTTGCTGTACTCAAGGGCGACGGCGGCGTTGCCGCGGCCACCAGCGAAGTCGGTGCCGGCCGAGGCGCTGATGAAGGAGCGGTTGAAGCCGCCTTCGCTGGCCATGCCGGTCTGACCGCGCACTTCGGCGCCGTCGAAGGACTTCTTCATGATGAAGTTGACCACGCCAGCCACGGCGTCGGCGCCGTACACAGCCGAGGCACCACCGGTGATCACTTCCACGCGCTCGATCCATTCCACCGGGATGGTGTTGACGTCCACGGCCGAGGAACCCGAGGTCGCGCCGACGTGGCGGCGGCCATTGACCAGCACGAGAGTGCGCGAGGTGCCCATGCCACGCAGGTCCATCAGACCCACGCCGGCGGTGCCGATGAAGCGGGTCGAGTTGCCCAGCGTGTAGGTCGGTGTCAGTGCTGGCAGGCGCGTCATCAGATCGCCGATGTTGTTCGCACCGGTGGCACGAATCTCCTCGGCGGTGATGGCCGTGACCGGCGAGGGGGTCACAAAGCCCGTACGCGCAATGCGCGAGCCGGTCACACTGACGCGATCGAGGTCGATCGGGTTGGAGGAGGCTTCCTGCGCGAAGGCAGGTGCTGCGGCCACGGCGAGCAGACCGACGAGCAGGGCGCTGCTGAGCGGGTGACGGCCAGGTGGGCGGTTGTACGTCATCGTTATGGGTCCCCTAATGAATTGAAGCGTGCTGTTCCGTCCGTTCGTTACATCTAAGTTCATATAACGGGCGTCGTTCATGGAACCTAACACGGCCTTAACGAGAAATGCATACAAATGTCACAAAATGGTACCTGGGTGCACTTCGGAGTTGGCTGAAAGTGCAACAAATACAATCGTTTAATATCAATTGTGATCTGCCGGCGACAACTTGATGACGCGAAGCTGAACGTGGTGAGATGGGCCACTTTGCGCAAATAGGCGTTTCATCATCCGTCCAGGAGCGGTGTTCATCAGAGGGGCGGAGGAAGCTGCCGTAATTGGCCTGCCGCGTGGCGATCCCCTTGCCTGGCGACTAGGCCGTCGATGTGTCGGAACTGCCTTTGCGTAGCTTTCGTAGTTCCAAATCGACTTCGGGTTGCCCAGCAGGTCCTGGAAGTCCTCACCCGGCTGCACCTGCACTTCATGCTTCAGCATGTTGGTGTAGTTGTCCGAGAACTGCAGCGAACCGAAGCGGCCGATGTCTTGCAAGTACGTGAAGCCGACGGTAAGGGTCTGCAGGTTCTGGCAGGCTCATCTTCGGGGGGGGCACAGCGAGCTCAGGTTGCTGGCCGAATCGCGTACGACCCAGTCGGCCACGTTCTGACGGGTGGATGAGGAGCTCTTCGGCAAGTCGTTGCGGCAGCAGTACTCGGCCAGCAGCAGCGGGTCTGTGCTGGCTGCATCAACTTCGTTCTCGATCTTGCAGTTGTAGCAGTCGGCCGAGATCGACAGGTTTCTACAACCGGGGTATGGGCCGATTCGGCCAAGTTGCACTCGGTTTCTACGGCTACATGCCGAAGAATAGTGGTCAGGCGGCAAACGCGCTTGTGCCGTTCGTGGAGCGCGTGGATGCGTTCGATGAGCCCAAGTGCCAGCTCCGCTGGGGCCGGGAATGGGCAGGCCCTGTTCCACCAGGGCCTGTTCTTCCATCCGCTCAGGCCGGACACGAAAAAGCCCCGCCATGGCGGGGCTTTTCCGTTGCTGCGGTTGCGGGATTACTTCACGCCGAACGCGTACTTGGCCTGCACGTAGATCGCGCGCCCGTAGGCGTTGTACAGGTAGTTGTTGTACGGCTGGCCGCTGGTGCCGGCGAAGCTGTAGCGCTGGTTGTCCGGCATCTTGTTGAACACGTTGTTGACCATCAGCGACAGGGTCAGGTTTTCCATCGCGCGGTAGTTCACGCTCAGGTTGTAGGTGGTGTAGGAACCCCACTTGCCTGCCTTGTAGCCGGAGCTGTGGACGTAGTCATAGCCGTTGCCCACGTAAGCCATGTAGTTCGGCGTCTTGCCGATGTAGTTGGCATACAGGGTGGTGGTCCAGTTGTCCTTGGCCCAGCCGATCGAGCCGTCCGCGCGTACCTTGGCGTACGAGTCATACACCCACATCGCATACGGGTCGTGCAGCAGGTCCAGGAACTCGTCACCCGGCTGCGGCTGCAGCTTGCGCTTGAGCATGTCGGTGTAGTTGGCCGAGAACTGCAGCGAACCGAAGCGACCGATGTCCTGCACGTACTTGAAGCTGGCGGTCAGTGCTTCCAGGTTCTGGCGGGCGACGTTCATCTTCGGCGTGTAGATCTCGTCGAGCACGCCCGATGCATCACGGGTGATCCAGTCGTCGACGTTCTGGCAGCTGGCCGAGGTGTTGTTGGACTGGCCGTTGCGGCAGTAGTACTCGGCCAGCAGCAGCTGGTCGGAGCTGAGCGTATCGACCTCGTTCTTGATCTTCCAGTTGTAGTAGTCGACCGACAGCGACAGGTTGTTGATGGGAGCCCACACGACGCCTGCATTCCAGACATCGGCGGTGATCGGCTCCAAGTCGGGGTTGCCCGAGCGGGTGCCGAACACCGAGACGCTGTCGTACGGGCAGCCGGTGGTGTTGGCCGGGTCGTAGCCCAGCTGGCCGCAGCGGTAGTAGTCGGTGGAGCCGTTGGCGTAGTAACCGCTGCGACCCTGGAAGGCATCGGACAGGGTCGGTGCGCGGAACGCCGTACCGTACTTGCCACGGAACAACAGGCTTTCGATCGGGCGGAACTCGATGCCGACGCTGTAGGTGGCCTTGTCCACGGTGTTGCTGCCGATCTTGAAGGCGTCATAGCGGCCGGAGCCGGTGACGGTCAGCGTTTCCAGCAGCGGCATGCGCAGTTCGGTGGTCACCGCGTAGTTGCTGCGATGGCCGGCACCGGATACGGCGGTGGTCCCCCACACGCTGCCGTCCATCAGGCCCGGGTCGGGCGTGTAATCCCAGCCTTCACTGCCGCCTTCCAGAACCACGGCGAAGCCGGCATCGCCACCCGGCAGCTTGAACAGCGAGCCATTGGTGACCTGGGCGCGGGCCAGGTTCTGCCAGGTGCGGCTTTCGCTGTAGCTGTAGCCGGTGAAGCTCTGGAAGTCACCGGCGGGCAGCGGTGCGTAGAACGCTTCCCAGTTCGGGCTGTAGATGTTGTAGCCGGTGCTGGTGGTACCCAGCACCGGGCCCAGCACACGCTGCTCGAAGTAGTCGTTGATCGGGTCGTTCCAGCGCACGAAATTGCGCTCGGTCAGCTTGTACTCGCCACGGGTGAAGCTGAGGCTGTAGTCCCAGTTGCCTGCGGTGCCGCGGCCGCCGAGGGTGACCTGGTAGGCCTTGTTGCGGTCGGTGTTCATGATGTCGCGGTAACCGCCGCCACCGATGTCCTCCGGCGCGAACACGCGCTGCAGGTTCATGTACTGGCCGCTGGCCTGGTCGTAGAAGCGGCCCCAGCCCGAGGAGGTGCCCCACCAGGTGTAGCCGGAACCGGTGGCGTACTTGACCTCCTCCAGGCTGTACAGCGCGTCGCCGAACAGCTGGAAATTGTCGTTCACGTCGAAGGTGGCCGAGCTGTAGATCTGCCCGCTTTCCTTGCCGTTCTTGATGGTCTTGTACCCGGTGCCGTAGACCGAGCCGCAGGCCTGGCCGGTCGGACGGGTACCGAGCACGGTGGTGCCGTCGAACTGGCCCGCTACGTTGGCGCACCGGTTCGGGTCCATCATCGCGTAGCGGTTGTTGGCGGCCGGCAGCAGCACCAGGAAATCGTTGGAGACGTACTGCGGGCTGTAACCGTCGGGGTTGTTGACCTTGGTCAGGTCGCGCTGGTAACCCCAGATCGGGCTGGTCTTCTCATACTGCACGTTGACCAGTGCATGGAAGCGGTCATCCTTGGAGTTGAAACCGCGTGCGCCGCTGAAGCGGAAGCTGTTGCCGCCACCTTCGCTGTAGGCACCGCCGCGCACATTGAGCACGCCGCCATCCATGCGCTCCTTGAGAATGATGTTGACCACGCCGGCGATCGCGTCCGAGCCGTACAGCGACGACTGACCACCCGGCAGGATCTCGATGCGCTCGACGATGTCGATCGGGATGCCGCTGATGTTGTTGAAGGTATCGCCGCCGTTGTACAGCGCCGGATACGAGAGCATCGGGCGGCCGTTGATCAGGTACTTGGTATAGCCCGGGCTGAGGCCGAACATGCCCGCCGCTTCGGCGCCCTGGGTGAAGGATGCGGAGGTCTGGCCACCCTGCAGGCCGCCCGTGGACAGCGAGGACTGCTGCAGGACATCGGCGACGCTGGTGAAACCGCGGGTCTGGATATCCTCGGCGGTGACGGTCAGGACGGGCGTGTGGTTCTCGATCTCGGTCTGCGGAATCAGCGACCCGGTGACGGTCACACGATCAAGCTGGGTCGGCGCATTGCCGTCCTGGGCCAGGGCGGTGCCGGAGGCCAGGAGGGTGCCGAGCAGGGCGAGGGTCAGAGGGTGGCGCGAGAGCGTGGAACGTTGGCGAGACATGGTGGATCCCCGTAGTGAGCAATGTCTTGGCGGCGCATTCCCTGCGCATTAACAATTCGTTCAGTGTGACTCCATTCAGGTCGACCGTAACACGTCGTTAACGCTGCCAACACAGGTTTGTCACATCAAGGTGCCGTTGGGAGATGAAAAAAACGCTTCAGAATCAATGGATAAGGCGATTTGTTTTGGCATGTTTCAAAAGTTGGCGGCGTGCAAGGGAACATGTCGGCATTGCGGATATGCCTTGTAGATCAATGCGTTGCCTTGGATCAGCGCTGCCGGGAACCCGGATGTTTGTGCGTTGTGGATCACACTTTCTGCTACAGGCCGGACGGGAGGGTGGGGCGCAGTGGTGCAAAAAAAAGGCCCCGCCGAAGCGGGGCCTGGTCCAGACACGCGGTCCGGAATACGACGGGATCAGAAGTCGTACTTGACCTGGGCCGAGATCTGACGGCCGTAGACGCTGTAGAAGCCGTCGTTGAACGGGGTCGATTCGTTGCCCGGGTAGTTGTAGCGCTGGCCTTCCGGCAGCTTGTTGAACACGTTGTTGACCATCAGCGACAGGGTCAGATCGTCCTGTGCCTGGTAGTTCAGGCTCATGTTGTACGTGGTGTACGAGCCCCACTTGCCGGCCTTGGCGCCGGAGGAGTGGACGTAGTCATAGCTGCGGCCGGTGTAGGCCAGGTAGTTCGGGGTGCTGCCGACGTAGTTCGCGTACACGGTGGTGGTGAACTTGGAGATGGCCCAGCCCACCGACACGTCGCCGCGTACCTTGGCGAAGTTGTCGTAGTACCACATGTTGTACGGATCGCTCAGCAGGTCCAGCTTCTGCGCACCCGGCAGGGCCACCACTTCACGCTTGAGCATGTTGGTGTAGTTGCCGGAGAACATCAGCGAACCGAAGCGGCCCAGGTCCTGCTGGTACTTGGCACCGACGGTCACCGCTTCCAGGTTCTGGCTGGCCACGTTGAGCTTCGGGGTGTACACGCGGGTCAGGTTGCCACCGGCGTCGCGGGTCACCCAGTCGGTCACGTTCTGGCAGCTGGCCGAGGTGTTGTTCGGCAGGCCGTTGTGGCACTGGTACTCGGCCAGCAGCAGCTGGTCGGTGCTCAGGGTCTTGACCTCGTTCTTGATCTTCCAGTTGTAGTAGTCGACCGACAGCGAGAAGTTGCTCACCGGGGCCCACACCACGCCTGCGCTCCACACGTCGGCGGTGATCGGCTTCAGTTCCGGGTTGCCGGACTTTTCGCTGTACACCGAGGTGGTCTTGTAGAACGAGCAGGCTTCGTCACGCAGCGCGTAACCCATCTGGCTGCAGCGGTAATAGTCGTTCTGGCCGGAGGCGAACGAGCCGCTCATGCCCTGGAAGGCATCGGACAGGGTCGGCGCGCGGAACGCGGTGCCGTACTTGCCGCGCAGCAGCAGGCTTTCCACCGGACGGTATTCCAGGCCGATGCTGTAGGTGGCCTTGTCGACGGTCTTGTCGGCGATCTTGAAGGCGTCATAGCGGCCCGAGGCGCTGATGGTCAGCGACTCGAATACCGGCATGCGCAGTTCGCTGGTCACCGCGTAGTTGCTGCGGTGGCCGGCACCGGCCACGGCGCTGGCGCCCCACGCGTTGCCATCGACGAAGGCCTGGTCGGGCGAGTAATCCCAACCCTCGCTGCCGCCTTCCAGCACGACGGCCAGGCCGGCGTCGCCACCCGGCAGGGAGAACAGCGAACCGTTGGTCACCTGCACGCGACCCAGGTTCTGCCAGGTCTTGCTGCGGTGGGTGCCATAGCCGGTGAAGCTGGCGAACTGGTCCGGGGTGATCGGCGAGTAGAAGGCGGTGTAGTTCGGGTTGTAGATGCCGAAGCCATCAGCAGTGGTGCCCAGGCGCGGGCCCAGCACGGTGTCGCCGAAGAAGCCTTCGATCTTGTCCTTCCAGCGCGCGAAGCGGTTCTGGTCCAGACGGTATTCGCCGCGGGTGAAGCTGGCGCTGTAGTCCCAGTCGCCGACCATGCCCTTGCCGCCCAGGGTGACCTGGTAGGAACGGCTCTCATCGGAGTTCAGGATGTTGTTGTAGTGGCCCGGGCCGATTTCTTCCGGCGCGAAGGCGCGCTGCAGGTTCACGACCTTGCCCAGGCCCTGGTCGTAGAAGCCGCCCATCACCGACTTGGTGCCCCACCACAGGGCGCTGGAGCCGGAGGTGAACTCGGTCTTTTCCTTGCTGTACAGCACGTCGGCGAACAGCTGGAAGTTGTCGTTCACGTCGAAGGTCATCGACGAGTAGAACTGGCTGCTGTTCTTGCCGTTCTTCAGGGTCTTGTAGCCGGCGCTGTACACCGAGCCGCACGATTCGCCCGATGCACGCTTGCCGACGGTGGTGGTGCCGTCGTACAGGCCTGCCACGTTGGCGCAGCGGGTCGGGTCCATCATGTACAGCTTGTTGTCGGCGTTGCCGATGACAGCAAAGTCGTTCGACGGCAACTGCGCGGTGTAACCGACCGGGTTGTTCTGCTTGGTGATGTCACGCTGGTAGCCCCAGATCGGGCTGCCGTTTTCGATCTGCACGTTGACCAGCGCGTGGAAGCGGTCGTCGAACGCGTTGAAGCCCTTGGCGGCGCTGAAGCGGATGTTGCTGCCACCACCTTCGGTGTAGGTACCGCCACGGATCGACATCGTGCCGCCGTCCATGCGTTCCTTCAGGATGATGTTGACCACGCCGGCGATCGCGTCCGAGCCGTACAGCGACGACTGGCCGCCCGGCAGGACTTCGATGCGCTCGACGATGTCGATCGGAATGCCGCTGATGTTGTTGAACGACTCGCTGCCGTTGTACAGCGCCGGATACGAGAGCATCGGGCGGCCGTTGATCAGGTACTTGGTGTAGCCTGGATTCAGGCCGAACATGCCGGCGGCTTCGGCGCCCTGGGTGAACGCACCCGAGGTCTGGCCACCCTGCAGGCCGCCGGTGGTCAGCGATGACTGCTGCAGCACTTCAGCAACACTGCTGAAGCCGCGGGTCTGGATGTCTTCGGCGGTGATGGACATCACCGGGGTCTGGGTTTCGACCTGGGTCTGCGGGATCAGCGAACCGGTGACGGTGATCTTGTCCAGGTTGGTCGCCTTGTCTTGGGCCATTGCCGGGGCGGCGGCCATCAGAGCGGAAATCAGGGCGACGGCGAGCGTGTTGCGACGTGCGGTATTGCTGACGTGTTTCATGTAGTTCCAATGGAGAGC
Source organism: Stenotrophomonas sp. FR010 (assembly GCF_047520755.2). Taxonomy (NCBI): domain Bacteria; kingdom Pseudomonadati; phylum Pseudomonadota; class Gammaproteobacteria; order Lysobacterales; family Lysobacteraceae; genus Stenotrophomonas; species Stenotrophomonas sp. FR010. The sequence goes on along the minus strand of NZ_JAXBQT020000001.1, from coordinate 355,299 downwards.
AAAAAACAAAAACGGCACTGCGCATGCGCCATCGCGCGGGCCGGAAAAGCGGGCTCCGCAGCTCAAAACAGTGCTGATCGAACGTAACATGAACTTAACAATCTGTGCACGAATCCGTCGCAATCCTGAATTTCAGTCAGGTTACGTCCAGCTTGTATGATGTCGGGTTATCCCCCTGACTCCGCCGGTGCTCGTTGTGAACAGTTCTCCCCGCCGTCCCCATGCCAGCCAGGTCCAGAAGGGACTTACGCCGCATGCCCGCATCCGCAATGTCATCGCGGTCGGTTCGGGCAAGGGCGGCGTCGGCAAGTCCACCACCTCGGTGAACCTGGCTGTGGCGCTGCAGCAGCTCGGTGCGCGGGTGGGCGTGCTCGACGCCGACATCTACGGCCCCAGCGTGCCGGCCATGCTGGGGCTGTCCGGCCGCCCGGAAAGCCCGGACAACAAGAGCATCGAGCCTCTGCGTGCGTTCGGCGTGGACACCATGTCGATCGGCTACCTGATCGAAGAAGACACCCCGATGATCTGGCGCGGCCCGATGGCCACCTCGGCGATGACCCAGCTGTTCAACGATACCCTGTGGGACGACCTGGATTTCCTGCTGATCGACCTGCCGCCGGGCACGGGTGACATCCAGCTGACCCTGACCCAGAAGATTCCGCTGGCCGGTGCGGTGATCGTCACCACGCCGCAGGACATCGCCACGCTGGATGCGAAGAAGGCGCTGAAGATGTTCGAGAAGGTCGAGGTGCCGGTGCTGGGCATCGTCGAGAACATGGCGGTGCACACGTGCAGCAGCTGCGGGCACATCGAGCACCTGTTCGGCGAGGGCGGCGGCGAGCGCATGGCCGCGCAGTACGGCGTGCCGCTGCTGGGGTCGCTGCCGCTGCAGATCGGCATCCGCGAGCAGGGCGATGCAGGCACGCCGATCACCGTGGCCCAGCCGGATTCGGCATCGGCCCAGGCCTATCGCCATGCCGCGCAGCGCCTGATCGAGGAAGTCGGCAAGCGCCCGCGGGCCTCGATCCCGATCCTGTCCTCGCTGCTGTAAGTGGAGGCGCAGGGGCCGCCGGCGCAGGCCGGCCCCCTGCTAGAATCCTCGCGCCCCCTCGTACCCCCAGGACAAAGCATGAGCATCAAGAGTGACCGTTGGATCCGCCGCATGTCCGAGCAGCAGGGCATGATCGAGCCGTTCGAGGCCGGGCAGGTCAAGCAGGCCAACGGCCAGCGCATCGTCAGCTACGGCACGTCCAGCTATGGCTATGACGTGCGCTGCTCGCGTGAGTTCAAGGTGTTCACCAACATCAACTCGACGATCGTCGATCCCAAGCACTTCGATCCGGGCAGCTTCGTGGATATCGTCGGCGATGAGTGCATCATCCCGCCCAACAGCTTCGCGCTGGCGCGTACCGTGGAGTACTTCCGCATTCCGCGCGATACCCTGGTGGTGTGCCTAGGCAAGAGCACCTACGCGCGCTGCGGCATCATCGTCAACGTGACGCCGCTGGAGCCGGAATGGGAAGGCCACGTCACCCTGGAATTCAGCAACACCACGCCGCTGCCGGCGCGCATCTACGCCAACGAAGGCGTGGCGCAGATGCTGTTCTTCCAGGCGGCCGCCGATGACATCTGCGAGACGTCGTACCGCGACCGTGGCGGCAAGTACCAGGGCCAGACCGGCGTGACCCTGCCGCGGACCTGAAGATTGCAGGCGATTTGTAGAGCCGAGCCATGCTCGGCTTCAAGGCAGGGCAGCCGAGCATGGCCCGGCTCCACATGAAGGAAGGCGGCGCAATGCGCCGCCTTTCTTATTTGCCGCGACCGAACAGCATCGCGATGCCGACACCCACCAGGGCCACCGGCCACCAGGTCAGCAGCAGCTTGGACAGGTTCAGGTGCGTCCAGCCGAGATTGCTGGCGAGCATGAACAGGCCGATCAGGATCAGCAGGACGGCGGCAACGAGGTTGAATCGCATCGGGTCGGCGAAGGCTCAGGACAGGGCCGGATATCCTAGCCGTTCCTTCCAGTAGGCGACATGCTGGTCCAGCGCCGCCGGCTCGTAGCGGTGCGCCGGGCCGCTGCCCCAGACCGGGCCCGGCCAGGCCGGATCACCGTCGTGGCGGCCGATCACATGGAAATGCAGCTGGCGCACGATATTGCCCAGCGCCCCGATGTTGATCTTTTCCACCCCGTCGGAGCCCTTCAGGGCCTTGCAGGCGCGGTTGAGCTCGGTGCGGAGCTTGTCCTGCTGCTCGCCGTCCAGCTCGATCCACTCGGTGACCCCGGCCAGGCGCGGTACCAGCACCAGCCAGGGGAATCGTTCGTCGTTCATCAGCCGCACTTGCGACAACGGTCCTTCCGCCACCAGCACGCTATCGGCGGCCAGGCGTGAATCGAGTTCGAATTCGCTCATCCAAGATGCTCCGAGAAGAAGTCCAGGGTGCGTTGCAGCGCCAGGGCGGCGCTGTCTGGATCATACGCATGTCCGACCTCCCGGTTGAAGGCATGATCGGCCGGATAGACGTAGGTGGCCATCTGCGGCAGCTTTTCGCGGTGGGCCTGCACGGCTTCTGGCGGGATGCTGCGGTCCTGGGCGCCGAAGTGGAAGATCACCGGGGCCTTGGGCGCCTCGTCGAGGAACTGCACGTTGCGCGCACCGTAGTAGCTGACCGACGGCAGCCCCAGGCGCAGTGCGGACAGCATCGCCACCGTGCCGCCCCAGCAGTAACCGACGGTGCCGACCTTGCCGTAGGGCGCCAGCCGGGTGGCCGCCGCGCGCACGACCTCCAGCGCCCGTTCCATGCCCAGCGCGCCGACCCGTTCCAGGCCCTGCTTCACGCCGTCGGCGTCGTAGGGCAGCGCGTCCGGATCGGCGTCGGGGCCATCGAGCAGGTCAAAGAACGAGGGCGCCAGCACCGCATAGCCTTCCGCCGCGAAGCGTTCGGCCACGCTGCGGATATGCGGATTGGCGCCGAAGATTTCCTGCACCACCACCAGGCCGCCGCGCGCGGTGCCTTCCGGCAGGGCCTGCCAGGCCCGTACCGGGCCGTGATGCGTATCCAGGGTGATCCACTCGGCCATCGTCATCTTCCTCGTTGCTGGAAACAGAACTGCATTGTCGGTGCTGCGCCGGTTAGCGCGGCGTCAGTGGCTGTGCCGGATCGGTCGGCTGGGCATACAGAGCGCGGCCGCCAACCCCGGTATACTGGCGCCCTTTCAGGCCCCGGCCCCCAGGAACCCCTGCCATGGCGGCAGGGGCCCAGGCCCCCAGAGTCCCGCGATTTCCATGTCCCAGCTGAACCCCAAAGTCGGCTTCGTCAGCCTTGGCTGCCCGAAGGCCCTCGTCGATTCCGAGCGCATCCTCACCCAGCTCCGTTCGGAAGGCTACGACATCGTCCCGTCCTACGATTCGGCCGACGTGGTGGTGGTCAACACCTGCGGCTTCATCGATTCGGCGGTGACCGAGTCGCTTGACGCGATTGGCGAAGCGATGAACCAGAACGGCAAGGTCATCGTCACCGGCTGCCTGGGCAAGCGCCCGGAGCAGATCCGCGAGGCGTACCCCAACGTGCTGGCGGTGTCCGGCCCGCAGGATTACCAGAGCGTGATGGAAGCGGTGCATGAAGCACTGCCGCCCAAGCACGATCCGTTCGTGGACCTGGTGCCCGACTACGGTATCAAGCTGACCCCGCGGCACTACGCGTACCTGAAGATTTCCGAGGGCTGCAACCACAAATGCAGCTTCTGCATCATTCCGTCGATGCGCGGCAAGCTGGTTTCGCGCCCGGTCGACGAGGTGCTGCGTGAAGCCGAGCGCCTGGTGCGTGGCGGCGTGCGCGAGCTGCTGGTGGTGTCGCAGGACACCTCGGCCTATGGCGTGGATGTGAAGTACGCCGAAAAGATGTGGCGCGACAAGGCCTACCAGACCCGTTTGAAGGCGTTGTGCGAAGGCCTGTCGGAGCTGGATGCATGGGTGCGCATGCACTACGTGTACCCGTATCCGCACGTGGACGAAGTGGTGCCGTTGATGGCCGAGAATCGCATCCTGCCGTACCTGGATATCCCGTTCCAGCACGCCAGCCCGCGCATCCTGCGCCTGATGAAGCGCCCCGGCGCGGTGGAGAAGACCCTGGAGCGCGTGCAGAACTGGCGCCGTATCGCGCCGGACATCACTGTGCGTTCGACCTTCATCGTCGGCTTCCCGGGCGAGACCGAAGCCGAGTTCGAGGAACTGCTGTCGTTCCTTGACGAAGCGCAGCTGGATCGCGTGGGTGCGTTCGCCTATTCGCCGGTTGAAGGGGCGACCGCCAACGATCTGCCCGATGCTGTGCCGGAGGAAGTGAAGCAGGAGCGTCTGGCCCGCTTCATGGAGAAGCAGGCGCAGATTTCCGCTGCACGCCTTGAGGCCAAGATCGGCACCGTGCAGCAGTGCCTGGTCGACGCCATCGAAGGCGACATCGCCGTGGCCCGCTCCAAGGCCGATGCCCCGGAGATCGACGGCCTGGTGCACATCCAGAATGCCGACCAGGTGCCGCTGCGCGTGGGCGAATTCGTCGAGGTGGAGATCACCGAGAGCGACGAGCACGACCTGTATGGTGACGCGCTGACGGCCGCCCCCCGTCCGGCGTTCGACCTCAAGGTGCTGTGACCGCAGCGACGGCCGCCACCGGCAACGGCGGCGGTTCACGACGCTTCGTACCGCCGCCACGTGCGGCGGTAGCTGCACGGCAGTTCGAGCATCCGCTGTTTGCCGGACTTCAGGACTTCCGTGACCTGCTGGACGGCACCGCGTGGCCGTCCATCGCGGCGCTCGATGCACGTCTGGCCGTGCCTGGCAAGCGCCTGGTTGAACAGGACGCCGCGTTGCTGGCCGATGGCCTGCATTATGAGGCGCGTATCGCGCAGGGACGCATCGCCACCCGTGCCGGCAACTGGCACGACCTGTTCAATGCGCTGGTGTGGGCCTCACAGCCGCAGCTGAAGCGCGCGCTCAACGTGCGGCAGTGCCTGCATATCGAGGCGATGCCTCCCGGCCAGCGCAATCGCGCGCAGGCCGCCTTGACCCAGTTCGACGAAACCGGCGTGATCGTGCGTGTGCGCGATGACTCACTGCGGGTTGCCTGGGATGCACACGACTGGCCCGCGTTGTTTGACCCGGTGAACTGGCAGAGCGGTGACATCGCCATCACCGTGGTATTCGGGCATGCGCTGATGGAACAGGCCCTGCTACCGGGGCGATTGCTGGTCGGCAAGTGCGTGGTGGTGCAGGGCGATGTCGAAGCCGCCTGTGTCGACGTGGTGAGCGCTGCCATTGCCGAGGGCAGGGCGGTGACCGATCCGCTGCAGCTGCGTCCGCTGCCGTTGGCTGGAATCCCAGGCTGGCACGACGTGCAGGATTCCGCCTTCTACCGCAATGCCGACTATTTCCGCCCGCTGCGTGCAGGGCGCACGTACCCGCCACCGTTGTAGAGCCGAGCCCATGCTCGGCTGCGTTGCCCATCAGCCGAGCATGGGCTCGGCTCTACAACGGCGGCGAGGTCGGGCATGGCTCGACGCTACACAGGCTCGTACTCCACGCCGATCACTGCAAAGGTGAACTGCCCGCCGGGCAGCTCCACCGAGAACTCATCATCCAGCCGCTTCTTCAGCAGCGCACGCGCCAGGGGGGAATCGATGCTGATCCAGCCCAGGCCCGCATCGGTCTCATCCGGGCCGACAATGCGATAGCGGCTGGTGTCGCCGCTGTCCACGTTCTCCAGTTCCACCCACGCGCCGAAGAACACTGCGAGCGGATCGGTTGGCGTCGTATCGACCACGCGCAGCGATTCCAGCCGCTTGGTCAGGTAGCGCACGCGGCGGTCGATCTCGCCCAGTTGCTTCTTGCGGTAGGTGTACTCGGCGTTTTCGGAACGGTCGCCTTCTGCTGCAGCGGCGGCGAGCGCTTTCACCACTTCCGGGCGGCGCACGCGCCATAGCTCATCCAGCTCGGCCTTCAGTCGCGCATGCCCGGAAGCGGTGATCAGGGCGGTGCTTTTTTCTGCGGGGGGACGCCAACGGGACATGCAATACGACTTCTTTTCTGGATGACAAATGAGAGAGCAGGGTCAGATCCCTTTCCAGCGGAAAGGGCTCTGACCCCAGCAGGGGCAGCTAGCGCTTGCCGCCGAAGATGCCACCGAGGATGCCGCGCACGATCTGGTTGCCCAGCTTGGTGCCGACAGTGCGCGTGGTCTGCTTGGCCATGGTTTCGATCATGCCCTGGCGGCGCTTGGTGCCGAAGATCGCGTCCTTGATGGCCTGGCCGAAACCTCCTTCCTGAGCTTCGTCCTGCTCGCGGCTGCGCGCGGCCGGCGCCTGTGCCTGCTCGATGCTCTTCTGCGCGCGCTGGGCCAGCAGTTCGGCGGCCGATTCGCGGTTGATCGCGGCGTCGTAGCGGCTGCCGACCGGGCTGCCGGCGCGTACCTGTGCACGCTCGGCCTCGGTGATCGGTCCCATCCGGCAGCGCGGCGGCGCGATCAACGTCTGCTGCACGGGCGTCGGCACGCCCTTGTCCTGCAGCGTGGATACCAGTGCCTCGCCGGTGCCGAGCTGGCTCAGCACCTTGGCCACGTCCAGCTTCGGATTCGGCACGAACGTCTCGGCCGCGGTTCTCACCGCCTTCTGGTCGCGCGGGGTGAACGCACGCAGTGCGTGCTGAACGCGATTGCCCAGCTGGCCGAGAATGTTGCCCGGCACGTCGTCGGGGAACTGCGAGCAGAAGTACACGCCCACGCCCTTGGAACGGATCAGGCGCACCACCTGCTCGATGCGCTGCACCAGCGACGGCGGTGCATCATCGAACAGCAGGTGCGCTTCGTCGAAGATGAAGACCAGCTTCGGCTTGTCCAGGTCGCCCACTTCCGGCAGCTGCTCGAACAGTTCCGACAGCAGCCACAGCAGGAAAGTGGAATAGAGTTTGGGCTTGAGCACCAGCTGGTCGGCGGCGAGGATGCCGATCATGCCGCGGCCGTCGTGGTTGACCCGCATGATGTCGGCCAGTTCAAGTGCCGGTTCGCCGAAGAAATTCTCGCCACCGTCCTGCGCCAGGCGCAGCACCGAACGCTGGATCGCCGCGATCGACTGCGCACTGACCAGGCCGTACTCGGTGGAAATGTCCTTGCGCTCCTCGGCAACCAGGCCGAGCAGGGCGCGCAGGTCGTCCATGTCCAGCAGCAGCAGGCCGCGGTCGTCGGCCAGCTTGAATACGATGTCGAGCACCCCGGCCTGGGTGTCGTTCAATTCGAGGATGCGCGACAGCAGGGTCGGGCCCATCTCGCTGACCGTGGTGCGCACCGGGTGGCCCAGTTTGCCGTACAGGTCCCAGAAGATGGTGGGGCTGGCGGCTGGCGCATAGTCGGCCACGCCGATCTCGGCGGCACGCTGGAGCAGGTTTTCTGCGCCGGTGCCGGGCACGGCCAGGCCGGAGACATCGCCCTTCACATCGGCCAGGAACACCGGCACGCCCCGTCGCGAGAAGCCCTCGGCCAGGGTCATCAGGGTCACGGTCTTGCCGGTACCGGTGGCGCCGGCCACCAGGCCGTGGCGGTTGCCGAGTTTCGGCAGCAGGGTGACGGCAACATCGTCGGTAATGCCTTTGCCGAGCAGAATCGGATCCATGGTCCAGCCCTTGTGATGAATAGCCCAATGTTAACGCCGGCAGTGACGGTCCGAAGGTCGGCTTGCCCGGACCTTGGCGGCGCCGCTACTCTGCCTGCCTGTTTCGCACACAGTGCCATCAATGCCCGTTCCTGTCCTGATTTCCCGCGGTTGGCCGCTGCTGGCCCTGGCCGGCCTGGTTTCCCTGGCGCCCGACGCCCACGCACAGCGGGTTTCGGCCCGGGACAAGGTGAAGGTGGATGCGCTGCAGCAGCGCATGACCGCCGCCGAAAAGCGCTACGGCGATGCCCTGCTGCTGGTCGCCAACGCCGATCCCAAGGGCAGCAACGAAGCCGATGCCGCGCTGGAGGACATGGAAGATGTCCTCAACGACTGCGTCAAGCAGAAGGGCTGCCAGATGGGGACCCTGCTGGCCAGCTACAAGCGCCTGCTCAAGCACGACGCCGATGCCGCCGCCAGCGATGACGTGGCCGATGAGGGCGGTGACCGTCTGGAAGCCGACCCGGACCACATCGGCCCCCTCACCGCCGACGTGCCCGAGGCCGCGCGCGCTGCCGCGCTGTTGAACGACAAACGGCACGCCTTCGACAGCATGGTCGAGTACAACCCGGCGGTGCAGGCCGGCATCCGTCGCTGGCTGACCGACATGCGACCGGCGCTGCTGACCAGCTACGAGAATTACCAGAACCTGCGCGCGGTGATGTGGCCGGAGTGGGAAAAGCGCGGCCTGCCCGAGGCGCTGCTGTTCGGGATCATGGCCAAGGAATCCAACGGCCGTGTGCATGCTTCCTCGCGCGCCGGCGCCGCCGGCCTGATGCAGTTCATGCCGGCCACCGGCCGCCGTTTCGGCCTGGGCCCGGACGGCACCGGCTTCGATACCCGCTTCGACGCGCGCAGCGCCGCTGAAGCCAGCGCCAGCTACCTCAACGAGCGCCTGCGCGAACTGAACAACAACGTGGAAATGTCGGTGGCCGCCTACAACGGTGGCGAAGGCCGTGCCGCGCGCGTGTTCAAGCAGAGCGCCGGCCAGAGCTTCTGGACCGACAGTGTCTACAACCAGTTCCCGGGCGAGACCAAGGACTACGTGCCGATGGTGATTGCCGCGGCCTGGATCTTCCTGCACCCGCAGCAGTACGGCGTGGAGTTCCCGAAGATCAGCGCGCAGCCGGCCACGCTGCGGCTGGCAAAGTCCACCACCATCTATGAATTGACCATCTGCCTGGGCAGCCACGGTACCCGCGATGGCTACATGCGTGCGCTGCGCAACCTCAACCCGCGCTATGAGGCCGATGGCTGGATTCCGGCCGGTACGCTGATCAACGCCACCACCCGCATCGCCGGCCTGTACCAGCGCAACTGTGTCAGTGGTCCGCGTGCCGACCTCGCCCGCACGCTGATCACCGCTGATCTCAACGCGGCGATCAAGCGCCCGACCGCGGCGAGCTATACCGGCAGCGTGGCGGTGGGTGGTGTGGTGCCGGTGGCCGACGCGGCTGCATCCACCAGCGTGCCGACCGCACCGGTGGCTGCAGTGGCGGCACCGCGCCCGGCGCCGGCCGCCCGGCCGAAGCCGGCGCGCAGCCACAAGGTGGGTCGGGGGGAGACCCTGGGCGCCATCGCCGCGAAGTTCCAGTGCGACCTGCCGACCCTGGCCCGCGCCAACGGCCTGAAGGCGCCGGCCTACAGCCTGCGCCAGGGCCAGACGCTGAAGCTGCAGGGCTGCGACAAGTAATTCCCCCGACCCCTGGAACCCGCATGGATCTCGAAGACACCCGCAACCTGTTCGCCAACCTCCGCGAGAACACCGACTGGGACATCAACGGCCCGTTGCTGTGGGGGTATTTCTTCGTCCACGCCAGTGCCGAGCCGCTGCAGGCGCTGGCCCAGCACCTGCAGGCACAGGGCTACACCTTCGTGGAACTCTTCGAGCAGGAACCGGAAGAGGGCGACGCGCCGTTCCACGTGCTGCACGTGGAGCGCGTGGAAATCCACGACGAAGCCTCGCTGGACCGCCGCAACCAGGAATTCGCGGCGCTGGCCGCGGAGCACGGCGTGGAAGACTACGACGGCATGGACGTCGGCCCAGCACCGGTCCTGCAGTAATCCGCTTCTGACTGTAGAGCCGAGCCCGTGCTCGGCTCTACAGACCCGGTAGTGCCGGCCGCTGGCCGGCATTCCGTTGAATCCATCCACGCGTCGCGTGGATCTACGGTCAGCGCAGCTTTGCCAGGGCCTGGCCCAGCTGCACCGGATGCTCGGCATCCAGATGCGGTGCGAATTCGGCCACGCCCGGCGGCAGCAGCACCACCACGGTCGAGCCGTAATTGAAGCGTGCCATCTCGGCGAAACGCTCCAGCTTGATGCCCTTGCCGCGGTAGTCCTTGCGGGTGATGCGATCGCCGTAGGCCGGGATCTCCTCGCCGCTCCATACGGTTTCCACGCCGGACACCAGCAGCGCGCCGACCATCACGCTGACCATCGGGCCGAAGCTGGTGTCGAAGTGGCAGACCAGGCGCTCGTTGCGGGCGAACAGGCGCGGCACCCCGTTGACGGCCGCAGGACCGACACTGAACAGGCGTCCTGGCACGTGCACGGTTTCACGCAGGGTGCCGGTCCACGGCATGTGCACGCGGTGGTAGTCGCGCGGCGACAGGTACACGGTGGCGTACAGACCGTCGTTGTACGGCTTGGCATCCTCGTCGCTGCCCAGCAGCTCGGCGGCGGTGAACGACTGGCCCTTGGCCTGGAAGATGCGGCCGGCCTCGATCTTCCCCAGCTGGCTGATGCGGCCGTCGGCCGGCATCACCAGGCTGCGCGGATCGGCATCGGCCACGCGCGCGCCCGGCTTCAGCGCGCGGGTGAAGAACTGGTTGAAGGTCGCATAGCTGCGCGGGTCCGGGTTGGCCGCTTCGTCCAGGTTGACGTTGAACTTGCGGGTGACGGTGTCGATCAGCCAGCGCGACACGCGCGGATCGTCCGAGTACGCCAGCGAGCGTGCCATCGAGGACAGCAGGCGATGGGGCAGGGCGTACGTCAGGGCGGTGGTGAGGCTCATGGGGCGGTTTTCTCGGTCAGCTTCTGCAGGTCGCGGGCGATCGCCGGCGCATTGAACGGGGGGCGCACCAGGCCGGCAAGGCGGCCCTGCGGGTCGAGCACGGCCAGGCTGGCCGAATGCTCGACGGTGTAATCCTCGGGGTTTTCGTCGAAATGCTTGCCCGGCACTTTCTGGAACACGAAACCCAGCGAGGTGGCGAAGCGCTCCAGCGAGGGGATATCGGCGGTGGCGGCCAGGGTGTCCTTGTGGAAGCCGTGCACGTACTCGCCCAGGCGGGTGGCGCTGTCGCGGTCCGGGTCGACCGAGATGAACAGCACGCGCGGGCGCAGGCCATCGGGCAGGGCCTCCCACTGGTTCTGCGCGCCGGCCAGCTCGGCCAGGGTGGTCGGGCAGACGTCCGGGCAGAAGGTGAAGCCCAGGAACACCAGGGTCCAGTGGCCCTTCAGTTCGCCCGGGATCAGGCGGGTGCCGTCGGACTGGGCCAGGTTGAAGTCGGGCAGTTCACGCGGCTGCGGGTACAGGGTGACCGCTTCGGTGGCCGGGGCGTTGGCCGGCGGCTTCGGCGCGAACACCTGCTGGGCGGCCAGCAGGCCAAGCCCCGCCGCCAGGGCGATCAGCAGGATGATGCCGGCATTGCGATTGAACATGGGGGCTCCCACGCGAAATGGGCTCCATCATACCGGCTGCGGCCCGATCGTTTCCGCCGCAACGGATGCTGCCGCGGGCGCCAGCCCCTATAATCGGGGGCCACTTTGCCCGCAGTACCGCCATGACCGCTGAAACGGCCGCCGAACTCCACACGATCATCGATCTGATCCGCTACGGCACCAGCCGTTTCAACGAAGCCGGGCTGACCTTCGGGCACAGCTACGACAATGCGCTGGACGAGGCAACCCAGCTGGTGCTGCACAGCCTGCACCTGCCGCACGACCTCGGCCCGGCCTACGGCCAGGCACGCCTGCTGCGGGCCGAAAAGCTGCGCGTGCTGGAACTGTTCCAGCGTCGCATCGACGAACGCATCCCCGCTGCCTACCTGACCGGTGAGGCCTGGTTCGCCGGCCTGAGCTTCAAGAGTGACACGCGCGCGCTGGTGCCGCGCTCGCCGATCGCCGAACTGATCGAATGTGGTTTCGAACCGTGGCTGGCCGGCCGCGATGTCAGCCGCGCGCTGGATCTTTGCACCGGTTCGGGCTGCATCGCCATCGCCATGGGCCACTACTACCCGAACTGGGAAGTGGACGGCGTCGACCTGAGTGACGACGCACTGTCGCTGGCCGAGGAGAACAAGGAGCGCCTGCAGGCGCACAACGTCACCCTGATCAAGTCGGACCTGTTCAATGGTCTGACCGGCCGCCACTACGACCTGATCGTCACCAACCCGCCGTACGTCACCAACGACGAGACTGATGCCCTGCCGCAGGAATATTCCTACGAGCCGGAAATGGGCCTGCGTGCCGGTGACGATGGCCTGGACCTGGTGCTGAAGATCCTGCGCGATGCCCCGCTGCACCTGAGCGAAGACGGTCTGCTGATCTGTGAAGTGGGTGAGTCCGAACAGCATCTGGTCAAGCTGCTGCCGGAAGTCGATTTTTCCTGGATCGAGTTCAAGGTCGGCCAGATGGGCATCTTCGCGGTCGAATGCCGCGAGCTGATCGCCCACAGCGCACGCATCACCGAACTGGCGGCGCAGCGCCCGTGAGCTCCAATTCGTTCGGCAAGCTGTTCACCGTCACCACGTTCGGCGAGTCGCACGGGCCGGCCATCGGCTGCGTGATTGATGGCTGCCCTCCGGGGCTGGCGCTGGACGCGACCGAATTCGCCCACGACCTGCAACGCCGTGCGACTGGCAAGAGCCGGCACACTTCCGCGCGGCGCGAGGCCGACGAGGTCGAGATCCTGTCCGGCGTATACGGGGGCCTGACCACCGGCACCCCGATCGCGCTGCTGATCCGCAACACCGACCAGCGCAGCAAGGATTACGCCAATATCGGCCAGCAGTTCCGCCCGGGCCATGCTGACTACAGTTACTGGCACAAGTACGGCATCCGCGATCCGCGTGGCGGTGGCCGTTCCTCGGCACGCGAGACCACCATGCGCGTGGCCGCTGGCGTGGTCGCCAAGAAGTGGCTGGCCGAGCGTTTCGGCGTGACCGTGCGTGGCTACCTGTCGCAGCTGGGCGACATCACCCCGGCCGGTTTCGACTGGTCGGCGGTGGAAGACAATCCGTTCTTCTGGCCGCACGCCGCACAGGTACCGGAACTCGAGGCGTACATGGATGCGCTGCGCAAGTCCGGTGATTCGGTCGGTGCGCGCGTGGACGTGGTCGCCGACAACGTGCCGCCGGGCTGGGGTGAGCCGATCTACGGCAAGCTTGATGGCGAACTGGCCGCTGCGCTGATGAGCATCAATGCGGTGAAGGGCATGGAGATCGGCGACGGATTCGCCAGCGCCGCGCAGAAGGGCACTGAACACCGCGACCTGCTGACCCCGCAAGGCTTCGCCAGCAACCATGCCGGCGGCATCCTCGGTGGCATCTCCACCGGCCAGCCGGTCGTTGCGTCGATCGCCCTGAAGCCGACGTCCAGCCTGCGTCTGCCGGGCCCGTCGCTGGATACGGACGGCAACGTGGTCGAGGTGGTCACCACCGGCCGCCACGATCCCTGCGTCGGCATCCGCGCCACGCCCATCGCCGAAGCGATGGTGGCGCTGGTGCTGATGGATCAGGCGCTGCGTCATCGCGCGCAGTGCGGCGATGTCGGCACGATCACCCCGCGCATTCCCGGGCAGATCGATGGCTGACACGCGGCCGACCGTGTGGGTGAGCCAGCCGCTGATCGAGGCGGCCATCGCGCCGCTGCGCGATCGCGTGCAGCTGCGCAGCACCGACACCGTCACCGCCTGGTCGCCGGACCAGATCGCCGCACAGCTGGCCAGCGCCGACGGCGCGATCATCACCCTCAACGAGCGCATCGGTGCGGCGCAGGTGGCCGATGCCAAGCAGCTGCAGGTGATCGCCAATGTCGGCGTCGGCTACAACAACCTGGATGTCGACGCGCTCAGCGCGGCCGGCATCCTGGCCAGCAACACGCCGGACGTGTTGACCGAAACCACCGCCGATCTCGGTTTCGCGCTGCTGATGGCAACCGCGCGCCGGATCACCGAGTCCGAGCGCTGGCTGCGTGACGGGCAGTGGCAGCAGTGGTCGTTCCAGACCATGCTGGGCGCGGAGGTCCATGGCAGCACACTGGGCATCCTTGGCATGGGCCGCATCGGCCAGGGCATCGCCCGCCGCGGCGCGCACGGTTTCGGCATGAAGGTGCTGTACCACAACCGTTCACGGTTGCCGGCCGACACCGAGGCGTCGCTCCGCGCGACCTACGTGGACCTGGATACACTGCTGGCACAGTCCGACCATCTGGTAATGGTGCTGCCCTACACGCCGGCCTCGCATCACATCATCGATGCGGTTGCCCTGACGAAGATGAAGCCGACGGCAACCCTGGTGAACATCGCCCGCGGCGGCATCGTCGACGAACTGGCGCTGGCCGGCGCACTGGCCAACGGCCACCTGGCGGCCGCTGGCCTGGATGTGTACGAGGGCGAGCCGAAGGTGCGCCCGGAGCTGCTGGCGCTGCGCAACGTGGTGCTCACGCCGCATATCGGCAGCGCCTCGCTGGCCACGCGCACGACGATGGTACAGCTGGCCGTGGATAATCTGGCTGCCGGGCTCGGCCTGGATGGTGGCCCGTCGCGCATGCCGAGCGCGATCAACGCTGACGCGGCGATGGCCGCGCGCGTGATGCTGGGCAAAAAAACCGGGAAACGATAGGGAACCTCCGCGCGCCCCGCTTGAGGAGGTTCCCCGAACCCAGCTGTCGTGCGTGTTTTCCCCCATTCCCGTTTTCGTGAGAGTTCCCCATGAGCAATGCACAGCGCAGTTTCCACGTCGCCGTCGTCGGTGCCACCGGCGCCGTTGGCGAGACCATGTTGTCGATCCTGGCCGAGCGTGATTTCCCGGTCGGTAGCCTGAGCGTCCTCGCCTCCGAGCGTTCGGCCGGTGGCGAGATCGAATTCAACGGCCAGAAGGTCAAGGTCCAGGACCTGGCCACCTTCGATCCGACCGGTGTCGAGATCGCGCTGTTCTCGGCTGGCGGCAGCGTGTCCAAGGAATACGCACCGAAGTTCGCCGCCGCCGGTGCGGTGGTGATCGACAACTCCTCGGCCTTCCGTTACGACGATGACGTGCCGCTGGTGGTGTCCGAGGTCAACCCGGAACAGGTCGCCAACCGTCCGCGCGGCATCATCGCCAACCCGAACTGCTCGACCATGCAGATGCTGGTGGCGCTGGCGCCGCTGCACCGCAAGTACGGCATCGAGCGCATCAATGTGTCCACCTACCAGTCGGTGTCCGGCGGTGGCCGCTCGGCGATGGAGGAACTGGGCAAGCAGACCGGCCAGCTGCTCAGCTTCCAGGAGATCGATCCGCAGCGCTTCCCGGTGCAGATCGCCTTCAACCTGATCCCGCACATCGATGACTTCCAGGACAATGGCTTCACCAAGGAAGAGATGAAGCTGATCTGGGAGACCCGCAAGATCCTCGGTGACGACAGCATCCTGGTGAACCCGACCGCGGTGCGCGTGCCGGTGTTCTACGGCCACTCCGAGTCGGTGGCGATCGAGACCCGCGACAAGGTCACCGTCGCTGAAGCGCGCGCGCTGCTGGAGCAGTCGCCGGGCATCGAAGTGGTGGATCGTCACGAGGCCGGTGGTTACCCAACCCCGGTCACCCACGCCTCGGGCACGGACGCGGTGTACGTCGGCCGCATCCGCGAGGACCTGTCGCACCCGCGTGGCCTGAACCTGTGGATCGTGTCGGACAACGTGCGCAAGGGCGCTGCCCTGAACGCCGTGCAGCTGGCCGAGCTGGTCGCCGCCGAGCAGCGCTGATCACAGCGGTTGCCTCACCGGTAGTGCCGGCCGCTGGCCGGCATTGCCGTGATGTGTGGACGTGCGTGTCTGCTGGCCAGCGGCCGGCGCTACCGAAGGTCCCCTCGGTGGGTGCGGACCCCGGTCCGCACGCTTTATAGTGTCGCCCATGAATAAACGGGCCAGGGGCGCGAAGCGCCCGCTCCTCTATCTTTCCACCGCGCTGCTGGCCCTGGCCAGCAGTTCGGCGCTTGCCCTGGGCTTGGGTGACATCCGTGTCCTGTCCAAGCCGGGCCAGCCCCTGCTGGCCGAAATCCCAGTAGTCTCGGCCGATCCATCCGAACTGGAGAACCTGCGCGTCGCGCTGGCCTCTGCGGTCACCTTCGAACGCGTTGGCCTGCAGCGGCCGGCCGGGCTGGTCAGCGAGCTGCAGTTCGAACTGACCCGCAATGCGCAGGGCAGGGCGGTGGTGCGGGTGACCTCGCAGACGCCGGTCGAAACCCCGTCGCTGAGCTTCCTGATCGAGGCCGACTGGGGCCAGGGCCGCTTGGTGCGCGAATACTCGGCACTGGTTGATGCGCCCTCGAGCGCACTGGCGGTGGCCGAACCGGAAATCGTCGCGCCGGCCGGTACCCTCTCCAACACCATCGTCCGTGACGTTGCACCGGCACCGGCCGCTGCGGAGAGCGCAAGCGCACCTGCGCCGTCCACTGCGGCAGCGCCGGCACCTGCATCGGCTCGCCCGCGTGCAGGGGCTGCACCCGCTGCCGCGCAGGCAGCCGATGGCAGCGTCATCGTCCAGCGTGGGCAGACCCTGTCGCAGATCGCCAGCGCGGTGGCCCGCGGCAACCAGGTCAGCCGCGACCGCGCGATGATCGCCCTGCTGCGGGCCAACCCGGAGGCCTTCATCCGCGGCAACGTCAACCTGCTCAAGCAAGGCGCCGTACTGCGCATGCCCGGCAGCGATGCACTGGCGGCGGTCGATGCCGCCGAGGCCGCAGCGCTGGTGCGCGAGCATGCAGCGCAGTGGCGGCAGGCGCGCACCGTGCCGCAACCGGCGGGTACCGTCGCCCCGATGGCCGCGGCGGCAACCACGAACGCTTCTTCCCCGGCCGCGGCCAATGGGGCACGACTTGAAATCGCTCCGGCGCTGGCTTCCGACGCCGCGCGCGTGGGCACAACCACCGGCACTGGAGCCGGCAGCGAGGGTGACATGCTGGGCAACGAACAACTGCGCCAGGCACGCGAGGACATCGCGACCCGCGATGCCGAGATTGGCGAGCTGAAGCAGCGCGTCGCCGACCTGGAAAAACTCAAGGAACAGCAGCAGTCGCTGATCGCGATGAAGGACAACGACCTGGCCGCCGCGCAGCAGCGACTGGCGCAGGCACCGGATACCCGCGATGCGGCAACGCCGTGGTACTGGCTGGGGCTGCCGGTGCTGCTGCTGGCGGCCGGTGCAGCCTGGCTGCTGCGTCGTCGCAAGCCGTCGCCGCTGCCGCCGCTGCGCGACGAAGACGATGCCGCCGGCCTGACCGCTGCGGTACCGGCGGGCGCGGCGCTGGATACCCTGGCCGAGCAGTCCTCGTGGTCGTCGGAGGTGCCCGAAGCGGGCCGCCAGGAGCCGGCGATGCCGGCTTGGGCGAGCGAAACCGGGGGGCAGGATGACGTGGCTGCCGAACCGGTCGCCGACGTCGCCGCCCAGGCTGACTGGCAGGCGCAGACGCTGCGCGATGACGAAGTGATGGAGCTGCCCGAGGCAGTGACCGACCTGCCGCGCTGGGACGAGCCGGTGGCCACGCAGGAGGATTCCGCGCCGGCCGCCGCCGCGCAGGATGAGCCGCTCGCGCAGGCGGCCCCTGGCGAGGTGGCAGTGCCGGACTACGCGCTGCACGCCGAACAGCAGCCGCAGTTCCGCGGCGTGTTCGACCTGCCGGCCGAGCACCCTGACGGCGAGGCTTCGGGCGCAGCGCCGCATGACGCGCTGGCCGCGGCGGCGCATGAAGACGGTACTGCGCCGCCGGCCAGCGATGCCGGCTGGGCGCCGCGCGCCGGGCAGGAACGCCTTGAGCTGGCCATCGCCTACCTCGACCTGGGCGATGCCCAGACCGCGCGTACGTTGCTGCAGGAAGTGGCCGAGGGCGGCGACCTGCACTGCCAGGCCCAGGCCCGCGAACTGCTGGCCCGCCTGCCGTGATCGACCCTACCGACAAGGACCGCGCCATGAGCCGCGAGCGCCGCATCGACTACGTTGAATTCGCTTCCACGGATCCTGCAGCCAGCCGCGCCTTCTTCGAGAAGGCGTTCGGCTGGTCGTTCGTAGACTATGGCAGCGACTACACCGCGTTCGACGACGGCCGCCTGCAGGGCGGCTTCTTCCGCGGCCAGCCGCTGCGTGCCAGCGATGCCGGTGCCCCGCTGCTGGTGCTGTACGCTGACCAGCTGGCACCGATCGAAGCGGCGGTGCTTGACGCTGGCGGTGAGATCGTGCGGCCGGTGTTTTCCTTCCCCGGCGGCAGCCGTTTCCAGTTCGTCGAGCCTGGTGGCAACGAACTGGCGGTGTGGTCCGAACGCGATCCGGCCTGAGCGCCGCCCCTCCCGCAACATCTGAGGTAGCACATGCGTTACGCGCTTGGCGTCGAGTACGACGGCAGCGATTTCAGGGGCTGGCAGAACCTGGGCGAGGGTGGCCCGAGCGTGCAGGCCAGCCTTGAGCAGGCCCTGTCGTCGGTGGCCGATGCGCCGCTGCAGGTGGTCTGTGCTGGCCGCACCGATGCCGGCGTGCACGGCCAGTGCCAGGTCGTGCATTTCGATACCGACGTGCTGCGCGATCCGCGCGCGTGGATGCTGGGCACTACCACCCGCCTGCCGCGCTCGATCGCAGTGCGCTGGTGCGTGCCGGTGGCCGAGGATTTCCACGCGCGTTTCTCCGCGCGCGCACGCCGCTACCGCTACCGCCTGCTCAACCGCGAAGTGCGGCCCGCGCTGGACCGGCAGACCTTGAGCTGGGAGCGCCGCGCGCTGGACGAGACCCTGATGCACGCCGCCGGCCAGGCCCTGCTCGGTGAGAACGACTTCAGCGCGTTCCGTTCGGTGCAGTGCCAGGCGCTGCACGCCCGGCGTGAGCTGCAGTCACTGCAGGTCAGCCGCCAGGGCGAGGTGATCGAGGTCGCCGTGCAGGGCAATGCATTCCTTCATCACATGGTCCGCAATATCGTCGGATCGCTGATCCTGGTGGGCAGTGGCGAGAAGCCGGTGGAATGGATCGCCGAACTGCTGGCCGGGCGCGATCGCACCGTAGCCGGTCCCACCGCACCGCCGCAGGGCCTGGTGTTCCTTGGGCCCCTGTACCCCGACAACTGGCACCTGCCCGCCGAGGTCACGCTATGAGCCGTTCCTACTACCGCACACGCATCAAGTTCTGTGGCATGACCCGGGCCGGCGACGTCCGCCTGGCCGGTGAGCTGGGCGTGGACGCGGTGGGTTTCATCTTTGCCCGTGAAAGCAGCCGCCGGGTCGCTCCGGCCGAGGCACGCGCGATGCGCCAGGCGATCGCGCCCATGGTCGACGTGGTGGCGCTGTTCCGCAACAACAGCAAGGAAGAAGTGCGCGAGGTGCTGCGCACGGTACGACCGACCCTGCTGCAGTTCCACGGCGAGGAAGACGAGAGCTTCTGCCGCAGCTTCAACATGCCGTACCTGAAGGCGATCGCCATGGGCGGCCGTGAAGAGATCAACGCCCGCACCCTGCAGCTGCGCTATCCCAGCGCCGCCGGCTTCCTGTTCGACAGCCACGCGCCGGGCGGCGGTGGCGGCACCGGCGTGGCCTTCGATTGGGGCCGCATTCCGACGGGCCTGCATCGCCCGTTCCTGCTGGCCGGTGGCCTGAACCCGGAAAACGTCTACGACGCGGTGCTGGGTACCCTGCCGTGGGGCGTGGATGTCTCCAGTGGCATCGAACTGGAGCCGGGCATCAAGGACGGCGATAAGATGCGCACCTTCGTCGAGGAAGTGCGCCGCGCCGATTGCACGGTTCTTGAGTGATTGGCGTCACTATTTGCCGTGATTTGGACCTGGATTTGAGCCTGCACGCATTCTTCACATAGGATGGACCCAAGCGCGCCTGCCATGAGGGTCGGCGCGGGGATCGACGGGACGTGCATGGCGCGTCCCGAACGGGCGGCCGCCGCCCACAGCCCAGGAAGGCAAGCGATGCAGGAGTTCCTCACCGTCGTGTTCGGTTTCCCGACCCTGCCGTACAGCATCGTGCTGGCGGTGGCGGTGCTGTATTGGGCACTGGCGGCCTTCGGCCTGGTCGACGACGGGTTTGGCGATGCCGGCGCCGATGGGGCGCTGCATGGCGACCCACATGATCTGCAGGGACTGTCCGCACTGCTGGCGCGTTGGGGCCTGGGTGGGGTTCCCCTCATGCTTGTGGTGACGCTGCTGGGTTTCTTCGCCTGGATCGTCACCTATTTCGTCCATCTGTTCGTGCTGTTGCCGCTGCCGGACCTGCTGCGCTGGGCGATCGGTGCGGTCGTGGCCCTTCTGGCGCCGTTGCCGGCGGTTCCGTTCACCGCGCTGCTGCTGCGCCCCGTCCGCAGGTTCCTGCTGCGCCTGCGCCCGGTGGCGCAGGCCTCGCTGCTGGGGCGTACCGGCGTGGTTGCCTCGCCGAAGGTGGATGCCCGCGGCGGTCACGCCACCTTCGACGATGGCGGCGCCGGACTGGTGCTGCAGGTGCGCAGCGAGATCGAACTGCAGCGTGGCGAGCGCATCGTGCTGGTCGAACACGTGGCTGATCAACACCATTACCGGGTGGTCCGCGCCGACGCGGTCGCCCTCGACTTCCAGGACAACCTGCTTCCGGGCAACAAGGAGAATCACTGATGACGTTGGCAACCATGGCCCCCTTCCTGATCGGCGTAGCCGTGCTGCTGGTCGCACTGCTCGGCCTGGCCGGCCTGTTCAAGGCCTTCTACCGCAAGGTCGACCAGGGCGTGGCCCTGATCGTCAACGACATGAGCTCCACGCCCAAGGTGCACTTCACCGGTGCGCTGATCATCCCGGTGCTGTACCGCGCCGAGCTGATGCGGATCAGCCTGATCACGCTGCAGATCGACCGCCGCGGCAAGGAAGGCCTGATCTGCCGCGACAACATGCGTGCCGATATCGCCGTGGCGTTCTACCTGCGGGTCAACGAGACCCAGGCCGACGTCCTGCGCGTGGCCAAGGCCATCGGTGCCGACCGTGCATCGGACAAGCATGCCGTCGACGAGCTGTTCAACGCCAAGTTCTCCGAAGCGCTGAAGACGGTCGGCAAGAAGTTCGACTTCACCGAACTGTTCGAGAAGCGCCAGGAGTTCCGCGACGAGATCATCGCGGTGATCGGCAATGATCTGAACGGCTACGTCCTTGAGGACGTGGCGATCGACTACCTGGAGCAGACCCCGAAGTCGCTGCTGGACCAGTTCAACATTCTCGATGCGCAGGGCATCCGCAAGATCACCGAATTGACGGCTGCGCAGAACGTGGTGACCAACGAGCTGGAGCAGAACGAGAAGCTCGCCATCACCAAGAAGAACGTGGAAGCGCGCGAAGCGCTGCTGGCCCTGGAACGCCAGCAGGCCGAAGCCGAAGCACGGCAGAAGCGTGAGATCGAGACCATCCGCGCACGCGAGGAGGCCGAGACCGCCAAGGTGCAGGAGGAGCAGCGCCAGTTGTCCGAGAACGCCCGCATCGAAGCGCAGCAGCTGATCGAGATCCGCGACCAGAACCGCCTGCGCGAAGTGGAAGTGGCCGAGCAGAACCGCCAGCGTGCCGTGGCCATCGAGGCCGAGCGCGTGGAGCGCGCACGCCAGCTGGAGCAGGTCACCACCGATCGTGAAGTGCAGCTGCAGGGCGTGGAGCGTGACAAGGTGGTCGAGCAGGGCAAGATGGACGTGGCCAACATCACCCGTGAACGCATCTCCATCGACAAGACCGTGGCGCAGGAAGAGGAGCGCATCAAGGAAGTGCGCGAAGTCTCCGAGGCCGACCGCCAGAAGCAGGTGCTGATCCTGGAAGCCGAGGCCAAGGCGCAGGAAGCGCTGGTGCGCGAAGTCAAGGAAGCGCAGGCGCGCGAGACCGCTTCAAAGCATCGCGCGGTGGAACTGACCACGCTGGCCCAGGCCGAGCATGAAGCGGCCGGCAAGCAGGCCGAAGCCAAGCGCCTGTTGGCCGATGCCCTGCGTGCCGAACAGGCAGCGCCGGGCCTGGCCGAAGCGCAGGTGCGTGAAGCTTCGGCGCTGGCCATCGAGAAGGTCGGCATTGCCGAAGCGCGCGTGATCGAAGCCAAGGCCGAAGCCAGCCTGAAGCAGGGCAGCAACGAAGCCCGCGTTCTGGCCGAGACCCTGCAGGCGCAGGCGCAGGGTGAAGAAAAGATGGGCCTGGCCCGTGCCACCGCCACCGAGTCGCTGGGCAATGCCGAAGCCGGAGTGGTGCAGAAGAAGCTGCTGGCCGAGGCCGAGGGCCTGGTGCGCAAGTTCGAAGCCATCGCCTCGCTGAGTGACCAGGCACGTGGCCATGAAGAGTTCCGCATGATGCTGGACAACAGCCTGAAGCAGGCGCTGGCCTCGATCGAAGCCGGCAAGGAAGTCTCGCGCGAGAACGCCAATGTCATCGCCAGCGCGCTGCGCAACGCCGATATCGACCTGGTCGGCGGCGACGGCGGCATGTTCGAGAACCTGGTCAAGGCGGTGTCGCTGGGCAAGTCGATCGAAGGCTTCGCCGGCAAGAGCCCGATCGTGCAGGAGCTGATGCAGCGCTACCTGGGCGTGGCCGTGGCCGAACCGGCGCCGCGCCAGATCGCCGAGGATGCCGAAGCGGTACCGACCGTGTCGGCTACCGTGGTCGACAGCGCCCGTTGATGCATCGGGCGATGGCCGTCGCCATCGCCCGCCCGCGCCGGCCGCAACCGCGGCCGTCCGCCCGTGAGCCGGAAACCTGCTGATGTCTGAAACCCATCCGTCCGCCGAATCCACTGCGCCGGAGGCCGGCGGCAGCACCGTCGACCAGGCTGTCGCCCAGGGCGGCGCCTACGAAGTCCTGCGCCGCCGCCTGGCCGAGCAGGGCCAGCGCCTGCAGGGCCTGGCCGAAACACTCAACCGCCAGCGCCTGGCCGAGTTCGGCGATAGCCGCCTGGAGGTGGTCGGGCGCTTCCGCATCCGCAGCGACAACAACTGCGTCGGCCGTGACATCGTGCAGGTGGGCCCGGACCGCCTGCTGTTCGGCTACAACGTGTTCATCGGGTTGAAGACCCAGACCCGCATCGAGGATGTGTTCGGCCTGTACCGGCTGGTGCAGGGCAGCGACGGCTACGACGTCGCTGCCCTGGAACTGAAGGGCAGCTTCCTCGACCAGCCCGGCTTCGTGCACGATTTCAACGAGCTGTATGCCTACTACAAGCACGCGCGCCTGCTGCAGCTGATCGTGGTCGGCGACAAGCTGCTGGCCTCGTTCCAGATCGGCGAGCGCAGCAGCGACGTGCGCGTGTTCCGCTGGGCGCTGTCGCGCGAGGGCGAGCTGACCTACCTGGATGCGCGCGGTGAGCGCGATATCGCGCTGCCGCCGCCGTTCGACTTCGAATGGACCCGGGCGACCCGCGACCTGGCGGTCAACGGCCGCCATTCGCACCTGAACATCCTCGACACCCTGTTCGTGGAAACCACCGGTGGCGACCTCACCATCAAGGTCGAAAACAACACCGAAACCGGACAGGGCATCTACAGTGAACCCGTGGAGGACAGCACGCAGTCGCTGGACGACGCCCAGTTCGAGTTCGCCCGGGTCGGCTCGCTGGTATTGCTGAAGGTGCTGCCGTACCGCGAGACCGAATGGCGCGGCCTGATCTACAACACGCTGACCGGCGGCATCGTGCGCAATGATGCGATCGTGCAGGCCTGCGTGCAGCTGCCCGAAGACCATGGCGTGATCTTCCCGGGTGGCTATTACCTGCAGGGCGGCGAGCACAAGGCATTTGATGCCTCGATGGCCGGCATGCAGTTCAAGCGCAGCATCCGTTCGCCAAACGGCGAGGACGTGCTGTACATCTTCTACGAGCGCGAAGGCGGGCGCTCGGCGCTGTTCGTCTACAACACCATCCAGCGCGTGCTGCAGAACCCGGTGTTCGGCCATGGCTACGCCTTGATGCAGGACGGGCGCATGGTGCTGTTCCATGCCGAGGGCAGCGAACCGACCCGCATCCATCCGATGCAGGTCTGGCAGACGCCGTTCAGCAGTGACGAGTTCGCCGCCAACCGGCCGCCCGGCAACACGTTCATGGGCCGCATCGGCAACGCCGAGCTGGTGCGCGGCATTTCCAACCTGTTCAACCTGGCGCGCGAGATCGATGGCCAGGACGTGTCGGTACAGCGCTACCAGCGCCTGGTGGCCGATACGCGGCGCCTCTTTGATGCACACCACTGGCTGGGTGACGCGGCCTGCGATGGCGCCGAGGCGCTGCTGCGGCAGATCAGCGCGACCGGCGAATCGGTGCTGGACGAGTACGAGAAGGTGCAGTCGATCCGTCAGCAATCGGCGCAGGCGATGCTGGAGGCCGAGGCCGCGCACAAGGCGCTGCTGGGCCGGCTGCAACCGCAGAACTGGAGCGAGGTGCAGGCCTTCGTCGAGGCCCTCAACGCGATCACCGCATTGCGCGGGCGGCTGCTGACCCTCCGCGAGCTGCGCTACATCGACACCGCGCGCATCGAGGCGATGACCGTCGAACTGGTGGAGGCACAGGACCGTGTTGGCGCCGCCACCGGTGACTTCCTCGCCGGCGAGGAAGCGCTGGCGCCGCTGGCCACGCGCCTGCAGGCGCTGGATGATGCCGCGCAGCAGGCACAGACGGCGCGCCAGCTGGACGAGCAGTTGGAAGGCCTGCGTGGCATGGCGTCCGACCTGGACATGCTGTCCGAGCTGATGGCCGGCCTGAAGGTGGACGATGCCACTGCCCGCACCCGCGTGGTCGAGTCGATCTCGGTGCTGTACGGTCGCCTCAACCAGGCGCGCGCGCGTGCTGACCAGCGCCGCAGGTCACTCGGTTCGGCCGAGGCCGTGGCGCAGTTCGCCGCCCAGTTCGCGCTGTTCTCGCAGTCGATCACCAGCGCGCTGGCGCTGGCCACCGACCCCGAACGTGCCGACGAGCAGTTGTCGCGCCTGCTGGTGCAGCTGGAGGAACTGGAGAGCCAGTTCGGCGAACACGAGCAGTTCCTCGGCGACATCCTGAGCAAGCGCGAAGAGCTGGTCGAGGCCTTCGAAACGCACAAGCAGGCGTTGCTGGATGACCGCCAGCGCAAGGCGCGCTCGGTACTGGATGCGGCCAATCGGATCCTCGACGGCCTGGCCAGGCGCACCGAGCGCTTCGCCACCGCCGATGAGCTCAACGCGTTCTTTGCCGGTGATCCGCTGATCCTCAAGCTGCGTGAGCTGGCCGAGCGCCTGCGCACGCTGCACGACAACGTCAAGGCCGACGACATCGAGGCGCGGCTGAAGGGCGTGCGTGACCAGGCGGTGCGCCAGCTGCGCGACCGCAGTGACCTGTACGAAGCCGGCGGCAACGTGGTGCGGCTGGGCCCGCGCCATCGCTTCAGCGTCAATACGCAGGCACTGGACCTGACCCTGTTGCCGCGTGGCGACACGTTGGCCATCCATCTGACCGGCACCGACTTCCTGGAGACCCTGCACGATCCGGAGCTGGACGCACTCAAGCCGTTCTGGCCGGTCACCCTTGACTCGGAATCGCCCACGCTGTATCGCGGCGAGTATCTGGCCGGCAGCCTGCTGCTGGCCGCGCAGGAGGGGCGCGATGGCCTCGATCTGGCTGCGCTGCAGCACGACGTCGCCAACCCGGAAGCGCTGGATCAGCGTGTGCGTGCGTTCGCCGCACCACGCTATCGCGAAGGCTACGAGCGTGGCATCCATGACCACGATGCGGCACTGATCCTGCGTGCGCTACTGCCCTTGCAGCAGGCGGCCGGCAGCCTGCGTCACGCACCGCGGGTGCGTGCGCTGGCGTTGCTGTTCTGGGCCGCTGAGCAGCGGCGCGAAGCGGTGGCGCAATGGCCGGCGCGGCAGGTGGGCGCCGAGGCGCTGGCACGCCTGCTGGGGTCCGACGAAGGGCGCCTGGCGTTGCGCACAGAAATGGC
The DNA here is from genome assembly GCF_047520755.2 of Stenotrophomonas sp. FR010. Classification (NCBI taxonomy): domain Bacteria; kingdom Pseudomonadati; phylum Pseudomonadota; class Gammaproteobacteria; order Lysobacterales; family Lysobacteraceae; genus Stenotrophomonas; species Stenotrophomonas sp. FR010. The sequence continues at coordinate 329,478 of NZ_JAXBQT020000001.1, read as the reverse complement.
CGAGGCGCTGCTGGGGTATGCGCAGTCCCACGCGTTGCCGTTCGATGCCGATGCCGCGGAGGCTGCAGCCGCCTATCTGGGCGAAGAACTGGCGGCGGGCGATCCGGTGTTCAGCAGCAGCCGCCACGCGGTGGCGCTGCTGGAGGCATTGGCCGAGCAGCTGGAACAGGCGGGGCAGCGTGAGGCGGTCGAGCGTGCCCTGCAGCGCGGCCAGGATCCACTGGCTACGCGTTGGTCATTGGCTGGGCAGTGGCTGCGCGCAGTGGCGCGGATGCCGGCGCATGCGCAGCATGCCGGCTATGTCGACGAAGCCGCCGCGTTGCTGCTGGTGCAGCGCCAGTTGCGCACCCGTGCCAGCGATGCCGCACTGCAGGCGGAGGTCAATGGCCTGCTGGGTGAACACGCACGCATCAGCAATGGCGCGCTGGAGGTATCGCTGGATGATTTCCTCGCGCGCCTGCAGCAGCACCTGCGTCATTTCGTGCCAGCGTTTCATGCCTACCAGGCGCTGCGCCAGGGCATCATCGGTCGCGAGCGCGAGACCCTGCGGCTTTCCGAGTTCAAGGCGCGGCCGCTGTCCTCGTTCGTACGCAACAAGCTGATCAACGATGTCTACCTGGGCGTGATCGGTGACAACCTGGCCAAGCAGATGGGCACGGTCGGCGAGAACAAGCGCAGCGACCTGATGGGCCTGCTGATGATGATTTCGCCCCCGGGCTATGGCAAGACCACGCTGATGGAATACGTGGCGCACCGCTTGGGCCTGGTCTTCATGAAGATCAACGGCCCGGCGCTGGGCCACGAGGTGCGCTCGCTGGACCCGGCCCAGGCACCGGACGCGACCTCGCGGCAGGAGCTGGAGAAGCTCAACCTGGCGCTGGAAATGGGCAACAACACCATGCTGTATGTGGACGACATCCAGCACACCCATCCCGAGTTCCTGCAGAAGTTCATCTCGCTGTGCGATGGCACCCGCCGTATCGAGGGCGTGTGGCGCGGTCGCACCCGCACCTACGACATGCGCGGCAAGAAGTTCTGCGTGGTGATGGCCGGCAACCCGTACACCGAGTCCGGCGAGGTGTTCAAGATTCCGGACATGCTGGCCAACCGTGCCGACATCTACAACCTCGGTGACGTGCTCGGTGGCATGGAGGCCGCCTTCACCCTCAGCTACATCGAGAACAGCCTGACCTCCAATCCGGTGCTGGCGCCGCTGGCCACGCGCGACATGGCCGACCTGTATGTACTGGTCGACCGCGCGATGGGCAAGGAGGTCTCGACCAACGGCCTCAGCCACGCCTACAGCAGCGCGGAGATCAACGAGATCACCGCCACCCTGCAGCGCATGCTGCGTGTGCGTGACGTGGTCTACCGGGTCAACCAGCAGTACATCGCCAGCGCCGCACAGGACGACCGCTACCGCACCGAGCCGCCGTTCCGCCTGCAAGGCAGCTACCGCAACATGAACAAGCTGGCCGAGAAGATCTCCCCGGTGATGAACGAGGACGAACTGCAGCAGTTGATCTCCGACCACTACCTGGGCGAGGCGCAGCTGCTGACCACCGGTGCCGAAGAGAACCTGTTGAAGCTGGCCGAACTGCGCGGCGTACTGGATGACACGCAGGCGCAGCGCTGGGCACAGATCAAGCGCGACTTCCTGCGCAACAAGGCCATGGGGGCCGACGACAGCGATGTCGGCGGGCGCGTGGTGGCGCAGCTGGCCGATATCGCCACCGCGCTGCAGCTGCCACCGCCCGCGCCGGAAGCGATCGCCGTTGCGGACCCGGCGCCGTGGCCGGCGCTGCTGGAGGCCCTGCATCGCCTTTCAGAGGCGCGTCCGGCCGCTGCGCCGGCGCCGGTCGCGGCAGCCCCCGGCGTGCCGGCCACGGCCTTGGCCGAAGACCTGCAGGCGGGCCTGGCGCCGCTGGTGGAGCTGCTGGCGGCATCGCAGGCGCAGCAGGTGCAGGTGTCGCAGACCCTGGCCGCGTTCGCCGGCTGGGCGCGACAGCAGGTCGAGCGGGGCACGCCGAGCGCTGTGGTGGCGCAGCGCGCGCGCGTACGCCGCGCCGCGACGCCGGAGGAGCGGGCGCTGGATGAGGCGCTGATGCGCCACTTCTACGGCGAGTCATTGCCACCGGAAGACGGCGATGGCATGCCGGCATCCACGCCGAAGCCGCCGCCGCTGCCGTGACCACGCGCGTGCCACTGCCGCCACCGATGCTGCCGGATACGGTCGATGTCGCTGCGCTGGCCGACTATGGTGCGCCGTTGCTGCAGGCGCTGGCGCGGCGCGAAATGCCGTTGCCACCGGGTGCGGGCGAGCGCCTGGTGGCTGCGCTTGCGCGCATCGCGCTGGCCCTGCAGGCCGGCAACCCGGCGCAGATCCGGCAGCAGGAAGGCTGGTGGGGACGGCTGCTGGGGCGCGATGTCGCTCGCGAAGCAGAAGGGCACGCGCTGCAGTCGCAGCTGGGCGTACTGGCCCTGCAGGCGCGTGAGCAGGCCCAGCACCTGCAGCAGCACATGCATCTGCGGGCCATGGCCATCGTTGAGCATTCCGCGGCGGCCGCGGCGCTGGACGGCTGGGCCGAACTGGCTGCGTCGCGGCTGACGACGCTGGATATCGCCGGTCAGGCCGCGCTGTCGCACCGGCTGGACCATCTTCGCCGGCTGGCCTCGCTGCGCCGCCTGGAAGCCGGCCAATGGCAGCTGCTGCAGGACCAGGACAACATGCTGCTGCAACGCTTCGCGCGCATCCATGACGTGCTGCTGCCAGCCTGGCGGCAGGCTGCACTGGCGGGCCAGGCCGCTGCGGGCGCTGCGTTGGCCGGCAAGGCTGCCACGTTGCACGCACAGATCGATGACGAGGTGGCCGCGGCTCAGGCTAGACTGCCTTGAGCCGGCCGCCGCTGCCGCTTACCCAACTGCAAGGAGACTGCCCGATGACCCAGGACAGCCAGACCCCCGGTGCCCTCGTACCCGGCACGACCACCGCCACTGCGCTCGACGAAGGTGCACTGCAGGCGCTTGGGCTGGTCCGCGAGGATCTGCCGCGCATCGCCGAGATCCGTCTGGAACTGGACGATCTGCGCCCGGGCAACCTGCAGGTGTTCGGCCGCGAGGCGGCCACGCGCACCGCCGCGTTCTCCAGCCAGTTGCTGGACCAGGTCCGCAATCGTGACCTGGATGCCAGTGGCGAGAAGCTGGGCGAGGTGGTGCGCATCGCGCGCAGCCTGAAGCTGGACGGCTTCGCCCAGCGTTCGAAGGTGCCGGTGATCGGTGGCCTGATCGACCGCATGCGCGCCTCCAAGGGCGAGCTGGTGCAGAAGTTCAGCGACACCAACGCGCAGATCGAACAGCTGCTGGCCGACGTCGGCGTGCAGCAGGCGTTGATGGGCAAGCGCGTGGGCGAGTTCGACCGCATGCACGATATCGTCCGCGAAGAACGTCGTGCGCTCGGCCTGTATGCGGCAGCGGGCAAGCAGCGGCTGGCCGAACTGCAGGCCGAACAGCTGGCCGGGCAGGCCAGCGAGGACCCCCAGCAGCGCATCCGCCAGGGCGAGATCGACAATGCGATCCGGTTGATCGAGAAGCGCGTGTCCGACCTGCAGCTGATGCAGCACGCCGCCGATCAGTCGCTGCCGATGATCCGCCTGATCCAGGCCAACGCGCTGCAGCTGATCGAGAAGTTCAACACCGTCCGCGACATCACCATTCCGTCGTGGAAGCGCCAGTTCGCCATCCAGCTCTCGCTGGGCGAACAGAAGGCTGCGGTCGAACTGTCCACGGCCATCGATGACGCCACCAACGAACTGATGCGCCGCAATGCCGACCTGCTGCGCCAGGCCTCGGTGGATACCGCGCGCAGCAACCAGCGCGGCGTAATCGACGTGGCCACGCTGCGCCATGTGCACGACCAGCTGATCGCCACGGTGGAAGAAGTGCGCAGCATCCATCGCGAAGGGATGCAGCAGCGGCAGCAGGCGGAAGCGGAGCTGTCGCGCCTGCGCGAAGACCTGCAGCAGCGCCTGGCCACACCGACCGCCAGCTGAAAAAAGGGGACGGAGGGAATTAAGTCGTTTGTGCCACTTGCGACTTAATTCCCTCCGTCCCCTTTTTGTTGTCATCGGAGTTGCTGGCCCAGCCAGTCGGCGAGCGCATCCACGCGCGCATCAGGTGGTCCGTCCGGTTGCGCCAGCACCCAGAAACCACCAGTGGCGGCAAACCCCCACGGCGCGACCAGTCGTCCGGCGGCCAGGTCCTCGGCCACCAGTGGCTCGGGTGCGATCGCCGGGCCCAGCCCGGCCACCGCTGCCTCCAGCAGGTAGTACAGATGCTCGAAGGCCGTGCCCAGCTGCAGCTTCGCGGGGTCCAGAGAGTGCGCCTGCGCCCACGCCGGCCACGCCTGCGGCCGTGAGCTGGTGTGCAGCAGCGTCTCCTGCAGCAGCGCCGAGGGCGGTACATGCCGCAGGCGCTGCGCGGCCGGATGCGAGGGGGCCACTACCACGCCGACCCGTTCCGGGGCCAGCTCACGCACCTGCCAGCCCCGGGGCCACGGCCCCTGTGCCAGCAGCAGTACCGCATCCAGTGCCGCCTGTGCCTCGGTGAAGCTGCCATCCAGCGCTGACCACTGCAGGCGCACGCCGGGCAGGGCGGCCTGCAGCGCAGGCAGGCGCGGGATCATCCAGCGCGCCAGCACGCTGCCGCTGCAGCCCAGTACCAGCGCCGGGGCCGCCGCCGGCCGCCGCAGTTCGCGCACGCAGTCTTCGATGCCGCCGAAGGCCTCGCTGCACGCTGCCTGCAGCCGCGTGCCCGCAGCGGTCAGGCGCAGGCCGCGACCGGCACGCTGGAACAGCGCCAGGCCGAGATGGTCTTCCAGCAGCTTCAGCTGCCGGCTGACCGCACCGTGGGTGACATGCAGGTCGTGTGCGGCGCGGCCGACGCCGCCGAGACGGGCGGTGGCCTCGAACGCACGCAGCGCATTGAGTGGCGGCAGCAGGGAACGGCTCATGTGAGATTTCCTGACGATATGCGCAAGATAATATCCATTTTCCGGTCAAGACCCGTGCGCTAGAGTATCCACCTGTCTCGAACCAGCGGTCGCTTCCATGTCTGCCTCCCCCATTGCCGACTACCACGCCTTCCCGGATGCCCAGGGCCATTTCGGCCGCTACGGCGGCAGCTTCGTTGCCGAAACCCTGGTGGGTCCGCTGCAGGAACTGGCCCAGGCCTATGACCAGGCCCGCCAGGACCCGTCATTCCAGGCTGCCTACGACCGCGACCTGGCCCACTACGTGGGCCGGCCGAGCCCGATCTACCACGCCCAGCGCCTGAGCGACCATGTCGGCGGCGCGCAGATCCTGCTCAAGCGCGAAGACCTGAACCACACCGGCGCGCACAAGATCAACAACACCATCGGCCAGGCGCTGCTGGCCGCGCGGATGGGCAAGAAGCGCATCATCGCCGAGACCGGTGCCGGCCAGCACGGTGTTGCCAGTGCCACCGTTGCCGCCCGCCTGGGCCTGGAATGCGTGGTGTACATGGGCGCCACCGACATCGAGCGGCAGAAGATCAACGTCTACCGCATGAAGCTGCTTGGCGCGACGGTGGTGCCGGTCACCTCCGGCTCGGCCACCCTGAAGGACGCGCTCAACGAAGCGATGCGCGACTGGGTGACCAACGTGCAGGACACCTTCTACATCATCGGCACCGTGGCCGGCCCGGATCCGTATCCGCGCATGGTCCGTGACTTCAACGCCATCGTTGGCCGCGAGGCACGCGAGCAGATGCTGGCCGAGTATGGCCGCCTGCCCGATGCGATCACCGCGTGCGTCGGCGGCGGCAGCAACGCCATCGGCCTGTTCCACGCCTTCCTCAACGATCGCCAGGTCGAGATCGTCGGCGCCGAAGCCGCCGGCGACGGCATCGGCACCGGCCGCCACGCCGCATCGATCGCCGCCGGTCGGCCGGGCGTGCTGCATGGCAACCGCACCTATGTGCTGTGCGACGACGACGGCCAGATCATCGAGACCCACTCGGTGTCGGCCGGCCTGGACTATCCGGGCGTCGGCCCGGAGCATGCTTTCCTGGCCGATACCGGCCGTGCGCGCTACCTGGGCATCACTGATGAAGAAGCGCTGCAGGCCTTCCACCTGCTGGCGCATACCGAGGGCATCCTGCCGGCACTGGAGTCCAGCCACGCACTGGCACAGGCGATCAAGCTGGCGCGTGAGCGTCCGCGTGACCAGATCGTGCTGTGCAACCTGTCCGGCCGTGGCGACAAGGACGTGCACACCATCGCCGCGCGCGAAGGGCTGGTGCTGTGAGCGCGCTGCTGCGGAACAGCGGGGTGCTTCTGCTGGTGCTGGGCCTGGCCGCGTGCCAGCCGCCGGAACCGCCAGTGCTTGCGCCGGCTGCCAAAGCCACCGCGCAGCCCGCACAGCAGCCGGCCGCCAACGATGACCTCGACCCGATGGCGCGTACGCCGATCGTCGATCCGCCGTCTGCGGAAGAGAGCAACGACGACAACGCCCCCGCCGTCGCCTCGGTTGCGCTGGACCATGCCGGCGAAGTGCTGGTTGGTCAGCACATGGGGGACCTGAAGTCACTGGGGCCGTGGAAGGCACAGGGCGCGAAAGAGTTCTTCGAAGGCGACTGCGAGTACTACGTCGGCAGGGGGTTGCCGCCGGGCGTGTCGATGATGACCGACGACGACCGCGTGGTCCGATTTGATCTGAAGCCGGGCGACGACCCGGAGCTGCCGGTTGAACAGCCCGGTCCCTTCGGCCTGCGCATCGGCATGACCCGTGCCCAGGCCATGGCGCAGTTCCCGAAGCCGCCGGTATCCAGCCCGCATGCCTACGACGGTGACCAGGGCGAGTACCTCACCTGGCAGGACCCGGGTTCGGACCTGGGCATCCGCCTGGAACTGTTTGAAGGGAAGGTCACCCGGATGTACTGGGGAACCAGCGATGCGATTGAACTGATTGAAGGATGTGCCTGAAATGCCCGTATCCCGACTCGATGCCTGTTTCCTGCGTCTGCGCGAACAGCAGCGCAAGGCGCTGATTCCCTTCGTCACCGCCGGTGATCCCTCGCTGGAGGCGACCGTGCCGGTCATGCACGCACTGGTCGAGGCCGGCGCCGACGTGATCGAACTGGGCGTGCCGTTTTCCGACCCGATGGCCGATGGCCCGACCATCCAGCGCAGCTCCGAGCGCGCGCTGGCACGCGGCGCCGGCAGCCGCTACGTCCTGCAGGCCGTGGCGCAGTTCCGCGAACGCGATGCGCAGACCCCCGTGGTGCTGATGGGCTACCTCAACCCGGTGGAGATCCATGGCTACGCGGCCTTCGCCAAGGCCGCCGTCGACGCCGGCGTGGACGGCGTGCTGCTGGTCGACCTGCCGCCGGAAGAAGCGGGCGATGCCCAGCAGGCGTTCGACGCAGCCGGCCTTGCACTGGTCCTGCTGGCGTCGCCGACCACCAGCGAGGCGCGAGCCGACAAGCTGCTGGCGCTGGCCCGTGGCTATCTCTACTACGTCAGCTTTGCCGGTGTCACCGGCGCGTCCGAGCGCCTGGACAGCGATGCCGCCAGTACCCGCCTGCAGGCGTTGCGCGCGCGCGCATCGGTGCCGGTGGTGGCGGGCTTCGGTATCAAGGATGCCGCCAGTGCCGCGGCCATGGCCCGCCAGGCCGATGGCGTGGTGGTCGGAAGCGCGCTGGTGGCGGCGCTGGCGGAAGCGGGCTCGGCGGAAGACGCGGTGCAGCGCGCCCGGGCCTTCCTCGCCCCGCTGCGGCAGGCGCTGGACGCGTAACAGGACTGCCGGCCGCTGGCCGGCGTCCTCCTGATGGCTGGCGTGCAAAGGCTGCCGGCCGGCGGCGGGCACCGTCCAGCACCTAAACGTACGTCCCAGCATGGTTTTTTCCCGCTGCCCCGCGGCTGGCAAGGGGGTGCACGGGCGGGGAAAGCGGAGCTAGACTGTCCGCCTTTGCGGCCCCAGGGCCGCCCTGAACGGAAGTGTCCTCCCGCATGAGTTGGCTCAGCAAGTTGATGCCGTCCGGCATCCGCACCGACAACACCCCCAGCAAGAAGCGCAGTGTCCCCGAGGGCCTGTGGGAAAAGTGCAGCAACTGCGGCAGCGCGTTGTACCGTCCGGAACTGGAAGAGAACCTGGAAGTCTGCCCGAAGTGCGGCCATCACATGGCGATCCGCGCGCGCGCGCGCCTGGCCGCCCTGTTCGACGCCGACAGCACCACCGAGATCGGTGCGCGCCTGGGGCCGACCGACCTGCTCAAGTTCAAGGACCAGAAGAAGTACAGCGAGCGCATCAAGATCGCGCAGAAGAATACCGGCGAGTACGACGCGCTGATCGCCATGCGCGGCCTGCTCAAGGGCCGTGCGCTGGTGGCATCGTCTTTCGACTTCGCGTTCATGGGCGGCTCGATGGGCTCGGTGGTCGGCGAGCGTTTCGCACTGGCCGCAGAAACCGCAGTCGAGATCGGGGCGCCCTACGTGTGCTTCTCGCAGAGCGGTGGCGCCCGCATGCAGGAAGGCCTGTTCTCGCTGATGCAGATGGCCAAGACCTCGGCCGCGCTGGGCAAGCTGCGTGAAGCCGGGCTGCCGTACATCTCGGTGCTGACCCATCCGACCACCGGGGGTGTCTCGGCCTCCTTTGCGATGCTGGGCGACATCAACATCGCCGAACCGCAGGCGCTGATCGGCTTCGCCGGCCCGCGCGTGATCGAGCAGACCGTGCGCGAGAAACTGCCGGAAGGCTTCCAGCGCTCGGAGTTCCTGCTCGAACATGGTGCCATCGACCAGATCTGCGATCGCCGCGAGCTGCGCGACCGCCTGTCCGACCTGCTGGCGATGCTGGGCCGTCAGCCGGCGCCGGAGGTGGCTTGATGGGAGGCCGCAAGTACTTTGGTACTGATGGCATCCGTGGCCGGGTCGGCCAGGGCGTGATCTCGGCCGACTTCGTGCTGCGCCTGGGCAACGCCCTGGGCCGTGTCCTGGTCGCCCAGCGCGGCCAGGACGGGCGCCGGCCGATCGTGGTGATCGGCAAGGACACCCGCATTTCCGGCTACATGTTCGAGGCGGCGCTGGAAGCCGGCCTGGTGGCCGCCGGTGCCGACGTGCAGCTGCTGGGGCCGATGCCGACGCCGGCGGTGGCGTTCCTGACCCGTACGCTGGGCGTGGATGCCGGCATCGTCATCAGTGCCTCGCACAACCCGCACTACGACAACGGCATCAAGTTCTTCTCCGCTCAGGGCGAGAAGCTCGACGATGCCACCGAGCTTGCCCTCGAAGCGGCGCTGGACGTTCCGTTCACCACCGTCGAATCGGAGAAGCTGGGCAAGGCGTCGCGTGGCCGCGAGGCGGTCGGCCGCTACATCGAGTTCTGCAAGGCCAGCGTGCCGCGCGCGTTCGACCTGCGTGGCGTACGCCTGGTGCTGGACTGCGCGCACGGCGCCACCTACCAGATCGCACCGCTGCTGTTCCGCGAGCTGGGTGCCGAGGTGATCGGCATTGGCGCCGAGCCCAACGGCGTCAACATCAACGCCGGCGTGGGCTCCACCCATATCGACAATCTCGCGGCCAAGGTCCGCGAAACCCGCGCCGATCTCGGCATTGCCTTCGACGGCGACGGCGACCGCGTGCTGATGGCCGACGACCAGGGCAACCCGGTCGACGGCGACGACCTGCTTTACATCCTGGCCCGGGCATGGAAAGCCGAAGGCCGCCTGCGCGGCCCGGTGGTCGGCACGCTGATGAGCAACTACGGCGTGGAGAAGGCCTTCGCCGATCTGCAGATTCCGTTCGTGCGCAGCAATGTCGGTGATCGCTATGTGCACCAGGCGCTGATCGAAGGCGGTGGGGTGCTCGGCGGCGAAGCCTCCGGCCACCTGCTGTGCCTGGATCGGGCCACCACCGGTGACGGCATCGTCAGTGCGCTGCAGGTGCTGGTGGCGTTGCGCAACAGCGGGCAGACCCTGCGCCAGGCATTGAAGGGGCTGGTGCGGGTGCCGCAGAAGACGGTCAACGTGCGGCTGGGCAATGTCTCGGCCAAGGCCACCGTGCAGGCCGACAGCGTGCAGGCCGCGCTGGCCGTCGCGCAGCAGTCAGTGGCCGGCCGTGGCCGTGCGTTCCTTCGCCCGTCCGGTACCGAGCCGGTGGTGCGTGTCACGGTCGAGGCCGACGATGCAACGCTGATGCAGGACACGCTGGACCGCCTGTCCGCGGCGGTACGTGAAGCCGCCGCCTGAGGCAGCTGCGCATTCGCCCAAACAGAAACGCCCCGTAAAGCCGGGGCGTTTTTTCGTTCAGGCGGCAAGGCTGCGCGAGGCTCACGGCCCCGGCACCATCTTCTTCTGCCGCGCCTTGAAGCCATTGAACAGCGGCGCGATCAGGGGGGTGTAGCTCTGGGCGATGCGCTTGCGCAACCAGCTCGCCGGGCGGTTGCGGATCGCGAAGCGGTAGATGCGTTCCGGATCGCCGCCGACTACGTTACGGCCGAACGGGTGGGTGGTGTGCAGGTAGCGGAAGCCGTGCTCGCGTGCCACCTCGATGTGGTCCTGGTCGAAATCGCCGTAAGGCCAGCACAGCGTATCGGACACCTCGCCGAGCTTGTCCCGCAGGACTTCGCGCGAGACTGCCAGGTCGTGGCTCAGGCCCGCACGGCGCTGTGCGCGGTCCAGGTCGTCGCGGCGCAGCCAGCGGGTGTGGGTATGGGTGTGGCAATGCACTTCGAAGGTGCCGGCGGCGATGGCCGCGCGCGCTTCGCTCCAGCGCATCATCACGTCGTCGCTGCGGTTCTGCTCGTAGATCGCCGCTTCGCAACCGCGGTGGTCCGGCGTGGCAGGCAGCACTGCCCCGGCAAGCCCCGCGTGGGGCCGCTCCGGGCCTTCACCCATCCAGCCGGTGACCACGAACACCACTGCGTGCATGCCGTACTTCTGCAGGATCGGGTGCGCATACACCCAGTTGTCCAGGTAGCCATCGTCGAAGGTGATCACGATCGACTTGCGCGGCACCGGCTTGCCGGCCAGGAAGCCGGCGTACTGGTCCAGTGTCAGCGAAGTCCAGCCGTTGCCGGCCAACCAGGCGATCTGGCTTTCGAAATTTTCCGGTGACACGGTGATCATGCCCGGCGACGGACTGACGTGGTGGTGCATGAGCACCGGTACGGTTCGGGCATCAGCCATGTCCCAGCTCCTTCAGCCACTGGCGGTAGTAGTGTTCGGTGGTCTCACCGTGGCCATCGGGGGTGAACCGGTGCGCGCTGTGCATCCAGTCCCACCCGGCGCGGCCCATCTGCCGCCGCCGTTCCGGATCTTCCACCAGCAGGCGCAGTGCGCCTGTCAGGGCTGCATTGTCGCCCAATCGGGTGAGGATCGCATTGCTGCCCTCGACCACCATCTCCGGCACGCCACCTACGCGCGTGGCCACGATCGGTACCCCGACATAGGCAGCCTCCAGCAACACGGTACCGGCCGCTTCCTTGTGCGAAGCCAGCGCGAAGATGTCGAAGCCGGCCATCAGCCGGCACGCGCCGTCACGATAGCCGAGCAGGTGGACCTGTTGCTGCAGCCCATTCTCGTCGCGCAGCGCCTGCAGCCGATCCATGATCGGCTGGCCATCGCCGATCACCACCAGGTGCAGGTTCGGATGCGTCCTGCACAGCGGCACCATCGCCTGCAGGAGGTCGGCATGGCCCTTGGGTCCGCGCAGCACCGCCACGCAACCGACCACGATGTCCTGCTCGCCGAAACCGAGCTCGGCGCGCACCTCCGCGCGCACCTCCTGCAGGCATTGCCAGGGATCGGCCTTGCGGATCTCGCTCCAGCGCGGCGGGACTGCAATTGGCGGCACGATACCGATGTGCTCGGCCGGAATGCCGCGCTCCGTCAGCAGCTGCTTGACGAAGCTGCTGACGGTCATCACCCGGTGCGGCAGGCCGGTATAGGTCAGCAGCGAGTTGACCGGGCTCATCAGGTGGCGCGAGCGTATTACCAGCGGTGTGCCGCCCAGGCGTGCACCGGCGGCGGCGATCAGCGCGTCACGGCGGCTGGTGGTGTTGACCACGTCGTAGCGCTCGCGACGCACCAGGCGCGAGACCGACCAGATGCCGCGCAGCAGGCGCAGCAGGCCCCCCATGCGCAGGGTGTGCACGGTGAAACCGTCGTCGCGTGCCAGCTTGGCCAGTCGCGCTTCGGGCTGGCACAGCAGCGCCACCTCATGGCCACGCGCGCGCATCACCTGCATGTGGCGGAAGATGTAGATCTCCTGTCCGCCCATTCCCTTGGCGGCTTCGGTGTGCAGGATGCGCAGCGGACGGTTCATGCGGGATCGATCCTTGAAGGTCAACGATTGCGGAAGCGGGTCAATGCTTCCCATGCAGTTCGTACGGCAGCCGCATCAGGGGCCTGCTGGGGCAGCGGAAGGTAGTGCCGGTCCAGCGCTGTGGCGTTGCCGAACTTGTCGAACACGTAGATCGCGTCGCCATGGCGTATCGCGCGCTGCGACCAGCTTTCGACCACCAGGGCACGCGGGCCCTGCGGTTCGGCCAGCAGGTCCTGGCCGGTGCTGTAATCGCTCAGCGCGTTCTCGCAGCCCAGTGCATGGCGCATCAGTGTCGGTACCCAGTCTTCGTGCGAGCTGGTGCGGGCGTCGCGGCCAGTGGCCCTGCCTGGCCAATGCAGCACGAACGGGACCTGCAGCTGGTAGTCGGAGAAGTTGCCGTTGTGGCCCCAATAGTTCAGCTTGAGGTCGTTGAACTCTTCGGCATGGTCGCCGGTGACCAGCACGATGGTGTCCTCGGCCAGGCCCTGTGCGCGCAGGTCGTCCAGCAGCGAGCCGATCAGGCTGTCTGCGTAGTGCACGGCGGTGCGGTAGCGGTTGAGTTCCGGCGTCGGGTCATGCTCCGGGCCGAATTTGAGGAAGTCGATGTCCGCAGCCATCGGCGTCGCCACGGGCGGGTAACCATCGGGCATGTGGTACGGCGCGTGGGTGGAGTCGAGGAACACGAAGCCAAACCACGGGCGCTGCGCCGCCTGGCTGGCGCGGATGTCCTGCTGCAGTGCACTGATGATCGCGCGGTCGCGGCCGTCGGACTTCAGTGCCGATGGCCCCTGGTGCAGCTGGTCGCGCACATCGGCGAATGCCGTGCGATCGAATTCCGGGCTGTACAACGGCGCACTGCCGTACAGGTGCAGGTCGTAGCCCTGCTGGCCCAGCACCTGGAACAGCTGCGAGCCGCGCTGCTCGTCGAGCATGCTTGGCCAGTAACCACCGGGCAGGCCGTACAGCAGCCCGAACAGGCCGTAGCGGGTGGCATTGCCGGTGCTGAAGTGCTGGTCGAACACGCGCGCGTCCTGCGCCAGCGCCGACGTATTGGGCATCAGCTGCGGTGTCAGCACGTCCTGGCGCAGCGATTCCAGCACCACCATCAGCACATTGGGACGATGCGGGTTCTGGCACCGCAGCGGGTGCAGTGGGTACTGCAGCTGCGCATGGCGCGGGTCGGGCAGGCCGGCCTGCTGCTGGCTGACCACGCCCAGGCGCCGCATGAAGCTCTTGGCGGTGATCGGTTGCGCCCACGGCAGGTAGTTCCACTGCGCGATCACATCGCGGTCGCCGCGGGCGTCGTAGTAGGCGGTGGCCACCTGGCCGCCGGCCATCAGAAGCGCGACCGCTGCCCACGCCTGCAGCACCCGTCGCCGGCGCGGCACTGCCGGCAGCAGCTTCCAGCACGCCCAGGCCAGCAGGCCTTCGGCGGCGAAGACCGCGGCGACCAGCAGCGCGACCTGCAGCCAGGTCTTCCAGGACAGGGCGACCTGGTCCTGCAGGGCGCCGCCGAACACCATGTTCACGACCATGGCGTTGAGGTGGAAGCGATACAGGGTGAACACCTTGGCGTCGACCAGCAGCAGGCACAGCCACAGGCCCTGCAGGAGAACGGCGCTGATGCTCAGCGTACGGGCAGTGCGTGGCCACAGCCCCAGCAGCAACGGCAGCAGGCCGGCCAGCGCGCCGAACGCGAGCAGGTGGCCGGGCAGGGCGATCGCGAGGTAGGCCAGGCCCGCGCTGCCGCCTGGATTGTCCCGCAGCGGCACGTTGCCCAGTGCGATCGCCGCAGCCAGGACTGCATTGCCGGCGACGAACAGCGACCACCAGGCCAGCCGGCGCCAACGCCGGGTGGAGCCTTCAAGGGCGAGTGCGGCAGGGGCGGCTGCAGACATGGCGAAGCGGATTCAGGGAGCGGGGAAAAGGTCGGGCGCCACGTGACGGAAGCGTTAATCCGCGCGCGGGTCGCGCATTGTATCGGTTTGTTTCTTCGTATCGAGTGGCGTCCCCCGGGCGATCTGTCACAATGTTCAGGCGGGCCATGAATGCGCTGGCCCCCCAGACCCAATGACAAGCCAGGAACCGCTGTGAGCCAGATCCCCACCCTCGACATCACCCGTTTCGACAGCGACCGCGAGGCCTTCGTGGCCGAGCTGGGCGCGGCCTATCGCCAATGGGGATTCGCGGGCATCCGCAACCACGGCATCCCGCAGGCCGACATCGACGCGGCCTACGATGCCTTCAAGGCCTTCTTCGCCCTGCCGGAAGAGGTCAAGCGCAAGTACCACGTGCCTGGCAGCGGCGGGGCCCGCGGCTATACCCCCTTCGGCGTGGAGACCGCCAAGGGCTCCAAGCACTTCGACCTGAAGGAGTTCTGGCACATCGGCCGCGAGATCGCTGACGACTCCAAGTACCGTGACGTGATGGCGCCGAACCTGTGGCCGACCGAAGTAGAGGGCTTCCGCGAGCGGGGGTACGGCCTGTACCAGGCGCTGGACAACCTGGGGTCGCGCGTGCTGTCGGCGCTCGCCCTGCACATCGGCCTGCCGGAGAATTTCTTCGCCGACAAGACCAACTTCGGCAATTCGATCCTGCGCCCGATCCACTACCCGCCGATCACCACCGACGACATCCCGAACGTTCGTGCCGGTGCTCATGGCGACATCAACTTCATCACCCTGCTGGTGGGTGCCAGTGCCGCGGGCCTGGAAGTGCAGTCGCACGACGGCGAGTGGGTGCCGTTCACCTCGGACGCGGACACCATCGTGGTCAACATCGGCGACATGCTGCAGCGCCTGACCAATCATGTGTATCCGTCGACCATCCACCGCGTGGTCAATCCTCCGGGCGAGCTGGCGCGCCAGCCGCGCTACTCGGTGCCGTTCTTCCTGCACCCGAACCCGGACTTCCTGATCGACGTGCTGCCCTCGTGCATCACCCCGGAGAACCCGAGCCGGTACCCGGAGCCGATCACCGCCCACGGCTTCCTCGAGGAGCGCCTGCGCGAGATCAAGCTGAAGTAAAGAGAAGTGAGGCCGCCGAAAGGCGGCCTTTTTCTTTGCAGGGCTTCGCCCTGCACCCGTAGAGGCCAAAGCCAAAGCCAAGGCCCAAAGCCAAATCGGCTCTGGGTTTCTGCGTGTTGGGCGGGGCGGCGTGGGTTGGCAGGACACGCCGTGAACCCGTCCTTGGGGGCTCGATGGCGCCATCCATGGCGCCAACGGTCCTGCCAACCCACACCGCCCCGCCTTCGACGGTTTCCCGGTGGCGCTGGGTAGGTGTCGACCGTGGTCGACGCGGTAGATCCACGCCATGCGTGGATGAGATCTGTCAGATCGAAGTGGGTTAGGGGGTTGGTCCAGCCGGCAGCAACCCGGAATGCAGCTTTTGCCTTTGCTCTTGCTCATCTTTTTTCCTTCCGTGGCGGGCGGAACCGCCGGAATGTGTCAGAGGTCGGGCGGGTGGGGATGACGGGGGTGTCCGCGGCATGGATGCCGCGGCCGAGCCCCCACGGACGGGTTTACGGCGTCCCCCGCCATCCCCACCCGCCCGGCCAAGCCCCAGATCTAGTCGGGCTCTCCGCGACCAACCAAACCCCGCCCCCGGCCACGAGGGGCTGCGCCGTTGGCTGAAAACCCATGTAACCGCTTACACAGAAACGGATTTTTGCCGTAGCGGGTATCATGAGCGGCTGACTTCACACAGGAGCCACCCGCTCATGCGCCGCAAGATCGTCGCCGGAAACTGGAAGCTGCACGGCAGCCGTCAATTCGCCACTGAACTGCTGGAGCAGGTGGCCGCCGGGCTGCCGCTGGAGGGCGTGGACGTGGTGATCCTGCCGCCGCTGCCGTACCTGGGCGAGCTGGTCGAGGACTTCGGCGCGACCGGCCTGGCCTTTGGTGCACAGGACGTCAGCAGCAACGAGAAGGGCGCCTACACCGGCGAGGTCTGCGCAGCCATGCTGGTCGAGGTCGGGGCCCGCTATGGCCTGGTCGGCCACTCCGAACGCCGCCAGTACCACCATGAAAGCAGCGAGCTGGTCGCGCGCAAGTTCGCCGCCGCCCAGCATGCTGGCCTGGTCCCGGTGCTGTGCGTGGGCGAGACCCTGGAACAGCGAGAGGCCGGGCAGACCGAAACGGTCATCGCCAGCCAGCTGGCGCCGGTACTGGAACTGGTCGGTGCGGCCGGTTTCGCCAGCGCCGTGGTCGCCTACGAGCCGGTCTGGGCCATCGGCACCGGCCGTACCGCCAGCAAGGAGCAGGCGCAGCAGGTGCACGCGTTCATCCGTGGCGAAGTCGCGCGTATCGATGCTAGAATCGCCGATTCACTGCCCATTGTTTACGGCGGTAGCGTGAAGCCCGACAATGCCGGGGAACTGTTCGCGCAGCCGGATGTCGATGGTGGGCTGGTCGGCGGCGCCTCCCTGGTGGCCGCGGACTTCCTGGCCATCGCACGGGCGGCGGCCGCGAACTAATCCTAGAAGTATTGTCCGAGGGCGGTTTCCAATGCTGATGTTGATCCTCAATGTCGTCTACGTGCTGGTCGCTGTGGCCATGATCGCGCTGATCCTGATGCAGCGTGGCTCGGGTGCGGCGGCAGGTTCGGGCTTTGGTGCCGGTGCCTCGGGCACGGTGTTCGGTGCGCGTGGCGCCTCGAACTTCCTGTCCAAGTCGACCAAGTGGCTGGCTGTCGTGTTCTTTGGCATCAGCCTCTTCATGGCCTGGTATGCCGGTCACGGCACCCGTCCGGCGGCCGACCAGGATCTGGGTCTGATGTCCGCCCCGGCAGCGACCGCTCCGGCGGCTCCGGCGGGCGAGTTGCCGGCCGTCCCGAAGGCCGATGCGGTCCCGGCAGCCCCGGTTCCGGCCGCCAATGTGCCGGCTCAGGCGGAATCTTCGGTTTCTGGTGAAGAAAAGCCTTCGGAAGGCTCCCAGAAAGACTGAAGCCGGTTACAATACGCGGCGCATCGGAAAGATAGTCTGATGTGATCGTTTGCCCAGGTGGCGGAATTGGTAGACGCACTACCTTGAGGTGGTAGCGACGCAAGTCGTAGGGGTTCGAGTCCCCTCTTGGGCACCATTTGTAAGTAAAGCGGGTTCGTCTGGCGCGCAAGGCGCCAGGCAGGTTCCCGTCCACTCCCCCATGCCAAAGCGCCTGCAGGCGCAGCGGCAGAGGCAAGAGAGAATCGCTGTGCTGGCCGAATATTTGCCGTCTCTGCTGTTTCTGATCGTTGCCACCGGTATCGGCGTTACGCTGATGCTGGTTGGTCGATTCCTCGGTCCCCGCCGCCCCGATCTGGAAAAGCTGTCGCCGTATGAGTGCGGCTTCGAAGCCTTCGAAGACGCGCGCATGAAGTTCGACGTGCGCTACTACCTGATCGCGATCCAGTTCATCGTCTTCGACCTGGAAATCATCTTCATCGTGCCGTGGACCCAGGTCTTCATGGAACTGGGCGCCCGTTCGCTGGTCACCATGGGCCTGTTCGTCGGCATGCTGTTCCTCGGTTTCATTTACGTCTGGAAGAAGGGAGCGCTGGAATGGGAGTGATTCAGACTCTCGATGGCCTCATGAACAATCCGTCGCCGGAAGGCCGGGTTGATGACATCCTGCGGCCGGAAGGCGACAACCCGCTGCTGGAAAAGGGCTTCGTCACCACCAGCGTCGACGCACTGCTGAACTGGGCGCGCACCGGCTCGATGTGGCCGATGACCTTCGGCCTGGCCTGCTGTGCGGTCGAGATGATGCACGCCGGCGCCGCGCGCCTGGACCTGGATCGCTACGGCGTAGTGTTCCGCCCGTCGCCGCGTCAGTCCGACGTGATGATCGTGGCCGGTACCCTGGTCAACAAGATGGCCCCGGCGCTGCGTAAGGTCTACGACCAGATGCCGGACCCGAAGTGGGTCATCTCGATGGGTAGCTGCGCCAACGGTGGCGGCTACTACCACTACTCCTATTCTGTGGTGCGCGGCTGTGATCGCGTGGTGCCGGTGGACGTCTACGTCCCGGGCTGCCCGCCGACCGCCGAGGCGCTGGTGTACGGGATCCTGCAGCTGCAGAAGAAGATCTGGCGTACACAGACCATCGCCCGCTGACCCCTTCACCTGACTAGAGCGCGCCAAGCCCCCATGGCAGAGCAAGCATCCTTCATCGACCGACTCTCCGCACGTTTCGCTGGTGCGAAGGTCATCGTGGTCGAACCCCGCGGCGAAGTGACGCTGGAAGTGCCTGCCGCCGAGTGGCACGCCACCGCCCTGGCGCTGCGTGACGAGTTTGGTTTCGAGCAGGCCGTGGATCTGTGCGGCGTCGACTACCTCGGTTATGGCTCCGACGAATGGGACACCGCCGATGTGTCCTCGCAGGGCTTCAGCCGAGGCGTCGAAGGCAAGGCCCAGGGCCGCTTCGCGTGGGGCGAGTTCCCCACCGAGGAAAACGGTGCCGACGGTGCCCGCCCGCAGCACATGCCGACCCAGCGCTTCGCCGTGGTCGCGCAGCTGCGTTCCTACCAGCACAACCTGATGATGCACCTGCGCTGCTTCGCCCCCGACGAAGCACTGCCGGTGGTGTCCTCGCTGACCAGCATCTGGCCGGGCCTGAACTGGTTCGAGCGCGAGGCGTTCGACCTGTACGGCGTGATCTTCGAAGGCCACCCGGACCTGCGCCGGATCCTGACCGACTACGGTTTCGTCGGCCATCCGTTCCGCAAGGACTTCCCGCTGATCGGCAATGTCGAAGTCCGCTACGACGAAGAGAAGAAGCGCGTGATCTACGAACCGGTCACCTCGGTGGAGCCGCGTGTCGGCGTGCCGCGCGTGATCCGCGACGACGCCCGTCTGCAGACCGCAGAAGGTGAGCGCGCGCAGGAGGCAGTGAAGTGAGCCACGTACACCAGGCCGGCGAAGCATTCGCCAGCAACGCCGCCGAGAGCCGGCAGGAAATCCGCAACTACACCATGAACTTCGGCCCGCAGCATCCGGCCGCTCACGGTGTGCTGCGCCTGATCCTGGAAATGGACGGTGAAACCATCATGCGCGCCGACCCGCACGTGGGTCTGCTGCACCGTGGTACCGAAAAGCTGGCCGAGTCCAAGCCGTTCAACCAGTCGATCGGCTACATGGATCGCCTGGATTACGTGTCGATGATGTGCAACGAGCACGCCTACGTGCGCGCGATCGAGACCCTGATGGGCATCGAGGCGCCGGAGCGTGCCCAGTACATCCGCACCATGTACGATGAAATCACCCGCATCCTCAACCACCTGATGTGGCTGGGCTCCAACGCGCTCGACCTGGGCGCGATGGCGGTGATGCTGTACGCCTTCCGCGAACGCGAAGAGCTGATGGACTGCTACGAAGCGGTTTCCGGCGCGCGCATGCACGCGGCGTACTACCGTCCGGGCGGTGTCTACCGCGACCTGCCGGACCACATGCCGAAGTACAAGGAATCGCGCTGGCACAAGGGCAAGGCGCTGAAGCAGCTCAATGCTTCGCGCGAGGGTTCGCTGCTGGACTTCCTGGAGAACTTCACCGTCGAGTTCCCCAAGCGCATCGACGAATACGAAACCCTGCTGACCGACAACCGCATCTGGAAGCAGCGTACCGTCGGCATCGGCGTGGTCACGCCCGAACTGGCCCACCAGTGGGGCATGACCGGCGTGATGCTGCGCGGTTCGGGCATTGCCTGGGACCTGCGCAAGAAGCGTCCGTACGCCAAGTACGATGCCGTCGATTTCGACATCCCGCTGGGCAAGGAAGGCGACTGCTACGACCGCTATCTGGTCCGCGTTGCCGAAATGCGCGAATCCAACCGCATCATCAAGCAGTGCGTGGCGTGGCTGAAGGCCAACCCGGGCCCGGTGATGGTGAAGAACTTCAAGGTCGCTCCGCCCAGGCGCGAGGACATGAAGGACGACATGGAAGCGCTGATCCACCACTTCAAGCTGTTCAGCGAAGGCTACTGCGTGCCGGCCGGCGAGACCTACTCGGCGGTGGAAGCCCCGAAGGGCGAATTCGGCTGCTACCTGGTCTCCGATGGCGCCAACAAGCCGTTCCGCGTGCACCTGCGTGCGCCGGGCTTCGCCCACCTGTCCTCGATCGATTCGGTCGTGCGCGGCCACATGCTGGCTGACGTGGTGGCGATGATCGGCACCTACGACCTGGTGTTCGGCGAGGTTGACCGGTAATGCCGTCCGCCACGCCAACGCCCGCTGCAGGCAGCCGGCGCAAGCCGGCGCCGCAGTTTCTGGAATTTCACGTTATGCATTTCGCTGAGGTCGGCCGATGAAGGCGACAGGTAATTTCGAGGCGGCGCGCGACGTCGACCCGATGGTGGTGCTGAGCGACAAGACCCGCGCTCACATCGATCACTGGCTGTCCAAGTTCCCGCCGGACCGCAAGCGCTCTGCCGTGCTGCAGGGCCTGCATGCGGCCCAGGAGCAGAACCAGGGCTGGCTGACCGACGAACTGATCGCCGGCGTGGCCAAGTACCTGGACCTGCCGCCGGTGTGGGCCTACGAGGTCGCCAGCTTCTACTCGATGTTCGAGACCGAGAAGGTGGGCCGTAACAACGTGGCCATCTGCACCAACATCAGCTGCTGGCTCAATGGCGCCGAGGACATCGTGCGCCATTGCGAGAAGAAGCTGGGCATCAAGCACGGTGAATCGACCCCTGACGGCCGCGTCTACCTCAAGCGCGAGGAAGAGTGCCTGGCCGGCTGCGGTGGCGCGCCGATGATGGTCATCAACGGTCACTACCATGAGCGTCTGACCCTGGAAAAGGTCGACGAGCTGCTGGACGGGCTGGAGTAAGGGCATGGCACATCACCACGAATCCAAGGGTCCGGTCGGCCCCGCGCCGCTGCCGCACCAGGTGGTCTATACCACCTTGCATTACGACACCCCGTGGTCGTACGAAAGCTACCTGAAGACCGGTGGCTACGCTGCCCTGCGCAAGATCCTCGAAGAGAAGATCCCCCCGGAGCAGGTCATCGAGATGGTCAAGGCCTCGGGCCTGCGCGGCCGCGGTGGCGCAGGCTTCCCGACCGGCCTGAAGTGGTCGTTCATGCCCAAGGGCAACATGCAGAAGTACATCCTCTGCAACTCGGACGAATCCGAGCCGGGCACCTGCAAGGATCGCGACATCCTGCGCTACAACCCGCATTCGGTGGTGGAAGGCATGGCGATCGCCTGCTACGCCACCGGTTCGACCGTGGGCTACAACTACCTGCGCGGTGAATTCCACCACGAGCCGTTCGAGCACTTCGAGCAGGCCCTGGCCGACGCCTATGCGAACGGCTGGCTGGGCAAGAACATCCTCGGCAGCGGCGTGGACATCGACATCTACGGTGCGCTGGGCGCCGGCGCGTACATCTGCGGCGAAGAAACCGCGCTGATGGAATCGCTGGAAGGCAAGAAGGGCCAGCCGCGCTACAAGCCGCCGTTCCCGGCCAACTTCGGCCTGTACGGCAAGCCGTCGACGATCAACAACACCGAAACCTACGGTTCGGTGCCGGCGATCATCCGCAACGGCCCGGAGTGGTTCAAGGGCCTGAGCCTGACCGCCAACGGCGGCCCGAAGTGCTTCTCGGTGTCCGGCTGCGTGCAGAACGGCGGCAACTTCGAAGTACCGCTGGGCACCACCTTCGACGACCTGCTGGAAATGGCCGGTGGCCTGCGCCCGGGCCGCAAGCTCAAGGGCGCGATCCCGGGCGGCGTGTCGATGCCGGTGCTGACCGCGGCCGAGCTGAAGGGCCTGCCGATGGACTACGACACCATCCGTGCGCTGGGCTCCGGCCTGGGCTCGGGTGCGATCGTCGTGCTCGACGACAGCGTCTGCTGCGTCAAGTTCGCCTGCCGCATCAGCCAGTTCTTCCACAAGGAATCCTGCGGCCAGTGCACCCCGTGCCGTGAAGGCACCGGCTGGATGCACCGCGTGCTGGAGCGCATCGTCGCCGGCAAGGCCACGATGGAAGACCTGCACCAGCTGAAGGCAGTGGCCGGGCAGATCGAAGGCCACACCATCTGTGCGTTCGGCGAAGCGGCTGCATGGCCCATCCAGGGCTTCCTGCGCCAGTTCTGGGGCGAGTTCGAGTACTACATCGTCAACGGTCATTCGATGGTTGACGGCAAGAAGGTGGAGGCAGCCGCTGCATGAGCGCGCAACCCGTAAATCCGAGCGTCCCACCCGATCACGTCACCATCGAGATCGATGGCAAGTCGCTGGTCGTGCCCAAGGGCTCGATGATCATCCAGGCGGCCGACAAGGCCGGCATTCCGATTCCGCGCTTCTGCTATCACGAGAAGCTGCCGATCGCCGCCAACTGCCGCATGTGCCTGGTGGACGTGGAGAAGTCGCCGAAGCCGGCGCCGGCCTGTGCCACCCCGGTGATGGACGGCATGAAGGTCGCCACCCGCAGCGAGAAGGCGCTGAAGTTCCAGCGCTCGGTGATGGAGTTCCTGCTCATCAACCACCCGCTGGACTGCCCGATCTGTGATCAGGGCGGCGAGTGCGAGCTGCAGGACGTGTCGCTGGGCTATGGCCGTTCGGTCAGCCGCTTCAACGAGCGCAAGCGTGTGGTGCCGGACGAGGACATGGGTCCGCTGGTTGCCACTGAGATGACCCGCTGCATCCAGTGCACCCGCTGCGTCCGCTTCACCGCCGACGTTGCCGGTACCTACGAACTGGGTGGCATGTACCGCGGTGAGAACCTGCAGATCGGTACCTTCGACGGCAAGCCGCTGACCACCGAGCTGTCCGGCAACGTCGTCGACGTCTGCCCGGTCGGCGCGCTGACCAACAAGGTGTTCCAGTTCCGCGCCCGCCCGTGGGAACTGACCGCGCGCGAGTCGCTGGGCTATCACGACGCGATGGGTTCGAACCTGTTCCTGCACGTGCGTCGCGGCGAAGTGCTGCGCACCGTGCCGCGCGACAACGAAGCCGTGAACGAGTGCTGGCTGTCCGACCGTGACCGCTACTCGCACCAGGGCCTGTACAGCGAAGACCGTGCGGTCAAGCCGCTGCGCAAGGTCAACGGCGAGTGGAAGGAAGTGAGCTGGGCCGAAGGCCTGGCCGCGGCCGCCGAAATCCTCAAGGCCAACCAGGGCGACAACCTGGGCGTGCTGGTGCACCCGTCGACCTCGAACGAGGAAGGCGCACTGCTGGCCCGCCTGGCCAAGGGCCTGGGCTCGGGCAACATCGACCACCGCATCAACAACCGCGATTTCTCCGACGCCGCAACCGCCGAAGTGTTCGGCCTGCCGCTGGCCGAGATCGAGGGCGCCGACCGCATCGTGGTCCTGGGCAGCAACATCCGCCACGAACTGCCGCTGCTGCACGCTCGCCTGCGCAAGGCGCAGACCACCAAGGGCGCGAAGATCCACGTCGTCAATCCGGTGGACTTCGACTTCGCCTTCAGTGTCGCCGGCAAGCAGATCGTTGCCCCGTCGAAGTTCGTCGACGCGCTGGCCAACGTCGAGCTGCGTTCGGCAGTGCAGGGCGGCAACAACACCGTGCTGATCGTTGGTGGCATCGCCGAGAACCACCCGCAGGCTGCCGCTATCCGCGCTGCCGCGCGTGACTTCGCTGCCGCTACCGGTGCCAAGCTGTGCCGCATCCCGCAGGGCGCCAACGCCGTTGGCCTGACCCGCGCCGGCGTGCTGCCGGCTGGCAAGGACGTCGCCGCGATGCTGGCGCAGCCGCGCCAGGCCTACGTGGTGTACGGCCTTGAGCCGGGCCTGGACTTCGCCGACGCCCCGGCCGCCCGCAAGGCGCTGGCCGGTGCCCAGGTGGTGGCCTTCAGCCAGTTCGCCTGCGCCTCGACCCGCGACGTTGCCGACGTGATCCTGCCGATCGGTGCGCTGCCGGAAATCGATGCCACCCTGACCAAC
This sequence comes from Stenotrophomonas sp. FR010, assembly GCF_047520755.2. Lineage (NCBI taxonomy): Bacteria > Pseudomonadati > Pseudomonadota > Gammaproteobacteria > Lysobacterales > Lysobacteraceae > Stenotrophomonas > Stenotrophomonas sp. FR010. The sequence continues at coordinate 305,256 of NZ_JAXBQT020000001.1, read as the reverse complement.
CTCGATGGTCGCGAGCAGTCGGCCCGTGCCGGCGGCAAGCTGCCGGGCGAGGCCCGCGAAGGCTGGCGCGTGCTGCGCGCACTGGGCGGCGACATGGCCCTGGCCGGTTTCGACTTCACCGACCTGGCCGGCCTGCGTGCCAGCCTGGCCCCGGTGTCGGTCACCGTCGCTGCTTCGGCGCAGCCGGCAGTTGCCGGTGAAGGCCTGGAAGTGGCTTCGACCGCCGCGATCTACCGCACCGATGCGGTGGTCCGTCGCGCGCCGGCACTGCAGTCGCATCCGCTCAACAACGCCCCGCGCATCGTGCTGAACGCAGAAGATGCCGCTCGCCTGCAGCTGCAGGAAGGGCAGATGGCCAAGGTCGGCACCGACGCCGGCAAGGCCACCCTGCCGGTGGTGGTCGACGCCCGCGTCGCTGCGGGTTCGGTCTGGATTGAATCGGGCCACGGCGCGACCGCGCCGCTGGGTGCCGCTCGCGTATCGGTGGTGGCTGCATGAACGAATTGCTGTTGAACGCGGTCGACCCGCTGCACCAGTGGCTGCTGGGCCTCGGTGACATCGGCGCGCTGATCTGGATCATCCTGAAGATCCTGGTGATCGCCGTGCCGGTGATCATCTCGGTGGCCTTCTACGTGGTCTGGGAACGCAAGCTGATCGGCTGGATGCACGTCCGCCACGGCCCGATGTACGTGGGCATGGGCATCTTCCAGGCCTTCGCCGACGTCTTCAAGCTGCTGTTCAAGGAAGTGGTTCAGCCGAGCAGCGCCAACAAGGCGATCTATCTGCTGGCCCCGCTGATCACCCTGGCCCCGGCCTTCGCGGCCTGGTCGGTGGTGCCCTTCGATTCACAGATCGTGCTGTCCAATGCCAACGCCGGCCTGCTGTACCTGCTGGCGATGACCTCGCTGGGCATCTACGGCATCATCCTGGCCGGTTGGGCATCGAACTCGAAGTACGCGTTCCTGGGTGCCATGCGCGCCTCGGCGCAGATGATCAGCTACGAAATCGCCATGGGCTTCGCCCTGGTCGGCGTGATGATCGCCTCGGGCAGCCTGAACCTGAGCAACATCGTCGCTGCGCAGGCCGGCAGTTCCGGCTTCTTCGACTGGTTCCTGCTGCCGCTGTTCCCGCTGTTCGTCATCTACTGGGTGTCGGGCGTGGCTGAAACCAACCGCGCGCCGTTCGACGTGGTGGAAGGCGAATCGGAAATCGTTGCAGGCCACATGGTCGAGTACTCCGGCGGTGCGTTCGCCCTGTTCTTCCTGGCCGAATACGCGAACATGATCCTGATCAGCTTCCTGATCTCGATCTTCTTCCTCGGCGGCTGGCTGAGCCCGGTCCAGGGCTGGGTCGATTTCGGCAATGTCTCGCCGCTGGTCGACTGGATCTGGAAGGGCGGTGCACCGTGGTTGTTCGTCAAGGTGTTCTTCTTCGCCAGTGCCTACATCTGGTTCCGTGCCAGCTTCCCGCGCTTCCGCTATGACCAGATCATGCGCCTGGGCTGGAAGGTCTTCATCCCGCTGGCCATTCTGTGGATCGCGGTTACCGCCGTCATGGTGTTCTTCGGCGTGATTCAAAAGGGCGTCTAAGTGATGAACAGGATTACCCATTACTTCAAGAGCCTGCTGCTGCTCGAACTGCTGGCCGGCCTCTGGCTGACGCTGAAGTACAGCTTCAAGCCGAAGTACACGATGATGTACCCGATGGAGAAGTTCCCGCAGTCGCCGCGCTTCCGTGGCCTGCACGCCCTGCGCCGTTATCCCAACGGCGAAGAGCGCTGCATTGCCTGCAAGCTGTGTGAAGCGGTGTGCCCGGCGCTGGCCATCACCATCGACTCGGCCAAGCGCGAGGACGGCACCCGCCGCACCACCCGCTACGACATCGACCTGTTCAAGTGCATCTTCTGCGGCTTCTGCGAAGAAAGCTGCCCGGTGGACTCGATCGTCGAAACCCACATCCTCGAGTACCACTTCGAGAACCGTGGCGAAAACATCGTTACCAAGCCGCAGCTGCTGGCCCTTGGCGACCGTCTCGAGTCCGAGATCGCCGAGCGTCGTGCAGCCGATGCCGCTTACCGCTGAGGTCGAGAGATGGATTGGGTAAATATCGCTTTCTGGGTGTTCGCCATCGCGGCAACGGTTTCGGCCGGTGCGGTGATCAGCGTGCGCAACCCGGTTCACGCCGTGCTCTGCCTGGTGCTGACCTTCTTCTCCATTGCCTGCGTGTGGCTGCTGGTGGGCGCCGAGTTCCTCGGCGTGGCGCTGGTGCTGGTCTACGTTGGCGCGGTGATGGTGCTGTTCCTGTTCGTGGTGATGATGCTGGACATCGACCCCACCAAGCTGCGTGAGGGCTGGGTGCGCTACCTGCCGGTCGGCCTCATTGTCGCGGTGGCGATGCTGGCGCAGATGCTGATCCTGATCGGCGTCAAGGCACGCTCGGTCACGCCGTTCCCGGCCGACAACGCCGCTGCGGTCGCCGCCGACAGTTCCAACATCACCTGGCTGGCACGCACGCTGTTCACCGAGTACCTGCTGCCGTTCGAGTTCGCCGCCGTCATCCTGACCGTGGCCGTGGTTGCCGCCGTGATGCTGACCCTGCGCCGCCGTACCGGCGTCAAGAGCCAGAACCCGGGCGAGCAGACCATGGTCAAGGCCGGCCAGCGCCTGCGCATGGTCAAGATGGGTGCCGAAGCACCGGTCGTGCACAGCAACAGCAAGCCGGCCACCGGCGAGGAGACCCAGCCGTGATTACCCTTGGCCACATCCTTGCGCTTGGCGCGGTGCTGTTCGCCATCAGCCTGGCCGGCATCTTCCTCAACCGGAAGAACGTCATCGTCCTGCTGATGTCGATCGAACTGATGCTGCTGTCGGTGAACATCAACTTCGTCGGCTTCTCGCGCCAGCTGGGCGATCCGTCCGGCCAGCTGTTCGTGTTCTTCATCCTGACCGTCGCCGCCGCGGAAGCCGCCATCGGCCTGGCGATCCTGGTGACCCTGTTCCGTACCCGCCGCACGATCAATGTCGGCGAAGTCGATTCGTTGAAGGGCTGATCCACAGATGGAAATCACTCTCTCCAAGAGTCTGTTGATCGCAGTGGTGCTTGCGCCGCTGTTCGGCAGCATCATCGCCGGCCTGTTCGGTCGCCAGGTCAAGCGCTTCGGCGCGCAGACCATCACCATCCTCGGCGTCGCGGTGGCCTGCGGCCTGTCGATGTACACGCTCTACCAGCTGCTGTGGGGCGGCGCACAGCCGTTCAACCAGAACATCTACACGTTCTTCGAAGTCGGCCAGTACTCGGCCCACGTCGGCTTCATGGTCGACAAGCTGACCGCGATGATGATGGTGGTGGTGACCTTCGTGTCGCTGCTGGTCCACATCTACACGATCGGCTACATGCAGGACGATCCGGGCTACCAGCGGTTCTTCAGCTACATCTCGCTGTTCACCTTCTCGATGCTCACCCTGGTGATGAGCAACAACTTCCTGCAGCTGTTCTTCGGCTGGGAAGCGGTGGGCCTGGTGTCGTACCTGCTGATCGGCTTCTGGTTCAAGCGCCCGACCGCGATCTTCGCCAACATGAAGGCGTTCCTGGTCAACCGCGTCGGCGACTTCGGCTTCCTGCTCGGCATCGCCGGCGTGCTGTGGGTGTTCGGCACCCTGGACTACTCGCAGGTGTTCTCGCAGGCCGGCATGCTGGCTGATCCGCGCGCCCAGCTGCAGATCTGGGACGGCACGATCCTGGGCATGCAGCTGCTCAACGAGCCGGTGATCTGGTCGATCGCTACCGTCATCTGCATCTGCCTGTTCATTGGTGCCATGGGCAAGTCGGCCCAGGTCCCGCTGCACGTGTGGCTGCCCGACTCGATGGAAGGCCCGACCCCGATCTCGGCACTGATCCACGCCGCGACGATGGTGACCGCCGGTATCTTCATGGTCACCCGCATGTCGCCGCTGTTCGAGCTGTCGCAGACCGCGCTGAACTTCGTGCTGTTCATCGGTGCCACCACCGCGTTCTTCACCGGCCTGATCGGTATCGTGCAGAACGACATCAAGCGCGTGGTCGCGTACTCCACGCTGTCGCAGCTGGGCTACATGACGGTTGCACTGGGCGTGTCGGCCTACTCGGCAGCCGTGTTCCACCTGATGACCCACGCCTTCTTCAAGGCGCTGCTGTTCCTGGGTGCCGGCTCGGTCATCATTGCCATGCACCACGAGCAGGACATGCGCAAGATGGGTGGCCTGCGCAAGTACATGCCGATCACCTTCATCACCATGTGGATCGGTACGCTGGCACTGGTGGGTACGCCGTTCTTCTCCGGCTTCTACTCGAAGGACACCATCATCGAGGCCGCCGAGCTGCACGCGCACCTGTCCGACAACTGGGTGGCCACCTACGGCTACTGGGCAGTGCTGGGTGGCGTGATCGTCACCAGCTTCTACAGCTTCCGCCTGCTGTTCCTGACCTTCCACGGCAAGGAGCGTTTCCGCGACGTGCATCATGACGATCATGGTCACGGCCATGACGCTCACCACGCCGCCGACGCCCACCACGGCGATGCGCATCACGATGACCACGGCCATGGCCACGGTCCGCATGAGCCGCACGAAACCCCGTGGGTGGTGACCTTGCCGCTGATCCTGCTGGCCATCCCGTCGATCGCCATCGGTTTCTTCAGCATCGGTCCGATGCTGTACGGCACCGACTGGGCCGGCCACCATGCCCACGATGCCATCAAGGGCCAGGCGCATACGTTCTTCACCGGAATCGTCGACTTCTACGATCCGGCCAAGAACACCATCGGCTTCCTGGGTGAGGAGTTCCACGGCCCGGTCGCCTTCGCGCTGCACGGCATGATGGCTCCGGCGTTCATGCTGACCGTTGCGGGCTTCCTGCTGGCCGCACTGTTCTACCTGTGGAAGCCGGACCTGTCGGGCAAGGCACGCAAGGCCTTCGCTCCGCTGGTGTCGGTGCTGGAAAACAAGTACGGCTTCGACAAGCTGTGGATCGATGGCTTTGCCGGTGGCAGCGTCAAGCTGGGCAAGGTCTCGCGCTGGATCGACAGCAACATCGTCGACGGCGTGGTCAATCTCTCGGCACGTGTTGTGGACGTTGCAGCCGGCGTGCTGCGTCGTACCCAATCCGGTTTCCTCTATCACTACGCCTTCGCGATGATCATCGGCCTGATTGCCCTGCTGGGCGTGCTGATGCATTACCTGCGTTGATGACCTGTACGGAATAAGAAGACGTGTCGAACTGGCCTCTACTCAGTGTCCTCATCTGGCTGCCGATCATCGGTGGCGCCCTGATCCTTGCGATCCGTGATGCGCAGACCGCCCGCTGGGCGTCGCTGGGCGTAGCGGTGCTGACGTTCGTGGCGAGCCTCTCGCTGCTGAGCGGCTACAACGCGGGCATCGACGGTCTGCAGTTCGTCGAGACCCATGCCTGGATCCCGGCGTACAAGATCGGCTACAACCTGGGCGTGGACGGCATTGCCGTGGCGCTGATCCTGCTGACTACCCTGGTCAGCGTGCTTGCCCTGATCGGCGCCTGGAGCGCCATCGACAAGCGCGTGAACCAGTACGTGGCGGCTTTCCTGATCCTGGAAGGCGTCACGGTCGGTATCTTCGCGGCGACGGACGCGATGCTGTTCTACGTGTTCTTCGAGGCGATGCTGATCCCGATGTTCCTGATCATCGGTGTCTGGGGCGGCCCGCGTCGCATCTACGCTGCGCTGAAGTTCTTCCTGTACACCTTCCTCGGCTCGGTGCTGATGCTGGTGGCACTGATCTACCTGTACATGAAGGGCGGCAGCTTCCAGCTGGCCGACCTGTATGCACTGCCACTGTCGGCCAAGGAACAGACCTGGATCTTCTTCGCGTTCCTGATCGCCTTCGCGGTCAAGGTGCCGATGTTCCCGGTCCATACCTGGCTGCCGGACGCCCACGTGGAAGCGCCGACCGCCGGTTCGGTGATCCTGGCCGCCATCGCCCTGAAGATCGGTGGCTATGGCTTCCTGCGCTTCAACCTGCCGATCGTCCCGGACGCGTCGCAGGAATGGGCCTGGCTGGTGATTGCGCTGTCGTTGATCGCAGTGATCTACGTTGGCCTGGTCGCCCTGGTGCAGGACGACATGAAGAAGCTGATCGCCTATTCGTCGATCGCGCACATGGGCTTCGTCACCCTGGGCACCTTCATTGCCCTGTGGCTGGTCCGTGAAGCCGGCAACGCCGATGCCGCCCGCCTGGGCCTGCAGGGCGCCATGGTGCAGATGATCTCGCACGGCTTCGTCTCCGGCGCGATGTTCTCCTGTGTCGGCGTGCTGTACGACCGCATGCACAGCCGCCGCATCGCCGATTACGGCGGCGTGGTCAACGTGATGCCGTGGTTCGCCACCTTCGCCATGCTGTTCTTCATGGCCAACGCGGGCCTGCCCGGTACCAGCGGTTTCGTTGGCGAGTTCATGGTCATCCTGTCGGCCTTCCAGCGCAATCCGTGGATCGCGCTGGGCGCGGCCACCACCCTGATCATCGGCGCCGCCTACACCCTGTGGCTGTACAAGCGCATCTTCTTCGGTGAAGTGGCCAACAGCCATGTTGCCGAACTGAAGGACATCAACGGCCGCGAATGGCTGGTGCTGGGCGTGTTCGCCATCGGCGTGCTGGCCCTGGGCATCTATCCCAAGCCGCTGACCGACCTGATGGAGCCCTCGATCGCGAAGCTGGCGATGCAGATCGCATCCAGCAAGCTGCTGTAATTCCAGGATTTGATGATGACCACCTCGCCGCTGCTGCCATTGACCGCCGCTGACCTGCCACCGCTCGCTCCCGAGCTGGTGCTGATCGGCAGCGCCTTCGCCCTGATGATCCTCGACCTGTTCGTCAGCAACCGGAACAAGATCGTCACCCACCTGTTCTCGCTCGCTGCGCTGGCCGTGGTGCTGTTCATGCTGGTCACCGGCGTGGGCGGGCAGGGCGAGGTCTTCCATGGCATGTTCGTGCGCGATACCGCCGCGGACGTGATGAAGACCGGGATCGTGCTGCTCAGCGGCCTGACCCTGGTCTACGGCTGGCGTTACCTGCGTGACCGCAACCTGTTCCAGGGCGAGATCCCGGTGCTGATCCTGTTCGGCACCGCCGGCATGATGATCCTGGTGTCGGCCGGCAGCCTGCTGATGGTCTACCTGGGCCTGGAACTGCTGGCGCTGTGCTCCTACGCCCTGGTCGCCAGCAACCGCGAAAACGGCCTGGCCTCGGAAGCGGCGATGAAGTACATCGTGCTCGGCTCGCTGGCCTCTGGCCTGCTGCTGTACGGCATGTCGCTGATCTACGGCGCTACCGGCAGCCTGCACCTGGACGTCATCCGTGACGCCATCCCGCACTCGGAAGAGCGCGTGCTGCTGATCACCGGTGCGGTGTTCATGATCGCCGGCGTCGCCTTCAAGCTGGGTGCCGCACCGTTCCACATGTGGCTGCCGGACGTGTACCAGGGTGCCCCGGCACCGATCGCACTGTTCATCAGCTCGGCGCCGAAGCTGGCCGCCTTCGGCATGGCCTACCGCCTGCTGGAAATGGGCGTGGGTCCGCTGTCGACCGAACTGCAGCTGCTGATCGCCGGCCTGGCCGCAGTCTCGCTGGTCATCGGCAACCTGATGGCCATCGCGCAGAGCAATCTCAAGCGCATGCTGGCGTTCTCCACCGTCTCGCACATCGGCTTCCTGCTGATGGGCATCGCCGGTGGTGGCGCACAGGGCTATGCCGCTGCGCTGTTCTACGCATTGGCCTACGCCATCATGTCGACCGCCGCCTTCGGCGCGATCATCGCGCTGTCGCGTGCCGGTTTTGAAGCCGAGAACATCGAGGACTTCAAGGGCCTCAATGCCCGCAACCCGTGGATGGCCGGCCTGGTGCTGTGCATCATGGCGTCGCTGGCCGGCATCCCGCCGTTCCTGGGCTTCTGGACCAAGCTGGCGGTGCTGGGCGCGGCCGTCAACGGCGGCCTGCTGTGGCTGGCCATCCTGGGCGTGCTGTGCGCCGTGGTCGGCTGCTTCTACTACCTGCGCGTCATCAAGGTCATGTACTTCGATGAGCCGGTGGGCGAGGCCATGCCGCGCAACAACGACCGCGTGCTGGGTGTGGTGCTGGGTGTCAATGCCCTGGCGCTGCTGGCCTTGGGCCTGGCCTGGAACCCGATCATGGTCTGGTGCCAGCAGGCATTTGCGCATCTTGCATAAAAGTTGACACAAAGCTGCGCGATTCGTGTAATATGCGCAGCCTGAGTTGTCACTGCAGCGGTTCAGCCAGAACATCGTTGCGGTAGCCCCCCTCGAAAGAGCAGGGCAGCAGTTCAAACACTTCCGGTGCGGGGTGGAGCAGTCTGGCAGCTCGTCGGGCTCATAACCCGAAGGTCGCAGGTTCAAATCCTGCCCCCGCTACCAACTTCGGATCGGCGCCAACCGATTTGATGAATGAGGGGAAGCTTGCAGTTTTTGGAGCAACCGCTCATAATTCCGCTTCTGATGCGGGGTGGAGCAGTCTGGCAGCTCGTCGGGCTCATAACCCGAAGGTCGCAGGTTCAAATCCTGCCCCCGCTACCAAGTAGAGAAATCGCCTTCGAAGTGCTGCTTCGAGGGCGTTTTTCTTTGGGGTCTGCGTCGTTTCTGCGTGATCGGGGTCAGATCCCTTTTCCCGTGGAAAAGGGATCTGACCCCAGGTCCGCACCTTGCACCAGCGCGGTGCAGCCGCTATCATCAGCGGCCTAGCAGTACCCCTGAAGGCGGCCTCCCAGCGGGAGTCCGGACCCGGAAGGAGGGCCGCAACCGGCAGGCAATGCAGGTTGCAACCGGAATCCAGTCACCGGAGTCTTTCCGGAAAAGGGGCCCAACGGGCCCTTTGTCGTTTCCGGGGCGTCATGTTTCCACGCCGGCCAAGGCCGGCACCCAACCATAGAGATCAAGGCAGGCTGTGAGCGACAAGGCAACCGACATCGCGAATCTGCTCGCCCCGACCGTTGTGTCGCTGGGCCTGGAGCTGCTGGGCGTTGAGTATCTGCCGGCCCCCGGCGGTGCGACCCTGCGCCTTTACATCGACGTGCCGCTGGCTGAACAGCCCGAGCGCATCATCAATGTCGACGACTGCGAGCGGGTCAGCCGCGAAGTCTCGGCGCAGCTGGACGTCGAAGACCCGATCAGCGGCAATTACACGCTGGAAGTGTCCTCGCCGGGCGTGGACCGCCCGCTGTTCAACCTGGAGCAGTTCGGCCGCCACCAGGGTGAATCGGCCAAGGTCACGCTGAAGCTGCCGCAGTACAACCGTCGTCGCCTGCAGGGCCGCATCGAAGCGATCGACGAGGCCGCGGGCACCATCACCTTCATCGTCGACAAGGCTGAAGTGGTCGTGTCGGCCGACAACATCGACAAGGCACGGATCATGCCCGACTGGGTGGCGCTGGGGCTGGCCCCGAGCAAGCCGACCGGTCCGGCGCCGAAGCGTCCGAAGCCGAACACGAATTCTTCTTCCAACGAGCCGGCGGCAAAGAAGCCGCGCGCGGAGTGAGCCAATGAGCAAGGAACTGTTGCTGGTAGTCGACGCAGTCGCCAACGAGAAGGGCGTGCCGCGTGAAGTGATCTTCGATGCCATCGAGGCCGCCCTGGCCTCGGCAGCGAAGAAGCGCTATCCCGAGGAGGAAGTGCTGACCCGCGTGGTCATCGACCACAAGGATGGCAGCTACGAAACCTTCCGCCGCTGGGAAGTGGTGGCCGATGACGTGGTCATGGAATCGCCGGATCGCCAGATCCGCCTGATGGACGCCGTCGACGAGGCCGAAGGCGTCGAGGTCGGCGACTACATCGAAGAGCAGATCGAGAACCCGGACTTCGGCCGCATCGCTGCCCAGGCCGCCAAGCAGGTCATCGTCCAGCGCGTGCGCGAAGCCGAGCGCCAGCAGGTCGTGGATGCATGGAAGGATCGCGTGGGTGAGCTGATCACCGGTGTGGTCAAGCGCGCCGAGCGCGGCAACATCTACGTCGACCTCGGTGGCAATGCCGAAGGCTTCATTCCGAAGGACAAGGGCATTCCGCGCGACGTGCTGCGTGCCGGCGACCGCGTGCGCGGCTACCTGGCCGAAGTACGCTCGGAGCCGCGTGGCCCGCAGCTGTTCATCAGCCGCGCCGCGCCGGAGTTCATGATCGAGCTGTTCAAGCTGGAAGTGCCGGAAGTCGGCCAGGGCCTGGTGGAAATCAAGGCCTGCGCCCGCGATCCGGGCGACCGCGCCAAGATCGCCGTGCTGGCCCACGACCAGCGCACCGATCCGATCGGTGCCTGCATCGGCATGCGCGGTTCGCGCGTGCAGGCCGTGTCCAACGAGCTCAATGGCGAGCGCGTGGACATCGTGCTGTGGAACGACAACCCGGCCAACTTCGTCATCAACGCGATGGCTCCGGCCGAAGTGCAGTCGATCATCGTCGATGAGGACAAGCACTCGATGGACCTGGCCGTTGCCGAAGACCGCCTGGCCCAGGCGATCGGCAAGGGCGGCCAGAACGTGCGCCTGGCCAGCCGCCTGACCGGCTGGCAGCTCAACGTGATGACCCAGGACCAGGTCACTGCCAAGTCGGAGGCCGAGCAGGCTGCCGCCCGCCAGCTGTTCATGGACAAACTGGAAGTGGACGAGGAAATCGCCGGCATCCTGGTCAGCGAAGGCTTCGGCACCGTCGAGGAAATCGCATATGTCCCGGTCGGCGAACTGCTGGCCGTGGAAGGTTTCGACGAGGACATCGTCGAAGAGCTGCGCGCTCGTGCCCGCGATGCGCTGCTCAATGAGGCCCTGGCAGTCGAGGAAGGCCTTGAAGACGGCCAGCCGGCGCAGGACCTGCTGTCCCTGAAGGGCATGGACGAAGCCACCGCATATGCGCTGGCCGGCCACGGCGTGCGTACCAGCGAGGACCTGTCCGACCTGGCCGCCGACGAGGTCATGGACTTCGGCATCGAAGGACTGGATCAGGCGCGCGCCGCTGCGCTGATCCTGGCCGCCCGTGCCGAGGAGATCGCCCGACTGGAACGCGGCGAATGAGCCGGCAATGAACAGGGCCCTGAGCCGCTCAGGGCGTAGAATCCGCGCCACCTCCAGATGCGGGGGGGCGCCCACAAGATCATAGGATCCGAATGTCGCAGCAAACCACCATCCGCAAGCTTGCCGAACTGGTCAACACGCCGGTCGAAAAACTGCTGGAACAGCTGGCCGGTGCCGGCATGAAGTTCAGCGGTCCCGACCAGGTCGTGACCAGCTCCGAGAAGGTAAAGCTCCTGGGCTTCCTTCGTCGTTCGCACGGCAAGCCCGAGCAGGCCCCGGAAGAGACCGATCAGTCTGCAAAGAAGATCACGCTCAACCGCCGGAAGCAGCAGGAAGTGACGGTCAATTCCGGTCGCAGCAAGACGACCGTGAATGTCGAGGTGCGCCAGAAGCGTACCTACGTCAAGGATGGTGCTCGCGCCATGACGCCGGACGAAGAGCGCGCCGACATCCTGCGCAAGCTGGAAGAGTCGCGTGCGCGCAACCTCGCCGAACAGCAGGCCCTGGCCGAGAAGGATCGTCTGCGCGACGAGGCCATCGTCCGTGCCCGTGAGGAAGAGGCTGCCGCCAAGGAACGCGCCGAGGCCGAGAAGAAGGCCGCCGAGGAAGCTGCGGCTGCGGCCAAGGCGGCCGAGGCACTGGCCGCCAGCAAGCCCAAGCGTGCTCCGATCGACGAAACCGCGCCGCGCCCGCCGCGCGCCCCGGCCGCCGCCCCGGCTGCGCCGCGTGGTGCTCCGCCGCCGCCGCCGCGCAACGACGAGCGCAACAACCGCAGCGCGCCGCGCAACGAGCGTGGCCCGGGCGACCGCTTCGCCGGCCAGATGCACCTGTCGGCCGCCGACCGTGCGCGTCGTGGCAACAGCAACAACAGCAATTCGCGTGGACGTCCGGGTGGCCGCAACCAGACCGGTGGCCGTCGCGACATGTCGCGTGGTGGCAACAATGCCGGTCCGCACGCGTTCGAACGCCCGACCGCACCGGTCGTGCGTGAAGTCGCGATCGGCGAGACCATCACCGTGGCCGACCTGGCGCAGAAGCTCGCGCTGAAGGGCGGCGAGGTGGTGAAGGCGCTGTTCAAGATGGGCGTGATGGTGACCATCACCCAGTCCATCGACCACGACACCGCTGCGCTGGTGACCGAAGAACTCGGCCACAAGGCGATCCGTGCCAACGACAACGATGCCGAAGACGCGCTGCTGGCTTCGACCGGTGAAAACCAGGGCGAAGCCGTACAGCGCCCGCCGGTGGTCACCATCATGGGTCACGTGGACCACGGCAAGACCTCGCTGCTGGACTACATCCGCCGCACCAAGGTTGCCCACGGCGAAGCCGGCGGCATCACCCAGCATATCGGCGCCTACCACGTCGAGACGCCCAAGGGCGTCATCAGCTTCCTGGATACCCCGGGCCACGCCGCGTTCACCTCGATGCGTGCCCGCGGTGCCAAGCTGACCGACATCGTGGTGCTGGTGGTTGCTGCCGACGACGGCGTCATGCCGCAGACCAAGGAAGCGATCCAGCACGCCCGTTCGGCGGGTGTGCCGCTGATCGTGGCGATCAACAAGATCGACAAGTCCGGTGCCGACCCGATGCGGGTCAAGAACGAGCTGCTCTCCGAGCAGGTCGTGGCCGAAGAGTTCGGTGGTGACATCCAGATGGTGGAGATCTCGGCCAAGACCGGCCTGGGCATCGACGACCTGCTGGACGCGGTGTCGGTGCAGGCCGAACTGCTGGAACTGAAGGCCGTCGACGAAGGTCGCGCCTCGGGCGTGGTGATCGAATCGTCGCTGGACAAGGGCCGCGGCCCGGTCGCTACGGTGCTGGTGCAGCAGGGCCGCCTGAAGAAGGGCGACTACCTGGTGTGCGGTATCCAGTACGGCCGCGTGCGTGCGCTGTTCGACGAAACCGGCAAGCAGCCGGAGTTCGCCGGCCCGTCGATCCCGGTGCAGGTCCTGGGCCTGTCCGGTGTGCCGGAAGCCGGAGACGACTTCGTGGTGGTCGAGGACGAGCGCCTGGCCAAGGATGTTGCGCAGCAGCGTGAGACCAAGCGCCGTGAGTCGCGCCTGGTCGCCACCGCTGGCAGCCGCATGGAAGACATCATGGCGACCCTGGGCAAGGGCGAGGGCCAGCAGGTCCTCAACCTGGTCATCAAGGCCGACGTGCAGGGTTCGGTGCAGGCCCTGAGCCAGGCACTGGTCGCGCTGTCCAACGACGACATCCGCATCAACGTGATCCACTCCGGCGTCGGCGGCATCACCGAATCGGACGCCAACTCGGCGGCTGCTTCGAAGGCCACCGTCATCGGCTTCAACGTGCGTGCGGATGCTTCGGCCCGCCGCATCATTGAATCCAACGGCGTCGACCTGCGTTACTTCTCGATCATCTATGACGTGATCGATCAGGTGAAGCAGGTGGCATCCGGTCTGCTGGGCGTGGAGATCCGCGAAGAGATCATCGGTATCGCCGAGGTCCGCGACGTCTTCCGCAGCTCCAAGCTGGGCGCCGTTGCCGGCTCGATGGTCATCGAGGGCGTGGTCAAGCGCAACAAGCCGATCCGCGTGCTGCGCGACAGCGTGGTGATCTTCGAGGGCGAGCTGGAATCGCTGCGTCGCTTCAAGGAGAACGTCGAGGAAGTCCGCAACGGTACCGAATGCGGTATCGCGGTGAAGGCCTACAACGACGTCAAGCCAGGCGACCAGATCGAGTGCTTCGAGCGTATCGAAGTGCCGCGCACCCTGTAATGCTGCAAGGTGGCCCGACCAACGGTCGGGCCCTACCATGTACCTGTAGCGCCCGACCGTTGGTCGGGCGACAATCGAATCAAAGGTAGCGCCCGACCGTTGGTCGGGCGACAACTGAACCAAGAGCTGCTCGTGCCCAAGACTTTCCATCGAACCGACCGTGTCTCCGCCCAGCTGCGCCGTGAACTCGGCACCCTGGTGCACAACGCCGTGCGCGAGCACGGGTTGCCCTCGGTGAGCGTGTCCGACGTGGAAATCACCCGCGACATGGCCCATGCCAAGGTGTTCGTCACCGCCCTGATGCCGGAACGCTCGGCTGAAGCCGTGGCCGGCCTGAAGGAGCTGGGCTACCGCCTGCGCATGGACCTGGCCCGTGCGATGAAGCTGCGCCACGTGCCGGAGCTGCATTTCCACTACGACGATTCGGTCGACCGTGGTGAGCACATCGACAACATCCTGCGCGACCTGCCCGATACGCTGGCCGCGGAGAAGCGTCGCGAGAGCGACGAAGAATAAGCTAGCGCCGGGCCCATGCCCGGCGTCTTTCCATTCCGGCAACGCGATGCCTGTGCGGGCCGCGCCGCTGCAGCCGAGCATGGCTCGGCTCTACAACATCCTGTCATGACCCGATTTCAGTTCCGCCGCCTGGATGGCATCCTGCTGCTCGACAAGTCGACCGGCATGAGCTCCAACGCCGCCCTGCAGGGGGCGCGCCGCCTGTTCCGTGCCGAGAAGGGTGGCCACACCGGCAGCCTCGACCCGTTGGCCACCGGCCTGCTACCGCTATGCTTCGGCGAGGCGACCAAGATCGCCGGCCTGCTGCTGGGTTCGGCCAAGGCGTACGATGCCGAGATCGTGCTCGGCCAGACCACGGATACCGATGATGCCGAGGGCCAGGTGCTGCTGCAGCGTCCGGTGCCGGCGATCAGCGCCGAGGCCCTGCAGGCTGCGCTGGCTCCACTGACGGGGAACATCCGCCAGCGGGCGCCGATCTATTCGGCGCTGAAGCAGGGCGGTGAACCGCTGTATGTGAAGGCCCGCCGCGGCGAGGCCATCGAGGCCCCGGAGCGCGAGGTCCAGGTGCACGCCATCGAGGTACTCGAGCAGCAGCCGGAACGGCTGCGGCTGCGCGTGACCTGTGGCTCCGGCACCTACATCCGCAGCCTGGCACGCGACCTCGGCGAACGCCTGGGCTGCGGCGCCCATATCAGTGCGCTGCGCCGGCTGTGGGTCGAGCCGTTCCGTGAACCGGTGATGGTCACCCTGGACCAGCTGCGGGTGATGGCCGAGGCCGGCGACGAGGCGGGCATGGACGCGCTGCTGCTGCCGTTGGCGGCCGGCCTGGCCGAGTATCCGCGGGTCGACCTCGACGCCGCCCAGGCTCACCGTTTCTGCGTCGGCCAGCGCCAGCGTGACATGTCCTGGCCGCATGGCCTGGTGGCCGTGTTCGGTCCGGACGATGCTGTCCAAGGCCTGGGCCAGGTCGACGACAGTGGCCTGCTGGCCCCGCAGCGCCGTTTCAACCTCTGACCGGGCAGGGTGGTTCAGCCCCGGTCCTTGTCCCGGAAGCCCCTGGCCGTTACAATTTCGCGGCCGTTTTCCGGCAACCTGCCTCCCGCAGGTTTCATCCTCGTAGTCCACGGCGAGCCTGGCGGTGCGCGAAGCGCGTTCCTGCCGGCCACGCATCACAGAGAAAAAAGAAATGTCGATCGACACCCAGAAGGTCATTGAAGACAACAAGCGCAGCGCCGCTGACACCGGCTCCCCGGAAGTCCAGGTTGCCCTGCTGACCGCCCGCATCGAACTGCTGACCGGCCACTTCAAGACCCACAAGAAGGATCACCACAGCCGCCGCGGCCTGCTGCAGATGGTCAACCGCCGTCGCAGCCTGCTCGACTACCTGAAGAAGAAGGACGTCGAGCGTTACAAGGCCCTGATCGAAAAGCTTGGCCTGCGTCGCTAAGCAACGAATCCCCCGCGGCGCAGCGATGCGCCGCGGTTTTGTTTTGTAGCACCGCAATCCCCGATTCAGGCCGGAACGATCCGGCCACCCGCTGGCGGCAAGGGTCGCCGACGGTCCAAATTCGCAGACAGCATCCCCAAGGACACCCTCCGTGGCAAAAATCACCAAAACCTTCCAGTACGGCAAGCACACCGTCACGCTTGAGACCGGCGAAGTCGCCCGCCAGGCCAGCGGTGCGGTCATCGTCAAGATGGACGACACCGTACTGCTGGTCACCGCCGTCGCCGCCAAGAGCGCGCGCGAAGGCCAGGACTTCTTCCCGCTGACCGTCGATTATCAGGAAAAGTTCTACGCCGGCGGCCGCATCCCGGGTGGTTTCTTCAAGCGTGAAGGCCGTGCAACCGAGAAGGAAACGCTGATCTCGCGTCTGATCGACCGTCCGATCCGTCCGCTGTTCCCGGAAGACTACAAGAACGAAGTGCAGATCATCGCCACGGTCATGTCGCTGAACCCGGACGTGGACGGCGACATCCCGGCCCTGATCGGCGCCTCGGCTGCCCTGGCCCTGGCCGGCACCCCGTTCATGGGCCCGATCGGCGCTGCCAAGGTCGGCTACAAGAACGGCGAGTACATCCTGAACCCGACCGTCAGCGAACTGGCTGACTCGCAGCTGGAGCTGGTTGTCGCCGGTACCTCCAACGCCGTGCTGATGGTCGAATCCGAAGCCGCGCTGCTGTCCGAGGAAGTGATGCTGGGCGCCGTGACTTTCGGTCACCGCGAAATGCAGAAGGTCATCAACGCGATCAACGAGCTGACCGTCGAAGCTGGCACCAAGCCGTCGACCTGGGAAGCCCCGGCCAAGAACGACGCGCTGATCTCCGCCCTGAAGGAAGCCATCGGCCCGCGCCTGGGCGAAGCCTTCCAGGTGCGTGACAAGCTGCAGCGCCGTGACGCCATCTCGGCGATCAAGAAGGACGTGTTCGAAGCCCTGGCCGGCCGTGTGGCCGCCGAAGGCTGGAACCCGGCCGAGCTGTCGAAGGAATTCGGCGAACTGGAATACCGCACCATGCGTGACTCGGTGCTGGACACCAAGGTCCGCATCGACGGCCGTGCGCTGGACACCGTCCGCCCGATCACCGTGAAGACCGGCGTGCTGCCGCGTACCCACGGCTCCTCGCTGTTCACCCGTGGCGAAACCCAGGCCATCGTGACCATCACGCTGGGCACCGCCCGTGACGGCCAGGTCATCGACGCCGTTGCCGGTGAGTACAAGGAAAACTTCCTGTTCCACTACAACTTCCCTCCGTTCTCGGTGGGTGAGTGCGGCCGCATGATGGGCCCGAAGCGCCGCGAAATCGGCCACGGTCGTCTGGCCAAGCGCGGCGTGCTGGCTGTCATGCCGTCGCTGGAAGCCTTCCCGTACACCATCCGCGTCGTCTCGGAAATCACCGAGTCGAACGGTTCTTCGTCGATGGCGTCGGTCTGCGGCTCGTCGCTGGCCCTGATGGACGCCGGCGTGCCGGTGAAGGCACCGGTGGCCGGTATTGCCATGGGCCTGGTCAAGGAAGGCGACCGTTTCGTGGTCCTGTCCGACATCCTGGGTGACGAAGATCACCTGGGCGACATGGACTTCAAGGTGGCCGGTACCGCTGAGGGCATCTCCGCCCTGCAGATGGACATCAAGATCGAAGGCATCACCGAAGAGATCATGAAGCAGGCCCTGCAGCAGGCCAAGGCTGGCCGTCTGCACATCCTGGGTGAAATGGCCCACGGCCTGACCGCTCCGCGTGAGGAGCTGTCGGACTACGCGCCGCGCCTGCTGACCATCAAGATCCACCCGGACAAGATCCGCGAAGTGATCGGCAAGGGTGGCTCGACCATCCAGGCCATCACCAAGGAAACCGGCACCCAGATCGACATCCAGGACGACGGCACCATCGTCATCGCGTCGGTCAACGCCATCGCTGCCCAGGCTGCCAAGGCCCGCATCGAGCAGATCACCTCGGACGTCGAGCCGGGCCGCATCTACGAAGGCAAGGTCGCCAAGATCATGGACTTCGGTGCGTTCGTCACCATCCTGCCGGGCAAGGACGGCCTGGTCCACGTGTCGCAGATCTCCAGCGAGCGCGTCGAGAAGGTCGGCGACAAGCTGAAGGAAGGCGATGTGGTCAAGGTCAAGGTGCTGGAAGTCGACAAGCAGGGCCGTATCCGCCTGTCGATGAAGGCCGTCGAAGAAGGCGAAGGCGCCTGCGCCGAATAATCGGTACTGCTGATCGTGCGGTGGGTGAGGACCGTTGGTCCTCACGCTTTCGCAAATGAAAAAGCGGGCTTCGGCCCGCTTTTTCTTTGCCTCGATGTTGTGAAGAGACGCTCATCCAGGTCGCTGCATGTCCTGCTGCAGTGCATGATCGCCGCCACGCAGCCATCGTTCTGTCACGGTTGCATGGATCGCGCCTGTCCATGGGACGACATGCCGCGACATCCGTACCGCAGCCCTATCGGTTTGCTAACGTGGCGGCGCCTTTGAACCGGGAGATCCCATGTTCCGCCAGACCGTGGCCGTCCTTGCCGTGCTGATTGCCGGTGCCTTGCCCATTGCCGCGCACGCAGCGCCCGCACAGCAGCCGATCTTCGGCGCCTATTACCCTGGTGGATCGGCCGAGCGCTTTCCGGTGTCGAGCATTCCGGCCGAGCGCCTGACCCACCTGTTCTACGCGTTCTCCACCATCGAGGACGGCCGCTGCACGGTCGGTGCGGAAGCGCCGAAGAATTTCGCCGCACTGGCCGAACTCAAGAAGGCGCACCCGCACCTGCGCACGCTGATTTCCATTGGCGGCTGGGGCGCAGGCGGCTTCTCCGATGCGGCACTGACCGAAACCAGCCGCAAGCGCCTGGTCGACTCATGCATGGCGCTGTTCTTCGAGCGCCATGCAGGCAGCTTCGATGGTGTGGACATCGACTGGGAATTCCCGGTCAGTGGTGGGCCGAAGGAGCTGGCACACCGCCCGCAGGATCGCGCCAACCTGACCCGGCTTGCGCAGGCCTTCCGCCAGGCACTCGATGCGCGCGGTCGCAAGGTTGGCCAGCCGATGCTGCTGACCGCCGCGTTGGCCGCCGGTCGCCTGCAGGCCGATGGCCCCTATGATCCGGCGGCGAGCTACGACCTGCCGGCGCTGGCCAGGGTGTTCGATTTCATCAACCTGATGAGCTACGACATGGGCACCGGCTTCTCGTCGGTGTCGACCTTCAATGCGCCCTTGCATGAAGTGCCGGCCGATCCGCTGGCGCCGGAGCTGCGTCGCTGGAACAACGTGGCCGGCGCGGTGCAGTACTACCGCGAGCACGGTGTACCGGCCGACAAGCTGGTGCTGGGCGTGCCGTTCTACGGGCGCGGCTTCAAGGTCACCGGCGATGCACCGGATGGCCTGTATCAGCCTTACAGCACACCGGCCGACGCCGGCGACTGGCGGGTGATCAAGGCGCGCTATCTCGACCAGCCGGGCTGGACCAGGCACTGGCAGCCGCAGGCGCAGAGCCCGTGGCTGTACAACGCCGAACAGAAGGTCTTCATCAGCTATGAAGACCCGCGCTCGATCGGGCTGCGTGCGCAGTTCGCCCGCGAGCAGGGCCTGGCCGGGGTGTTCATGTGGGAGCTGACCGGCGACGACGAGCAGGCCAGCCTGCTCAACGCCATGCTCGGCCCGTGGCAGAAGGCGCGCATCGGCGATTGAGTCGCGTGCTGGCGCCGGGCTCATGCCCGGCGACGCTTCAGTTCGCCCAGACGCTGTTCGGATCGCCGTTGCGGGCGCGGCGCTGGCTGGCGACGGCCAGGCGGGCGAAGCCGAAGGCCATGGCCAGCGCGATGGCATCGATCCAGAACAGCGGCCACTGGCCACGCCCGGCGGCGCGCCACAACCAGTCACCATTGAGTGCACCGTGCAGGACCGGCACCAGTGCAGTGCTGATCGCTGCGGCCCACAGCAGTTCGCGCGCGGCCTGCGCGGGACGGCGCAGTGCAGCCCACAGCGCACAGGCTGCCCAGCTGCCGAAGCAGGCCCAGCGGATGCCGTGGTCGACCGCCGACGGTGCCAGCCGCTCCAGCACCAGTGCGGTGACGAACGCGATCGAGATCGCCACGCACAGGCCGATGCACACGCCGACCGTGGCCCGCGCCATGTTCACACCGGCACGTGGCTGTTGCGGCTGGCGACGCTTGCGCCGCGACTCGATCCACAACAGGTTGCCGGAGTAGAACAGGAACGCACCGCCGAGGCCGAGCAGGAAGTACAGCCAGACCACCACGCCGTTGCCGAACTCACCGAAGTGCAGCGCGTAGACGGCGCTGAGCGTGGCGTGGTTGGCGTCGCGCTGGCCCGGCAGCTGGGAGGCCAGCAGGTCGCCGCTGGCCACGTCCAATGCCACGGCACCAAGCGGACCGAGGGTGCCACTGGCCTCGCCGGTGATCTCGATCGTGGCGTTGGCATCGCCGCCATTGGCCAGCTTCAGGTAGGCCGGCTCGAAGTTGGCCACGCCCTGCGCGCGGGCCACTTCAAGTGCGCGCGCATGCAGCACGCGCAGGCTGCCCGGTGGCGCCGGAATCCCGCTGGCATCGCGCACCGGCGCAGTGTCCATCGCGGTCGGTACCGCCTGCAGCGCCTTGCCATCGTAGATCAGCGGATTGAGCAGGGCCATCTGCACGAACACCAGGCACAGCAGGGCGCCCGTGACCGCGAACATCAGGTGGAAGGGCAGGCTGAGCACGCCGATCACGTTGTGCGCGTCCTGCCACAGCTGCTTCAGGTTGCGGCCCGGGCGCAGCGCGAACAGGTCGCCGAACAGCTTCGGCAGATGGATCACCAGGCCGCTCAGCAGCGCCATGCCATACAGCAGGCTGACGATGCCCATCACATAGATGCCGGCCACCGGCAGGCCGAGGCTGTAGTGCAGTTCGTTGACCAGTTCGGCCAGTCCGGTCTGCGGCGGCGCGGGGCTGCCGGCGATCTGGCCCGGCCAGGCGTAGCGCCAGCTGCCGTCGCCGGCCTGCCAGTACGCCAGGGGCTGCGGGTGTTCGGTACCGGGGAAGGTCATGCCAACGTGGCGGCGGGCCTCCGGGTGTGTCGCCAGTACGTCTTCCAGCAGATACTGCGCATCGTCCAGGCCCGCCGGCAAGGCGGTGGCGGCGCCCGGGGTCTGCCACAGCGGCAGGTCGTGATGGAACAGGGTCAGCGCACCCGCATAGAAGGCCACGAAAAGGCCGAAGCCGGCGACCAGGCCGACCCAGGTGTGCAGGGTGGTGAATGTGCGCAGCGTCTGCGAACTGAACTTCATGGGGGAGCTCTCATTGCACCGCGCCGGCCAGGCGCAGCAGCCCGAGCACGGCGAAGCCGGCTGCGGCGCTGCCACCCAGAACCAGCCAGGCGCGCAGTGCGCTGCGGAAGCTGAACGCCCACAGGGCGGCCAGCATCCATAACGGGATGAAGGCGATCAGGGTCGGCACCAGTGCGCGCTGCCACGGGCCGGGCGGCAGCCAGGCCAGCAGGCCGGTCGCGGCGGCCGCAAGCAGGAAGCCAGCGATGATGCCGGCGATGGCGCGCGACCACATCACGGCGACTCCGTGCCCGGGCGATGCCAGGCGGCCAGCGCCGGCAGCAGCATCGCGACGAGCATCCAGGTGCACAGCATCGCCACCAGACCGGCAGCGAAGCCGAGTTCGGCCATCCACAGCCACAATGCGGCAGCCGCGGCGACCAGGCCGATCTGGCGGCCGAGGCGACCGGCGCGGCGCAGGCGCGGCCAACGGCAGTGCGGCGAGGCGGCATAGAAGGCCAGTGCCGAAAACATCGCTGCCAGCATGCCCAGGCTGCAGAAGCCCAGGGTGGAAAGGCCGACGGTGATCATTGCGGGCGGGCGCCGCGGCAGTGGGCCGGCGAACGCGGGGCACGGGCGGGGCCGGCGGGAGCCGGTCGGAGCGGGTGGCGCATCACGAGGTCCTGGGGGAAGCGGGCAGGCTGGCACGGGGCGGGCTGCGTGGACATGGTAATCATTGCGTTTTCACGCCGCCAGCGCCGGCCATTCAGCGGACCGTACGGCAGCCCTTGGGCTTTCCGGTGCGCTGGTTTAAGATCGTCGCAGACTCCTGACTGGAACAAGGTGGCCCGCGCCCAGCGCCGGCCGAGCGTGCGACATGAGCACTACCACCGCCCACTGTTGACCTGCCCCCGAAGGCCCTGTGTTCCAGGCGCCCTCGCGGCGCTTTTTTATTGCCCGGGCCGCGGCCCGGGAACGCTTTCCAGCCCGCCCCGCGGGCCCCGCACGAAGCCACTGCGATGATCAACATTACCCTTCCCGACGGCAGCCGCCGCGAGTTCGAAAATCCCGTCAGCGTCATGGACATCGCCCAGTCGATCGGTGCCGGCCTGGCCAAGGCCACCATCGCCGGTTCCGTCGATGGCGTGCTGGTCGATGCCAGCGACGTCATCGACCACGATGCCAGCCTGCGCATCATCACCGCCAAGGACGAGGAGGGCGTGGAGATCATCCGCCACTCCTGCGCCCACCTGGTCGGCCACGCCGTCAAGCAGCTGTACCCGGACGTGAAGATGGTGATCGGCCCGGTGATCGCCGAAGGCTTCTACTACGACATCTATTCCGAGCGCCCGTTCACGCCGGACGACATGGCCGCGATCGAGAAGCGCATGGGTGAACTGATCGCCCAGGACTACGACGTCATCAAGAAGATGACGCCGCGCGCTGAAGTGATCGAGATCTTCAAGGCCCGTGGCGAGGACTACAAGCTGCGCCTGATCGAAGACATGTCCGACGACATCCAGGCGATGGGCATGTACTACCACCAGGAATACGTGGACATGTGCCGGGGCCCGCACGTGCCGAACACGCGCTTCCTGAAGGCCTTCAAGCTGACCCGCATCTCCGGCGCCTACTGGCGCGGCGACGCGCAGAACGAGCAGCTGCAGCGCATCTACGGCACCGCCTGGGCCGACAAGAAGCAGCTCGAGGCGTACATCAAGCGCATCGAGGAAGCCGAGATGCGCGACCACCGCCGCATCGGCAAGCAGCAGGACCTGTTCCACCTGCAGGAAGAAGCCCCGGGCCTGGTGTTCTGGCATCCGAAGGGCTGGGCACTGTGGCAGGTGGTCGAGCAGTACATGCGCAAGGTCTACCGCAACAGCGGCTACGGCGAAGTGCGCTGCCCGCAGATCCTGGACGTGAGCCTGTGGAAGAAGTCCGGCCACTGGGACAACTACCAGGACAACATGTTCTTCACCGAATCGGAGAAGCGCACGTACGCGGTCAAGCCGATGAACTGCCCGGGCCACATCCAGGTGTTCAACCAGGGCCTGCACAGCTACCGCGACCTGCCGATCCGCTACGGTGAATTCGGTTCCTGCCACCGCAACGAGCCATCCGGCGCGCTGCACGGCATCCTGCGCGTGCGTGGCTTCACCCAGGACGACGGCCACGTGTTCTGCACGGAAAACCAGATCGAGTCGGAAGTGACGGCCTTCCACCAGCAGGCGCTGGCGGTATACCGGCACTTCGGTTTCGACGAGATCCAGATCAAGATCGCGCTGCGTCCGGAATCGCGCCTGGGTGACGACGCCACCTGGGACAAGGCCGAAGGCGCGCTGCGCTCGGCACTGACCGCCTGTGGCGTGGAGTGGCAGGAGCTGCCGGGCGAGGGTGCCTTCTACGGCCCGAAGATCGAGTACCACCTGAAGGACGCGATCGGCCGTACCTGGCAGCTGGGCACCATGCAGGTCGACTTCATGATGCCGGGTCGCCTCGGCGCCGAGTACGTGGACGAGAACAGCCAGAAGAAGCACCCGGTCATGCTGCACCGCGCCATCGTCGGCTCGATGGAGCGCTTCCTGGGCATCCTGATCGAGCACCATGCTGGCCAGTTCCCGGCCTGGCTGGCGCCGACCCAGGTGGTGGTGGCCAACATCACCGATGCCCAGGCCGACTACGTCGCGGGCGTGACCAAAACCCTTGCGGAGCAAGGCTTCCGCGTCAGCTCGGATTTGCGTAACGAGAAGATCGGCTATAAAATCCGCGAGCATACGTTGCAGCGCGTGCCCTACCTGCTGGTCATCGGTGACCGCGAGAAGGAGAATGGGGCTGTAGCGGTGCGTACGCGTTCTGGCGAAGACCTGGGCAGCATGAGCCTGCAGGCCTTCATCGAGCGGCTCCACGCCGAGGGCGCGTAAGCAAAGGTCCGGTCCGGGCGCACAGGCACCCGGACCGGTTCGATACCCTTGGGAGAACGTAATATCAGCACCCCTGACAACAAACAGAACCGCAAGAATCAGGAAATCCGTGTGCCGCGCGTCCGCGTGATCGGCAGTGACGGAGAAATGATCGGCGTGTTGTCGCGCGACGAAGCGCTGTCCATGGCCGAAGATGAAGGCCTGGACCTGGTCGAGATCCAGCCGCAGGCCGATCCGCCGGTCTGCAAGATCATGGACTTCGGCAAGTTCAAGTTCGAAGCGCAGAAGAAGGCCAGCGAGGCCAAGAAGAAGACCAAGCAGGTCGAGATCAAGGAAGTGAAGTTCCGTCCGGTCACGGACGAGGGCGACTACCAGATCAAGCTGCGCAAGATGCGCGGGTTCCTTGAAGAAGGCGACAAGATCAAGGTCAACATCCGCTTCCGTGGCCGTGAAATGAGCCACCAGGAACTGGGTCGTGAAATGGCCAACCGGATCGAGGCCGATCTGGGCGAGGACATCGTCATCGAATCCCGTCCGCGCCTGGAAGGGCGTCAGATGGTCATGATGATCGCGCCGAAGAAGAAGACCTGAGGCCTGACGGGCCGCCTTGCGGGGCGCCTGGCTGAATGGTTCAGGGTAAGGGGGCGCCGCTGGCGTCCCTTTGCTTTTGCAGGATGCCGGTGAAGTGCCGGCGAAAGGGTTGCAGGGGCTGGTGGCAGGGCGGTTTTGCCTGTATCATGCCCGGCTCGACCCACCCAGGACGGGTCGTACGCCGATCATGGCAGGACGGAAAGAGCGGCCCAGGCCGCCGCCAGATCAGTCAGAAACCAGGGTCATATCCCATCAAGGACATTGCAATGCCCAAGATCAAGACCAACCGGGCAGCGGCCAAGCGTTTCCGCAAGACCGCCTCGGGCAAGTACAAGTGCGGCCACGCCAACCGTAGCCACATCCTCACGAAGAAAGCGACCAAGCGTAAGCGTAATCTGCGTCAGACGGGCCATGTCCGTGCAGAAGACGCAGGCCGTCTGGACCGCATGCTCCCTTACCTCTGAGGAACTGAAAAATGGCACGAGTTAAGCGTGGCGTACAGGCGCGTCGCCGCCACAAGAAGATTCTGGATCTCGCCAAGGGCTATTACAACGCCCGTCGCAAGGTCTTCCGCGTCGCCAAGCAGGCGGTCATCAAGGCACAGCAGTACGCCTACATCGGCCGTAAGCAGAAGAAGCGCAACTTCCGTTCGCTGTGGATCACCCGTATCAATGCGGCTGCCCGCATCAACGGCCTGAGCTACAGCCGCTTCATGAACGGCCTGCTGAAGGCTGGCATCACCCTGGATCGCAAGGTCCTGGCTGATATCGCCGTGCACGACGCAGCCGGTTTTGCCGCGCTGGCCGAAAAGGCCAAGGGCGCGCTGGCGGCATAAGTCCTTCCCGATGCCGTAACCGTTCACTCGGAACGGTGTCAGGTCAAGGCAATGCATGGGGAAGGGCGCAAGTCCTTCCCCATTCTTTTTTGGGTTCCGGCGAGGCCATGGCGGCAGCGCGGGGACGGCGGTGGCGACAGGGGTCGGCCCTTCGCGCATCGCGATGGCAGATCGACTGGAGTTCCGGCCCCCCATGAGCGACATCCAATCCCTCACCACCCAGGCGCTGGCCGATGTGGCCGCCGCACAGAGTCCCGACGTGCTGGAACAGCTGCGCGTTGCCCTGCTTGGCAAGAGTGGGAGCATCACCTCGCAGCTCAAGCAGCTCGGCGCCCTGCCGGCGGACGAGCGCAAGGCCGCTGGTGAAGCGATCAACCAGGCCCGCGACGCGCTGACCCGCGCGCTGGGCGAGCGCAAGGCGCTGCTGGAAGACGCGGCGCTGGATGCGCGCCTGGCCGCCGAAGCCATCGACATCACCCTGCCGGGCCGCAACGGCGAGCGTGCCGGCCTGCACCCGATCACCCGCACCCTGGAGCGCATCACCGGCATCTTCTGCCGGCTGGGCTACGAGCTGTCGGAAGGGCCGGAGATCGAGGACGACTGGCACAATTTCGAGGCGCTGAACTTCCCGCCGCACCATCCGGCGCGCGCCATGCACGACACCTTCTACTTCGGCGACGGCCGCCTGCTGCGCACGCACACCTCCGGCGTGCAGGTGCGCTACATGGGCGACCACGCGCCGCCACTGCGCATGATCGCCGCCGGCAAAGTGTACCGCAGCGACAGCGACCAGACCCACTCGCCGATGTTCCACCAGGTCGAAGGCCTGCTGGTGGACGAGCATTCGACCTTCGCCGACCTGAAGGGCACGCTGGCCGAGTTCGTGCGCGCGTTCTTCGAGCGCGATTTCGAGATGCGTTTCCGCCCCAGCTACTTCCCGTTCGTGGAGCCGGGCGCGGAAGTGGACATTGCCTGGCAGCAGCCCGACGGCAGCACCCGCTGGCTGGAAGTGCTGGGCTGCGGCATGGTCCATCCGAACGTGCTGCGCAACGTCGGCATCGATCCGGAGCGCTACACCGGCTTCGCGTTCGGCATGGGCGTGGAGCGTTTCGCGATGCTGCGTTACGGCGTCAACGATCTGCGCGCGTTCTTCGAGAACGACGTGCGATTCCTGAAACAGTTCGCGTAAGCCGCAACCACGTAGAGCCGAGCCATGCTCGGCTGCTCCTAAATTTGCAGGCCCAGGCGCATGCGCCGGGCCCACCAGGGTGACACCATGAAATTCTCCGAAAACTGGCTGCGCAGCCATGTCCCGACCGGCGCCTCGCGCGATGAACTGAGTGCAGTGCTGACCGCCATCGGCCTGGAAGTGGAAGACGTGACCGCGCTGGGCGAAGGCCTCGATCACGTGGTCGTGGCGCGCATCGTTGAGGCCGTGCGCCATCCCGAAGCTGATCGCCTGCAGGTGTGCAGGGTCGATGCCGGGCAGGGCGAACTGCTGCAGATCGTCTGCGGCGCACCGAACGCGCGCCCGGGCCTGGTCGCGCCGCTGGCCATGGTGGGTGCGCAGATCGGCGAGCTGAAGATCAAGCCGGCCAAGCTGCGCGGCGTGGAGTCCAACGGCATGCTGTGCTCGGCCAAGGAGCTGGGCCTGGACAACGATGCCTCCGGCTTGCTCGAACTGCCCGATGACGCCCCGGTCGGTCAGGCCCTGGTCGAGTACCTGGGCCTGCCGGACGCCAGTATCGAAATCAAGCTGACCCCGAACCGCGCCGACTGCTTCAGCCTGCGCGGCATCGCCTACGACGTCGCCGCCGCTACCCGCAGTGAAGTGCTGGATTTCGCCGCCGACGCCATTCCGGCGGTCGGCAGCCGTGAGCTGGCCATCCAGCTCGACGCTGGCGCCGAAGCGCCGCGTTATCTGGGCCGTGTGATCGAGGGCGTCAACGCTGCCGCCAAGACCCCACTGTGGATGGCCGAGCGCCTGCGCCGCAGTGGCGTGCGTCCGGTCTCGCTGCTGGTCGACATCACCCAGTACGTGATGCTGGAGCTGGGCCAGCCGATGCATGCCTACGACCTCGGCACCCTGCAGGGCAGCATTGCCGTGCGCCGTTCGCGCGCGGGCGAGACGCTGAAGCTGCTGGACGGCCGCGATGCCGCGCTGGACGACAGCTTCCTGGTGGTCACCGACGCCGATCGTGCGATCGGCCTTGCCGGCCTGATGGGCGGCTTCGACACCCGCGTCACCGACGCGACGACTGCCGTGTTCCTGGAAGCCGCGCACTTCGCGCCGGCTGCGATCATGGGCCGTGGCCGCAAGCTGGGCCTGCACACCGATGCCGGCCACCGCTTCGAGCGTGGCGTAGATCCGGCACTGCCGCGCACCGCCATCGAATACGCCACCCGCCTGGTGCTGGACCTGGCCGGCGGTACCCCGGCGCCGGTCACCGAGGCCGTGCGCGCCGATGACCTGCCGCAGCCGGCGACGATCGCACTGCGCCGCGCACGCATCACCCGCGTGCTGGGCATCACCATCGACGACGCCGAAGTCGAGCGCATCCTGCGCGCGCTGGGCATGGACGTGGCTGCCACGGCCGAGGGCTGGCAGGTCGCCGCGCCGAGCCGCCGCTTCGACATCGCCATTGAAGAAGACCTGATCGAAGAGCTGGCCCGCATCCACGGTTACGAGCAGATCCCGACCACGCTGCCGGGCGGTGCCTCGCGCGTGGCGATGCCGAGCGAGACCCAGCTGGACGCGCTGAGCGTGCGCCGCCAGCTGATCGCCCGCGACCTGCAGGAAACCGTCAATTTCGCCTTCGTCGACGATGCCCTGCTGGCCCAGTGGCAGCTGCGCGACGCCTTAGTGCCGCTGGCCAACCCGCTGTCGGCCGAACTGGCGGTGATGCGCCCGTCGCTGCTGCCGGGCCTGGTCGCCACCCTGGGCCGCAACGCCGCCCGCCAGCTCGGCCGCGTGCGCCTGTTCGAGCTCGGCCGCGTGTTCGCCCAGCAGGCCGGAGATGGCCAACTGGCACCGCTGGAAACCCTGCGCGTGGCGGCAGCTATCTGCGGTGACGCGCAGGCGGTGCAGTGGGGCCTGCCGACTCGCAAGGCCGACTTCCATGACCTGAAGGGCGACCTGGAATCGCTGGCGGCTGCCAGTGGTGCGGTACTGGAGTTCCGCCCGTCGGCCCGTGCCTACGGCCACCCGGCGCGGTCGGCCGAGGTGTTCCGCGATGGCGTGGCGATCGGCTGGATCGGCCAGATCCACCCGCGTCTGGCCAAGGCGATGGATATCGAGGCCGATGTCTACGCCTTCGAGCTGGATCTGGAACCGCTGACCGCCCGTCGCCTGCCACGTGCCGGCGAGCTGTCGCGCTTCCCGGCGGTGCGTCGCGACCTGGCGTTCCTGGTGCCTGAACAGGTGGCCTGGGCCGATCTGGCGGCGACCGTGCGCCAGGCCGCCGGCCCGCTGCTGCGCGACCTGAACCTGTTCGACCGTTACGTCGGCCAGGGCGTCGAGCCGGGATTCAAGAGTCTCGCTATGGGCTTGATTTTGCAGGACAAGTCGCGCACTCTGACGGACCGCGACGTGGATGCGGTGGTGGCCGAGGCGGTCACTGCCATCGAGCGTGAACACCACGCCCGGATCCGCGGCTGAGCGGGCGGCACTCGGGGGTAGCAGGCAATGGCATTGACCAAGGCGGAGATGGCGGAAAAGCTGTTCGACGAAGTCGGTCTGAACAAGCGGGAAGCCAAGGAATTCGTCGACGCGTTTTTCGATGTGCTGCGTGAAGCATTGGAACAGGGACGTCAGGTGAAGCTGTCGGGCTTCGGTAATTTCGATCTGCGGCGCAAGAACCAGCGCCCGGGTCGCAACCCGAAGACCGGCGAGGAAATTCCGATTTCCGCCCGTACGGTGGTCACCTTCCGTCCGGGCCAGAAGCTCAAGGAGAGGGTGGAAGCTTATGCTGGATCCGGGCAGTAATCGCGAACTACCGCCGATCCCGGCCAAGCGCTACTTCACCATCGGTGAGGTCAGCGAGCTGTGCGACGTCAAGCCGCACGTCCTGCGCTACTGGGAAACCGAGTTTCCCAGCCTTGAGCCGGCCAAGCGCCGAGGCAACCGCCGCTACTACCAGCGCCATGACGTGCTGATGGTGCGGCAGATCCGCAGCCTGCTGTACGAACAGGGCTACACCATCGGTGGTGCACGCCTGCGCCTGGATGGTCCCGATGCCCGCGAGGAATCGGCGCTGAGCAACCAGATCATCAAGCAGGTGCGCATGGAGCTGGAAGAAGTGCTGCAGTTGCTGCGCCGCTGATCCCATTTCCATCGTAATCCGCTATACTTCACGGCCCGCCGCACTGGCGGGCACATCGCAGCATCAGTCGGGGCGTAGCGCAGCCTGGTAGCGCATCTGCCTGGGGGGCAGAGGGTCGTCGGTTCGAATCCGGCCGTCCCGACCACTGTGATGAATCAAGAAGCCCGCGCAGCGATGCGTGGGCTTTTTTGTGCGTGCGGTGTATGCTGCGCGCCACTCGTACTACCGCGGCTGCTGAACCCGGTACTCACGAGAACACATCATGGAATCTGCAAGAAACCGTGCCTGGCGTCGCAGCCAGGCCCGCAATCGTGGTGGCGACCGCGCCACGACCGCCTACCGCTACAAGCCCGAGAAGAGCTGGAAGCTGTTGTATACGCGCGATGCCAAGCTCGCGCGTGCACGCCAGCTGGGCTTCACCTATCCGGTTCTCAGCGCCCGGCAACTGCAGGAACAGGAATGATCAACCTGCTGTTCGTCTGCAGCCGCAACCAGCTGCGGAGCCCGACCGCCGAAGCCATGTGGCGACGGCGGCCCGGCTTCAACGCGCTGTCGGCCGGCACCAGCCCGCATGCACGACGCCCCATCGGCCCGGCGGATATCCGCTGGGCCGATGTCATCCTCGTGATGGAAGCCAAGCACCAGCATCGCCTGCAGGCCGCATACGCGCGCCTGCTGGAACACAAGCGCCTGCATTGCCTGGACATCCCCGACGACTATCGCTGCATGGATCCGGTGTTGATGGACCTGCTGGACGCAAAGGTGACCACGTATCTCGATCAGCTGCCGGAAAAGCGGTAGATCAGCTCCGGATCGCCTTCGTCCAATCCATGCCCGATGCCGCTGTCGATGAAACCCGAGGCGGGCATCACCTCGCGGATATGCAGCATCGTCGAGGAAGGATCGGGTGGTGCCATCGCAGGCTCCTGGACTGGATGCGCCCAGTCCATCGATCACGTCGGCCGTGTCTGCGTATCCGCCAAAGCCAGCGTGTGGTCGGCAGTCAATACACGCGGAACTCGGCACGGCAGCCGTCGCTGACCCACACCCCGCGGCGGTCCCAGCCCCAGTTGCGGTCCTCGACGCACGGCGTCACCGACTTCTGCTTGACCAGGCGCACTTCATGGCGCACCCGGATGCGGCATTCCTTGTCCTTCTGCTCGTAGGACTCGCAGACCAGGCGCTCGCCGTCGTCATCCCGATCACGATCCCGGCCGCGCCCCTGTTCGTCTGCCACGAACTCAGCGCGGCAGCCTTCGGTGACCCAGAGCATGCGGCGGCTCTGGCCCCAGTTCTGGTCCTCGACGCAGCGGGTGACCGACAGCTGCCTGGCCATGCGCATGCGGCCTTCGATCGGGCACTGCTGGGTCTTGTTGAACTGCGACTCGCAACGCAGCGGCGGAATGTGATCGCTGTCGTAGTCCTGGGCGGTCACCGTGGTGGCCACCAGCAGCAGGGCCAGGGCGGAGGTGGCAATGGGCGGCAACAGGCGATGGGTCATGGAGAGCCTCGGCAGGGGGAATGGGCCGCAAGAATGGACCAGCCCGAGGCCGTCGGAACGGATCGTTCCGGCGCTGGCTCAGTGGGGATTTAGTAGTGCGCACCGGCCCATGCAGGGCCTTACATCCCTTATCATCGCGGCACATCCGATCGCATCGGCTTACACCTTCTTACATGTCTCCCACGCATGCCGGCGCAGCCTGTGGCTGCCGTCACTGGCGTGCAGCCGGCTTGCGGAGGAGGATGCGCGGACCACGACGACCACAGGGGGTTGCGTTGATCAGCAGTACCGTCATTCATCGCTCGGCTGGCGCAGAGGCCGGGCAGGTGCGTGTCCTGGACACCACGTTCAAGGGCAAGCATGTGTTCATTGCGTGGGGCCTGCGCGGGCCGGAACTGACCCGCAGCGCAGACCCGCCCGCCACCGTGGCTGCGCGCAAGGCGTTGCACGCCGTGGCCGGCCACAGCGAAGGGCCGCGCAGCCCGGAGGTGTTCATTGCCAACCAGTCGGCGGTGGCGATTACCGTCTATCGGCTGCTGACCGAAGCGCGTTCGGGTGATGCCATCTTCTTCCTGTGTGATTCGCAGGCCGTGGTCGACTGGCTGATCACCGCACTGGAAGTCCAGGGCGAAGGCTGACGCTGCGCGCGGTCAGGCCAGCGCCGCGTCCACCGCCGCAAGCGCGTGCAGGGTGGTGGTGTCGAACAACGGCACCGCACTGTCTTCGGGGCGCACCAGCAGCATGATCTCGGTACAGCCGAGGATGATCGCTTCGGCGCCGCGCGCGACCAGGCGCGCGATCACGCCGGCGTAGGCCTGCCGTGAGTGCTCGCTGACCACGCCGGCGATCAGCTCCTGGTAGATGATGTCGTGCACGCAGCGGCGATCATCAGCCTCCGGAACCAGTACCTGCAGCCCGAAGCGGTCCTGCAGCCGGTCGCGGTAGAACGCCTGCTCCATGGTGAAGGCGGTGCCGAGCAGTCCGACCTTGCGGATGCCTGCCTGCAGGATCGCCGTGGCGGTCGGGTCGGCGATATGCAGCAGGGGCAGCGGGCATTCGGCTTCGATCCGGCCGGCCAGCATATGCATGGTGTTGGTGCAGATCACCAGCAGCTCGGCGCCACCGGCCTGCAGTCGCCGCGCGGCATCGAGCATGTGGTTGCCCAGCACATCCCACTGACCGTCGTGCTGCAACTGCTTGATGTCGGCGAAATCCACCGACCACAGCAGCAGTTGCGCCGAATGCGCGCCACCGAGGCGGTGCCGCACCGTCTCGTTGATGAGACGGTAGTACTGCGCCGAGCTTTCCCAGCTCATGCCGCCGATCAGGCCAAGGGTCTTCATGCTCAGCTCCATGCCAGGAAGTCGTCATTGCAGCACAGCAGGTGTGGCAGTTGCACCATACATTAGTGACTGCTAATGTTTTGATCATGATCGAGAACGCCCTGTTCAAGGCGCTGGCTGACCCCACCCGCCGCCACATCTTCGAAAAGCTGGCCGATGGCGGGCGGCATGCCAGCGCGCTGCGCGAGGGCATTGCGATCAGCCAGTCTGCGATGTCCCAGCACCTGGCAGTGCTGCGCGATGCAGGGCTGGTGCGTGAGCAGCGCCAGGGGCGCTTCGTCCACTATGAAGTCGATCCGCGCGGGCTGGCCCACATCGGACGCTGGCTGCAGCGATACCGGGCCTACTGGCCGGCGCGGATGTCCGCACTGCAGAACCTGCTGGAGGAGATGGACTGATGGACGATGTACTGAAGGAAGCGGCTCCCGCGCTGGTGATGGAGCAGCGGTTGCCTGCGCCGCCGGAACGGGTCTGGCGCGCACTGTTCGATCCGGCACTGCGTGAGCGCTGGTTGCCTGCCGCCGATCTTGCCGATCCACAGCCCTGCCTGTGCGAGGAGGGGCGGGAGCTGGGATTCCGCTTGCGCGATGCACAGCCCCCACATCTGCACAGCCTTGTGTGTTTTCGGCTGCGCGCTGATGAGGATGGGGGAACGGTGCTGACCATCGTGCATCGGCTCACCGACCGGCGCGCGCTGATACCGCCGGCGTCCAACGATGACCATCGCACGGTGATGCGCGCGGCGTGAGCCGGCGCCTGGATCGAACGCTACAGGGAGCAGGCACATGCGGGACAGAATGCAGCTGGTACCGATGGTGGTGGAACGCAGCGAGCGCGGTGAGCGCTCCTATGACATCTACTCGCGGCTCCTGCGCGAGCGCATCATCTTTCTCAACGGCGAAGTCGATGACACCGTATCGGCGCTGGTCTGCGCGCAACTGCTGTTCCTTGAATCTGAAAATCCGGAGAAGCCGATCCATCTGTACATCAATTCGCCGGGTGGGGTGATCTCCAGCGGCCTGGCGATGTACGACACGATGCAATACATCTCGGCCCCGGTGCATACGCTGTGCATGGGCACCGCGCGGTCGATGGGTTCGTTCCTGCTGATGGCCGGCGAGCCGGGTCACCGCGCGGCGCTGGCCAATGCCAGCCTGCATGTGCACCAGCCGCTGGGCGGGGTGCAGGGCCAGGCTTCGGACATCTTCATCCACGCCGAGGAGATGCAGCGCACCAAGCAGCGCATCACCCAGCTGTATGCGCGCCATTGCGGACGCAGTTTCGAGGAGGTCGAACAGACCCTGGACCGCGATCGGTTCATGAGCGCCGAGCAGGCATGCGAATGGGGCCTGATCGACCAGGTACTGGTACGGCGCGACGCGCCCGCGGCCTGAGCCTGCCTCTGTAACCACCGCATCCATGCTGCACTGTGTGTGCCGCGCCAGGCCGGCGCACTCTATGCTGGTTGGATGTTCTGAAGTGGACGCCCGACATGGCCCTGCATACCTGGTGGTGGTTCCTGGCCACGGTCTTCGTGCTGTGCGGGACGCCTGGGCCCAACATGCTGCACATCCTTGGCCGCAGCGTCGGGCTGGGATTTCGCGGCAGCGTGCCGGCCATGGCCGGCTGCCTGCTGGCGATGCTGCTGGTGCTGGCGGCTTCCGCAGCGGGCCTGAGTGCGCTGCTGCATTCCTCGCCCATGCTGTTCGAGGTGCTGCGCTATCTCGGTGTGGCCTACCTGGCCTGGCTCGGCATCAAGGCCTGGCGCGACAGTTGCCGGCCCGCACCCGCGGTGGCCGATGCTGACGAGGTCACACTGGCGCCGGTACATGGCGCAGGAACGGTGTTCCGCGGCGGCCTGTGGGTTGGCCTGAGCAATCCCAAACTACTGCTGTTCGCCGCAGCGTTCCTGCCACAGTTCGTCGATCCGTCGCGCAGCCAGGCCGTGCAGTACAGCGTGCTGGTGGCGACCTTCGCGGCCTGCGAACTGTTCTGGTACGTGATGTATGCGGCCGGTGGCCACGGCCTGCGCCGTTGGCTTGCAAAGCCATTCGCACGGCGCTGGTTCGAGCGGCTGGTGGGAAGCGTGTTCCTGGCTTTCGCAGTGGCGCTGCTGCGCTTCCGGCCGCGTTGATTCACGCCGCACACGCGGCCCGTTCACGGGCGCCGCATCGGTGGCGGCCTAGCCTGATCGCACCGTTTGCATTCCCTGCAGGGAAAGGATCGACATGATCAAGTGGGCCATCATCTTCGCCATCATCGGCATCATCGCGGGCGTGCTGGGCTTCGGCGGCATCGCTGGCGCCGCCGTGGGCATCGCCAAGTTCCTGTTCTGGGCAGGCATCATCATCGCCGTGGTCCTGTTCCTGATCGGCATGAGCGTGGCGAAGAAGGTCAGCTAGCGCCAGTCGCGCAGCAGCGTCTTCAGTGCGCGCTGCTGCGCGAGAACAGATTGATCACCAGTACGCCGGCGCAGATCAGGCCGATCCCGATCAATGCCGGTGCATCCAGCCGCTGCTTGAACACCACCAGGCCGATCAGCGAGATCAGCACAATGCCGACGCCGGACCAGATTGCATAGGCGATGCCGGTCGGCACCGACTTCATGGTGACCGACAGCAGGTAGAAGCACAGCCCATAGCCAACCAGCGCGCCCACTGTCGGCCACAGCCGGCTCATGCCGTCCGAGGCTTTCAGCAGTGACGTGGCGATCACTTCCAGCACGATGGCGGCGGCCAGGTAGATATAGGGGTTCATCGCGGGCTCCGGGTCACTGCGGGTCGCACCGGATCAATCGTCGATGCGAGCGAAGCGCGCCTGCGGGCCGTGTTCGCCCGGAACCTGCTCGATGAACATCGGGTAGGGGCGTACCCACAGGCCGCCTTCGCCATAGCGTGCGCGATAAAGCACCATCGGTTCCAACGTCTCGCTGCTGCGGACGATGTCGAGCACCTCGTATTCGCCGCCCTTGAAGTGGCGATACCGGCCACGGGCGAGATCGGGCAGGGGAGTCAGCTCAGCCATGGCAGGGCGTGCTCACTTGCGCGCCGGGCTGGCGGGCTTGGCGCAGTACGCGTCGATGGCCTCGGCCGTGTTGGCCAGGCCCTGCGCCTGCGCCAGTTCCCAGGGGCGCTCGCAGCGCTGGCTGTGTTCGCACCACTGATAGCCGGCAGAGCCGATACAGCCGTGCGCATCACGATCGCCCCCGACCACCGGCGTCGCTGGCGACGCCTCAGCGGCATCAGCGCGCGCGGTCGCCGTGTCCTGGCTGGCACAGGCGGCCAGAGCCAGCAGGGCCGGGATCAGAAGAAGCACCTTCATGCGCGAGCTCCGTGCGTAAAGCGACATTTTCTGTCGCAAATAGCCCGTCAGCAAGCGCTCAATGCACGGCGGCGCGGATCAACTCTTCGATCAGGATCAGATAGCTGGCCACGAAATAGAACTTCAGCAACGTCGAACGCTGGTGCGAGAAGAAGGTGCGCATGTGGAAGGGGCCCCTGTTGATGACGGTAGTGTGAAGCCAGCCTGACTCCGTGACAAGGATCACGGAATGAACGGGCTAAACGGACTCAGGGATGTGAGGAAAGCCAAGATCCGACGCGAGGGCGCGGCATTTTCGTACAAATCTGATAGGCCATCCCGGAGGCGGTCGCTAGCCTGATGGTGTAACGGCAAGCGGCCAACTGCCTGCCACTGCACCCTTTCATCCGCAGGAGACTCCGATGGTCATCACCGTCCAATGCAATGCCCAGCGCTGGTCCGTACTGCATCCTCAGCTGAGCGACACCACGGGTTACGCGCGGGGCGCCGACGCCTTTGATGCCGCCGCCGCGCTGGCCCTGGAGCATCACCGCCGCACCGGCCAGCGCAGCACGGTGCGGGTCGAGGCGCTTGGCAACACGGTAGACGCGCTTTACGTTGGAGAGTGACGCCAGCCCCCTTAGTGCAGTCAGCCACGGTTGAGTTGTTTGAATGGGGGAACAACTGCCATCGCGCCTCCCTCTGTGCGCCGGGCCGTGAATCCCGGATGCTTGCGCCATCGTATTCATCTGGAGATCTCGATGGGCAAGGCACTCACCTGGCGCACCCTGGCCTGCACCCTGTTGCCGATGCTGGCGGCCGCCGGCGGCGCCCAGGCGCAGAGCTATGGCTACGGCTACGACGACGACCGCTACGGCGGCCGCGATGGCAGTGGCATCGTGCGCTGCGAGTCGGTCAAGAACCGCAGCAATGAGTGCCGCTTGGATGGCCGCGCGCGGTTGATCCGCCAATTGTCCGGTTCGCCCTGTGTGGAAGGTGAGACCTGGGGCCAGTCGCGCAACGGCGTCTGGGTCACACAGGGGTGCCGTGCCGAATTCGTCGGTGAATACCGCCGCGGCGGCGGCTGGGGCGGCAATGGCGGCGGCTGGGGCAACGGCAATGGATGGGGTGGTGGCGATGTGGTCACCTGCCATTCCAATGGCCACCGGCAGGAGTACTGCGATGCCCGCATCCGCCGGGGCGTGCGCCTGATCCGCCAGGACTCGCGCAGTGCCTGCATCGAAGGTCAGAGCTGGGGCTGGGATCGCCGCGGCATCTGGGTGAGCGATGGCTGCAGGGCGCAGTTCCAGGTGAACTGAGCTTTACGGGATCAACCCGTGAAAATCAGAATAATCTGATACAGCTCACATTTTGAACGACGTATCGTCTGTGATCAGGGCGCCCTGCGTGCCCTGATACCCGGTGATGTCGATTGCCGTAGCCGGCATCAGCATCGCGCCGCTGTCGATACGCTGCCTCAAGGAGTGAGCTGCATGTTGATCCGCCTGCAATGCGAACAGCGCCAGTGGCGCGTGCTGCACCCGGATAGGCCGGAGCCGATCGAGTTCCGTGATGGCGCACGAGCCTATGACTTTGCCGAGACCCTGGCCCGCCTGCACTTCGTCGACACCGGGCAGCGCGCCGCCGTGCGCGTGGAGGCCAGCGGGGCGTTCGTGGAAGCGGTCAG
Organism: Stenotrophomonas sp. FR010; assembly: GCF_047520755.2. Lineage (NCBI taxonomy): Bacteria > Pseudomonadati > Pseudomonadota > Gammaproteobacteria > Lysobacterales > Lysobacteraceae > Stenotrophomonas > Stenotrophomonas sp. FR010. The sequence goes on along the minus strand of NZ_JAXBQT020000001.1, from coordinate 267,678 downwards.
TTACGGTTGAGCGTGGGGCGCCTGCCGGGGTTCGGCCATCCACGCATGGCGTGGAACCACCTGCTTCCACCGTGGAAGGTGCGAGCCTTCGACTGCACCTTCCCGTGATGCGTGGATTCCTGATCGGCCTCAGCCTGCGGCACTCAGCGGCGGGCTGCCTGCGGCCAGCTGCGGCCAACGCTTGAGCACGGCGGCGCGGATGCCGGCCGCATCGATACCGGCTTCGGCCAGCAGGTCCTCGCGGCTGGCGTGGTGCTGGTAGCTGTCGGGCAGGCCCAGGTGCAGGATCGGACGCAGCACGCCTTCGGCATTGAGCAGTTCACCGACACCGGAACCGGCACCACCGGCCACGACGTTGTCTTCGATCGTGACCAGGCCCTCGTGCTGGGCGGCCATGGCCAGCACCAGCTCGCGATCCAGTGGCTTGATGAAGCGCATGTTGACCACGCTCAGGCCCAGTTCGCGGCCGACCTGCTCGGCGGCGGGCACGGTGCTGCCGAAGGCAAGCAGGGCGATGCGGTTGCCCTGCAGGCGCAGCTCGCCCTTGCCGATCGGCAGGGTCGACAGGTCGGTGCCGGCCGCAACGCCGGTACCCGTACCGCGCGGGTAGCGCACGGCAGCCGGACCCGGGTGCTGCAGGCCGGTGCTGAGCATCTGCCGGCACTCGGCTTCATTGGAGGGTGCCATCACCACCATGTTCGGCACGCAGCGCAGGAAGCTGAGGTCGAGGTTGCCGGCGTGGGTCGCGCCGTCCGGACCGACCACGCCAGCGCGGTCGATCGCAAACAGCACGTCCAGATCCTGGATCGCCACGTCGTGCACCAGCTGGTCGTACGCACGCTGCAGGAAAGTGGAGTAGATCGCCACCACCGGCTTGCCACCCTGGGTGGCCATGCCGGCGGCGAGGGTGACCGCGTGCTGCTCGGCGATCGCCACGTCGAAATAGCGCTGCGGATATTCCTTGCTGAAGCGCACCAGGCCAGAGCCTTCGCGCATCGCCGGAGTGATGCCGTAGAGGCGCGGCTCGGCGGCGGCGGCATCGCACAGCCAGTCGCTGAATACATCGGTATAGGTCGGCTTCTTGGCCCCGGCCTTGGCCACCAGGCCCTTGTCCGGATCGAACGGGCCCACGGCGTGGTAACCGATCTGATCGCCTTCTGCCGGCTCGTAGCCCTTGCCCTTGGTGGTCATCACATGCAGCAGCTTCGGGCCCTTGGAGGCGCGCAGCGTCTTCAGGGTGGACAACAGCGCCGGCATGTCGTGGCCGTCGATCGGGCCGGTGTAGTGGAAGCCCATTTCCTCGAACATCGTGGAGGGCACGAACATGCCCTTCCAGTGTTCTTCCCAGCGCTTCACGAAACGCGCCGGGTTGTTCTTCTTGTCACCGAGGATCTTCTTGCCACCTTCGCGCAGCGCGTTGAGCGTACGGCTGCCGGTCGCTCGGCCCAGCATCTTGGTCAGGCCGCCCACTGCCTCGGAGATCGACATGTTGTTGTCGTTGAGGATCACCAGCAGGTTCGGCTCCGGCTCCATGCCACCGGCGTGCATCAGCGCCTCGAACGCCATGCCGGCAGTCATCGCGCCGTCACCGATCACTGCCACGACCTTGCGGTCGTCGCCTTCGGACTGGCGGGCAATGGCCATGCCGAGCGCGGCCGAGATCGAGGTGGAGGAGTGGCCGACGCCGAAGGTGTCGTACTCGCTTTCCTCGCGCTTCGGGAACGGCGCGACACCGTCCTTCTGCTTGACGGTATGGATCTCGTCGCGGCGGCCGGTCAGGATCTTGTGCGGGTAGGTCTGATGGCCGACGTCCCACACCAGCTGGTCGACCGGGGTCTGGTACAGGTAGTGCAGGGCCACGGTGAGCTCGATGACGCCCAGGCCGGCGGCGAAGTGACCTCCGCTCTTGCCCACCGATTCGATGAGGTAGGCGCGCAGTTCGTCGGCGACCGCCCTCAATTCGGATTCGTCGAACGTGCGCAGGTCATCCGGTGTCTGGATGCGCGCGAGGCGGGGATAGCGGGCAGAGTCGATCATCATGTTCGCACTTTTTCTGAACGCCCATTTTCGCCCTCAAACGGGGGTGGGGCAAGCAAACGCCGCCGTCCGTGACAGGACGGTGAGGGTTGCATGTTCGGGCGTTCAGGTGCTGAGTTTCGAGCGCTTGGGCAACTGCGCCTTCAGGAAGGCCATCTGGTCGGCCAGGATGTTGCGGTTGGACAGGATCAGGTGCTCGATCCAGCTGGGCCGGTAGGGCACTGCCAGCAGGGGCATGCCGGCCTGCTGCGGGGTGCGGTCGCTCTTGCGCGAATTGCAGTGGAAGCACGCGGTGACCACGTTTTCCCAGCAGTCCAGGCCACCTTTGGACAGCGGCATGACATGGTCGCGGGTGAGCGTGGGGCGGGTGAACTGCTGGCCGCAGTACATGCACAGATGGGCGTCGCGGGCGAACAGGGCCTGGTTGGTCAGGTTCGGCGTCGGGTCGATCGCGCGGGAGCGGGCGTGGCCGCGGGCAGCGATGATCGGGTGCAGGTCCATGCCGCTCTGCAGGCCGCTGAAGCGGTTGGTGCCACCGTGGATGTGCAGGCAGGGATCGCCGAGCGTCCAGGCCACTGCCTCGCGGGCGTAGAGGCAGGCCGCATCCTGCCAGGTGATCCAGTCCAGTACGCGTCCGTGGGCATCAAGCGAGAGCAGCCGGACCGAACCGGGGCGATGCAGCGTCGTGGCGTTGGGCGATGCTTCGGCGCCCGGAGCAGAAAACGGAGCTCCGGCTTCGATCAGACCCAAGCGTGTAGTGTCTGTCTCCATCGGGAGAACAGCTTATACCTGAATGTTGACGATTTGTGTATCGCCGACAGGCGATACACAAATCGTCAACATTCAGGTCCGCGCATTCCTCCTATCCCCCGCACCTGTCGGTGCGCCCCCCTTAACAAAGGGGGGCTTTTCTCCAGATGGATTCCGGTGGTTCTCATCCACGCGTGGCGTGGATCTACGGCAGTTCGCGGGGAACTGTCAGAGGCGGGGCGGTGTGGGGTGGCAGGACCGTTGGCGCCATGGATGGCGCCATCGAGCCCCCATGGATGGGTTTACGGCGTGTCCTGCCAGGCCACACCGCCCCGCCATCCACCGGGATGCAGCTGTTGCTGTTGCGGTTGCCGGCCAGCGGCCGGCACTACCGTGGGTGCCGGGCGGCAGCCCGGCTCAGACGCCGAATCGCTCGTCGTCCATCGCCATCAGCGGGGCGGCGCCGGACTGGATCGCGGCGGCGTGGCTGAGGGTGCGCGGCAGCACACGGGCGAAATAGAACCGCGCAGTCTCGCGCTTGCCCTGGGCGAAGGCGGCGCCGTGCGCGCTGGCATCGGCGGCGGCCACGCTGCGGGCCCACCAGTAGGCCAGCACCACGTAACCCGAATAGAACAGATAGTCGTAGCTGGCCGCGCCCAGTTCGTCCGGATTGCCGGCCGCGCGCTGTAGCACGTCCATCGTCAGCTTGCCCCAGTCGGCGGCCTTGGCGCGCAGCGGGCCAATGAACTCGGCCAGCGCTTCGTTGCCCTCGTGTTCCTTGGCGAAGGCTTCGATCTCGGCCAGCATCAGCTTCAGGCCGGCGCCCTGGCTGGACGCGGTCTTGCGGCCGATCAGGTCCAGCGCCTGGATGCCGGTAGTGCCTTCATACAGCGTGGTGATGCGGGCGTCGCGGGCCAGCTGCTCCATGCCGTGCTCGCGGATGTAGCCGTGGCCACCGAAGCACTGCAGGGCGTTGTAGGTGTTCTCGATGCCCCATTCGGTCTGGCAGGCCTTCGAGATCGGGGTCAGGAAGCTCACCAGGGTGTCGGCGCGCTCGCGCTCAGCGGCATCCTCGGCATGGTGGGCAACGTCGATGAGGGTGGCGGCGTGCAGCGCCAGCAGGCGGCTGCCTTCGACCAGCGACTTCACCGTCAGCAGCATGCGGCGCACATCCGGGTGGACCAGGATCGGGTCGGCCGGCTTGTCCGGGAACCTGGCACCACTCAGGGCGCGCGACTGCAGGCGCTCACGGCTGTACTTCAGCGCGTTCTGGTAGGCGCGCTCGGACAGGCCGATCCCCTGCAGGCCGACCCCCAGGCGCGCGGTGTTCATCATGGTGAACATCGCCTGCAGGCCCTTGTGCGGCTGGCCGACCAGGTAGCCCTGCGCGCCATCGAAGTTCATCACGCAGGTGACCGACCCCTTGATGCCCATCTTGTGCTCGATCGAGCCGCAGCGCAGTGCGTTGCGCTCGCCAACGTTGCCGTCGCGGTCGACCTTGAACTTCGGGGTGACGAACAGCGAGATGCCCTTGGCACCCGGGGGAGCGTCGGGCAGCTTGGCCAGCACCAGGTGCACGATGTTCCCGGTCAGGTCATGCTCGCCGGCGGTGATGAAGATCTTGGTGCCGGTGATCGAATAGCTCCCATCGGCGTTCGGCTCGGCCTTGGTCTTGAGCAGGCCGAGGTCGGTACCGCAGTGCGGTTCGGTCAGGCACATGGTGCCGGTCCAGCGGCCCTCGATCAGCGGCTTGAGGAAAGCCTCGTGCTGCCAGGCCTCGCCGTGCTGCTTCAGCGCTTCGATGGCGCCGTGCGAGAGCAGCGGGAAGTTGCCCCACGCCAGGTTGGCGGCGTTGATCATTTCGTTCAGCGGCACGCCCAGGGTGTGCGGCAGGCCCTGGCCGCCCAGCTCCGGCGAGGCGGTCAGGCCGGTCCAGCCGCCATCGACGAACTGGTCGTAGGCCTGCTTGAAGCCGGGCGGGGTGGTCACTTCACCGGTGGCCTGGTCGAGCACGCAGCCGATCTCGTCGCCGACGCTGTTGAGCGGGGCCAGCACGGTGGCGCTGAAGCGGCCGGCTTCCTCCAGCACGGCATCGACCACGTCGGCGGTGGCGTCGGTGAAGCCCAGGCGGGCGAACAGGGGTTCGACCTTGAGCACGTCGTGCAGCGCGAAACGGAGGTCGGAAAGCGGGGCGGTGTAGCTGCTCATCGGTACGTCTCGATTTGATCAGGGCAGGGGAGAGCGGCGCCGGGCGCCGCCACGAAAGGCGGGTTCAGCGCAGCACGCCGGGCAGGCCGGGGGCCTGGTTGAGGGTGCTGCGGCTGTTGATGTCGAAGCTGCGCTGCTTCTTCTCCTGCGGCGTGGCCGCCACCGTTCCCTTCAGGCCATAGGCCAGGGTGCGGTTGCTGGCCAGCGCATCGGCCACCACCAGGCGCGCGGCCGAGCTGGGCACGAGGTCGACATTGATGACGTCGGCGGAGGTGCCGCCGATGGAGATGCCGGGCTTGGCCTGCAGGGTGCCGGCTTCGTTGTCGCCGACGGTCAGCGCCAGCGAGACGTCATCGAAGGTCATCGGCATCGAGCTGAAGTTCTGCAGGCGCAGGGCCACGGTCCAGTTGCCGTCGGCACGCACGGTCAGCTGCTGCAGGCTGGCCGCCGGTTCCGAAACACGCTTGACGATGCCGTTGTTGCAGGCAACAAGGGCGAGGGTGCACAGGACAATCAAGGCGATACGGAAACGGTGGAGCATGGGCGCAAGTCCTCTGGAGGGGTGCGTTTGAATAAGCATACTACGGCGTATGGTCGTTTGGATCGCCTGTGGCGACCCGTCGCAGAGGGTAGCGCGTGAAGATGGTGGCCGGGCGTGCGCGGCGCCGCGGTTGCGACGCGGTTCAATCGGCGGGCGTATCGCGAAGCGGGGCCATCAGGCGCAGCGGGCGCAGGTCGTAGCCCATGGCCTCGGCTTTTTCTTTCAGCGCTTCGAAGCGTGCGCGATCCATTTCCGGCAGGCGCGAGAGGATCCACAGGTACTTTCGGTCCGGTTCACCGACCAGCGCCCACTGATAGTCCGGATCCAGCGCCAGCACCCAGTAGTCGGCCCAGACCAGCGGGACCCAGCTCAGCCAGTCCGGCGCGAAGCGCACCTGCAACTGGCCGGGATGGCCGGCCACCGCGCGAGCCACGCCTTCGGCGACCACGCGCTCACCGTCGCCGTTGCGGCAGGCGTTGGTGACACTGATGCGGCCATCGCTGCGCAGTCCGTAGTTGGCGGTGATCTCGCCCACGCACTGCTTCTGGAACGAGACCGGAAGATGCGCAATCTCGTGCCACTGGCCGGCGTAGCGATCGATGTCCAGGCGCTCGACCGCGCGCACAGGTTCAGTGGCGATCACCGGGAAAGCGGCCAGCAGCAGGCAGGCGAACAGGGCGGGGCGCAGAGGCATCGTCAGGCTCCAGGCAGGAGTCTGGAGCGTAGGTGCCGCCGCGCATGCCGGTGTAAATGTTTCGTCAACCGGGCGTGTGCGCAGGCGCCGCATCCGCCACTCGTGCAGTGCGCGAAGCACGGACAAAAAAAGACCTGCATCTCTGCAGGTCTCGAAAGATGGTGGCCGAAGACGGAATCGAACCGCCGACACGGGGATTTTCAATCCCCTGCTCTACCAACTGAGCTACTCGGCCAAACTGTGTGGCAATCACGATCAACTGCGATTCCCGAAAAAAAGACCTGCATTTCTGCAGGCTGTCGAACGTGGTGGCCGAGGACGGAATCGAACCGCCGACACGGGGATTTTCAATCCCCTGCTCTACCAACTGAGCTACTCGGCCACGTAGTTCATTGCAGCGAGGTCGCTGCCAAGGACGCGCATATTACGGAGGTCAGCCGCCTACGGCAAGCATTTTGGCAAAAAACCTTCACATTGCCGTCTGCGCAGGCGCAAGTACTTGATCCGCCGTCGCGGAGCGGGGGCGCGCTGGATGCCGATTCAACCGGGTGCGGCGGCGCGGTGATCATCGCGTGCGGCGGAATTCAGCGGGCCACGGTGATCGACAAACGCGGCGTGGCGCGGCCTGCGCGTGGACGGCACCAATACCGGACATGGAACGCTGTTTTCGTGACCGCCATGGGGGAACGCTGCGGCGTAGTGTCGGCGTTCCTTTCCTGATGCTGGCAACAGCAGAGACCGTCGTCATGTCCGACTCATCGACCACCACCCGCATCGTGCTGGCGTCGCGTCCGCAGGGGGCGCCCACCGCAGCCAATTTCCGCCTGGAGCAGGCCGCGCTGCCGCCCTTGGGCGACGGCGAGGTGCTGCTGCGCAATCGCTACCTCTCACTGGACCCGTACATGCGTGGACGCATGGATGAGGGACCGTCGTATGCCGCGCCGGTGGCAGTGGGGGCTGTGATGGAAGGCCAGACCGTGGCCGAGGTGATGCAGTCCAGGGCCGAGGGTGTCGCAGTGGGCGAACGGGTGCTGGCGCCGGGCGGGTGGCAGACCCACGCCGTGCTGCCGGCCAAGGCGCTGGGCCGCCGCCTGGACCCGGCCGGGCTGCCGTTGAGTACGGCGCTGGGGGTGTATGGCATGCCGGGCTTCACCGCCTATTCCAGCCTTCATGAAATCGCCCGCCTGCAGCCGGGAGAGACGCTGGTGGTGGCCGCCGCAACGGGGCCGGTCGGCGCGACCGTGGCGCAGTTGGCCAAGCTGCAGGGCGCGCGCGTAGTGGCTATCGCCGGTGGCGAGGCCAAGCGTGCCTATCTGCAGACGCTGGGCGTGGACGTGGCGCTGGATCATCGCGCGGCTGATTTTGCCGAGCAGCTGCGCACGGCGGTACCTGCGGGTATCGACGTGTACTTCGAGAACGTCGGGGGCCATGTGCTGGATGCGGTGCTGCCGTTGCTCAACGACTTCGCCCGCATTCCGGTGTGCGGCACCATCGCCACCTACAACAATCGTGGTGTTGCGCAGCCTGGCCCGGACCGCCTGCCGGTGCTGTTCAGCCAGATCCTGCGCCAGCGCCTGACCGTGCGCGGTTTCATCGTGCACGACTTCAAGCACCTGTGGCCGGACTTCGAGCGCGAGATGGCGCAGTGGCTGCGTGAGGGCCGCATCCAGTACCGCGAGGATGTAGTGGAAGGGCTGGAAAATGCACCGGAGGCGTTCTTCGGGCTGCTGCAGGGGCACAACTTCGGCAAGCTGGTGGTGAAGCTGGACTGAGGGCTTGGCCGATGCCGGCCAAGGTTGGTGGCTACCGGAGGTTGGGTGCGCCGACAAGGTCGGCGGCTTGCGGGTCGCGTCAGCCGTTGGCGACCTTTTCCCGGCGCAGCAGTTCGCGCTTGCGTGCCACGCCCCAGGCATAGCCGGACAGGTCGCCGTCGCGGCGCACCACCCGGTGGCAGGGCACCGCCACGGCCAGCGGATTGCTGGCGCAGGCGCGTGCCACCGCGCGGCTCGATCGCGGCGCGCCGATACGCGCGGCGATTTCGGCATATGAGGCCGTCTGTCCGCGCGGAATCTGCTGCAGCGCCTGCCATACACGTTGCTGGAAAGCCGTGCCGCGGATGTCCAGCGGCAACGTGGCGCCTCGCGAGGGATCCTCGACCAGGCCCACCACCTGTGCCACCAGTTGCTCATAGCCGCTGTCGGCCCCGACCAGTTCGGCCTGGCGGAAGCGCTGCTGCAGTGACTGCAGCAGCGCTTCCGGATCGTCGCCGAGCAGGATCGCGACCACGCCGGTGGCACTGCTGGCCACCAGCACGCTGCCCAACGAACTTTCGGCAAGCGCGAAGTGGATGACTTCGCCGCGACCACCGGCACGCCATTGCTTCGGCGTCATGCCCAGCAGCTTCGGCGCGTTCTCGTAGAAGCGTCCGCTGGAGCCGAAGCCGGCATCGTGGAAGGCGTCGGTGATGCGTTCCTTCTGCTGAAGTCCGCTGCGCAGGCGGTCGGCGCGCAGCGCGGCAGCGTACTGCTTCGGGGTCAACCCGGTTGCTTCCTTGAAAAGGCGATGCAGACGGGTTGGGCTGCAACCCGCGATCCCGGCCAGTTCCTGCAGCGAGGGTTCGTCGTGGCTGGCTTGAAGGTGGCGGCAAACCCGTTCGACGCGGGCATCGAGGGCGGTGGTGGCGGTGCTGTCCATGGCCGGATTCTGGCACGTGCTGGTTCTGCGGAAACTCCGTTTCCTGCACCGATGGGCCGGGCCCGGAAACGGAGTGTTGGCAGGCGATAGGCGCGGCATCGTGGCGGCCACTTCACAACCGGTACCACGACCATGCGGCTGAACAACAAGATCGCTCTCATCACCGGTGCCAGCGCCGGCATCGGCCGCGCCAGCGCCCTGCGCTTCGCTGCAGAAGGGGCAAAGCTGGTGCTCAACGCACGGCGGCCGGAGCCGCTGCAGGCGCTGGCCGAGCAGATCCGCGCCGCCGGTGGCGAGGTGGTGGTGCATGCCGCGGACGTGGCTGATCCGGCCACGGCACCGGCGCTGGTGGAACTGGCCCAGCAGTCATTCGGTGGGTTGGACATCGCGCTCAACAATGCCGGCATGCTCGGCCCCGGTGCACCGGCAGCAGAGTTCCCGGTGGATGCGTGGCGCGAGGTGATGGCCACCAATCTCGATGCCGCCTTCCACGCCGCACGCGCCCAGTTGCCGGCGTTGCTGGCACGCGGCGGTGGCTCGCTGGTGTTTGTCGGCACCTTCGTCGGCCACACCGTCGGCTTCCCGGGCATGGCGGCCTATGCGTCGAGCAAGGCGGGGCTGATCGGCCTGAGCCAGGTGATCGCGGCCGAGTACGGCGCGCGCGGCGTGCGCAGCAACGTGCTGTTGCCCGGCGGCACCGATACCGAAATGGGCCGGCAGGCGGCACCGACCGGTGATGCGCGTGATTTCGTGCGCTCGCTGCATGCACTCAAGCGCATGGCCGAGCCGGAAGAGATCGCCAATGCGGCGTTGTTCCTGGCCAGCGATGAAAGCAGCTTCGTTACCGGTACCGCAATGCGCGTTGAAGGCGGCGTGTCGATCACCCGAACCTGAGCGCCGTCACGTGCGAGGCGAGTAGCGGATGCCGCTGCTCGCCATGAATCCCTTCGGGTCGAACCGGGCCCAGGCCTCGCCCCAGCCGAAGCGGGCGTGGCCGCCGCTCAACGTGCGACCCAGGGCTGCACCCAGCGTGCGGCGCATGAAGGCAACTTCGGCATTGATCGCGGCCTGGCTCGGCCAGCCGTCTTCCAGCGTCGCACCAGGCAGGTCGACACTCATGGTCACCATGTCGAGGTATTGGCCGTGGAAGCACACGCTGATGCCAGCGGGTGCACCGCCCAGGCTGAGCCGGTGCAGGCTCAGCCAGACGTAGCCGGTGCCGACATCGCGCTCGCCATGCGTCAGCGTGGCGAAGGCGATGCGCGCCTCCTGCAGTGAGAGGCTGGGACAGATCAGGTTCGGCAGCGTGCCGAGCTGGATGCTGCCGTCGGTTGGATTGAAGTTCATCGGCACGGTGTGTGCCGCGTGCTGGGCGGGCGGGGGCATGGGTGTACGCGGAGTTCGTGCTGCATCGGATTCTGGGCGTGTGTTCACCGTCGCAGCAAGTGGGTTCGTGCACACGCTGTTGGCGCGGGACTGACCTGTGGATTACCCGCCGGCCTCTAGCGTGGGGCAGAACGTCGGCCTGATGCCGATGAGGGAGCAATCAGATGAACGAGCCAGACAAGGATCAGGACCCAAAGCAGGGTATCCAGGAAAGCCGCCAGGACAGGAAGCAGGACGATGTGGCCAAGCAGCGGCCGGGGCAGCGCGATCAACAGGTGCGCGATGCGCACTCGCGCGGCCCGCAACGCAAGGATGGTGACCAGGAGCCGGCCTGAGCCGGAGGCGCTGAAAAGAAAAAACCCGCAGATCATGGCGATCTGCGGGTTCTTCTGAAGAGTGGTGGAGCCAAGGAGGATCGAACTCCTGACCTCGTCATTGCGAACGACGCGCTCTCCCAGCTGAGCTATGGCCCCACGGCAGGCTTTCAGTGTAGCGCCGCCCGCCGCGCTTGCCAAGCGCCCGGCCGGGACGTGGCGGGGACGGGATCCACCGCCGTCCCGGACCGTTTCAGGCCAGGGCCTGCCGCAGCAGGGCGAATTCGACAGAGACCAGGCGTTGCGCAAGGCAATGCCGGGGGCGGCAGCAATGAGCAGTCGTTCCGCGAAGCCGCGACGCCGTAGCGCGAAGCCGCGGCGCCGTAGAAGTAAAGGCGAGAGTTGGTTTCGCAGCGCGCACGCGGGCGACTTGCGAGGGTCGATGTCGCGCTGACCCGGCTGCCAGGAGCTTCGGGGTCAGATCCGTTTTCCTTGGGAGAACGGAGCTGACCCCAAGGTGGTGCCGGCGTACTGTGCCGAAACCGCTTGTTTCGCCGGGTTCGGGTGCCGCGCAACGAAATCGTAACAATTTGGGGGATAATGGCCGCTTGCGCAGTTTCCCCCCTTTTTGCCGCCCGGCTCGCGCAGGCCGCACGGACGCCTCCTCAGAGCATTCCATGCCCTCCCATTCCGATTCCCGCCGCCTGTCGGGTCTGTCGTCTTCCTTCGTTTCCTTCCGCCGCCATCCGCTGGCCCTGGCCTGTGCCGGCCTGGCCCTGGTCGGCAGCTTCGGTGCCGCCGCGCAGGACAGCGCGCCGACCCCGACCGGCCTGGACACGATCACCGTGACCGCCGAACACCGTGAGCAGAACCTGCAGGAAGTGCCGGTTTCGGTGGGGGTGGTGCAGGGCGAGCGCATGCGCGACTTCACCGCCGGCGGCGACGACACCCTGCTGGCACTGTCCGGCCGCGTGCCGAGCCTGTATGCGGAAACCACCACCGGCCGCATCTTCCCGCGCTTCTATATCCGTGGCCTCGGCAATATCGACTTCTACCTGGGTGCCTCGCAGCCGGTGTCGATCATCCAGGACGATGTGGTGCTGGAGCACGTGGTGCTGAAGTCCAACCCGGTCTATGACGTGGACCAGGTGGAAGTGCTGCGTGGCCCGCAGGGCTCGCTGTTCGGCCGCAACACCACCGCCGGCATCATCAAGTTCGACACCCTGAAGCCGACCCAGGACTACACCGGCCGGGTCAACGCCAGCTACGCGACCTACAACAGCGTGTCGATCGACGGCGGCTTCGGCGGCCCGATCAACGACATCGCCTCGTTCCGCGTGTCGGCGCTGTACCAGCACCGCGATGACTACGTCGACAACACCTACAAGGGCCCGAGTGCCGACGGCACGGTCAGCCCGAAGAAGAACGCGATGGGCGGCTTCGATGACCGCAACGTACGTGCGCAGCTGCTGCTGACCCCGAGCGACCAGTTCTCGATCCTGGCCTCGGCCCACGCCCGTGACTACGAAGGCACCTCGACCCTGTTCCTGCGCGGTGCGCTGACCAAGGGTTCGAACAAGACCGACGTGCCGCGCGACCAGGTCGCCTACGACGAAGCCGACAACAACCCGCAGGCCTACAAGACCTACGGCGGCTCGGTGAAGGCGCGCTACGACTTCGGCGCGATCGACTTCACCTCGATCACCGCCTACGAGACCACCTCCGGTTACAGCCGTGGCGACACCGACGGCGGCGCTGCGGTGAACTTCCCGGTGAACGGCGTACCGAACGGCTACGGCCAGTCGATGGGCCGCATCCGTGACCTGGATCAGTGGACCCAGGAATTCCGCCTGGCCAGCCATGACGACAGCGCGCTGCAGTGGCAGGCCGGTGCCTTCTACTTCAACGGCAGCGACACCACCGACTTCTACCAGCGCGCCTGGTTCCTGCAGGGCGCGGCCCGCAACCCGAACAACTGGGTGCGCCTGCGCAACAAGAACACCTCGTGGGCCGGTTTCGGCCAGCTGAGCTATGCCTTCACCGACAAGTTCACCGTCACGGCCGGCCTGCGCCAGACCCGGGACGAGAAGCACACCCGCCTGCTGAAGACGGCTGACACTGCCGCTGGCGTGGTCACCTACAAGGGCCGCACCGACGTCAAGATGTCCGACACCACTCCGAGCTGGGATCTGAGCGCGATGTATCAGATCACGCCGGACGTGAGCGTCTATGCCAAGGTCGCCCGCGGCTTCCGCGGCCCGACCATCCAGGGCCGCTCGGCCGTGTTCAATGCTGACTTCACCACCGCCGATTCCGAGACCATCCTGTCCTGGGAAGCAGGCGTGAAGAGCAGCCTGTGGGACAACCGCCTGCGCTTGAACGCCACCGCGTTCACCTACACCGTCAACGACATCCAGCTCAACGGCAACGATTCGGACGGCAACGGCGTGCTGTTCAACGCCGACAAGGCCAAGGCCTATGGTTTCGAAGCGGACATGGAGCTGCGCCCGATCCCGAACCTGACCCTGAGCGCCGGCCTGAGCCTGCTGCACAGCGAAATCAAGGACAAGCGCGTCTACGCGCAGGTCTGCGGCCTCAACGGCCAGGTGGTGTGCACGGTGAATGACCCGACCATCAAGGTCGGTGCCAACACCTTCGCGCAGATCGACGGCAACCCGCTGCCGAACGCGCCGAAGTACAACGTCAACCTGGCCGCCCGTTACGACTTCCCGGTCAGCGACGCGGGCACCATGTTCGTGTCCACCGACTGGAACAAGCAGGGCTACACCAGCTTCGTGCTGTACGACAGCAAGGAGTTCAACTCCAAGGGTGATTTCGAAGGCGGCCTGAAGATCGGCTACTCGGGCAACTACGGTGCCTACGAAGTGGCGCTGTTCGCGCGCAACATCACCAACGAGAATAACCTCAAGGGTGTGATCGAGAACTACATGGCTGCGGTCTACAACGAACCGCGCACCGTCGGTGTCTCGCTGAACATGAACTGGTAAGGCGTTGCCACGGTGGCGGGTCTTCCCGCCATCGCACTGCTGGAATGCAAAGGGCGGCCCGGTGATCCGGGTCGCCCTTTTTCATGGCCTTCCACGGTAGCCGGACCGCAATCCGGCGCCGTGCTCGGCGCTTCAACGTGCCGGCAGCAGCGCCTGCAGCCGCGACTCCAGCTCCTGCTGGCGCCAGCCGGCCAGTGCGGCCGGCCATTGGCGGCGCTCCAGGTAGCTTTCCAGATGCTTGCGCGAGGCCAGCACGCCATCCGGCAGGCCCAGCTCGCGGCTGCGCTCGGCAACGGCGTCCTGCAGCCTCTTCAGTGCCTGCTTGTTGGTGTCGTTGGCGGGCAATGCCAGTGGTGCCTCGGCCTCATCGGCCAGCGGCGTGTCCAGCGCCTGCCACACCGCGCCGGCGAGCTTGCGCGGTGCCTTCGGGAACTGTTCAAACAGCGTGGCCAGCGCGGCGGCATCGGCCGGTGGCGTGCGTGCCAGCGTGGCGGCCAGTTCGTTGTCCAGGATCCAGCTGCGCGGGCGGTCGCTGCTGCGTGCCTGCACATCACGCCAGCGCAGCAGGCGCAGCAGGCGGCGCTGCGCGGGAGCATCGAGAAACTGCGCTGAGCGCATCGCCAGATGCGGCCAGCGGTCCTCGTCATTGGCGACGCTGGCCAGCAGGCGCTCGCCGTCGTCGTGCAGCCACTGCTGGCGGCCCAGCGCCTGCAATTTGGCATCAATGGCATCATGCAGCGCGAACAGATGCTCGACGTCGTCGGCGGCGTATTGCAGTTGCGACTCCGAGAGCGGACGGCGCATCCAGTCCGAGCGCGTTTCGCCCTTGGCCAGCGCCACGCCGGTGATTTCCGCGACCAGCTTCTGGTAGCCCATGCCGCCACCAATGCCGGCCAGCGAGGCGCCGATCTGTGTGTCGAACAGCGGTCGCGGCAACACGCCGCAGGTCCACTTGAAGGCAACCAGGTCTTCGCTGGCGCTGTGCATCACCTTGGTGATCGATTCATCGGCCAGCCAGGGCGCCAGTGCCTCGGTCATGCCGGGAATCAGCGGATCGATCAGCAGGATGTCCTGCCCGACCGCCATCTGCACCAGAGCCAACTGCGGCCAGAACGTGCGTTCACGGATGAATTCGGTGTCCAGGCCGATGCGGGCCGGACGCTGCTGGAAGTACGCATCCAGCTCGGCGGGGGTGGTGATCCAGGTTGCCACGGGTCAGGGCCTACTACTCGGGTTTGCTCAGGCAGGGGAGAATAGCCTAACGTCGGTCCGCGTCCGTGCCGAAGGAGATCCTGCTTGCGTTTTCCGCTGTCGTCCGTGCTGTGCACCGCTCTGGCCGTGGCCCTGGCCGGTTGCACACCGTCGCCCTCGGCGACACCGGAGCCGGGGCCGGCTGCTGGCGAAGACGCGCGGCCGCAGGAAGGTTCACTGGCGGAGCCGACACCGGGGACCGGGCAGGGCAGCGTCACCATTGCCGGTGAGGATGCCACCGAGGACGTGCAGCGGTGGACACCGCCACGGGTCGACCGGCAGGGCCGCAGCGTCGCCCAGCTGCGCCGCGCAGCCGAAAAGGCGTTCAGCGAAGGGCACCTGTACGAGGACGCCGACGCGGCGGTTCCGCTGTGGCTGGCGGTACAGGAGGAAGACCCGGATGACCGCCTGGCCCGCAGCGGCCTGCAGCGTGCTCGCCAGCGCCTGCAGCAGCAGGCCGATGCCCTGCTGGTTCGGCCGCTGCGGCAGCGCGAGGCGCTGGCCGAGGCGAGTCGCCAGGCACTGGTGCTGCTGACCCTGGCGCCGAAGGATGAGAAGGTGCGCGCGCTGCAGGGCCGGGTGGAGCTCGCCCAGCGCGTGGTGGCCTATAACCGTGCCGGCGAGGAAGACCTGCGATCGGGGCGGATCGGCGAGGACGGTGACGGTGCGATCGGCAACTTCCGTGAAGCGCTGGCTCTGGACGAACACAACAGCCGGGCGCGGCAGGGCCTGGCGGCGGCCGAAAGTGGCCTGATCCGCCGGGCCGAGGACGCCGCGCGCGTACGCGACTTTGCCAGTGCGGGCACCTGGCTGGCCGAAGCCAGCAAGGTCCGTGACTCGTCACCGACCATTGCCGATGCCTTCGAGCGCATCGAGCAGATCCGCGCCGCCGCGCTGCTGCAGCTGCGTGATGAGGGCCTGCGCGAGCTGGCGACGCCGCAGGGGCTGAAGCCGGCGCGCGAAAAGCTGGCCGAGGCCCTGCGCATCGCCTTGCCGGGGGATACGGTGGTGGCCCAGCTGCGCGAACGCATCGATCTGGCCACCCATTACGGCAGCTTCCGCCCGGGGCAGGTGTTCAGCGACGCGATGCGTGATGGTGGGCGCGGTCCGCAGATGGTGGTTGTGCCGCATGGCGGCTTCCAGATGGGCGCGGGTGATGCCGAGCCCGGCTCCACCGACGCCGAGCGCCCCTCCCATTACGTTCGCTTTGACCGCGGCTTCGCGATGGCGATCACTGAGGTTACCGTCGGCGATTTCGAGCGCTATGTGAAGTCGACCAATGCCCGACCACGTGCGACCCGGCGCGGCCACTCGGTGGTCTATGACGAGCGCAGCGGCAATTTCATCCGCCGCAGCGGCGTCGACTGGCGTTCGGATTACGATGGCGCGCGCGCACTGGGCAACTCGCCGGTGATGCATGTCAGCGTGCGGGATGCCGAGAACTACGCGGCATGGCTGTCCGAGCAGACCGGACGCAGCTACCGGCTGCCGAGCGAGGCCGAATTCGAATATGCGCTGCGCGCCGGGAGCAGTGGCCGCTACCCCTGGGGAGACGCGGGTACGCCGCCGCCGGGCAGCGGCAATTTCACCGGCAGCAAGGACGTCTCGCCTTCGGGTCGGCACTGGCACAACGCTTTCATCGGCTATGGCGATGGCTGGTGGGGACCGGCGCCGGTGGCCAGTTTCCAGGCCAATGCTTTCGGCCTGCACGACATGGCCGGGAATCTGAGCGAATGGGTGGCCGACTGCTGGCACGCCAGCTACCGGCGTGCGCCGTCCGACGGTGTCGCCTGGTTCAACCCGGGCTGCCGGTCACGGGTGATCCGGGGCGGCAATTGGGCCAATGCGCCCGAGCAGACCCGTGCGGCCTGGCGGCAATCGCAGGATTCGGACACCACCAATGCGCGCATCGGCTTCCGTCTGGTGCGCGGCATCTGAGCGGCGTCGGGCTTCACCCGCTGCTGGCGTCCGCGCACTAAGATTGCGCCGTGCCCGCCAGCCGGCGGGGTCTGCTGGAAGACCACCGATGCGCAACGATCCCTTTTCCCGCTCGCCCCAAGGCCCGCAGCGACGCGGCCTGTTCGGCAACATCCGCTGGTGGGTGCTGCTGCTGGCGGCGGGCTATGCGGTGTTCTACTGGTTCTCCAATCGCACCGTCGATCCCTACACCGGCGAGAAGGTGATGATCGACAGCAGCCTGGATGCGCGCCAGGAGACCGCGCTCGGTCTGCAGGCCTACCAGCAGATCCTCTCGCAGGAACGGCCGATGGATCCGAATGCGCCGATCGCGCGCGATGTGCGCGACATCGCGCAGCGCCTGATCGCCAAGGTGGATGTGGTGGAGACCGCGCTGGCACAGGAGCACGGCGTGCAGCCGGCGCATTTCGCGCGGGATTTCCAGTGGGAAGTGAATGTGATCCCGTCCGAGCAGGCCAATGCGTTCTGCCTGCCGGGCGGCAAGATGGCGGTCTACACCGGCCTGGTGCCGGTGGCGCGTACGCGTGATGCGATGGCGGTGGTGATGGGCCATGAGATCGCCCACGCGCTGCTGCGCCATGGTGCGCAGCGGATGGCGCAGCAGAAGCTGACCCAGATCGGGCAGATGGCCGGTGCCGCCAGTGGCATGGATGCGCAGCAGCAACAGATGATGATGTCGGCGATGGGCTACGGCTATCTGCTGCCCTATGCGCGCAGCCACGAGACGCAGGCCGACGAAGTGGGGCTGATGCTGGCTGCAGCGGCGTGCTTCGATCCCCGCGAGGCAGTGCCATTGTGGCAGCGCATGGGCCAGGCCAGTGGTGGCCAGGCGCCGCCGGAGTTCGCTTCCACCCACCCGAATCCGGGCACCCGCATCCAGAACCTGCAGGCACTGATGCCGAAGGCGCTCGAGTACCGGCAGAAGTTCTGCGAGCAGGCAAAGTAGGGGGTTGTTCGTCAGGGCTGCGCCCTGCACCTGCCGAAGCCAGAGCAACAGCAACAGCAACAGCAACAGCAACAGCAACAGCAACAGCGTGCATTCCGTGGGATGGCGCGGTGGGTCCGGTTGCGGGGGCCGCTGCAAGTACGTCCATGTAAGCTCGGTCGCCGCATCCATGCGGCTCACGCCCCCGCAACCGGACCCACCCCGCCTTCGACATATTTCTGCTGCTGTTGGTAGGTGTAGACCTTGGTCGACACGGTAGATCCACGCCATGCGTGGATGCTTGTCGATCTCGATTCGAAGTATTCGATTTCGATGGAGATTCATCCACGCATGGCGTGGATCTACCCCATCGCGGAAAACTGTCAGAGGTGGGGCGGTGCCGGAGTGCGGGGTGTCAGCCGCATGGATGCGGCTGCCAAGCCCCCATGGACGGGTTTACGGCGTCCCCGCACTCTGGCACCGCCCCGCCAACCCGCGGAATGCCAGCTTTTGCTGTTGCTTCGGCCGTTGCTTGAAGCCTCTGCGGGTGCAGGGCGCAGCCCTGCCGAACCCCCCTCTACTTGACCTGTACGTCGATCACGCCGTCACCAACGCGGGCCTGCAGCGCGTCACCGGGCTGTACCTGATCAACCTTCCGCACCAGCGTACCGTCATCGCTGCGGGTCAGGATGCTGTAGCCACGCGCCACGGTCGCCAGCGGGCTGACTGCTTCAAGTGAACGCGCCAGTCCGCGCAGTCGCAGTGCATCGCGCTCCAGCAGACGCTGCATCGCTGCCTGCGGCCGCCCACGCAGGGCGGTCAGGCGACGCTGCATCGCGTCCAGCTGGCGCTGCGGATGATGCCCACGCAGTACCGCAGACGCGTGACGCAGGCGCGCGGTACGGCGCTCCTGCTGCTGGTTGAACGCGGCATGCAGGCGCCGGCCCAGATCGAGCTGGCGTCGACGCAGCAGATCCAGTCGTGCCTGCGGGCTCTGGGCGTTCAGGCGCAACAGGGCGCGGTCGGCGCGCTGCATCGCCTGCTGCATCGCATGCCGTTGCAGCTGCACCATGCGGGCGGCCGTGCGGCGCAGGCGCAGGACCAGTTCGCGCTGGTCGGGTACCAGCAGCTCGGCCGCCACCGAGGGCGTTGGTGCACGCAGGTCGGCGGCGAAGTCGCTCAGGCTGAAGTCGGTTTCGTGGCCCACCGCCGAGACCACCGGCGTGCGGCTGGCGGCGATCGCACGGGCCAGTGTTTCATCGTTGAAGGCCCACAGGTCTTCCAGCGAACCACCACCGCGGGTCAGCAGGATCACGTCGTAGCGGCCACTGGCATCGGCGGCCTGCAGCAGCCGGGTGATCTGCGCGGCGGCACTGCTGCCCTGTACCAGGGTCGGCAGCAGGTCCACTTCCAGCAGCGGGAAGCGCCGGCCGAGCACGCTCAGCACGTCGCGCACGGCGGCGCCGGTGGGCGAGGTGATCACGGCCAGGCGCTGCACGTGCGCCGGCAGCGGCCGCTTGCGTGCCGGGTCGAACAGGCCCTCGGCCTCCAGCCGTGCCTTCAGCTCCTCGAAGGCGCGGCGCAGCGCGCCTTCGCCGGCTTCCTCCATGTGGTCCAGCACCATCTGGTACTCGCCACGGGCGTCGTACAGGGTCACCTTGCCGCGCACCAGCACGCGCATGCCTTCGCGCGGCACGAACTTCAGGTACTGCGCCTTCATCCGGAACATCGCCGCACGCAGCTGCGCGCGCGCGTCCTTCAGGGTGAAGTAGAGGTGTCCGGAGGCAGGACGCGCCACGCTGCCCAGTTCGGCCTCGACCCAGATCGCCGGGAAGCTGCCTTCCAGCAGGTTGCGGGCCAGGGTGTTGAGCTGGCTGGGGGTGAGGATGTCGTTGTTGCGTGGCTGCATGGAAACGGCGTGCTGCGGGCGGAACGGGGGCTCAGGATCGCACGTCAGCGCGCCGTGTGCTGGCCCAGTGCCCACTGCACGTGTTCACGCACCAGCGGCGAGGGATCGTCGATGCGGGTCTGCAGCGCAGCCAGCGCTTCGGCCGAGGACGGCGCATTGCCCAGCGCTACGGCGATGTTGCGTAGCCAGCGCTCATGGCCGCTGCGCCTGATCGGGCTGCCTTCGGTGCGGCGCAGGAACTCGGCCTCGTCCCAGGCGAACAGCTGGTCCAGGCGCGCGGTATCGAGGTTGTTGCGCGCGCGGAAATCGGCTTCGTCGGTGCGCTTGGCGAACTTGTTCCAGGGGCAGACCAGCTGGCAGTCGTCGCAGCCATAGATGCGGTTGCCGATCAGCGGGCGCATCTGTTCGGGAATGGCGCCGTCGTGTTCGATGGTCAGGTAGGAAATGCAGCGCCGCGCGTCCAGCCGCTGCGGGCCGGTGATGGCCTGGGTCGGGCAGACATCGATGCAGCGCGTGCAGGTGCCGCAGTGCGCCGTGGCCGGCGTATCGATCGGCAGCGGGATGTCGATGTAGATCTCGCCGATGAAGAACCAGGAACCGCCATGGCGGTCGATCAGGCAGGTGTGCTTGCCGATCCAGCCGAGCCCGGCGTTGCGGGCCAGTGCGCGCTCCAGGACGGGGGCGGAATCGACGAACACGCGGTAGCCCAGTGGCGCGACTTCGTCGTTGATCTGCGTGGCCAGCTTCTGCAGGCGGTTGCGCATCAGCTTGTGGTAGTCGCGGCCCAGCGCATAGCGCGCCACGTAGGCGCGGCCCGGGTCGGCCAGCGTCGCCCACGCTTCGGTGTCATCCTTGTGGCTGTAGTCCATGCCCACCGAGATCACGCGTACAGTGCCGGGCAACAGCTCGGCCGGTCGTGCGCGCAGGGTGCCGTGGCGCGCCATCCAGTCCATCGTGCCGTACAGGCCCTGGCCCAGCCAGTCGGCCAGGTGCGCCTCGTCCTCGCCGAGCTCGATACCGGCGATGCCGCAGCGCTGGAAGCCATGCGCACGGGCCAGTTCGCGGATGCGCTGCACGGCCTGGGCTGGATCGACGGGGGAGGGGGCGAGGGACATGCGCACCAGTATAAAATCCCTGCATGGCCAACCTCGCCGATCTGTTCGATTCCGCTGCCGCGCGTGCGCTGGATGCCCAGGCGTCCACCTTGGCGGGGGATGCTGGCTGGGGACTGATGGCGCAGGCCGGCCAGGCCGCCTGGCAGTGCTTGCTGCAGCATTGGCCGCAGGCGCAGCGCATCGGCGTGGTGGTCGGTGCGGGCAACAATTGCGGAGACGGCCTCGTGCTGGCTCGCCACGCGTTGCAGGCCGGGCGCGAGGTGAGGGTGATCGCCCTGCCGGGCCGGGCGCCATCGACCGCGCTGGCGCAGCGTGCAACATCGGAGTTCAGGTCCGACGGCGGCGCCATCACCGAGTTCGACGGCGCGCTGCCCGAGGCCGACCTCTGGGTCGATGCCCTGTTCGGGCTGGGTTTCGATCGCGCGCCGGAGGGCGCGGCGCAGGCGCTGATCGTTGCGATCAATGCGCAGGCGGCACCTGTGCTGGCCCTGGATGTGCCCAGTGGCGTCGATGCCGACCGCGGTGCGGTACCTGGCGCGGCAGTACGCGCTGCGCTGACCCTGCAGTTCATCGTGGCCCATCGCGGGCTGTACACCGGCGACGCGCTGGATCATTGCGGGCACAAGGCCCTGGCACCCCTGCAGTTGCCCGCGGCCGCATGGCAAAGCGTGTCGCCTGCCGTGGAGTACTGGACGCAGGCACGGTTGCCTGCCCTGTTGCCGCCGCGCCGCGCAAATACCCACAAGGGTGAATCCGGCCACGTGCTGTGCGTCGGCGGCAACCACGGCAGCGGCGGTGCCATCGCCATGGCAGCCGAGGCCGCCTTGCGCGCAGGGGCGGGGCTGTTGAGCCTGGGCACCCGCCGCGACCACGTCGGTCCACTGCTGGCTCGGCTGCCCGAGGCGATGACCCACGCGCTGGAAGACGGCGAGGCGCTGCCGGCCTTGCTTGACAGGGCGAAGGTGGTAGCGATCGGGCCCGGTCTGGGCCAGGACGAATGGGCGCGCGCACTGTTTGCGCGGGTGCTGGCCAGCGCCAGACCACTGGTGGTCGATGCTGACGCGCTGAACCTGCTGGCGCAGGATCCGCGTGCCTTGCCTGGCGCCGTCCTCACACCGCACCCGGGCGAGGCCGCACGCCTGCTCGGCTGCAGCACCAGCGACATCCAGGCCGATCGCTACGCCTGTGCGCAGACGCTCGCCGAGCGTTTCCACGCGGTGGTGGTGTTGAAGGGCGCCGGCAGCATCGTGGCGGCGCCCGGGCAAACGCCCCGGTTGATCGCCGCCGGCAATCCCGGCATGGCCGTGGGGGGCATGGGCGACCTGCTCACCGGCATCATCGCCGGCCTGCGTGCGCAGGGCCTGGCCGCCTTCGATGCCGCCGCGGCGGGCGCGTTGCTGCATGCGCTGGCCGGCGACGCGGCTGCCGCTGACGGCGCACGCGGCCTGCTTCCTACTGATCTGCTGGCGCCGCTGCGGCGACTGGCCAACCCGGAACGCTTCCCATGACCGATTTCTTCCTTGCCGACAGCGACGCCACCGAACTGCTCGGGCAGTGGCTGGCGGCCACCCGGCCGCCGCAGGCGCTGATCGAACTGCGCGGCGACCTGGGCGCCGGCAAGTCCACTACGGCCCGCGCGCTGCTGCGCGCGCTGGGCGTGCATGGCGCGATCCGCAGCCCCACCTACACCCTGGTCGAGCGCTATCCGCTGGCCAGTGGCGGTGAGGCGTGGCACCTGGACCTGTACCGCATCGGCCAGGCCGGTGAGCTGGATTTCCTCGGCCTGGACGAGGGCAGCGCGGTGCTGTGGCTGGTGGAATGGCCGGAACGGGGCGCCGGCGCGCTGCCGCCGACCGACCTGGTGGTTGCACTGGAGATCGAAGGACATGGACGCCGCGCCAGTCTCACCGCGGGCAGCGACGTTGGACATGAATGGCTGAAACGGCTGCCCCAAGGGGGCGACTTGCAGGCCATTTCTGTCGGCTGACGAGAACAAAGATCGGCAGGTTACGGATTATTAAGGAAAAAGGTGTTGCATTCCGTTCAGCGCGGTGATTGAATCCTGAGCCATGCGCCCGGGGAACCGTCTCATCGCCATCTGTGCCGCCGTCGGACTGGGTCTGGCGAGCGTCAGTGCGTGGGCGGGTGAAGTCCGCCAGGTGCTGCTGAACACCGGCGCGACCGGCACCCGTGCCGAGATCTCACTGGTCGGCAGTGGCGGCTACAAGACCCTGTCGCTGGCCGGCCCGAACCGCCTGGTGGTCGATTTCCCCGACTCCAGCGCCGTACGCAACCTGAAGATGCCGGCCGCGCAGGGCGTGGTCACGGCGGTGCGTACCGGACAGCCGGTCCCGGGCACTTTCCGCGTCGTGTTCGACCTTGCCGAATCGGTGGCGCCGTTCCGCCCGCAGATGCAGCGCGAGGGCAATGAATCCAAGCTGGTGATCGAATGGCCGGGTGATGGCCCTGCCGTGGCCACCACCAGCCGCCCGGCGACGCCACCGGCGGTGCAGCCGCAGGCGGCCGCTGCGGGGGGCTCAGTCGCGCCCACGCCGGCCGAGAACGCGCAGTCACGCACCGATGCTGCGCGGGCCACCGCCCTGCTGACCGCACAGGTGCAGCAGCAGGCCAGCGCCAGCGCCGCCGCACCCGCCACGCCGACCCCCGCACCGACCAGCGCGCCGGCCCAGGTTGCTGCGGCAGGCGTCGCGGCCAGCAGCACGCCTTCATCCTCGCCGGCTGCAATCCTCGCCGGCCAGCGCACTGCTGCGGTGGTGACCACGCCGCCGGCAACGGCCCCTACACCGGCACCGACGCCGGCCGAGCCGCCGCGTCCGGCCATGCCCAGCGATGCATCGCGCATCCGCATGCAGCCCGGCATGCGCCATCTTGTGGTGGCGATCGATCCCGGTCATGGTGGCCAGGACCCGGGTGCGATCGGCCCGACCGGCAAGCGCGAGAAGGATGTCACCCTGGCCGTGGCGCGTGAGCTGGCCCGCCAGGTCAACGCCACGCCGGGCCTGAAGGCCTACCTGACGCGCGACAGCGATGTGTTCATCCCGCTGCCGATGCGTGCGCAGAAGGCGCGTGCGAACAAGGCGGACATCTTCATTTCGATCCATGCCGACGCGGCCGAGAACCGTTCGGCCACGGGTTCGTCGGTGTACGTGCTGTCGACCAAGGGTGCCTCTTCGCAGCGCGCCCGCTGGCTGGCAGACAAGGAAAACGCGGCCGATCTGGTCGGTGGCGTTCGCCTGCAGCAGACCGAGGGCACGCTTGCCAATGTGCTGTTGGACCTGGCGCAGAGCGGCTACATGAAGGCGTCCGAAGACGCCGCCGGCCACGTGCTGGGCGGCCTGAAGCGGATCGGCAACAACCACAAGCCGAACATCGAGCGCGCCAACTTCGCGGTGCTGCGCACGTCGGACATGCCAGCGATGCTGGTGGAAACGGCGTTCATCTCCAATCCGGATGAAGAGCGCCGCCTGACGGACCCGGCTTACCAGCGCAAGGTCGCTGGCGCTGTGCTGGATGGTGTGCACACCTTCTTCAGCCGCCAACCGCCGCCGGGCACGTTGTATGCCGCCCGCGCGCAGGCCGAGATCGACGCCGCAGCCACCATGGCCGGCGGCAGCAAGTAAGCCGCCGAAGGCGGATTACTGCTTTCCGTAGAGTCGACTGTCAGTCGACTGCGCGCGCAGTGTGGGGGTTTCGGTGGCCGGCGAAGAGCAGTCGACTGACAGTCGACTCTACATGCGCAGCCTCCGTTATCATCCCCGCATGACGTCTGCTACCCATCCGCGCCCGATCCGGCCGTTGCCGGAGATCCTCATCAACCAGATTGCCGCGGGCGAAGTGGTCGAACGACCCGCGTCGGTGGTCAAGGAGCTGGTCGAGAACGCGATCGACGCCGGCGCCAGCCGCGTTGATATCGATCTTGAAGAGGGCGGCGTGCGCCTGATCCGCATCCGCGACAACGGCAGTGGCATCGCGCCCGAGCAGTTGCCCCTGGCGGTGTCGCGCCATGCCACCAGCAAGATCGCCGATCTTGACGATCTCGAATCGGTGGCCACGCTCGGTTTCCGGGGAGAAGCGCTGCCGTCGATCGCATCGGTCAGCCGCTTCACCCTGTGCTCGCGGCGCGCGCACGACGAGCACGGTTCGGCACTGCAGATCGAAGGCGGCAAGATCGGCGAGGTGACCCCGCGCGCGCATGCGCCGGGCACCACGGTGGAAGTGCGCGAGTTGTTCTACAACGTGCCGGCGCGGCGCAAGTTCCTGCGCGCCGAGCGTACCGAACTGGGCCATATCGAAGAGTGGCTGCGTTCGCTGGCACTGGCACGGCCGGATGTCGAGCTGCGCGTGTCGCACAACGGCAAGGCCTCGCGGCGCTACAAGCCGGGCGATCTGTACTCCGATGCGCGCCTTGCCGAAACGCTGGGCGAGGATTTCGCCAACCAGGCCGTGCGCGTGGACCACAGCGGCGCCGGCCTGCGCCTGCATGGCTGGATTGCGCAGCCGCGTTATTCGCGCGCGAGCGCCGACCAGCAGTACCTGTACGTCAACGGTCGCTCAGTGCGTGACCGCAGCGTCGCCCACGCAGTGAAGATGGCCTACGGCGACGTGCTGTATCACGGCCGCCAGCCGGCCTATGTGCTGTTCCTCGAACTGGATCCGACCCGCGTCGACGTCAACGTGCATCCGGCCAAGCACGAGGTGCGCTTCCGCGATTCGCGGCTGGTCCACGATTTCGTCTATCGCACGTTGAGGGATGCGCTGGCCGATACCCGTGCCGGCATGTCGGCGCAGGAGATCGGTGCCGGCCCCGCACATCCGGTGGACGCCGCCGCCGTCCCGACCGCATCGAGCGCCGGCGCGTCGGGGTTCGGGCTGGTGCGCGGGGCTGCGCCCGGCTCGGGAGGTGGTGGTGGCGGATTTTCAGGCTGGCGTCCGCAGCAGCCGCTGGGCCTGCAGGTGGCCGATGCACCGGCCGCCTACGCCGCGCTGTATGCCACGCCGGCCGGTGCCGAACGCGCAGCGGCGTTGCCGCCGATGCCGAGCGAGAACGGGTTGCCGGTGACCAGTGCCGACGCGGGTGTACCGCCGCTGGGCTACGCGATCGCGCAGCTGCATGGCATCTACATCCTGGCCGAGAACGCTGAAGGCCTGATCGTGGTCGACATGCATGCGGCCCACGAACGCATCGGCTACGAGCGCCTGAAGAATGCGCACGATGGCATCGGCCTGCAGTCGCAGCCGTTGCTGGTGCCGATCACGCTGGCGGTGGGCGAGCGCGAGGCCGACACCGCCGAAAGCGAAGCCGACACACTGGCGGCGCTCGGCTTCGAGGTGACCCGGGCCGGCCCCGGGTCGCTGCACGTGCGCAGCATTCCGGCACTGCTGGCGCATGCCGAACCGGAAGGACTGCTGCGCGACGTGCTGACCGACCTGCGCGAGCATGGCCAGAGCCGCCGCGTGGCCAGTGCACGCGACGAGCTGCTGTCGACCATGGCCTGCCATGGCGCGGTGCGTGCCAACCGGCGCCTGACCGTGCCGGAAATGAACGCGCTGCTGCGCGACATGGAAATCACCGAACGGTCCGGCCAGTGCAACCACGGCCGACCGACCTGGGCCCGTTTTTCGCTGGCGGAGATCGACCGCTGGTTCCTGCGCGGACGTTGAGGGGAGCATCGATGCGTTATCGGGGAGTGGCGGGCCTGCTGGCCGCCGTGGTGTTGGCCGCCTGCAGCCCGGCAACTCCGCCGGCGCCGACGGTCGCTGAAGATCCGGCCTACGCGGCCGCGCAGCAGCAATGGCGTGTAGCGCGCTACCAGGACCTGACCCGGCCCGATGGCTGGACGGCCCTGGTCGGCCTGCACTGGCTGCAGAACAAATCCCATTTCGTTGGCAGCGGCGCCACCAACGGCATCCGCCTGTCGGTCGGCCCGGACAGGCTGGGCCTGCTGCGCCGCGACGGGACGCAGTGGTGGTTCACGCCTGAAGCCGGTGTCGATGTCAGCCACGACGGCCAGCCGGTGCGTGGCCGCATCCGTGTCGACACCGACAAGGACGCGCAGCCGACGCTGCTGGCCTTCGATGGCGGCAAGGGCCAGCTCAGCATCATCCGCCGGGGGCCACGGGACGCGCTGCGGGTCAAGCATGCCGAGGCACCTGCGCGGCGTGATTTCGCCGGCCTGCAGTACTGGCCGGGCGGCGCGGACTGGCAGGTGCAGGCGCGCTTCATCGCGCATCCGCCGGGGAAGACCTTGCCGATCGTCGACATCACTGGCCTGACCACCGAGATGCCCAATGCCGGTGCGGTGGAGTTCGAACGTGATGGCCGCAGCTGGCACCTGGAGGCGATCGGTGCGCCCGGGCAGCCACTGTTCCTGATCTTCGCCGACCGCACCAGCGGCCGCGGCAGCTATCCGGCCGGGCGCTATCTGGATACCGAGGCCCCCGCTGCAGACGGCACGGTGCGCATCGATTTCAACCATGCCTACAACCCACCGTGCGCGTTCACCGCCTACGCGACCTGCCCGCTGGCGCCGCCGGAAAACCGGTTGGACCTGCGCGTGGAAGCCGGCGAGAAGGCCTACCACCTGCCTGAAGGAGAAGGCTGACCATGCCGATCAAACACCTGTTCCGTACCGCGCTGTTGCTGGCGGCCTGCGCAGTGGCGCCACTGGCCACGGCCCGCGATGGCCAGGCCAGCCCTGCCGCGGCCGCGGCCGCAACGGCGGCCAAGCCGCCGGTACCCCTGTTGTGGAAAGTCACCGGCCCGGGCGATGCACGCGTGTACCTGCTGGGATCGTTCCATCTGCTGAAGCCACAGGACTACCCGCTGTCGCCCGATGTCGAGCAGGCGTTCGAAGCCTCGCAGCGGGTGGTGTTCGAACTGTCGCCGGAAGACATGCAATCGCCCCAGCTGGCCAGCCGCATGGTGCAGGCTGCGACCCGCACCGATGGCAGCGA
This sequence comes from Stenotrophomonas sp. FR010, assembly GCF_047520755.2. Lineage (NCBI taxonomy): Bacteria > Pseudomonadati > Pseudomonadota > Gammaproteobacteria > Lysobacterales > Lysobacteraceae > Stenotrophomonas > Stenotrophomonas sp. FR010. The sequence goes on along the minus strand of NZ_JAXBQT020000001.1, from coordinate 239,894 downwards.
GCTGAAGCGTGATCTGGATGCGGCCACCTGGCAGAAGCTGCAGGCCTTTGCTGCCCAGAACCAGTTGCCGCTGGCGCAGATGCAGGGCATGAAGCCCTGGTTCGTCGGTCTGAGCATTTCGATCGGGCAGATGCAGAAGCTGGGCCTGGACCCGGCGCTGGGGCTGGACCGCCACTTCATGGAACGCGCGCAGAAGACCGGCCGCAAGACCGCGGGACTGGAAGATATCGATACCCAGATCGGCATGCTGGACGGGATGACGGTGCAGGAACAGCGGCAGATGCTGGCCGAAGCACTGGACCAGGCCGGCAAGGCCGATGAGCAGGCGCGGCTGCTGCATGATGCATGGCGTCGCGGCGACGAGCGCCTGCTGTGGACCAAGATGGCGGCAGAGATGCGCCAGCAGTATCCGCAGCTGTACCAGCGCATCAACACCGGTCGCAACGATGCCTGGGTGCCGAAGCTGGAGCCGTACCTGCAGGCCGGGCAGGGCGGTACGCTGGTGGTGGTCGGCACACTGCACCTGCTGGGCAGTGATGGCGTGGTCGAGAAGCTGAGGGCGAAGGGCTACAAGGTCGAGCGCGTGTGCACGGGGTGCAAGGCCAAACGCTGACGCACGGTTGGCGCGATGCCAAACAAGACGGCGCGCCAGGGGCGCGCCGTTTTCGTATCAGCCGTTGCTGCAGCTCAGCGGCGGGTCTTGCCGCCGGTGCCGGTACCGGTGCCGGGTTCGCCGGGCTTGTTGCCGGTTCCCGTTCCGGTGCCGCCCGGGCGCGGGCCACCGAAGCCGCTGCCCATGCTGCGCTGGAATTCCTGCCACAGCTCCAGATTGCGCTCGGTCAGCTGGTTCATCATCGCCCACGGGGTCTGGCCCAGCAGGTTGCCCATCTGCTGGCGGAACTGCTGCTGCTGGTCGAGGAAGACCTGCATGCTGCGCTCCAGGTAGTTGCCCATGAAGCCCTGCAGGGAATCGCCGTAGAAGCGGATCAGCTGGCTCAGCAGCTGGGTGGACAGCATCGGTTCGCCGTCCTGTTCCTGGTCGGCGATGATCTGCAGCAGGACCGAACGGGTGAGGTCGTCGCCGCTCTTGGCGTCGCGGACTTCGAAGTCTTCACCGTCCAGGATCAGCTGGCGCACGTCCTCGATGGTGATGTAGCTGGAGATCTCGGTGTCGTAGAGACGGCGGTTCGGATACTTCTTGATGATGCGGGTCGCAGCCATGAAGCGGTACTCGTCACAGTAGACGCGCAGCATGGCGCAGTGCAGCAGCGGTTGCAACCGCCCCAGCCCCCGCCAGGCTTGGCTTTCAGCAGCGATCATGTTGCGCAGCAAGGGTTTGCGTGCTGCGCAGCATGACCATCGGCAGGGGCCGTCAGCGCACGCCGCAGCGGCCCCTGCGCGGCTTACCAGCCCATGTGGTGGCCGCCGTTGATGTCCAGGTTGCTGCCGGTGATCCATGAGGCTTCCTCGGCCACCAGGAAGGACACGCCATAGGCGATTTCCTCCGGCTTGCCGAGGCGCCCGGTGGGGATATCGGCGATGATCTTGGCGCGCACGTCCTCCGGAACCGCCATCACCATGTCGGTGGCGACGTAGCCGGGCGAAATGGTGTTCACGGTGATGCCGAAGCCGGCGTTCTCGCGGGCCAGCGAAATGGTGAAGCCGTGCATGCCGGCCTTGGCCGCGGCGTAGTTGGCCTGGCCGTACTGGCCCTTCAGGCCGTTGATCGAGCTGATCTGGATGACCCGGCCCCAGCCGCGGCGCCGCATGCCTTCGATGACCGGACGGGTGACGTTGAACACCGAATTGAGGTTGGTGTTGATCACATCGTGCCACTGGTCCGCGCGCATGCGGTGGAACGTTGTGTCGCGGGTGATGCCGGCGTTGTTGACCAGGATCTCGACCGGGCCCAGCTCGGCCTCGACCGCACGCACCAGCGCCTCGGCGCTGCCTGGATCGGAGACATCGCCCGGGAAGATCGACACGTTGTAGCCGCGCTCGGTCATCGCCTGCTGCCATGCGCGGGCCTTGTCCTCGTCGCGGTAATTGGTGGCGACCCGGTGGCCCTGGTCGGCCAGGCGTTGGCAGATGGCGGTACCGATGCCGCCGGTTCCGCCGGTGACCAGTGCGACGCGAGATGTCATGGAGTGCTGTCCGGGAATCAGATGGGGAAAGGGGGATTCTGCAACATCGGCGCGGAAAGTGCGCCGGCCGGCAACAGGATGTCGGTCCGCGGCAGTCGAACCGGGTCGAATGCCCGTTGCGCAGCGTGCAGCAGCGCATCCCGGTCATCGGCGCCGTCCAGTGCGGCAGGGGCCTGGCCCAGCAGCTGCCAGAGCGCGCGCAGTACCGGCACCGGCCGTGTACTGTCCACCGGCAGCGACGCCAGCGACTTGGACAGTTTGTGGCCGGGGGCGTCGAGCAGCAGCGGCAGGTGCCAGTAGCGCGGCACGGCCAGGCCCAGCGCCTGCTGCAGCAGGATCTGCCGCGCGGTGGAATCGAGCAGATCGGCGCCGCGCACCACTTCGGTCACCCCCTGCGCGGCGTCATCGACCACCACCGCCAGCTGGTAGGCCCAGCAGCCGTCGGCACGGCGCAGCACGAAGTCGCCGACTTCGGCATGCACGTCCTGCTGCTGCGGGCCACGCAGGCCATCGTCGAAGTGCACGACGCTGCCCGGTGGCACGCGGAAGCGGACGGCAGGGTCCGGTCGCGGTTGCCGCGCAACGCAGCGGTGGTGGATGCCGCCGCTGGCAGCCAGTTCGCTGCGGCTGCAGTGGCAGATGAAGGCCTGGTCGCTGGCCAGCAGCACGTCCAGCGCGGCCTGGTAGGCCTCGCCTCGAGCGCTCTGCCACAGGACCGGGCCGTCGTGGACCAGGCCGAACGCAGCCAGTGCCTGCAGCTGTGACTGCGCGGCGCCGGGCACGGTACGCGGCGGGTCAACGTCTTCGATGCGCAGCCGCCACAGGCCGCCGTGGTGGCGGGCCAGCAGCCAGCTGCCGAAGGCGGCAAGCAGGGATCCGGGGTGGAGCAGGCCGGTCGGCGAGGGCGCGAAGCGGCCGCAGGGAACAATGGCGGTCATGCAGGCTGAATCGTCGGTCAGGTTGGCGCTTGAATTCAAGCTGAGCGCACCGCAAATTGACGGATATCGACCCCTTCCGAGCCGGATTTTCCCATGTTCACCCGTATTGCCCTGTTCCTGGCGACCAACCTCGCGGTCCTGATCCTGGCCGGCATCGTCATGTCGATCCTGGGCGTGGACGCGCGTTCGATGAGCGGCCTGCTGGTGATGGCCGGCATCTTCGGTTTCGGTGGCTCCTTCATCTCGCTGCTGCTGTCCAAGTGGATGGCCAAGCGCTCCACCGGTGCGGTGGTGATCACCGAGCCGCGCAACCAGACCGAGCGCTGGCTGCTGGCCACGGTCGAGCGCCAGGCCAAGGCCGCCGGCATCGGCATGCCGGAAGTGGCGGTCTATGACGGCCCGGAGATCAACGCCTTCGCCACCGGTGCCAACCGCAACAACGCGCTGGTGGCGGTGTCCACCGGCCTGCTGCACAACATGAGCGAAGACGAGGCTGAAGCCGTGCTGGGCCACGAGATCGCCCACGTCGCCAACGGTGACATGATCACCATGGCGCTGCTGCAGGGCGTGCTGAACACCTTCGTGATCGTGCTGGCCCGCGTGGTCGGCGGCATCATCGACAGCGCGCTGTCGGGCAACCGCGAAGGCGGCGGCCGTGGCTTCGCCTACTACATCATCGTGTTCGTGCTGGAGATGGTGTTTGGCCTGTTCGCCACGATGATCTCGATGTGGTTCTCGCGCCACCGCGAGTTCCGCGCCGATGCCGGCGGTGCCGCGCTGGCCGGTCGCCAGAAGATGATCGCCGCGCTGGAGCGCCTGCAGCTCAACCACGGCCAGAGCACGCTGCCGACCCAGATTGCCGCGTTCGGTATTGCCGGTTCGACGGCGAAGAAGCTGTTCATGAGCCATCCGCCGCTGGAAGAGCGCATTGCCGCGCTGCGGGCGTCGACGGTGGCGTAAGCTTCTGCTTTCAAGATAGTGCAGGAACGCCTGGCCTCGCGCCGGGCGTTTTTGTTTGCGCGCACGGAGAGTCATTTCCGCGACCGCGGAGGGGTGTCACTTTCTTTGCTCGTGCAAAGAAAGTAACCAAAGAAACACGCCGCCGGGGCGCGAGCCGATGCTGCGCATCGGTACCCTGTGCTCCTCGGCCCGTCGAGGGACGGTGCGGGAACTCGCTGCGCTCAGACACCGGCACCTCTTCGCCCTCGCCGGACCTGCGGTGCTCGGCTCGCTCAAGGCGGACCCAAGGTCAAATGCCACAGCTGCACCCAGTACATCTTCGCGACGGGTGGATGCTGTTGTTCTTGATCTTGATCTTCCAGTCCGCCTTGAGCGAGCCGAGCATCGCAGGCGAATCAGGGGCGAAGAGGCGCCGGTGTCTGAGCGCAGCGAGTTCGGCGCCGTCCCCTGATTCTCCGAGAAGCGCAGGGCACCGGCGCGCAGCGACGGCTCGCGGCTGGCGGAGCGTTTCTTTGGTTACTTTCTTTGCGCGCAAAGAAAGTGACACCCCCCGCGGTCGCGGAAACGAATCTCCGTGCGCACAAACGAAAACGGCACCCTCGCAGGCGCCGTCTCCATGAACCGCTTTACACGGAACCTCAGAACTTCGCGTCGAACTCCGCCGCGTAGCCAGTGTTCACCAGTACCTTCTGCAGCGACTCGGCCACCTTCAGGTTGCCGGCCACGATCTGGTGGGTCTCCGGGCCACGGTTGTCCATGCGGCCCAGGGTCGCGCCCTTGAAGTCACAGACCTTGCCGCCCGCCTCGCGGACCAGCAGCAGGCCGGCAGCGATGTCCCACGCCTTCACGCCGGCTTCGAAGTAGGCATCGGCACGGCCGCAGGCCACGTAGGCCAGGTCCAGTGCCGCCGAACCGGTGCGGCGGATGTCCTCACCGTGCACCAGCAGGGCGTCGACCGCCTTCAGCTGGGCGCTGGCGCGGCTGCGCTCGCGCGGGGCGAAACCGGTGTGGATCATCGTGCCTTCCAGATCCTTGCGGTCGGCCACGCGGATGCGGCGGTCGTTCAGCACGGCGCCGGCGCCACGGCTGGCGGTGAACAGTTCATTGCGCAGCGGGTCGAAGATGACCGCGTCGGTCGGCTCGCCGTTCTCGACCAGGGCGATCGACACGCAGTAGTGCGGCACGCCACGCAGGTAGTTGCTGGTGCCGTCCAGCGGGTCGATGACCCACATCTGGCGGCGCTCGCCCTGCACGCCACCTTCTTCGCCGAAGATGCCGTAGTCCGGGTAAGCGCGCTTGAGTTCCTTGACGATGACCTTTTCCGCGTCCGCATCCACTTCGCTGGCATAGTCCATCCGGCCCTTCTGCACCACGTTCAGTGCCTCGAGCTTGTTGATGTTGCGCAACAGGACGTTGCCGGCGAGGCGGGCGGCCTTGACCATGACGGTGACGGCGGGTTTCTGCATGGCGTGGGCTCCCGGAAAGGCAGAAGAGATGGACTGGCGGGGGAAAAGAGCGGGTCCGGCGCAGTGGCCGGCCGCACAGTTTACCATTGGTCATCGTCCAGCTCGACCTTTTCCCTGTTCATGTCCCAGTTTCCCGCCGCCACCCGCCTCCGATTCGTCCTGGTCGGTACCCAGCACCCCGGCAACATGGGGGCCGCCGCCCGTGCCCTGAAGACCATGGGCCTGGCCCGCCTGGTGCTGGTCGCCCCCGAGAAACCGCTGGACGAGGAGGCCTTCCGCCGCTCGGCCGGTGCCGAAGATGTGCTGGGGGACGCCCCGGTGGTCGCCACCCTGGCCGAGGCCGTGGCCGATTGCCGCCTGGTGCTGGGCTGCACCGCGCGTGCCCGCCGCGTGCAGCTGGAGGAGTACCTGCCGGCCGATGCCGCCGCTCGTGCGGTGGCCAAGGCGGGCGAGGGCGCCGAGGTGGCGCTGGTGTTCGGCCGTGAGCGCACTGGCCTGACCAACGAGGAGCTGCAGCTCTGCCACGCCGCAGTGCACATCCCGTCAGACCCGGCGTTCAGCTCGCTCAACCTGGCGGCCGCCGTACAGGTGCTGGCCTATGAAACGCGCATGCAGCTGCTGGGCGCGCAGCCGGCCCCCAATGCCGAGCCCGGCTTCCGCGAACAGGCAGCAAGCCATGAACAGATGGAGAGCTTCTTCGCCCAGCTCGGTGACACGCTGGACGAGATCGATTTCCACAAGGGCCGCGCCCCGGAGTCGGCGATGCGCAAGCTGCGCCGCCTGTTCCTGCGCAGCGAGCCGAGCGAGCAGGAAGTGCGCCTGTTGCGCGGCATCCTTGCCGACACCCAGCGGATGGCGCGGCTGGCACAGGCGGGCAACAAGGACAGCTGACGACGTTCTCATTTTTTCGGGTAGTCTGTCCGGATACCCAGGGGGGATGAAGCCTGTGTCGGGTCTGCGAAGGGCAGTGCAGAGGGGACTGCTGAGCCTGGTCATGATCCTGCTGGCCGGGACGGTGCATGCAGCACCGGACCCGGTGCTGGTGCTGGGCCGGATCAGCGATGATCCCAAGGCCCATTACGAGCAGCTGCAACCGTTGCTGGACTATGTAGTGGCACGCATGCACGACGTCGGCATCACCGAAGGGCGGATCCTGATGGCACGCGACCCGCAGCAGATGGCCAGCTATCTGCGGCGGGGGCGGGTCGACTGGGTCACGGAAACGTCGGGTACGGCGGTGGCACTGGGCCAGCGCAGTGGCGCGCGGCCGCTGCTGCTGACCGAGCGCAACGGCGTGCGTGAGTACCAGACCGTGTTCTTCGTGCGTCGCGACAGTCCGATCCAGCGGATCCAGGACCTGCGCGGGCATCGCCTGGCGCTGCAGAACACGGCGTCCACCAGTGCCTACCTGGTGCCGGTGATGACGCTGCTGCAGGAAGGGCTGGCGCCGCAGATCCTGGCCGGTGTGTGGGACGTGCCGGGCCGGGACAGCGTGGGGTACGTGTTCGCACGTAGCGAGTTGAACATCGCCACGTTCGTGCACAAGGGCATGGTCGAAGTGGGGGCGGTGAGCAGCGTGGACTGGAATGACGAGCGACGGATGCCTGCGGCATTCCGGCGCGACTTCCGCGAACTGCTGCGCACCGAACCCTACCCGCGGGCGGTGGAAATGGTTCGCGCCGACCTTGACCCGCGGGTGCGTGACCGGCTGCAGGACGTCCTGCTGCAGGCGGCCAGCGACCCGCAGGCACAGGGGGCGCTGCATCGGTTTTTCGGCACTTCCGGTTTCCACCGCGTCGATGCGCATGCGCAGCAGCGGCTGGATGAATTGAAACAAGGATTGACGCGCGTGCGGATGGAAGTGGAATGAAGTGGCTCGGCTCGGGAATGCAGGCCCGGTTCCTGCTGGCGATGGGCGGGGCGATGGTCGTGGTGGTGGCGATCCTGGCGGTGTTGCTGGGGCGGCAGGCAGCGATGCAGGGTGAGGTGCGCAACCTCAGTGGTGGCGTCATCCATGAACTGTTCGACCGCAGCGTGCGCAGCCGCGGCGAAGCAATGGCGCGCGAGCTGTCCGACGCGCTGGCCAACCCGCTGTACTACCGCGACCTGGCTCAGGTCGGTGCGCTGGTGCGCAACTCCGCACGGCAACCGGTCGTGCGCTATGTGCTGGTGTTCGACGAACGCGGCCGGCTGGTGCATGACGGCTCGATCGAGGTGTCCGGCTTCGGCCAGCCGATGACCGACCCGCTGGCCCCCAAGGCCGCGGTGGCGCAGGCACTGGTGGTGCAGGAATCGCCCAAGGTGCTCGACAACACCATGCCGATCATGGTCGGCAACCAGCGCATCGGCGGGGTCCGCGTCGGCATGGCGCTGGACGAGGTGCAGCAGCGCGAACAGGCCGCCAATGCCACGCTTGGCGAGCGCCTGCAGCAGGTCGGCAGCCGCCACCTGGGCTGGCTGCTGCTGATGCTGGGCCTGCTGGTGGTGATCGGCGTGGTGGTGATCCTGTACGTGCAGCGCACCCTGGTGGCGCCGATCCGGGACCTGGCCGCTGCGGCGCGCCGCATCGAAGCTGGCGACTACCAGGCGCCGCTGGCCGAGAACACCCGCGACGACGAGGTCGGCGAGCTGGTGCGCGGCTTCGCCCGAATGCGCGATGCCATCGCCCGGCATGACCGCGAGGTGCGGCGCATGGCCTATACCGATGCGCTGACCGGGCTGACCAACCGGCTGGCATTCCGGGAAGCGCTGGACCATCGCCTGATGGCCGCGCGCGCATCCAATCATCGGCTGGGCCTGCTGTTTGCCGATATCGACGATTTCAAGCGCGTCAACGACACCCTGGGCCATGAGGCCGGTGACGAAGCGCTGTTGCAGTTCGCGCAGCGCATCGGCAGTGCGGTTGCCGAGGCCGGTGGCGATGAAGCCCTGCTGGCCCGCTTTGGCGGCGACGAGTTCGTGATCCTGGTCGGTGATGGCGACGTGGCGGCCAACGCACGGCTGCTGGCCGAAGTGCTGGTGCGCGAGCTGGGCAAGCCGCTGGTGGTGCAGGGCCGGGAACTGTTCCTGGGCACTTCGATCGGCGTGACCCTGTTCCCGGACGATGCCGCTGATGCGACCACGCTGCTGAAGAACGGCGACATCGCCATGTACCAGGCCAAGATGGCCGGCAAGAACTGCTACCGCTATTACAGCCGTGCGATGGACCACGCGGTCGAGCGCCGCGTGCACATGGAGCAGGAGCTGCGCGGGGCCTGGGAGCGCGGCGAGCTGCGCCTGGCCTACCAGCCCATCTTCCGCATGCGCGACCGGCGCATGGTCGGCGTGGAAGTGCTGCTGCGCTGGCAGCATCCGACCCTGGGCACGATTCCGCCGTCGGTGTTCATCGAAGTGGCCGAGCAGAGCGGGCTGATCGAGCTCATCGGCCCGAAGGTGCTGCGTGCGGCCTGCATGGAAGCCTCGCAGTGGCCACGCGGGGCGGGCGGCGATGATCTGTTCGTGTCGGTGAATGTGTCGCCACGGCAGCTGCGCGGCGGTGAACTGCCGGCATTGGTCGCGCAGTGCCTGCACGAGTCCGGGCTGCCGGCGTCGCGCCTGCACCTGGAGTTGACCGAAACCGCGGTGATCGGCGACGAAATGGTTGCCGCGCAGCTGCTGGACAAGCTGCACCGCACCGGCGTGAAGGTCTGGCTGGACGATTTTGGCACCGGCTTCTCCGGTCTCAGCCATCTTCGCCAGGTACCGGTGGACGGCGTGAAGATCGACAAGAGCTTCGTGGCCGACATGCAGCGCGATCCCGACGATCTGGCGCTGACCACGGCGATCATCGCCATGGCCCACGCACTGGGCATCACCGTGGTGGCCGAGGGCATTGAGCAGCAGGCGCAGTTCGAACTGCTGGTGCAGCGCGGCTGCGATCTCGGCCAGGGCTACTGGCTGAGCCACCCGGTGACCGCCACCGAAGTGGTGCGGATGATCGAGTCGGGCCTCTGACCTGCTGCCGTTGTCCTGGGGTCAGATCCCTTTTCCGCAGGAAAAGGGATCTGACCCCGCCCCCGGATTACAGCGCGCGCTTGCTCGGGTCGCCGGGCAGTTCGCGCACCAGTTTCGGAATCAGATAGCCGGACAGGCGTGCGGTCAGGCCGGCAATCAGCGCCTTGGCCTGGGCATCGTCCACTTCGAAGTGGGCCACGCCTTCGACCCGGTCCAGCTGGTGCAGGTAGTAGGGCAGCACGCCGGCGGCGAAGCTGCGCTCGCTCAGGTCCTGCAGTGCCCGCACGCTGTCGTTGACCCCGCGCAGCAGTACCGCCTGGTTCAGCAGCTGGGCGCCGACGCCGCGCAGGCGGGCCATCGCCGCGTCCACGCTGGCGTCGAATTCATTGGCGTGATTGGCGTGGACCACGATCGCCAGCGGCCATGGCAGGCTGCCCAGCCAGCACACCAGTTCATCGTCCACGCGTTCCGGCAGCACGATCGGCAGCCGGGTATGGATGCGCAGGCGGCGGATATGCGGAATCGCGCGCAGGGCGTCGGTCAGCTCGACCAGCTTGTGCGTGGCCAGTGACAACGGGTCACCGCCGGACAGGATCACCTCGTCGATGTCCGGGTCGGCCGCGATGGCGGCTACGGCCTCCTGCCAGCCGCCCTTGGCAGCGTTTTCCGCGGCATAGTCGAAGTGGCGGCGGAAGCAGTAGCGGCAGTTGATCGCGCAGCTGCCGGTGGCGACCAGCAGAGCACGGCCACGGTACTTCTGGATCACCCCGGTAGCCTTCCTGGCGGCACCATCGCCCACCGCGTCGAAGCTGAACCCGGGCGCCGGGCGCATTTCCTCGCCGATCGGCAGCACCTGGCGCAGCAGCGGGTCGGCCGCATCGCCCACGCGCATGCGGGCCACGAAGCCCTCGGGCACGCGCAATGCGAACTGGTTCATGGCCGCCTCCGAGACACCCAGCGCCGCCGGGTCCAGCTGCAGCCGGGCCAGCAGGGCGTGCGGGTCGCGCAGCGCCTGGCGCCAGAGCTGCTGCCAGCGCGCGGGCGCGCCTGGCGACTGGGGCCGGGGGAAGGCGGAAAGCTGCATGGAGAGGGGGCCTGCGGTTATCATGGGGGCAGAAAAACAGTCGCCCACCGGCATCCGGTGGGCTTTCCATTCTAACGGCTCGCCGCACCCGCGGCGTTTCTGCCACTCAGGAGTTTACGCATGGCCAGCTACGGCATGAACGACGTCAAGAACGGGATGAAGATCCTGGTCAACAACCAACCGGCCGTCATCATCGACACCGAATACGTCAAGCCGGGCAAGGGCCAGGCCTTCACCCGCGTGAAGTACCGCCTGATCAAGGACGGGCGTACCCAGGAAGTGACCATGAAGTCGACCGACTCGCTGGATGCAGCCGACGTCGTCGATACCGACATGAACTTCATGTACAGCGACGGCGAATACTGGCACTTCATGGATCCGGAGTCCTTCGAGCAGGTCCAGGCCACCAAGGCCGGCATGGGCGGCGCCGAGAAGTGGCTGAAGGGCGAAGAGTCCTGCGTGGTCACCCTGTGGAATGGCGAGCCGATCTTCGTTCAGCCGCCGAACTTCGTCGAACTGAAGATCACCGAAACCGATCCGGGCGTCCGTGGCGACACCTCGGGCGGCGGCGGCAAGCCGGCCACCCTGGAAACCGGTGCCGTGGTCCGCGTGCCGCTGTTCGTCAACCAGGACGAAGTGATCCGTGTCGACACCCGTTCGGGCGAATACTCCGCACGCGTCAAATAAGGTTCCGGCGGTTGGCCGACCTCACTGTAGAGCCGAGCCCGCGCTCGGCTTTCCGGGCGCCGCCCGGACCCGTTGCTGGCGCCCATGGCGCCGCAGCGGACAGCCGCCGGGCATGGCCCGGCGCTACCGCCTCCCGCCAGGCCCTTCTCCAATAGCCAGTGAGCCCGCATGAGCGATAGCCCGCACCTCCCCGAAGCCTGCGACCTGCTCATCGAAGCCGGTCATGTCGTTCCCATCGAGCCGCATGCGGTGGTGCTGGAAGACCATGCCGTTGCCGTGCGTGGCAGCGAGATCGTGGCCATCCTGCCGCGTGCCGAGGCGCGCGCACGCTTCCGTGCCGCGCAGGTGGTCAGCCGCCCCGAGTCGGCGCTGATGCCGGGCCTGGTCAACGCGCACACGCACAACCCGATGACCCTGCTGCGCGGCGTCGCCGACGACCTGCCGCTGATGACCTGGCTGCAGCAGCACATCTGGCCGGTGGAAGCGGCGGTGATCGGCCCCGAGTTCGTCGCCGACGGCACCACCCTGGCCATCGCCGAGATGCTGCGCGGCGGCACCACCTGTGCCAACGAGAACTACTTCTTCGGCGACGTGCAGGCTGCGGTCTACAAGAAGCACGGTTTCCGCGCACTGGTTGGCGCGGTCATCATCGATTTCCCCACCGCCTGGGCCAGGACCGACGACGAATACTTCGCCAAGGCCGGTGAACTGCATGACCAGTGGCGCACCGATCCGCTGATCGGCACCGCGTTCGCGCCGCATGCGCCGTACACGGTCAACGATGCCAACTTCGAGCGGGTGCGGATGCTGTCCGACCAGCTCGACATGCAGGTGCACCTGCATACCCACGAGACCGCGCAGGAGATCAACGATTCGATCAAGCTGCACGGCCAGCGCCCGCTGGCGCGGCTGGATCGGCTCGGCCTGGTCAACGACCGCCTGATCGCGGTGCACATGACCCAGCTGACCGATGCGGAAATCCACCTGTGCGCCGAACGCGGCGTCAGCGTCGTGCATTGCCCCGAATCGAACCTGAAGCTGGCCTCCGGCTTCTGCCCGGCCTGCGCCCTGCAGCGCGCCGGCGTGAACCTGGCGATCGGCACCGATGGCTGCGCCAGCAACAACGACCTGGACATGTTCAGCGAGAACCGTACCGCAGCGATCCTGGCCAAGGCCGTGGCCGATGATGCCACCGCGCTGGACGCGGCGACCACGCTGCGCGCAGCGACGCTGGGCGGCGCCCGTGCGCTGGGCTTTGCTGACCGCATCGGTTCGATCGAAGTCGGCAAGCAGGCCGACCTGGTCTGCGTCGACCTGTCGGCGCTGGAAACCCAGCCGCTGCACAACGTGCTGTCGCAGCTGGTGTATGCCACCGGCCGCCAGCAGGTCAGCGACGTCTGGATCGCCGGCAAGCCGAAGCTGGTGCAGCGCGAGCTGGTCGGCATGGACCTGCCGGGCATCATCGCCAACGCGCGCCAGTGGCGCGAGCGCATCCGTCATATCCGCGCCTGATCCCTGGCGCCGCAAGGACCCCTCATGACTGCCCCTCACGCTTCCTCCAATTTCGATCAGGCCGAGCTGGACAAGTTCGCCGCGCTGGCCAACCGCTGGTGGGACGCTGACGGCCCGCAGAAGCCGCTGCATGCGCTGAACCCGGTGCGCCTGAAGTACGTGACCGACCGCGTGCCGTTGCGTGGCGCGCGCGTGCTCGACATCGGCTGCGGTGGCGGGCTGCTGAGCGAAGCACTGGCGCAGGCCGGCGCCGACGTCACCGCCATCGACCTGGCCCCGGAACTGGTGAAGGTCGCGCGCCTGCATGCGCTGGAAAGCGGCGCCAAGGTCGACTACCGCGTGCAGGCCGCCGAGGATCTGGCCGCCGAGCAGCCGGGAAGTTTCGACGTGGTCACCTGCATGGAAATGCTGGAGCACGTGCCAGACCCGGGCGCGATCATCGACGCCTGCAAGCGCCTGCTGAAGCCGGGCGGCCACCTGTTCCTGTCGACGATCAACCGCACCGCGGCCGCCTTCGCGGTGGCGATTGTCGGCGCCGAGTACGTGGCGCGGCTGCTGCCCAGGGGTACCCACCACTACCAGGAATTCATCAAGCCGGCCGAGCTGGCGCGCTGGCTGCGCGAGGCCGACCTGCAGCTGGTGGATGTCAGCGGCATGGCCTACGAGCCGTGGCGCAACCATGCCCGCCTGAGCAGCCGCACCGACATCAACTACCTGGCCTACGCGGTCAAGCCGGCATGACCTCCGCCCGCTTCCCGCGTGCGGTGCTGTTCGACCTGGATGGCACGTTGCTGGACAGCGCGCCGGACTTCGTCGCCACCTGCAATGCGATGCTGGCCGAGCGGGGCCGGGCAGCGATCGATCCGGCGCAGCTGCGGCCGGTGGTCTCCAAGGGCTCGCGCGCGATGGTCGGGACCGCTTTCCCGGACCTGGATGCCGCTGCGCGCGATGCATTGATCCCGGAATTCCTGCAGCGCTACGAAGCGCTGATCGGCCAGCACGCGGTGCTGTTCGACGGCGTGGCCGGCATGCTCGCCGCGCTGGATGAGGCCGGTACGGTATGGGGCATCGTCACCAACAAGCCGGAGTACCTGGCGCGCCTGATCCTGCCGCAGCATGGTTGGCAGCAGCGCTGCGCGGTGCTGGTCGGCGGTGACAGCCTGGCCGAGCGCAAGCCGCACCCGCTTCCACTGCTGCACGCTGCGCAGGCCATTGGCATGGCCGCCGAAGACTGCGTGTACGTGGGCGATGACGAGCGCGACATCATCGCTGCACGTGCTGCCGCGATGCCGTCGGTGGCGGCGCTGTGGGGCTACCGCCTGCACAGCGACGATCCGCTGGCCTGGCAGGCCGACGTGCTGGTCGAGAACGCTGAACTTCTGCAACTGGCCAGTCTCTGGCCGACCCGGCCGGCAGCCCCGGCCCAGCCGTAAGGAATCCCGTAGTGAGCAGTACCGCGCTGGACAGTTTCCTCGACAAGTGGCGCAGCCGTTGGCCGGAATGGTCGGTGGCCGCTCCGTTCGTGGCCGAACCGCAACGCGAGCTCGCAGTGGCGTGGTTTGCGCTGCTGCAGGAGTTTGACGACATGCTCAACACCAGCGGCGATCCGCTGCCGGCCGATGCCAAGCTGGCGTGGTGGGGCGAGGAACTGCGCAGCTGGGCAGGGCATCGTTCGCGCCATCCACTGGGCCGTCTGCTGGAGCCGGTGCGTGCGCCGTGGGTGCAACTGGCCGAAGCGCTGCCGGACCTCGTTGAAGCGCGTACTGTTGCGTTGGATGCAGCCGGTGCCGAGCGTGCGCTGGCCAATTACGCCGAGGCCGTGGCCGCAGTGGAAGCGGCCTTGTTTGCCGACAAGCCGCGCACCGGCGCCGGTCGTGCGGTGCAGCTGCAGACGCTGGCCCAGCGCCTGCAGGATGCCGGCGTAGCCGGTGTGCCGCGCAGCCTGTTGGATGAGGATTCCAGCACGGCCGCGCAGCGCTGGGCCCAGTACCTGCTGAAAGGATGGGGCAGCCGCGTGCCGGGCCCGCGCCCGCGGCGCGTGTGGTCGAGCCTGGCGCGCGCCCGCGTTGCCGCGCAGGCCGCAGGCAAGCCAATCGAAGCCACCCCGGTGCGCACGTTGCTGCGCGTGTGGTGGGCAGCGCGCGGTTGATCCCGCGCTCCGCCGGGCATGGCCCGGCGCTACCTCGCGCGGTTGATTGAATGCTGTCTGTACAGCCGAGCCCATGCTCGGCTCATCTCTGCGCGACAGCCGAGCGTGGGCTCGGCTCTACAACAGCGGCTCACCACCGCACCGGGCGATGGGCGTTACTTCCGCTCCAGCACCAGCAACGGGTCGATGCGGGTGTCGAACCAGTTCATGCCCCAGTGCAGGTGCGGGCCGGTGGCACGGCCGGTGGCGCCGACGGCAGCGATCACCTGGCCCTGCTCCACACGGTCGCCAACTTTTACGTCGATGCGCGAAAGGTGCAGGAAATTGGAGCTGACCCCGAAGCCGTGGTCGAGCAGCAGCGTGCCACCGGTCAGGTACAGGTCCGGACCGGCGAAGGTCACGATGCCGGCCGCCGGCGCCTTCACCGGGGTGCCGGTCGGCACCGCGATGTCCATGCCGGAGTGACCGGCCCCCGGCTGCCCGTTGTAGACGCGTGCATTGCCGAAGCGGCCGCTGATGCGGCCCTGTACCGGCCAGATGAAGGTCTGGGTGAAGTCGGTGCGGTCGTCATCGCGGGCACGTGCGGCGGTCACCTGCGCCTGTTCGCGCTTGATCCGCTCGGCGATCGCCGCCGGCGGATTGACCGTCTTCGGTGGCACCCCGTTGACCCGCTCGGTGGGCCAGTCACGCGGCGTCACCGCAATGGTCGCGGTCTCGCTGCCACCATCGGGGCGTTGCACCTGTACGCGCAGCGGACCCTTCTCGTCGCGGCCGATGCCGAACACCACGCTGCCGTAGCCGCTCACCCGCAGCTGGCGGCCGGCGTACTGCACGCGACTGCCTGCGGGCACCTTGCCGATCACCAGCGCGCCCTGCGAGGCACTGGCCGGGAACACCACGCGGCTGTCGATCAGGCTGCCGATGCCATCCTGCGCGTTGGCCGAAGATGTGCAGAGCAGGGGCGCGGCCAGCAGCAGCGCCCCGATCATCAGTGCCGAACGCATCAGCGGTCGTAGGTCATGCGCTGGCCGGCGGGCTCACCCACCAGCTTGCTGCCGTCCCACACCAGCTGGCCGTTGACCCAGGTGGAGGCGATGCGCGAGCGGAAAGTGGTGCCTTCGAACGGCGACCAGCCGCACTTGGACAGCACGTCCTCGCGCTTGACGGTGAACGGCACGTCCTCCACCAGCACCAGGTCGGCAAAGTAGCCTTCGCGCAGGAAGCCGCGTTCTTCCACGTCGAACAGCTGCGCCGGCGCATGTGCGAATTTCTGCACCACCTGCTCGCGGGTCAGCTTGCCTTCGTGCACCCGCTCCAGCGCGGCCACCAGCGCGTACTGCACCAGCGGCAGGCCCGACGGCGCCTGCGCGTAGGGCTTCTGCTTCTCTTCCCAGGTATGTGGCGCGTGGTCGGTGGCCAGCACGTCCAGCACGTCATCGGCCAAGGCAGCGGTGATTGCCTCGCGGTCGGACACTTCCTTGATCGCCGGGTTGCATTTGATCAGGTTGCCCTTGGTCGCGTAGTCCGGGCGCGCGAAGTGCAGGAAGTGCACGCAGGTTTCGGCGGTGATCTGCTTGCGGCTGCCATCGGCGCGGATCAGCGGGCCCTTCTCGAACAGCGCCAGCTCATCGGCGGTGGAGATGTGCAGTACGTGCAGGCGGGTGCCGTGCTTGCGTGCCAGCGACATTGCCAGGCGGGTCGACTTGATGCAGGCTTCGCGCGAACGGATGTCCGGGTGCATGTCCGGGGTCAGCGCATCGCCGTACTTTTCCTGGAAGGCCTTGAGGTTGGCATCGATCATCGGCGTGTCTTCGCAGTGCGTGATGATCGGGGTCGGGCATTCGCGGAAGATCGCGTCCAGCGTTTCCGGGTTGTCGACCAGCATGTTGCCGGTCGAAGCACCCATGAACACCTTCACGCCCGGGGCCTTCTTCGGGTCCAGGGCACGGATCGCGTCCAGGTTGTCATTGCTGGCACCGTGGTAGAAACCGTAGTTGGCCCAGGCGCGGCCGCGCGCGAGCTCGTACTTGGCTTCCAGGATGGTTGAATTCAGCGTCGGCGGGTTGGTGTTGGGCATGTCCATGAAGCTGGTCAGGCCACCGGCCACGGCGGCCGCCGATTCGCTGGCGATGTCGCCCTTGTGGGTCAGGCCCGGTTCGCGGAAGTGCACCTGGTCATCGATCATGCCGGGCAGCAGCCAGCGCCCGGCCGCGTCCACCACCTGCTCGCCGTCGCGCGGCGCGAGCCCGCTGCCGATCTGCGCGATGCGGCCGTTCTCGATGCGCAGGTCACCATCGAAGGTGCGGCCTTCGTTGACCATGCGGGCGTTGGTGATGAGGGTGGAGGACATGTCAGTGTTTTCCTGTGCAACGGCAAGAGGGGGCGTTGGGGGACTCGGGCACGGGATCGAAGCCGCCGGGATGGAACGGATGGCAGCGGCCCAGCCGGCGCGCAGCCAACCAGCTGCCGCGCAGCGGGCCGTGCCGCGAGATGGCGTCCATCGCGTATTCAGAACAGCTCGGCACGAAACGGCAGCGCGGCCCCAGCAGGGGGCTGATGAAGCGCTTGTAGAAGCGCAGCAGGGCAATGAGCAGGCGCGAGATCACCCAGTCATCTTATGCCAGTTGGCATGAAGGACGCATTTGTGCAGGATGGGGCGTTGGTCGCATGTCGCCGATGGCCTGCGACCGGTACCAGCACCGTCGGGTGCTGGCCAGGTTCCGTACCGCGCAAGGCGGTCCGTGTTCGTCGGACTGCCCTCCAGGGCGCCTTGGCTCCAGGACTGAATGGAGCAGGGTGCCGAGGTTGCTGCTGCGGGTCGGGTAGGCTATAAAGGCCCGCTTTCCCGGGCCCCGGGAAATCCAAGGAAGAGCGTTTCGTGGCTGCTAAAAAAACTGCAAAGAAGGCCGCAACGGCCGCCAAGAAAACCGCCAAGCCTGTTGTGAAGAAGTTGGCGGCAAAGCCCGTTGCCAAGAAGCCGGCCAGCAAGCCGGCGACCAAGGCAGCGTCCTCGCAACCGGCGGCCAGGAAGGCCACCGCAAAGAAAACGCCGGTCAAGGCAACCAAGCCGGTGGCGAAGAAGGCCGCTGCGCCCGCCAAGGCCAAGCCAGCCGCCGCCAGCAAGAAGGCGCCGGTGAAGAAGACCGTCAGCAAGGCCGCGCCAGTGAAGAAGGCCGCCGCCAAGCCGGTGGTCAAGAAGGCCGCCGCCAAGCCGGCGCCGAAGGCGGTGGTGAAGAAGGCTGCAGCCAAGCCGGTCGCCAAGCCCGTAGCAAAGAAGGTCGCTGCGGCTAAACCGGCCGCCACGCCCGCCGCTGTAAAGAAGGTTGCCAAGAACGTTGCCGCGCCGGCCGCAAAGCCGACCCCGGCCCCAGTAGTGAAGTCCGCACCGAAGCCTGCTGCCAAGCCGGCTCCGGCCAAGCCTGTCCCGGCCAAGACCGTGGCAGTGGCGGCAGCCCAGCCGGCCTCAACGCCGGCCCCGGCCGCCGCTCCTGTCGCTTCGAAGGCCCCGCAATCCAAGAATCCCGTGCCCGTTTCGAAATCGCCTGCCAAAACCGCCGTGAAATCCGATTCCGCCCCGAAGACCGTGTCGCGCCCTGTCGGCAAGGTTGCCGTGGCCGTCGCCGCCCGCTCGGCAGCACCGGCCCCGCGCAGCAAGTACAAGGTGGTCGAGTACAAGACCGACGAGGCCACCGGCCGCCCGATCCTGCCGGCTGGCTACAAGCCGTCCTCGGAAGAGGAATACATGAGCCCGCTGCAGCAGGAGTATTTCCGCCAGCGCCTGCAGAACTGGCGCGCGGACCTGGTGGAAGAGTCCAAGCAGACCATCGAGAATCTGCGCGAGGAAGTGCGTGACATCGGCGACGAAGCCGAGCGTGCGACCCGCGAGACCGAGAACTCGCTGGAACTGCGTACCCGCGACCGCTACCGCAAGCTGATCGGCAAGATCGACAGCACCCTGAAGCGCCTGGAAGCAGGTGACTACGGCTACTGCGTCGACACCGGCGAAGAAATCGGCCTGGAGCGCCTGGAAGCGCGCCTCACCGCAGAGCGCACCATCGACGCCCAGGAGCGTTGGGAGCACCTGCAGAAGCAGCAGGGCGACTGATTCCAGTTCGTTGTCTGGTCATGCGAAAAACCCGGCTTCGGCCGGGTTTTTTGTTGGGTTCGTGTTGGCTGCGTAGGGCGGCGCCTTGCGGGTATCGGCGTGAGCCTGCGGGTGGGTCCGGGCAGGACAGGCTGCAAGTACATCCCTGTAAGCTCGGCCGCGGCATCCATGCCGCGGACGGTCCTGCCCGGACCCTCCCGCAGGCTCTCGACGGTTTCCTGCGTGCGCGGCCGATGTAGAGCCGAGCCCACGCTCTGCTCAGGCCGACAGGAGCGGTCATGCGTGCTCGCGGCTGTTGAGTCCGCCTTGTAGCGAGCCGAGCACCGCAGGGGAATCAGGGGCGAAGAGGCGGCTCTATCCTGTAGAGCCGACTGCTAGTCGGCTGGCTCTCCGCGCCGTCCCCTGATTCACCGAGGAGCACAGGGCACCGGTGCGCAGCACCGGCTCGCGGATGGCGACGCGTATCTTTGGTTACTTTCTTTGCGCGCGCAAAGAAAGTTACACCCCACCGCGGTCGCGGAAAGAGCCCGCCGGGCATGGCCTGGCGCTACCGGTTCATGGGTGCACGGAAATGCGCAGCCGAGCATGGGCTCGGCTCTACAGGTTCACTGCAGGTCGCGAAGATTCAGTTTCCGCAGCGTTGGGTTCTTCCACGCGGTGATCCCGGCCACGCTCAGCACCGCGAATCCGCCCAGCACCACCGCCGGCACCAGGCCGAGCAGCTTCGCCATCGTGCCGGCATAGAACGCGCCCAGCTCGTTGGACGAACTGATGAAGATGCCGTTGATCGACGATACGCGACCGCGCATCTCTTCCGGCGTAGCCAACTGCAGGATGGTCGAGCGGATCACCACCGAGACACCATCGAACGCGCCGTAGAACAGCAGGATCAGCGCCGACAGCCAGAAATGCTGCGACAACCCGAAGCTGATCACGCACAGGCCGAAGCCGGCCACCGCGAACAGCAGGACGCGGCCGGCATTGCGCTGCAGCGGGTGGCGCGCCAGCCACAGGCCCACGCACACCGAGCCCAGCGCCGGCATCGCGCGCAGGATGCCCAGGCCTTCCGGGCCGTGGTGCAGGATCTCGTGCAGGAACGCCGGCAGCATCGCTACCACGCCGCCCAGCAGCACCGAGAACATGTCCAGCGCCATCGCGCCGACCATGATCCGGTTGCCGACCACGAAGCGCGCGCCTTCGGCGATGCTCTTGAAGATCGGTGCGGCCGGACCGGTATGCACCGGTTCTTCCACCTTCAGTGTGGCCAGGCAGGCCATCGCCACCAGCGCAAAGGCCGTAGCCACCGCGTAGGACAGACCCTTGCCACCGAAGCCGACCAGCACGCCACCCAGTGCCGGGCCGGCGATCATGCCGGCCTGGAACACCACCGCGCCCAGGCCGGCGCCACGGGCGAACTGGCCACGGGCCAGCACGCGGGCGAACAAGGCGTTGTAGATCGGCGACAGGAAGGCGCGGACCATGCCGGTCAGCGCGATGGCCGCATAGATCGGCCACACGCCGTCAATCGGCAGCCAGCCCATGGCTACGCTGGTCAATACCAGTGCAGTGGCGATCAGCCCGCAACAGGCGACCATGCCCAGCCGACGGCGCGGCAGGTGATCTACCAGGTAACCGGCGAACGGAGCCACGCAGAAGAACGGCACGACCTCGGCCAGGCCGATCAGGCCCAGCGAGAACGGATTGCGGGTGACTTCGTAGATGTGCCAGCCGACAGTGACCGCGACCACCTGGTAGGACAGCATCGCGAAGATGCGGTAGGCCAGCAGCCTGGCGAAACCGGGGCGGGACAGCAGGCCCAGTGCACTGTCTTCGGCTGTGGCGGGTTCGCTCACGACGGGTCGCGCTGCAGCTGCGCCTGCGCCGTCTCGCGGATGAAGGCCAGCATCGCCGCCACACCATTGCTGCGGGTGGGCGAGAGGTGGCGGGCCAGGCCGATGTCCTGGATGTAGCTCGGCTCGGTGTCCAGGATCTCCTGCGCCGAGCGCCCGGAGTACACGCGCAGCGCCAGGAAGATCAGGCCGGAGACAATCGCCGAATCGCTGATGGCATGGAAGCGCAGCGACTGCGCGTTGCCTTCCGGCACGATCCAGACCATCGACTGGCAGCCGAGCAGGCGATGCTCTTCGGTCTTCCATTCTTCCGGGAAGGGCGGCAGCTTGCGGCCGAGGTCGATCAGGTACTGGTAGCGCTCGGACCAGTCGCCGAAGAAGCCGAATTCCTCGGCGATGGCGGCCTGGGCCTCGGCGGCGGTGGGTTCAAGCGGGAACGGGGAGTCGGTCACAACAGTCTCTACGGTGGGGCGTGGCCGGCGGACCGGCCACGGGGCAGGGCAGGTCAGCTGCGCTTGCGCGACCAGCGAACGCCCTGCGGGGTGTCATCCAGCACGATGCCTTCGGCGGCCAGCTGGTCGCGGATGGCGTCGGCACGGGCGAAATCGCGTGCCTTCTTGGCCGCGGCGCGCTCGTCGATCAGGCCCTGGACGCGGGCATCGTCGTCCTCGTCGCCCGCTGCGGTGCCGAACCACTGCGCCGGGTCGGCCTGCAGCAGGCCCAGCACCAGGCCCGCACCGAGCAGCTCGCCCTTCAGGCGTGCCTGTTCGGCCGGGTCGGTGGCACGACGCGCGTCGGCGGCGATGCGGGCCACTTCGGCCAGCGCCTGGGGTGTGTTGAGATCGTCGTCCAGGGTCGCTTCGACGCTGGCGGGGATCACTGCCGTGGCCTCGATCGACGCCAGTTCGCGCAGGGTGCCGTACAGGCGGTCCAGGGTGCGCACCGATTGTTCGATCAGCGCATCAGACCAGTCCAGCGGCTGCCGGTAGTGGGCCGACAGCAGGGCCAGGCGCAGCGCCTCCGGCGGATGCTGGCGGACCAGGTCGTGTACGCGCTCGATGTTGCCCAGCGACTTGCTCATCTTGGCGCCGCCGAAGTTGAGCATGCCGTTGTGCAGCCAGAAACGGGCGAAGATCCTACCTCCGTGGGCGCATTCGCTCTGCGCGATCTCGTTCTCGTGGTGCGGGAACTGCAGGTCGACGCCGCCGGCGTGGATGTCGATGGTCTCGCCCAGGTGGGCTGCGGCCATCGCCGAGCATTCGATATGCCAGCCCGGACGACCCCGGCCCCACGGCGATTCCCAGCCGGGCAGGTCGTCGCTGGACGGCTTCCACAGCACGAAATCACCCGGGTCGCGCTTGTACGGGGCCACGTCGACACGGGCACCGGCCAGCATTTCTTCCGGGTCACGGCGCGAGAGCTTGCCGTAGCCGTTGAAGCTGGCGACCGCGAACAGTACGTGACCCTCGGCGGCGTAGGCATGACCATTGGCGATCAGCTGCTCGATCATGGTGATGATCTGCGGCATGTGCGCGGTCACCTCCGGCTCGATGTCCGGCGGCACCACGCCCAGCGCGGCCATGTCTTCACGGTAGGCGGCGGCGAACTTGCCGGTGATGGTGCTGATCGGTACGCCCTGCTCGCGCGCGGCGGTGTTGATCTTGTCGTCCACGTCGGTGATGTTGCGGGCGTAGCGCAGCGCGCCGAAACGGCGCCGCAGCAGATCGGCCAGCACCCCGAACACCACTGGGCCACGGGCGTTGCCGATGTGCACGTAGTTGTAGACCGTGGGGCCGCACACATACAGGGTCGGACAGGCCGGGTCGAGCGGAATGAACGGTTCGAGCTGGCGAGTCAGGTTGTTGTGCAGGCGCAGGGTCATGGGGCTGTGGCTGGGGGACAAGCCTGTGATTTTAGAACGTGTCGGCCCCCTTTGGGGGCACTGGCTGCCACCGGTGGACGCCGGGTCCATCCAGGGTGGGGTGGGCAGGAGCAGCGTGGACGGGTAATGTTCAGCCCCTTGCGCTCGCCACTGCCTACACTATTGCCGTGTCCTTGCTCCCGTCGCCAATGAAATCCACCGCGTTGCTGACCCTGGCCTGCCTGTCGGCGCTGCCCGCCGTGGTGCTGGCCCAGGAGGCCGAGCCCCGCAACCGGGTGGTGATCGTGGAGAACGTGAAGTTCGACTACGCCCAGGTGCTGAACGTCGAGCCGGTGTTCCAGACCCTGCGCGCGACCCGCACTGAGGAGCACTGCGAGCCGGTGTCGACACGGACCCTGGCCCCGGTGAACGTGACCGGCGAGGAGCCGGTCGAGGACAAGGGCCGGATCAGCCGCTTCTGGGATTCGGTGCGCTCGATGTTCAAGCGCAGCGACGAGGAGCCCTCCGAAGAGGCCGGCCCCGAAACGCCGGCCCCAGCGCCTGCCAACAATGGCCCGATGCTGACCCGCGACTGCCGCATCGTGCCGGTGGGGCGTGAATTCCGCCGGCCCATCGCCTACGACGTGGACTACGTCTACAAGGGCACCAAGTATCGGTCGCGGCTGCCGGAAGACCCGGGCAACCGGCTCAAGATCCGGGTGTCGATCACCCCCTGGGTCGGTCCGGAGCAGGGCGCCGCCGGCAATCCCTGATTCTGCGACCCCGGCCCCTTGCGCCGGTCACGGCCGCATGCAAAGATATTCGGCCATGAAGCTCACCGACTTCCAGCACGACAGCAGCGCAGCCCGACAGGCGTCGGGCATGACCTCGCGTGCGCGTCGACCGGAACCCCACATTCTCGCTGGGTAACCGGAGCTTTTTGCTGTTCGTCCGAAAAAAACCCAGCCCGCCGGCTGGGTTTTTTCGTTTCCGCCTTCTGAAAGCTGCAACTGCAACCTTTTCGTTTCACCTTTGCTTCCTGTTTTCCCTTCCACCGCGTCGAACCCGGCGCCGCCACGCAAGGAAAGATGATGTCCCCCAAGCACTTCCTGAACACCCAGGACTGGAGCCGCAGTGATCTCGACGCGCTGCTGACCCAGGCCGCGCTGTTCAAGCGCAACAAGCTCGGCGACCAGCTCAAGGGCAAGTCGATCGCGCTGGTGTTCTTCAACCCGTCCATGCGTACCCGCACCAGCTTCGAACTGGGCGCATTCCAGCTCGGTGCCCACGCGGTGGTGCTGCAGCCGGGCAAGGATGCGTGGCCGATCGAGTTCAACCTCGGCACGGTGATGGACGGCGATACCGAAGAGCACATCGCTGAGGTGGCCAAGGTGCTGGGCCGTTACTGCGACATCATCGCCGTGCGCGCGTTCCCCAAGTTCATCGACTGGGCCTACGACCGCCAGGACATCGTCCTCAACAGCTTCGCCAAGTACTCGCCGGTGCCGGTCATCAACATGGAGACCATCACCCATCCGTGCCAGGAGCTGGCCCACATCATGGCCCTGCAGGAGCACTTCGGCACCCAGGACCTGCGCGGCAAGAAGTACGTGCTGACCTGGACCTACCACCCCAAGCCGCTGAACACTGCCGTGGCCAACTCGGCGCTGACCATCGCCACCCGCATGGGCATGGACGTGACCCTGCTGTGCCCGACCGCCGACTACATCCTCGACGAGCGCTACATGGGCTGGGCCGAGCAGAACGTGGCCGAGAGCGGCGGTTCGCTGAAGATCAGCCATGACATCGACAGCGCCTACGCCGGCGCCGACGTGGTCTACGCCAAGAGCTGGGGTGCGCTGCCGTTCTTCGGCAACTGGGAACCGGAAAAGCCGATCCGCGACCAGTTCAAGCACTTCATCGTGGACGAGCGGAAGATGGCGCTGACCAACAACGGGGTGTTCAGCCACTGCCTGCCGCTGCGCCGCAACGTGAAAGCCACCGATGCGGTGATGGATTCGCCGCAGTGCATCGCCATCAACGAAGCCGAGAACCGCCTGCACGTGCAGAAGGCGATCATGGCCGCCGTTGCCGGGCGCTGATTTTTTCCGATTCAATCATTTCCGCCGGGCACGGCCCGGCGCTACCAGGACATACCCTCCCCATGAGCAACAAAGACGTCGTTCTCGCCTTCTCCGGCGGCCTGGATACCAGCTTCTGCGTGCCCTACCTGCAGGAGCGTGGCTACAACGTGCACACCGTGTTCGCCGACACCGGCGGCGTGGATGATGAAGAGCGCGATTTCATCGAGAAGCGTGCCGCCGAGCTGGGCGTGACCAGCCACGTCACCGTCAATGGTGGCCCGGCCATCTGGGAAGGCTTCGTCAAGCCGTTCGTGTGGGCCGGCGAAGGCTACCAGGGCCAGTACCCGCTGCTGGTTTCGGACCGCTACCTGATCGTCGATGCCGCGCTGAAGCGTGCTGTCGAGCTGGGTACCCACATCATCGCCCACGGCTGCACCGGCATGGGCAACGACCAAGTCCGCTTCGACCTGGCTGTGAAGGCACTGGGCGACTACCAGATCATCGCGCCGATCCGCGAGATCCAGAAGGAACACACCCAGACCCGCGCCTACGAGCAGAAGTACCTGGAAGAGCGCGGCTTCGGCGTGCGCGCCAAGCAGCAGGCCTACACCATCAACGAGAACCTGCTGGGCGTGACCATGTCCGGCGGTGAGATCGACCGTTGGGAAGCCCCGGGTGAAGGCGCGCGTGGCTGGTGCTCGCCGCGCAGCGAATGGCCGGAACAGGCGCTGACCGTGACCCTGAAGTTCGTTGAAGGCGAAGCCGTGGAACTGGACGGCAAGGCGCTGCCGGGCGACCAGATCCTGGCCCAGCTCAACAAGCTGTTCGCCCCATATGGCGTTGGCCGCGGCGTCTACACCGGCGACACCGTGATCGGCCTCAAGGGTCGCATCGTGTTCGAGGCCCCGGGCCTGGTTTCGCTGCTGGCCGCGCACCGCGCGCTGGAAGATGCCGTGCTGACCAAACAGCAGAACCGCTTCAAGCCGGACGTCGCACGCAAGTGGGTGGAGCTGGTGTACGAAGGCTTCTACCACGACCCGCTGAAGACCGACATCGAGGCCTTCCTGAAGTCCTCGCAGGCCAAGGTCAACGGCGAAGTGGTGCTGGAAACCCGCGGTGGCCGCGTCGACGCGGTGGCGGTGAAGTCGCCGCATCTGCTCAACACCAAGGGCGCCACCTACGCACAGTCGGCCGACTGGGGCGTGGAAGAGGCTGAAGGCTTCATCAAGCTGTTCGGCATGAGTTCGACTGTCTATGCGCAGGTCAATCGCGGTTGACCTGTGACGGGGGCGCCGGCCGCTGGCCGGCGCCTCCC